>FR880833.1:0-39636 GCA_000434615.1 Clostridium sp. CAG:510
ACCTTAAGGAATTTACACACAAATATGGACTTGACTCTAATGAAGTGGAGATTATAGAAGAAATAACAATTTTAGATGGGGGGATTAATTCTCAATTCTATTCTTTGTATGAAAAAACGGCAATGATAGGAGATATGACGGTTATTTCGATGACTCCGGAAGATGAGCTTATCCTGTATATAGAGAAATTAGGTACAAATGCGGTCTCTATATCGGGGAATAATTATGAAAAAACACAATATTTGTATTGGACAGGGGAGAAATGGCAGGTATCTGAATAAGAAAAGTATATAACAACTATTTTGATATTTTAAGAACGGGTTTATCTGAATTAAAAAAGGACATTAATAATTATAATGAGAAATAAACACAAAAGCTATTTTCTGATTGTATTTATATAAATACTGTGAAATGAGAACAATTACATAAATATAAAGTTATTATACAAAACAATATTGACAGAATAATTATGGAAATATACTATAAAAATACAATATATAAAAGGATTTGAATAGATTGATTAGAAAAAAGGTAACATCATTCATAAGGTAAAAGACAGTAAGAATATTATAGTTTAGGGGATATGTATCTTCATTTTTAGGGTGCAGATGATTAGGATGAGGGAAGAGTTATGAAGTTAAGAAAAGAAATTATTGTAATTATATCTTTACTGGGGATTATATGTGCCGGATGTAGCGGAAAATCCGATGAGGAGGGAACACAATCACAAACTGCCACTCGCACACAAATTTCTGCTGGAGAAACTGTTACAGAAAATTCAGAGGAAATTACGGAAAAAATGCATGTTTTTTCACAGGAGGATATGGTTGTTACACCCGGCATAAGGGAATACGAATTTGCAGCTGCACAGGAGTTAGGCAGTGTTAAAACATTACAGGGAGTATTGCCGGGAACAGGAGAGGGAACATGGTACATCATTGAAATGGATGGTGTGGAGTATTATTACGGAAAATACGATTATTCTGACGAAATTATACTTCGGGGGTATTCCATTATTGATGATAAACATTCGCTGGCAAATGGTATCAAGGTAGGGATGAAACAGAAAGAGATACTTGCGGAATATCCGGATATGGCAGTCATGGATTTTGAAGGCAATTATCTGTATGGGGATGTGGCGGCATGCATGGGATGGAATAATGTCACCTATCCGCGGAGTTACATAGATATGGATGATAAATGGGATTATAAGGGAGAAGATTATTATTGGGAAAACCAGTTCGATCATATCATGATTGCGGATATTAATATTGGAAACTATGATACTTTACCGCTTTATGTGGGATTACTCATGAAGGATGATATGGTGTCGGCTATCACCTTCTACAACCCAACGGCAGGGTGATAGCCTTTTGCCCACTCACAATAGAACCGTAAAGTAAAATAACTGTGAAACTTTCCATTCCCCTTTACAGTCCATGTGAAATGTGCTACTATATTACATAGTAATGAAAACTATTTGCGAAAGTTCTGCAAAACGCGACAAAAAGAGAAAAATACAAGTTCTGTAAAAAGACCTGAAACGGGCACAAAAGCGCAGATTAGGAAAGGGATGGAAATCAGATATGAAATATAATTATAAAATCGTAGTAGACAGCTGTTGCGAATTACCGGAGGAATTGCGGGATGACGAGAGATTTGAAAGAGTTCCTCTGGAAATAGAAGTCGGCGACGATTATCGTATTCTGGATGATGAAAACTTTGATCAGAAGGATTTCCTAAGAAGGGTGGCAGAGTGCCCCAAATGTCCGAAGTCTTCCTGTCCGTCCCCGGAGAGCTACATGAACGCTTATCGTACGGAAGCAGAGAGAGTCTACGTGGTGACATTGACTTCAAAGCTGAGCGGCAGCTACAACAGCGCAGTTCTTGGGAAAAATTTATATGAAGAACAGTATGGGGACAAAAATATACTGGTAGTAGACTCACGTTCTGCAAGCTGCGGGGAGACACAGATTGCATTAAAGCTTATGGAACTGGAGGAGCAGGGGCTTACCTTTGCGGAAATCACTAAGAAAATCCGTCATTTCCGTAATGAAATGCACACCTATTTTGTACTGGATAATTTAGAAACACTTCGGAAGAACGGCCGGCTTACCGGTATTAAGGCTGTTGTGGCTTCTACGCTCAGTATTAAACCGGTGATGGCAGCGGAGGATGGAATTATTGTACAACGAGGTCAGGGCATCGGAATCAAAAAGGCATTAAATAAGATGGTGGATCTGATAGCGTCGGAACTCACAGATGCCGATAAGAAGAGAATCATCATCAGTCATTGCAATGCACCGGACAGGGCACTCTTGGTGGAGCAGATGATTAAATTAAAAACCGGGTGCAATAACATTATGATGCAGGATATGGCAGGCATCAGCAGTATGTATGCAAATGACGGCGGCGTTATTGTTGCGGTGTAAGATGCAGATAGGTATACAGACTGAGACAGAGATTTTGACGTCCACGTTCATGGTGCAGTCATTGCGCATATTCAGCCAGGCATTTTTTGGCATAGCCGATACCGGCGCCGATGGCTGAAAAAGTATGACCGTCACACATGGTAATATGTGTAAGCTGTACAGATTTGATATACCTTCCGTTTAAGATGGTTTTGCGGTTGGGTGCAAAGAAAACAGGATAAGCTTCAAGCTGTGCAAGCAGACTTTCCAAGGAGGCATTATGTGGAAGAATTTCCCCGGATTTCAGGGTCACATAAATATGTCCTCCCTTTTTTTCGGCATAAAGAATGTCACTTTCGTATATATAGTGGGTACCTGCCTCGGCACGGATTTCGATGGGAATTTCCCGTTTGCCGGAAAGAACCAGAAGATTGTCCAACAGAGAGGATAATTCTTCTTTTCGCACCGGCTTTTCCAACAGAAGAATTTCCATGGGTGCATCTTTGCCGAGCGCCTTTTTTTCTTCTTTTTCTTCCGGGGAAGCATAGAACAGGATGACGGGTGCGGAACAACCTGCCTTAATCAGACATTGTAAAACAGAACTGTCCGAAATATCCGGGGTCAGCTCCATATCAATAAAGAACGCATCAAACTGCATGGGATTTTTAAGCAGACTGTCCGGATGGCCATAGGAGTCCACATAAAGGTTCCCAGAGGTGGAGAGGCGTTTGTCGGATTCCCTTGCCAAAAGTCTCTCAAGCTGTTTTCTGTCAGCGACGTTATCGTTACAAACGGCAATATGCATGGTTGTTTCCTCTGTATCAGATGGTTAAAAGCTCAACGGGCGCCCGGTACAGTAAAAAGAGCAGAATAAGCTGGATAATTAAAATAGCGGGCATGCCGTAGACAAATTTTAAGTGTCTTGTTTTGTGGCGGAAGGTATACATGCCTAAGATGGAGCCGATACTGCCGCCGATAATGGCAACCATAAAGAGGGTGGCTTCCGGAATCCGGAAGGCACCCTTTATGGCTTTGCGCTTGTCAATGCCCATGAGGGCAAAGCCAAGCAGATTTACGATGATAAAATACGATACGATAATTAAAATAACTTCCATACTCAGTACTTTCTATCAGGGAAATAAAGATTATTTGTTATTCTTCTCAACCTCTAATTTCTTCATGGCGCGTACCTTTAAGGACAGACCGAACAGATTGATGAAGCCTTCTGCATCGTGGTGGTCGTAAAGGTCACCGGTCTTGAAGGATGCTAAAGATTCATTGTAGAGGGAGTAAGGAGAAGTAGTGCCAGCTTTGATAATGTTGCCCTTGTAAAGCTTGAACTTCACTTCACCGGTTACATATTCCTGGGTTACTTCAATGAAAGCCTGCATAGCCTCGCGAAGAGGAGTGAACCACTTGCCTTCGTAAACAAGGCTTGCAAATTTAGCGCCGATTTCGGTCTTCATGGCATAGGTGTCACGGTCTAAGATTAACTCTTCAAGCTGCTGGTGTGCTTCCATTAAAATGGTGCCGCCCGGTGTTTCGTATACGCCGCGGGACTTCATGCCGACAACACGGTTTTCCACGATGTCGATGATGCCGATACCGTGCTTGCCGCCCAGTCTGTTTAATTCTCTTACGATGTCGGAGTATTTCATCTTCTTGCCGTTTACGGAAGTGGGAATACCCTTTTCAAAAGTCATGGTAACATATTCTGCCTGGTCGGGAGCCTTCTCCGGAGTAGTACCGAGTACTAACAGGTGGTCGTAGTTGGGCTCGTTGGCCGGATCTTCCAGTTCCAGACCTTCATGGCTGATGTGCCAGATGTTACGGTCACGGCTGTAGGAAGAGTCGGTGGAGAAAGGAAGATTGATGCCGTGAGCCTGGCAGTAAGCGATTTCGGATTCACGGGAGTCCATTTTCCACTTGTCGTTTCTCCAGGGAGCAATAATCTTGATATCAGGAGCCAGGGCCTTGATACCTAATTCAAAACGAATCTGGTCGTTGCCCTTGCCGGTTGCACCGTGGCAGATGGCAACAGCGTTTTCTTTTCTTGCAATTTCCACTAACTTCTTGGCAATCAGAGGTCTTGCCATGGAAGTACCTAATAAGTATTTATTTTCGTAAACAGCATGTGCCTGTACGCAGGGAGCAATGTAATCGTCGCAGAACTCGTCGATAACATCCAAAATGTATAATTTTGCAGCGCCGCAGGATTTTGCACGTTCTTCAAGACCGTTTAATTCTTCTTCCTGACCGCAGTCGATGCAGACACAGACTACATCATAATCATAAGTTTCTTTTAACCAAGGAATGATGGCAGTGGTATCCAGACCGCCGGAATATGCCAAAACAACTTTTTCCTTCATATTTTTATGCCTCCTATGTGGAATCTTTTTTGAACTTGCCCTTACTATACAACAACTTTATCTTGATTGCAAGCAGAAAAATGCATATAATATAGAAAAACATTGCATAAAATACAGAACAAAATGCATAAAAATTAAAAATAAAGGAAATGCTTGCATAAAAATTCATAAGTGCTATAATGTACCCATGCAAAAGAAAAACAAGCGACCCCACAGGGGGCATTTTATAAGGAAAGGAGCCGGACATGATTACAATACGTGCCATGGAATTAGAAGATTTTGAAGGAGTACATAAGCTTTGGATGAGCATCAAAGGCTTTGCCATAAGAAGCATCGATGATGCGAAGGAAGGTGTGGAACGCTTCTTAAAAAGAAATCCCGGCATCAGTGTGGTGGCAGAGGAAGACGGCGAAATCGTGGGAGCCATCCTTTGCGGACACGACGGCAGAAGGGGCTGTCTGTACCATGTCTGTGTGAGAGAAGATAAACGAATGAAGGGCATCGGCAAATCCATGGTCGTGTACTGCATGGAGAAGCTGAAGGAAGAAAAAATCAGCAAGGTGTCCCTGATAGCCTTTACCGAAAACGATATCGGCAATGCGTTCTGGAAATGCATCGGCTGGACAAAAAGAAACGATTTGAACTATTATGATTTCGTATTAAATACCGAAAATATTATTGCTTTTAATAAGTAGAAGATTTACTCTGATAGGGAAGTTTGGATATAGGAAGTGAGGAAAAGTCATGAAATTTACAGAAGGCGGCGTGACCGCAGCAAAAGGATTTGAAGCAGCAGGTGCGGAAGCACAGATTAAATATAAAAACAGAATGGATATGGCGCTTGTATACAGCAAGGTTCCCTGCGTGAGCGCCGGTACTTTTACCAGCAACGTGGTAAAGGCAGCGCCCGTTCTCTGGGATAAGAATATCGTGGATACCAAAGAAACCGCACAGGCGGTGGTAGTCAACTCCGGTATTGCCAATGCGTGCACCGGCAAGCAGGGCATGGACATTTGTAAAAAAGAAGCGGAATGTGCGGGCAGACTGCTGGGTATCCCCGCAGATGCGGTACTGGTAGCGTCCACCGGCGTTATCGGCATGCAGATTCCCGAAGACAGAATTTGTGCCGGCATTGAGAAACTGGCAGCGGCAAAAACAGATACCCTGAAAGCCGGCAACGATGCCGCAAGAGCCATTATGACCACCGATACGGTATTCAAGGAAGTGGCAGTGGAAATTGAACTTTCCGGCAAAAAAGTAACCCTCGGCGGTATGTGCAAAGGCTCCGGCATGATTCATCCCAATATGTGCACCATGTTAGGCTTTGTTACCACGGATGCCGCAATCAGCAAGGAACTTCTGGTAAAGGCGGTAAAAAAGGATGTGATAGACTCCTTCAACATGATTTCCGTGGACGGCGATACCTCCACCAACGACACCCTTCTGGTGCTGGCAAACGGTATGGCAGAGAACCCTGTGATCACAGAAGAAAATGAGGACTATAAAGTATTCTGTGAAGCCCTCCATGCGGTAACCACCACGCTGGCAAAGAAGATGGCGGGCGACGGCGAAGGCGCCACCGCATTGTTTGAAACGAAGGTCATTCATGCGGATACCAAGCAGAATGCCCGTATTTTAGCAAAATCCGTTATCTGCTCCTCCCTGACAAAGGCGGCGATTTTCGGACATGATGCCAACTGGGGCAGAATTCTCTGTGCCCTTGGCTATTCCGGTGTTAACTTTGACCTGGAAAATGTGGATTTGTATTTTGAAGCGGAAGGCAAAAAGATGGCGATTTTCAGTAAAGGTGTTGCCTGTGATTACAGCGAGGAAGAAGCCAGCGCCATTTTGTCCTGCAAGGAAGTTACCGCGCTGGTGGACATGCACATGGGCGAGGAAAGCGCTACGGCATGGGGGTGCGATTTGAGCTATGATTATGTAAAGATTAATGCCGATTACCGGTCATAAAAGTTTAGAAAGGATTGGTTTGGAAAAATGGAAGAAAAGGATATGAAAGAAGTTTTACAGAAAGCGGAAGTGCTGATCGAGGCCCTTCCTTACATACAGAAATTCAACCGTAAGATTATCGTTGTGAAATACGGCGGAAGCGCCATGAGCAACGAAGAGCTGCAGAAAAATGTCATCAAGGATGTGACTCTGTTAAAGTTGGTTGGTTTCAAACCCATTATCGTACACGGCGGCGGCAAGGAAATCAGCCGCTGGGTCGGCAAGGTGGGCAAGGAAGCCCGGTTTATCAACGGACTGCGCGTGACCGACGAAGAAACCATGGAAATTGCGGAAATGGTACTGAATAAGGTAAACAAAAGCCTGGTTACCATGGTGGAAGAGCTTGGCGTCAAGGCAGTCGGCTTAAGCGGCAAGGACGGCGGACTCTTAAAGGTAGATAAAAAGTACGCAGACGGAAAAGACATCGGTTATGTGGGAGACATCAAACAGGTTGACCCCACCGTCCTGTATGACCTTCTGGAAAAAGACTTTCTTCCCATCGTGGCGCCCATCGGCCTGGATGACAATTTCAAAACCTACAACATCAATGCGGATGATGCGGCATGCGCCATTGCCAAGGCAATCGGTGCGGAAAAGCTGGCGTTCCTGACGGATATCGAAGGCCTGTACCGTGACATTAACGATAAGTCTTCCTTTATTTCCAGACTGAGTGCGACCCAGGCAGAAGAGCTGATCAACAGCGGACTGATCGGCGGAGGCATGCTGCCAAAACTCGGAAACTGCACTTCCGCTATCCGCAACGGCGTCAACCGTGTGCATATTCTGGACGGACGTATTCCCCACTGCCTGCTTCTGGAAATCTTTACCCAGGGCGGTATCGGAACGGCGATTGTCAAAGACGGGGACATGGCGGAAAACGGCTGGAAAATGCAATAGGACAGAAATGAAGGTTACGGCAGGAAACAGCCGGCGAATGTAATGGGACAGGAATGAAGATTACGGCTGGAAAATGCAA
The DNA here is from genome assembly GCA_000434615.1 of Clostridium sp. CAG:510. Classification (GTDB taxonomy): domain Bacteria; phylum Bacillota; class Clostridia; order Lachnospirales; family Lachnospiraceae; genus Acetatifactor. The sequence goes on from FR880833.1 coordinate 7,764, forward strand.
TGAGAAAGGAACGAAGATTATGGCAGAAAATCTGACGATGCAGGAATATATTGACGAGGCGGAAAGCGAACTGCTTCACACATACAACCGTTACCAGATTGTGCTGGACAAGGGCGACGGTGTTTATCTGTACGACTATAACGGAAAAAAATACCTGGACTTTGTTTCCGGCATTGCGGTGTTTGCTTTGGGATATCATAACGAAAGCTACAACAATGCCCTGAAGGAGCAGATTGACAAGCTCATTCACACTTCTAACTATTATTACAATGTGCCTGCTATCGAAGCGGCTAAAAAGTTAAAAGCCGTCAGCGGCATGGACAGGGTATTTTTTACCAACTCCGGCGCGGAGGCTATTGAAGGCGCCATCAAGGCAGCCAGAAAATATGCATACTTAAAAGACGGTACCACCGACCACGAAATCATTGCCATGGAGCATTCCTTCCACGGCAGAACCATGGGAGCGCTTTCCGTAACGGGCAACCCGCATTACAGAGAGGCTTTTGAGCCGGGCATCGGCAACATCCGTTTTGCTACCATGAACGACATTGACAGTGTAAAAGCATTGATTAACGAAAAGACCTGCGCCATTATCATGGAAACGGTACAGGGTGAGGGCGGCATTCATCCGGCGGACGAGGCTTTCTTACGGGAACTCCGAAAAATTTGCGACGAAAAGGATATTCTGCTTATTTTAGATGAAATCCAGTGCGGCATGGGCAGAACCGGTTACATGTTTGCCTGGCAGAAATACGGCGTAAAGCCGGATATCATGACCACCGCCAAAGCGCTGGGCTGCGGCGTGCCAGTGGGAGCCTTCCTCTTAAATGAAAAAGTGGGAGCACATTCCCTTGCAGCCGGTGACCACGGAACCACCTACGGCGGCAATCCGCTTGTGTGCGCGGCAGTAAACAAAGTGCTTGATTTATTTGAAACGAACCATATAATAGAAAATGTGAGAGAAGTAGCGCCTTATCTGGAAAAGCGTCTGGACGAGCTGAAGGAAAAATACGACTTTATTATTGACAGACGCGGCGCGGGACTGATGCAGGGACTGGAATTTGACAGACCGGTGACTCCTTATATTAACAGCGCCCTGGACAAGGGACTTATGTTAATCAACGCGGGTCAGAGCATCATCCGTCTGGTACCTCCTCTCATTATAACAAAACAGAACGTGGATGATATGATTGCTGTTCTCGACACCTGTCTTTCCGGGGAGCCGGCATAACATCCTGTTCGGAAGGCTTGGTGATACATGAGAAAGAGACTGCTGGCAGTACTTTTAATTGTCTGCGTGATGGCAGGTATGTTATATTTGGGCAATGAAAACGAATATGTGGGAAAAGAAGAGGAAATTTCCACACTTTTCAGGGATAAAGAGACGATTTACTTCTGGTACTCCGATGAGGAGCTGACGGATTTTATTGCCAGTGCGGCAGTAGCGTTCGGCGCAGAAAAGGATGTGCGTGTAATCCCCGTACTGACTTCGGACAGTGAGTATTTAGAGGCATTAAATCAGGCATCCCTGCATTCCACGCAAATTCCCGATGCCTTTATTTTAAGCAATGACTCATTGGAAAAGGCTTATCTTTCCGGTCTGGCATCCCGTATTACGGATGAAGCGGGTATCTGCAACGAGGACCATTTTCCGGGGACTGCGCTTTCCGCAGTGACCTATAAGGACAAGTTGGTTGCGTACCCGTATTATTATAAAACAAGCGCACTCCTTTACAATAAGACTTATCTGGAAGCCTGGACGGCAGAGCAGCTGCAGAAAGTGGCGGAAGGCGACGGGGAAGAAGCCACGGACGACACCGGTGAGGATGCAGCGGACAATGCGGATGCGTCCGGAGAAGAAGGAGACACCGGGGAAATAGAAGCCACGGAGGATACCCTGACCGTGACACCGGAGCAGCTTGAGGCAGGCATTCCCGCCAATATGGATGAAATGCTTGCGTTTGCGGATAACTATGATGCACCCGAAAATGTAGAAGCGGTGCTCCGATGGGATGTTTCCGATATTTTTTACAATTACTTTTTCGTAGGCAATTACATGGTGGTCGGCGGTGAATGCGGCGATGACGAAACGGCTGTTGACATCAACAATGAGGCGGTAAAGCAGTGCCTGGAGGTTTACCAGAACTTAAACCAGTTCTTTTATATTGAGTCGGATTCCGTTTCCTATGACTCCGTGGTGCAGGACTTTATCGACGGTAAAATCGTGTTTACCATTGCCACAACGGATGTGCTGGCAAAGCTAAAACAGGCAAAAGAGGAAGGCACATTTCCGTATGAATACGGAATTGCCATGCTGCCGGGGCCCGGTGCGGAGCTGCAGGCAAAGTCCCTTTCCGTTACCAATTGCGTGGTGGTAAACGGCTACTCCGAGCACAGAGAGCTTGCCAATGAATTTGCGGCCTTTTTAACAAACGAATACTATGACAACCTGTATGAGCGTACCGGCAAGGTTTCCGCCAATTTAGCGGCAAATGCGGGCAACGAGGATTTGCAGGTATTTATGGAAGAGTACAAGCATGCGGGCTCCCTGCCCAAGATGATTGAAACCAGCAACTTCTGGATTCAGCTTGAAATTCTCTTCTCCAAAGTATGGGAAGGGGAAGATGCAGCAGGACTCCTGCAGGAGCTCTCCGATAAGATAACAACGCAGTTGCAGTAAAAAGACCTGCAAAATAAGTGAAATAGCAGAAAAGACAAAAAAAGATACAAATAAGATACACAGGCATGCAAGAATAAAATCCAGTCATGTGCGCATAATGAATATAACAGACATTCATGGGAGGCGCATATGATTGGATTTCTTATTGCCGTGATTTCCGGCTTGCTGATGAGCGTGCAGGGTGTTTTCAATACGCAGGTGACCAAGACCACGGGCATGTGGGTTGCCAATGCTTTTGTGCAGTTTACGGCATTTTTAGTCTGTATCGCCATCTGGGTAATTTCCGACCGGACATCGTTCGGAACCCTTTTGAAAGTGGAGCCGCGGTACATGTTAATCGGCGGCATCTTAGGCGCAGGCATTACTTATACGGTTATCAAGGCAATGGATATGATGGGACCGGCAAAAGCCGTCATGATGATTGTGACGGCACAGATTTTAGTGGCGTATCTTATAGAACTTTTCGGACTTTTCGGGGTGGAAAAACAGCCCTTTTCCTGGAGAAAGGTAATAGGCATTCTGCTGGCGGCAGGAGGTATTATTTTGTTCAAATGGGAGTAAATTACCCTTGTAAAAATGAGGCAACTCCATTACAATGATAGCAGTGGTCAAGAGGCATTCCCGGAAAGGGAAGACCATGAAACATTTTATAAGATATTATCTGGCAGCAGGCTTACTTGGCATGACAATTTTGTTTGCAGCGGGCTGCGCCGGACAGAACAACACGACCTATTCCTTAAAAGGGGAACAGCCCTTGGCGGAGGAAGATACATCCGGCGGGGCGGACAGTACGGCACGGAATACAGACAGCACAGCACTGACTGCGGACGCCGCAGCGGAAAGCGGCACTCCGGCGGGGGAAACTGTCAACGCCGCCGCAGAAATCCGGAATGCCGGCAGCGATACCGTTCTGGTACATATTTGCGGAGAAGTGCGGACTCCGGGCGTTTATGAACTGACTGCGGACAGCCGGATCTGTGATGTGCTGCTTTTGGCGGGCGGTTTTACGGCGGATGCCGATACGGAAGCGGTCAACATGGCGGCAGGTATAGAGGACGGCATGCAGATTGTGATTCCCACCGAAACGGACAGGACACAGGAAATGACGGGAAACAGTTCAGACCGGACGGGAGAAACAGCAGCCGGGAAAACGGAGAGTCAGCTTGTCAATATCAATACGGCGGATAAGGAGACACTTATGAGTCTGCCGGGTATCGGAGCGGGCAAAGCGGAAGCGGTGATCGCCTACCGGGAAGCGGGCGGCGTATTTAAGGATATCAAAGACATCATGCTGGTGGACGGTATCAAAGAGGGCGTGTATGCCAAAATCAAAGATAAAATATGTGTAAAGTAAAAATATAATAAAGGCGGGAAGAGAAATGGGTAAAAAGGCTTTGGTGGTTGATGATGAAAAACTGATTGTGAAAGGAATCCGGTTCAGTCTGGAGCAGGACAATATGGAAGTGGACTGCGCCTACGACGGAGAGGAAGCGCTGGAGCTGGCGCATAAAAATCAGTACGACATTATTTTGCTGGACGTAATGCTGCCGAAATTGAACGGCTTTGAGGTATGTCAGCAGATTCGTGAATTTTCCAGTGTCCCTATTATCATGCTTACGGCAAAGGGCGATGACATGGACAAAATTCTGGGACTGGAATACGGCGCCGACGATTATATTACCAAGCCTTTCAATATACTGGAAGTGAAAGCGCGCATCAAAGCCATTATCCGCCGTACCGAAGTGAAAAAGCCGAATAAGGAAGACGGTGTGCTGGAAATCGGCTCCTTAAAAATCGACTGCGACGGCAGGAGAGCGTATGTGAACCGCAGGGAAGTGGGACTTACCGCCAAGGAATTTGAAGTGCTGGAGCTTCTTATGCGCAATCCCAACAAGGTATACAGCCGGGAAAAGCTTCTGCAGATAGTATGGGGCAGCGACTACCCGGGCGACGTGCGCACCGTGGATGTCCATATCCGGAGACTGCGTGAAAAAATAGAGGAATGTCCCGGTGAGCCGAAGTTTGTGCACACAAAGTGGGGTGTGGGATACTATTTCATGAACATGGAATAAGACGGCAGGTAACCGCTTTTTAAATGGAGTAAAGAATGTTAAAAAAAATGGGACAATGGGGCAGCAAATTTGTAGAAGGCTGCAAACGAATAAAGGGACTCAGGAGCCTCAGGGCCAGAATATTCGTGATTATTCTGGTTGTGGGATGTCTGCCTGGAGTCCTTCTTCGTTATGGAATTATGCAAAACTATGAGCAGCATGCCATAGAACTGCGGACGAACACCGTGCAGACACAGTTGAAAATCTTAGCCAACCACCTGATACACTACAATTATCTGCAGGATAATTCTTCCGAAGTGATCGGTGCGGAGCTGGACATGCTTTCTAACCTTTACGACGGCCGTGTTATTATCATCGGCGGGAACTTCAAGGTGGTGAAGGATACCTACGGCATCAGCGAGGGTAAAACCATTATTTCCGAGGAGGTTATCCGCTCTTTTGACAACCAGAGCATTTCCAATTATGACAGGAAACACGGCTACATAGAAATGACGACGCCCATTACGGAGACGGTAACGAATGCGACCGACATGGGCGAAAAAGAGGAAATCGTGGTCCGGGGCGTTATGCTGACCAGTATTTCCACGGACAATATTATGGCGACCATGGATGTGCTGAACCGGAAGGCGTTGATTTTGGAAGCTATTATTCTTCTGATTATTCTGGCGGTCGCCATGGTGCTTTCCGATGTGCTGACCCGTCCTTTCTCCCACATTACACAGGCTATTAACGAAGTAAAAGCGGGATATACGGACGAAAAAATTTCGGTTCCCGACTATTCCGAAACCATTCATATCGTGGATGCGTTCAACCAGCTTTTAGGCCGCATGAAGGTGCTGGATGATTCACGGCAGGAATTTGTTTCCAACGTGTCCCATGAACTGAAAACCCCGCTGACATCCATGAAAGTTCTGGCAGATTCCCTGCTTGCCCAGCCGGATGCTCCGGCGGAAATGTACCGGGAATTTTTACAGGATATTACCGCGGAAATTGACCGTGAAAACCAGATTATCACAGACCTGTTATCTCTGGTGAAAATGGATAAAAAGGCAGTGGATCTGAATGTTTCCGCCGTAAACATCAATGAGCTGACCGAGCTTATATGCAAACGTCTTCGACCCATTGCGCGGAAGAAGGATGTGGAAGTGGAATTAACCAGCCTCCGCCCCGTGGTTGCAGAAGTGGATGAAGTGAAAATGACCCTGATTATTTCCAATCTGGTGGAAAATGCCATTAAGTACAATAAGGAGCATGGCTCCGTGAAAATTACGCTGGATGCCGACCATCAGGTATTTACTCTTGAGGTCAAGGATAACGGTATCGGCATTCCGCAGGATTCACTGGATAAAATTTACGAACGTTTTTATCGTGTGGACAAATCCCATTCCCGGGAAATCGGCGGTACGGGCTTAGGTCTTGCCATTACCAAGAATGCGGTACTGATGCACCGCGGTTCCATTACGGTGTCCAGCCTGGAGGGCGAAGGGACCACCTTTTTGGTAAAGATACCACTGACCCATATCAATTCATAGAAAGGCGAAACGATGAACGGAAAAAATTCTGTTTCTGTGAATAGACCGGCATACCGGAAAAGCTTTCTTTTCAAAGTAATTGCTTTTTTGTGCAGCTTTGTTCTTATTCTGCCGGGCTGCAACCGCCCGGAGGAAAGAAAGGACGGCAGTGCCAGGGATATTTACTATATCAATACATCGGTAACGGGGCTGGAGCCGCATGAAAAGGAAATTTCGGCGAGAAAGCCGGATGAGCAGCTTGCGGAAATGATGGAGCTGCTGGCTCAGACACCGGATAAGATGGATTACAAAGCGCCCCTGCAGATGGGCTTTGAGGTGCTTTCCTGCAAAATCGATGAAGGAAGAGTGATGATAGATGTCAGTGACTCTTATACCGCCATGCCCGCCACTACGGAAATCCTTGTGCGTGCGGCGCTGGTGCGGACGGTTACGCAGATTGACGGCATCAAATATGTTATTATCACGGTGAACGGCAAGCAGTTGTACGACAATCTTGGTAACGTGGTGGGACTTCTTTCGGCAGACCAGTTTATCGATAATGCCGGTGACGAAATCAATGCTTACGAAAAAGTCCGGCTGAAGCTTTATTTTGCCAATGCGGATGGCACGGGACTGATTGCCACCAGCCGCACGATTGCCTACAATACCAACATTTCCATAGAAAAACTGGTGGTGGAGCAGTTACTTGCCGGTCCCAATGAGGACGTGGCGGATGTAGCATTTCCGACTATCAACCCCAATGCCAAGCTGGTCAGCATTTCCGTCAAGGACGGCATCTGCTATGTAAACTTTGACGAAAATTTTCTGACGCAGGTTTATAATGTTTCCACGGATGTGGCGATTTATTCCGTGGTCAATTCCCTGGTAGAGCTTAACAACGTCAACAAGGTACAGATTACCATAAACGGCGAAACCAACATCATGTTCCGCGAGAGTGTAAGCTTAAGTACCGTGTTTGAACGCAACCTTAATATTGTAACGACAGCGGAGTAGGTGATTTTATCGTATTCAGAATTCATGCAGCGCCGCCCCAAATCCGGCGGCCGCTGTGTCTTTTTCAAATCTTTCTCATTCTGTTATTAACTCTGTATTCTTTTATTTTCTCATCCCGATTTCCAATCGAATATGAAAACGCAGCAGACAGGCAGGTGGAGCTTACGGGAATTGTTGCCGGTAAAGTCTTAAAGCAAAGCAAAACCGGTGTCCGGATCTACCTGCTGGTAAAAACAGAAAAGTGGCAATTTAGCGGTGGGCAGTCGGAGACACTTCCTGCAAAAGGGTATGTATTATGTGCCGTGGAAGGTAGAATAGGGAAAATGGGGACACTCCAGGCAAAAGGCAATGTACTTTGCAATGTGAAAACGGGGGCAGGACAAACGGAGCGCAACGTTTCAGGAAGGCAAGGAACTTCATCCCAAGATGGTTTGCCCTCCATAGGGAGCATGGTGCGGATTTCCGGTAGTTTTCTTTTATACACGGAGGCAACCAATATAGGGCAGTTTGATGCAAGAAACTATTATGCTGCCCGGAAAATATACGGGCAGGTAAAGAAAGCTGCCATTGTATACACAGAACCTCCGAATATAATCGGCAGGGGGAAGGAATGCCTGTGGCAGCTTCGCCGGCATCTGGCGGAAACGTTTCTGGAAGTTTACGGAGAAGAAAACGGAGCTCTGCTTGCCGCCATGCTTCTTGGAGAACGGACATTTCTTTCGGAAGAAACCCAGAGTCTTTACAAAGCGGCAGGCGCCCTTCATGTCATTGCCGTATCCGGTCTCCATATCAGCCTTTTAGGGCTGGGGCTGTATCGCCTGCTGCGCAGGATATTTGATGCGCAGGCACCGGCAGCGGTTATCAGTGTTCTTTGCATGGCAGCATATGTTTTTCTGGTAGGAAATCCTCCTTCAGCAGTACGGGCATTTATTATGTTTGCCATGGGACTGCTTGCCGGATACTGGAAACGGACCCTTGACACACCAACGGCTCTTTCTCTTAGTGCTGCGATTATCTTAATGGGAAATCCCTTCTATATAGGGCAATCCTCATTTCTTTTATCTTTTTTAGCTATTCTTGCCATAGCGGTCTTTCAACCGGCACTTAAAGAATGTCTTGCACTCATAAATCCGTACCATTTTCCACTTTCCTGTCTTTTGGGCTCAAGGCGGGCTTGGAGATTACATCTTTTGGATTCAAGGCGGGCTTGGAGATTACATCCTTTGGGCTCAAGGAAGTTTTGGAGATTACGGCATTTGGACCCGCAGGAGGTTACGGGGGGCTGTCATGAGCTCCTGAAAAAAGAAGGTAATGGACTGCAGAGTTCTTTTTCTGTATGGATAGTGACCCTTCCTGTACAGCTCTTTTTCTTTTCTGAAGTCTCTCTTTTCGGTATTTTCTTTAATCTTCTGATAATTCCGCTTATGGGTGTCATTCTGTTACTGGGAATAGCAGGCCTTTTTCTGAAAGAAATTTTTCACCTTTTCGCCTTTTTAACGGGCAGTGTTTTAACGGATTTGGAAATAACGGTTACAAGCATCTGTAGATACGCGGAGGGGATTTTCTTTGCCATTATCAAAGCAGGCGGCAGTCTGGCGGACAGACATTCGCTTGCAATGTGGATGCCGGGAAAGCCGGCATATGGAAAAATGTTGCTTGCTTTTTGTTTGCTGCTTTTATTCTGTCTGCTTGGAAACCTGTCCGAAAACGGGCGGACCTTTCCTGAAAAGTTTTGGAAATACCGGTTAGGAATTTTGCTGGGAGTAATTCTTTTGCTTGCCGGATATCCGGCTCACAATCTGCAGATTACGTTTCTGGATGTGGGGCAGGGGGATGGCATCTGCATGGAGCTGCCGGATGGCAGGGTATACCTGATGGACGGCGGAAGCAGTGATGTGTCAAAGGTAGGAAACTACCGGCTTGTTCCGTTCCTGAAGGCGAAAGGAATACGAAAAATAGATGCTGTTTTCTTAAGCCACGGGGATGCGGACCACATAAATGGTATCGCAGAGCTTCTGGAAGAAAAGCAGATGTCCATAGACTGTATTTGTCTGCCCGCAGGAGCGGAGCAGGAGGAGTTTGTGGAAATAAGAGACCTTGCCCGGGCACGGAATATTTCCGTAAGGACAATACAGGCGGGAGATTTCTGGGAGAACAACGGGGCAAAGTTTTGGTGCTTAAATCCGGCGGACGTGACGGCAAGCGGGAATGCAGCATCCATGGTTCTTTACATGAAATATCAGGATTTTTCCATGCTTCTTACAGGGGACTTGGAGGGTGGGGGAGAAAAGAGTGTGGCGGCTTTATTGAGGTCAAATGCCATTACCGGTATCTCGGTTTTGAAAGTGGCGCACCATGGTTCTAAAAATTCTACCAAAGAAGAATTTCTGCGGCAGTGCAGTCCTGCAGTTGCGGTTATCTCCTGCGGTGAGCACAACACCTATGGGCATCCTCACAAAGAAACTCTGGAAAGACTTAACGATATGGGAACCGCCATTTACCGGACCGACTGCAGCGGTGCCGTACAGATAACAGTGAGCGGAAGCCGCATGAAGGTGACGGAATACAGAAGGAGGTGATGAAAAAACTTAAATTGGGTATATAGAGAAAAAACAATCCTCCATACCCAAAGCTCAAAAATGAAATGGGTACAGAGAGGAAAAACAATCCTCTATACCCAAAGAACTACAAAAAAATGGGTACAGAGAGAAAAATCAATCCTCCATACCCAAACACCTTAAAACAAATGGGTATAGCGAGAGAAAACAAACAGCAGTACCCAGCAATACATAAACAATTAAAGAGAAAGGCACAGCCGAGATTGCATGGCTGGTTGAGGAGAAAAAAGTGTTTAATAATTATGAACAAATAAAAAGAAGAATCGATAGTATTCAGGAGGAATTAAAACATATTGAGAAATTAAAGAAGGAATTTCCCAAAGAGAATCTGATATGTGCGAAAAACAATCAATATTATAAATGGTACCTGAGAACAGAGGCAGGAACATCGTATCTTCCCAAACAAAATAAAGATATGGCACAAAAATTAGCATTAAAAAAATACTATCAATTACGGGAAAACGAATTGAAAGTGGAATTAGAGGCATGTAGGGCATATATGAAAAAGGTAAAGTTTTATAATGAAAATGCAGATGATTTATTGGGGCATGAAGAATACAGCAAGCTTTTAGGGCAGTCTGTATACTCCGTAAAACAAGAATTACAGGAATGGATGGCGGAAGAATACGACAGATGCCGAATTCACCCGGAAAATCTGATAGTAAAGGCAACGCTGGGAAAATATGTAAGGTCAAAATCGGAGGCTATCATTGATAAGTTACTGTTTGATGCAGGAATTCCTTTTCGATATGAAGACAAACTGGTTTTAGGGGATAACACGATTTATCCTGATTTTACGGTAAGGCATCCCCGGACAGCAGAATACTATTATTGGGAGCATTTTGGATTGCTGGACGATCCCAAATATGTAAGTGAGTCGGTATGCAGAAAAATCAAACTGTATTCGGATAATGGAATTATACCTTCGGTAAATATGATTTTTACATTTGAAACGAAAAGTCACCCATTAAGCATTGAAACTGTGGAACGAATTATCCGGGAATATTTTTTATAAGGTGCCTCCGTTTATTTTCCGTTGCATAGCCCTCTTTGCAAACATCCGGTCAGGTGGTAAAATAAAAAAGAAAAACCACTCGAAAGCAGGGAGATTACCATGTGGTTATTGTATGCTTTTTTGTCGGCGTTGTTTGCCGGACTAACATCCATTCTGGCAAAATGCGGTATTAAGAAAACGGATTCCGGTGTGGCAACGGCAATCCGGACAATAGTAGTTCTGATTTTTTCCTGGATAATGGTGTTTATAGTGGGGGCACAGGGAGAAATAGGAAGCATTACCATGAAAACATGGATATTCCTGATTTTATCCGGTTTAGCGACAGGAGCCTCCTGGCTCTGCTATTTCAGGGCGCTGCAGATAGGGGATGTAAATAAAGTCGTGCCGATTGACAAATCAAGCACCATTCTGTCCATTTTGCTTGCCGTGATTTTATTCCGGGAGAGCATCAGCATACAAAAAATGATTTTCGTAATCATGATTGCTGTGGGAACCTTTCTTATGATAACAAAAAAGAAAGCAGCCATACAAAAAAATCCGGAACGAAAAGCAAAATGGCAGGGCGGCTGGCTGGTTTATGCGGTTCTGTCCGCTGTGTTTGCCAGCCTGACATCCATTCTCGGAAAAATCGGTGTGGAGGGTATCCATTCCAATCTGGGAACGGCAATCCGTACCGTGGTGGTTCTGATAATGGCATGGGTGGTTGTGTTTGTGACCGGAAAGCAGGAAACGGTAAAAAATATCGAAAAGAAGGAAATGGGATTTATCTGTCTGTCAGGTCTTGCTACGGGAGCCTCCTGGCTCTGTTATTACAAGGCGCTCAAAGACGGTGTGGCGAGTGTTGTCATTTCAGTGGATAAATTAAGCATGCTAATTGCCATTGCCTTTTCCTACCTTGTTTTTAAGGAAAAGCTGACGGGAAAAGCACTGGCGGGACTTGCCCTAATTACAGCGGGGACACTCCTTATGGTGGTCTTTCCCTGAAACGAGGTGCGAAGGGTGAACGGCGATAAAAGAGGAACAACCGGGCAACCGCATGATATAAACAGAAGCGAAGAAAACAACCGGGCAACCGCATGATATAAACAGTTGCAAAAGTAGAAAGATAACGGAAGGAGAAACACATGAGAACAGGAAATGAGAGAAAGAAAATAGTAAAGGAACTGCTGGACGTAACGGACAAGGAATTTACGGACGAAGAGCTGATACATGAACTGATAGCCACGAACATTACCATGGATAATAAGAAAGAGGAAAAACTGTCCCTCGGGCAGAGGGCGTCCGATGCCGTGGCAAAGTTTGCGGGAAGCTGGGCATTTATATTCAGCTTTATAGCGGTGATGTTAATCTGGATGATTGTCAATCTGCTGCTGGCATCCAGGGCGTTTGATGCCTATCCGTTTATTCTGTTGAATCTGGTGTTATCCTGCATTGCGGCCGTACAGGCGCCCCTTATTATGATGAGTCAGAACAGACAGGAAGCAAAGGACAGGGAACGGGCGGAAAACGATTACAAGGTCAATCTGAAAAACGAACTGATTATTGACGATCTGCACAGGAAGATGGATCTGATTCTGGAAAACCAGCGAAAGCTGAACCGCAGACTGGATGAGTGGGAACAAAAACAGTAGCAGCATAAAAAGTGACCGAAAAATCTTGTCACTGGAAAAAAGTTGTGTTATAGTACGGTTAGACGAGGACAACCGACATGAAACAGTTGCCCATCTGCAGAACCAAGGAGGAGATTGTTATGTTTAAGAATTTGAAAAAAATGGATAAAAAAGCAACCGGACTTTTTGCAGCAGGCGTGCTGTTCGGAACAGCCGGTATTAAAATTCTTTCCAGCAAGGATGCAAAAAAGTTTTACACACAGTGTACTGCAGCCGTTCTTCGTGCTAAGGAATGCGTGATGAAAACCGTCAGCACCGTACAGGAAAATGCAGAAGACATCTACGCAGGTGCTAAACAGATTAACGAAGACAGAGCTGCAGCGGAAGAAGAATTTATTTCAGAGGATGAATTTGAAGACGAAGAAGAGTCTGTTGAAGAAAATTCTGATAAAACAGAAGCAAAAGACGCTGAATAAAACCAAAAAGATGCCTGCAGGATTGCCTGCAGGTGTTTCTTTTTGCTTTAGCGGAATTATGTCGCCGAAGCCTCCCGCCGCAGGCGGAGAATCCTGCAAAGCAGGATTTTTTCTTGCGAACACGGAAAAACAAACAAGGAGAAGTTCTGTGTCGGGCAGGCGTAAAGATATGGAAAGTGGGATGAAAAACAATGCGGTTTGTTTTGAAACATGAAATCAAAGGCAGAATGAGACTTCATGCCGTACAGAATAGAATGAGCTTTGCACAGGCGGATACCCTGCAGTATTATTTAGAGCAGCAGGACATGATAGAGTCCGTCAAAGTCAACGAGCGCACCTGCGATGTCGTGATAACATATACCGGCAGCAGGGAAGGCGTTATTTCTATAGTAAAGAAGTTTTCTTATAAAAAAACACAGGCACCGGCCGAATACATTAAGAATTCCGGCAGAGCATTAAACCATGAATACTGGGACAGACTGGTGGAAAAGGTAGTGCTTCACTACGGCAACAAAATTTTCCTGCCCATGCCGGTGCGGACGGTGATTACGACCGTGAAATCCGTAAAATACATCTGGAACGGTCTATGTACGCTGTGCAGAGGTAAGATTGAAGTGCCGGTACTGGATGCAACGGCTATCGGCGTTTCCGTTTTCAGGGGCGATATTTCCACGGCGGGTTCCGTCATGTTCTTACTCGGTGTGGGTGAAATCTTAGAGGAATGGACCCACAAGAAGTCCGTAGGCGACCTTGCCAGAAGCATGTCCTTAAATGTGGGTAAAGTATGGCTTGTAAAGGACGGACAGGAGATACAGGTAGCTGCCAATCTGATAAAACCGGGTGATTTTGTCCGCGTGCATATGGGCAATGTCATACCGTTTGACGGTGAGGTAACGGAAGGCGAGGCAATGGTAAATCAGGCATCCCTTACCGGCGAGTCCGTGCCCGTTGCCAAAAAGGCGGGCGTGACGGTTTATGCCGGAACCGTTGTGGAAGAGGGGGAAATTACCCTTTGCGTCAAAGAGGCAAACGGCTCCAGCAAATACGAAAAGATTATGACTATGATAGAGGAGTCCGAAAAACTGAAATCCTCCCTGGAAAGCAAGGCGGAGCATTTAGCGGACAGACTGGTGCCCTATACCTTCTTAGGCACCGGACTGGTATGGCTTTTTACCGGAAATGTGACGAAGACTATTTCCGTGCTGATGGTGGATTTTTCCTGTGCACTGAAGCTGGCAATGCCATTGACCGTGCTTTCCGCTATCCGGGAGGGCAGCTGCCATGATATGACCGTAAAAGGCGGCAAATATCTGGAAGCCATGTCGGAAGCAACCACCATTGTATTTGATAAAACGGGAACCCTTACCAAGGCACAGCCGACCGTGGTGGACGTGGTTTCCTTTGACGGACAGGAGCCGGGCGAACTCTTGAAAATCGCAGCCTGCTTAGAGGAACATTTCCCTCATTCCATGGCGAAAGCAGTGGTGAGAGCGGCAGCCGACAGGCATCTGGAGCACGAGGAAATGCACTCTAAGGTGGAATACATTGTGGCGCATGGTATTTCTTCCCACATCGGAGAAAAGAAAGTAATTATAGGCAGCTACCACTTTGTGTTTGAAGACGAAGGGGCAAAGATTCCCGAGGGGAAGGAGGCATTGTTTGAAGCATTGCCTGCGGAGTATTCCCATTTGTATATGGCAATTGACAATTCCCTGGCAGCTGTTATTTCCATCGAGGACCCGTTGAGGAAGGAAGCATCCGAAGTCATCCGCAGCTTAAAGAAGCTGGGCTTTGAAAAGGTGGTCATGATGACCGGTGACAGTGACAGAATTGCCCGTAATATTGCGGACAAGGTCGGCGTGGATGAATATTATTCGGAAGTACTGCCCGAAGATAAGGCACGCTTTGTGGCGAAGGAAAAAGAAGGCGGCAGGAAGGTAGTCATGATTGGGGACGGCATCAACGATTCCCCGGCGCTTTCCGAGGCAGATGTGGGCATTGCCATCAGTGACGGGGCCGAAATTGCAAGGGAAATTGCGGATGTGACCGTCGGAGCGGATAGCCTTGAAGAAATTCTGACACTGAAACGGTTAAGCGATGCCATGATGAAGCGAATTCACAAGAATTACCGAATGATAGTCGGCATCAACACGGCACTGATTGTGCTGGGCGTAGCCGGTATTTTCCCGCCGACCACTTCGGCTCTTCTGCATAATACTTCCACCATTTTCATCAGCTTAAAGAGCATGAAAAATCTGCTGAAGGATGAAGAAAACAAGTAAGTTCCGCAGCTGAAGGCACAATAAATTTTTTTTATCCCTAAAGTTAATTCTTTTTTTTACGATATATACTATGTGAGAACAGAAAAGGTATGCGTAGAGAAAGGAGGAGACCGGTATGCGTATTGAAGCATATAATCAGGTACAGCAGTTGTATCAGACCAAAAGACCGTCCCGTATCAAGGGCAGCATGGGTGTGACAGGTACCGACACCGTACAGATCAGCAGCATGGGAAAGGATTTCCAGACTGCAAAAACGGCTGTCAAGGCAGCACCTGACGTCAGGGAAGACGTGACGGCTCCGATTAAAGCAAGCATAAACAGCGGCACTTATGAAGTGAGCAGTGAAAGCTTTGCAGAAAAGTTACTGAAAAAATATGAAGAAACGAGGTAATTCCGGTGGCCAGTCTTATTGAAAACCTGATAAGTGTATTAGAGGGCGAAGCAGCAGAGTACGACAAGCTGCTGGAATTATCAACCAGAAAAACACCGGTGATTGTAGCCGGCAATCTGGAAGAATTACAGCGCATCACGGATGATGAGCAGGAAGTGGTAAACCGCATTAACCGCCTCGACAATGAAAGAAGCGAAGTGATGACGGACATTGCCAACGTTATGAACAGGGATGTCAAAACTTTAAAATTAGCGACACTCGTAGAGCTTTTAAGTCAGAGACCGCAGGAAAGCAGGCGGCTTGCAGAGGTGCATGACCGGTTAAAAAGCGTGACCGGCAGCATGCAGAGAGTGAATGAGCAGAACAAAGAGCTGATTGCCCATTCTCTGGAAATGATTGACTTTGATCTGAATCTTCTGCAGGCAATGAAAGCAGCACCGGAAACGGCGAATTACGACCGCGGTGCCCATAATGCCGGCGGACTGATGGGGAGCGACGGGGGGAGCTTTGATGCCAAGAGCTGATGAAGAAAGAGAAAGAAGCCGGTGACGACATTTCTTTTGCCATGCTTCATCGGATGCTGTGCATAGCATGAGGTGATTTATATGCCACTGATGGGTAGTTTATATATAGGTGCATCCGGTTTACAGTCCGGACAGAATGCATTAAATACAACAGCACACAATCTTACAAACGTAGATACAACAGGGTTTACCAGACAGCAGACCCTGCTTTCTTCCAAACGATATATTACCATTTCCAAAAACCCCGCCGCTGTTTCCGACCAGCAATACGGCATCGGGGTAAATTTGTCTGCAGTAAGACAGGTAAGAGATTACTTTCTGGATCAGACCTACCGTAAGGAATCCGGCAGAAGTATGTTTTATGAAGCATCCACCGATGTCCTCGGTGAAGTGGAAAACGTGCTCGGTGAGTTAAACGGTGAGGATTTCCAGACTTCTTTATCGAATCTCTGGACAGCCATCCAGGAACTTTCCAAGGATCCTTCCAGCTCCGTTACACAGGGTCTTCTGGTACAGCGTTCCGCAGAGTTCATCAACAGAGCCAATGCGGTATATCAGGATCTGACCAATTACCAGGACAATCTGAACAAACAAATCAAAGAGAAAGTTACCACCATCAACCAATACGGAAAACAGATACAGGCGTTGAACGACCAGATTCGGAAAATCGAATGCGGCGGTATTGAGCATGCCAACGACCTTCGGGACACCAGAAACCAGATTCTGGATGAACTGGGTAAGCTCTGCAAGATGACCTATTCCGAAGATTCTTTGGGAAATGTATCGGTACGAATCGAAGATTCCGATTTTGTACGCGGCGACCTGTTTTATGAAATAGGTCTGGATGCCAGCGACGCTACCGGTTTCTATACGCCGTTCTGGATAAAGGATGCGGAGTATACCGTATTGGCGGACGGTACGAAAAAATATAATATCAAGGGTGCGGAGGTATTTAATTTAGACCAGACGGTTTCCTCTTCCCTGGATACGGATATCGGCGGACTGAAGGCGCTGCTTCTGGCAAGAGGTGACCACAGAGCCAATTACACCGATATAGGCAACAATTATGACAATATTTCCCAGTCCATTGTGATGAATGTGCAGGCGGAGTTCGATCAGATGATTCACAATGTGACGACAAAGATAAACAGCATTCTGGCAGAGGTGTACGATCCATCCAGAGGCTACATGTGCGATAAGGACGGCAGTCCCCTGCAGCTTTTCCAGAAGATTACCACGGACGGTTACGAAAAGGTGACGGATGCAGGCGGCAATGTGACCTGGAAATATGCAGAGGAAGACCCGACCCGTACGGACACCCTGTATACGCTGGGTAATCTGCAGGTTAATGCCAACCTGCTCAGAGAGCCTACCATGCTGGGATTCAAAAAGGCAGACGGCTCCGCCGATTACGATACGACGGGAAAACTGAAAGCAGCTTTTACGGAAGAGAGTTATACCTTAAATCCCAATGTACTTAAGAAAACCACTTTCGTGGACTATTATAAGGATCTGGTTTCCCAGGTGTCCAACACCGGCTATGCTTTCCGGAATATTTACGAAAACCAGCAGACGACCGTGGAAGCCACATATAATGCAAGAGAGCAGATTATAGGTGTTTCTTCCGAAGAAGAACTCTCCAATATGATTCGTTTTCAGAATGCCTATAATGCATCGAGCCGTTATATCAACGTGATCAGCGAACTGCTGGAACACATTATTTCCACACTGGCAGTATAAATTAAAAGAAGGGAGGCATTAGGATGCCCTCACAGTTTTTCGGATTGAATATTGCATACAAAGGTCTGCTGGCCTCCAATGCATCACTGAATACTACATACAACAACATTGCAAACGAACAGACGATAGGATACAGCCGGCAGCAGGCGGTGCAGCAGGCAAGTCCCGCCATTCGGGTGTTCCAGACCTACGGCTGCGCCGGTTCCGGTGTAGATACGGTTTCTATTGAAAGAATTCGGAATGAGTTTTATGACCGCAAGTACTGGAGTGCCAATACCAGCTACGGTGAATACAATATGAAGCAGTATTACATGGCACAGATGGAAACGTATTTTAAGGACGACAGTGCTACCATGCCGGGTTTCAAGACCATTTTTGATGAGTTCGCCGTAAAGGGTCTGCAGGCAGTACTTACCAATCCTTCCAGCGCGGATACGAAAACCCAGTTTATCGGCTATGCGGAAAGCCTTACCACCTATTTTAACGGTATGGCAGGCAATCTGGAGACCATGCAGAAGGATGCCAACGATGAAATCAAATCCAAGATAGAAGAAATCAATTCCATTTCCAGTGAAATTGCTACCTTAAATAAACAGATTAATGTCATTGAGCTGACGGGCAGCAAGGCAAACGAGCTGCGTGACAGAAGAACCCTTCTGCTGGACCAGCTTTCGGAAATTGCTTCCATTACAACGGAAGAGTACCCGATTGTGGATGCCAACAACCCGGAAAGAGAAACAGGAGCAAACCGTTTCATTGTAAGAATTAACGGCGGTCAGGTGCTGGTAGACGGCAATGACAACAGACAGCTTGCCTGCGTGGCAAGAACCTCTTATGAAAAGGTAAACCAGACCGATATTGAAGGTCTTTACAATGTATACTGGACGGACGGACAGGAGTTTAACCTGTATGACAGAACTCTGGGCGGAAGCCTGCAGGGACTGGTGGAAATGCGTGACGGCAACAATACCGAAGGCTTTTCCGGTACGGTGACGGCTACCGGCAAGAAAGATGTAACGGACGATAAAGGTGTTACAAAGTCACATGATACCGTGACCATAGAGGTAACAAAAGCATACCTGAAGGATTTGAATAAGTGTAATCTTTCCGATAACGGCGGCAAAATCAAGTTAGGAAATCAGGTATTTTATTATGATTCCTGGTCCTATACCTGCAGCTACGATGCAAGCGGTGAGCCTTCTTATTCCTACACCTTTGTGATTTCCGATGAGACCCTGAATGACAGAAATCTGACAAACGACAGAGTGGGCATGACCGCATCGGTGGGGGAAAGCATTGATTATCAGGGCATTCCTTATTACATGCAGCAGATGAATGAATGGGTCCGCACCTTTTCCCAGAAGTTCAACGACATTCTGAACAGCGGTTACGATGCATACGGCGCAAACGGCAACAATCTGTTTTCCGCAGACCATGCAACGGACGGTGAACAGTATACATTTGACAGGGCGTTCCGCTATGATTTACAGAAGGACGGTACCATGACCGTGGATATGACGGATGACAGCTATCACAAAATGACAGCCAGAAATTTCAACATTCTGAATGCTATGGTGGATGACTGCAACCTGCTTGCCACCAAGAAAAAAGCGTCGGACGGCGTGGAACAGAGCGACCTTCTGGATGAAATCAAAGACATGATGAACGATAAGGACAAGATGGGATTCAGAGGCAGCACAGCCGGAGAGTTCTTACAGTGCATACTTTCCGACGTGGCATTAAATGCCAGCAATGCCAACACGTTCTACAAGAATTATAAAAATATTGCGGGAAGCATTGATACCCAGAGAACTTCCATTTCCGGCGTGGACGGAGATGAAGAAGCCATCAATCTGGTAAAATACCAGAACGGCTACAATTTAGCTTCCAAGATGGTACAGACACTGACGGAAATCTATGACCGGCTGATTTTACAGACAGGCGTATAAGTAAGAAGACGGAACGCCTGCTGATTACGGAAGGACAGGAAAATTATGAGAATTACAAATAAAATCATGCAGAATAACAGCCTTAACAACATCAATATGAATAAGGTGCTGGAAGATAAACTGAATACACAGATGTCTACCAAAAAGAAAATCACAAAGCCTTCCGATGACCCGGTTATTGCCATCCGTGCTTTGCGTCTGCGCGGAAACGTAACGGAAGTGACACAGTATTATAAGAAAAATATTCCCGATGCCAACAGCTGGCTGGAAGTAACGGAGGGCGCCTTAAAAAAGACTTCCGATATTATTACCAACATGATTGGACAGGTGACAAAGGAGGCAAATGGTGACCAGCCTTCCGATGTGCGGAAGATTATCTTAGAACAGCTCAAAGCACTGCGGAACGAAGTATATTCCACAGCGGATGTGGACTGTGCCGGCAGATATGTGTTCGCCGGATACCGGACCGATACTTCCATCCGTTTTATTGCGGCGCAAAAGAAAGAATACACCATTACCGAACAGCTTGACACCTCTGCCATGGATGATGTGACCTATATCAAGACCACAGCAACCAATGCAGCCGGCGACACGGTGGACATCAACGACATCAATTCCACAAACTACAATACCATTGATGTTTCGGAAAATGACATTACATCATCCACCGTACACAGAATTCGTTTATCCTATGACAATCTGAGCGACGGCATGGTGCCGACCCTTACCAGGGTAACCGGTAAGGATGCGGACGGCAATATTACCACCGAGGAGATTGTACCGGCAGCCAATGTGGAAACCGTATCGTACCATGCGTCTCCTTCCGCCTATGAACTGGTGGCACAGAATCCGGATAAGGTTTATTTTATTCCGGAAACCGGAGAAATGCTTCTGGGAGAAAATGTTTACCGGACCATGTCAGCCTATAAGGACGATGCCACCACGGCAACCGTGAATGAAGGAGAAATCCGCATCACGTATCAGAAGAACGACTGGCTGAAAGGAGATTTGCGCCCCGAACATTATTTTGCCTGCACTTCTACGGATGACAACGGCGTGAAAACCGATTACAATCAGGATTATCTGACCGGTGCCGATGTGGAAAAACAGGTTATCGAATATGATGTCGGCTTCAACCAGACCATCCGTGTCAACACCACGGCGGATGAAGTATTCAAACCCGGAATCGGCAGGGAAACCGATGACTTAATCCGTGCGCTGGAAGATGTGCAGAGTCTGGAAAAGGTAGTAGGCAATTTAGATTCCATGGTGAAAAACGAAACGGACGAAACAAAGAAAGCAACGCTTCAGAAACGTCTGGATGCGGCAAACAAAGCACTCACCTTATCCAAGGATAAGATGCAGAAAATGTTTGAAAGCGGTCTGACAGCCATGCAGGGATATCTGGATGCCAATAATCTGGCAATTACCCAGTGCGGTACCAGAGGCTCCAAGCTCGAGCTGATTGAAAACCGTATGAAAGACCAGAAGACGACCTTTGAAACCCTGCAGTCCGAAAACGAAGATATTGATATTGAAGAAGCAACCATTCAGATGAAGGGAGCCCAGCTTACTTATACGGCATCCCTTATGGCAGCCGGTAAAATTTTACAGACCAACCTGCTGGCATATCTGTAAGGAATAAATGGGGATATGGGGCGGATGTCTGCCCACGACGAAAAATGGGGGTTCCACCCACATATGAAAGGATGGAGAGTATGAGAGTAAACACAAGAATCTTTGGGGAAGTTGATATTGAAGAAGAAAAGCTGATTATATTCCCGGACGGCATTATCGGATTTCCGGGTTTGCAGAAATTTGCTTTGATTTATGATGAAGAAAAAGGTGTACATGCCGGTATACGCTGGCTGCAGTCCATGGAAGAGCCGGGTTTTGCCCTGCCGGTTATGGATCCGCTTACCGTTTCCGCCGATTACAACCCGGAAGTGGAAGACGCCCTGCTCAGTGAATTGGGAGAAATCAAGGACGAAGACCTTCTGGTGCTGGTAACCGTTACCGTACCTTCCGATATTAAGAAGATGAGCGTCAACCTGCGTGGACCCATTATCATTAACACCCGTACCCGCAAGGCATGTCAGGTCATCGTGGAAGGTGACACCTATGCTGTCAAGTATCCGATTTACGATATCTTACAGGCAGGAAAGGAAGGTAAATAATATGTTAGCCTTATCCCGCAGGAAAAACGAAGCCATTGTCATTGACAACAATATTGAAATTACCATTTTGGAAGTGAAGGGCGACCAGGTAAAAATCGGCATCAATGCGCCGAAGGAAGTGCCTGTCTACCGCAAAGAGGTTTACATGCAGATTCAGGAGTCCAACAAGGAAGCCGTGAATCCGGAAGGCCTGGAAGCACTGAAAAATCTGATGAAATAAGACCGATTATGCAGTCAGTATAAAAAGCAAAGAAAAGGATGACGGAAGTTGTCCTTTTTTTGTTTTTTACAATAAAATTCATGGTAATCTATACCGGATAATGATATAATCGGAATAAGTCTTTTTATTAAAAAATGGGATATGACGGGACTTTATGAAGGAGGGTATTTACATGAAGAACAGACGGAAAATCAGGGTAATGGCATGGATTTTAACCGTTGTGATGCTTATGACATCACTGGGACTGGATGCGTTACCCGTCATGGCGGCGGATGCCGGCAGTTTTACTTATGAAGTGAGTTTTGATGCGTCATTTACTACGGCGGAAATGACATTCACACTGCAGACAATCCAGGGGGAGGCTCCCACCGGAAGCAACAATGTGGATATTTTTATCAAGCCATCCGGAGTGAATGATTATCAGCAGATTGGCTGGTATCAGGGACTGGAGGACAACCGGCTTGTTTTTTCGGATATAAAGTACCAGCATCAGCCGCTGACACCGGGGACAACCTATGATGTAGAAATAATACTCCGGCATGACAATCAGGCGATTGGCACGGCGGATACTTCCTTTACCACAAAACCGGTGACGATTACCTGCGAGGAAAAGCAGATTACCTGGTTTTCGGCAGAATACAGCCTGTCGGTTGCACAAAAGGACGAACTGGAAGCAGCCGGTATTACCACCTTAAAGGCGTACCCTTATATTCAGGAAGAAGGCGGGGAACTGGTGAAAGCCAATGTAGGCGGTGACGGCATTGATGTGCTGAACGGCAATATGCTGCTTAGGGATCTGAAGGATGATACCGAATACACGGTGTATTTTGCCGGACTGCGGGATAAAGCTGAACCCTGCCTTTCCCAGTTTACGTTTAGGACCAGCAAAGATACCCGCAATATTAAATTACTATCCGATGAAATCCAGTACTGCTATGCGGACTTTACCGTGGCAGTAACCGGCGGACGGGATGACGTGGAAACCAAGAGCTATCTTTTCTTACGGAAAAAAGGAGAAACCGGCTGGAGAAATCAGAAGCAGAGCGATGCAAAAGAAGCATTCACCAAAGAATTCCGGATGAACGAGCTGGAGCCGGTTACCGAATATGAATATGCGCTTGCAATCGGAGACGACTGGAATATCAACGACCCGGATCAGATTACCAAGGACGGACACAAAATTACCGGTTCCTTTACCACTCCGGACGACCCGAGGGAACTGACAAGCGTCTGCAGTGCCGGATACCGGACGGCTCTTATCCGGGCAGGGTATACGGGCAATAATTTAAACGGTGTGCAGAGTGTCGTTCATGTATTCGTCAGAGAAAAGGGTACGGAAGAATGGACGGAGAAAAGAAATAGCGATTATGCTACGGGCAACAGCTTTCCTTTTTTGTTCACAGACCTGAAAGAGGATACCGAATATGAGTACCGCATCATTCTGAATTCCAAGTGGGAAGGCACCACGGCGGATGACAGTGTACGTCCGCTTCAGTATAATGAGGGCAGTTTTAAGACAGAAGTGTGCCGGTATACGTTAAAGGTGACGCCGGATACCGAAAAGAGTCTGTATAACAAAGAATATCTGCAGGTACAGCTGGAGGGCAGCAAACAGGACAGAAGCGTAACCCTGGAACTGCATTTTAACAACGATGCGGAAAAAACGGTCAGCCTGTACCGGGACGAGGCGTACAAAGATACCTTTTCCATAAAGGGACTTGCTTCCGACACCACCTATTATGTGACGGAGTATTCCCTTTATGTGGATGAGTTCGGCGAACATGTCTGCATTAAGCAGGCAGTGTGCGGGGAAGAAGAGTATTCCTTCCATACCCCTGCGGCAACGGCGCCGGATTATGTAAAATTTGAGAAAGAAGAAATTTATCTGAATGCCTCCCAGGCAGAAGAAGAAAATGTGGGAAATGTGACCTTAAAGCCGCTTGTAAATGACGGCGCTTCCGACGAAATGCTCTGGGAGTCGAAGAATCCCGAAGTGGCAACGGTGGATGAAAACGGCAAGGTTACTGCAGCTGCGGTGGGCGAAACCGAAATTACGGCAACCTCGAAATACAACAAAGAGGTTACGGCAACGGTGAAGGTTTTTGTGGACAGCGTGGAAGCTGTTTATGCGGAAAACGGAAACGCAGTCGGGGATGAAGTGGTAAAAGGCTTAAAGGGAACACAGTCGGAAGCCATTGTGCTTACACGTAAAAATGCGGAAACCGGCGAAACGGAAAATGTGCCGGTGACCGGTTATACTGCGGAAAGAAGCAGTGTGGTAAATTATGATATAAAGACAAATACCATTACATTCGGTACGGTAGGAACCGCAAAGTTGTATCTGTATGCCGGTGAGTATAAGGTAAGAATTCAGACGGAAAGCTATGTCCGTACGGCGGGCTTCTATGTTTCTTCCCTTTCCAATGACCGTTATCCGGCAGTGAAAAGTACAGAGAATACCTATGATATTGCTGCAAACCAGAGTTATCAGATAAACTTAAAGGCCCTTGACGGCTCCGATATTACCGACTACAGCAATTTTAAGATTATGGTGGAAAACGATGCAAACGGATGCGTGGAGACGGACGGTGATACCTTTATACTAACGGCAAAGAATGTTACGGCAGCACCGGTGAAAATCACGGTTTCTCCCAAGGCGGGCACCGCATATGACAACGAGTATTATGAGGATGCGGTTTTCTATGTAAATGTAAAAGCACTGCCGGAAGAAAACGAACCGGATATGTACGTTTATACAAACGTGGACAAATTCCTTTCCGATGTAGACTTAAAAGAAGGCTGGAAATGGGAAAACGAAAAGCTGGCTTTATATGCACTCCGGAAAACACAGACCTATGACTTTACGGCTTATTATGCGGGAGATGACAAATATCCGGTAACGCAGACCATAAAAGTCGCGCTTGCGGAAGTAAACAATCTGACAGTGGAGGATGTAAGCCGCACAGGTTATCACGTAACGGCGGACGGCACGGATAAGATACTGGTGAAGGTCAACTTCTCCTATGCGGGAGAGGTGAAACAGGATGATTTATCTGCTTATCTGAAAGCAGACGGAGAAGACTGCGTCATTGCGTGCAAGGAGTATGATAACGGTTATGCCATCTATGAAGTGAGTGCAAAGAAAGCAGGAAATTACGTACTGGAGGCAGGTGTGCAGTCCGGCTTATACGGCAGCTCCCTTACCGGCAAAACGATTGTACTGCAGGCAACGGAAGAACCCTGTGTAAGAAGCATTAAGGTGCAGAACACCTCTGTGGAACCGGCGGAATTTCTGGAAGACGACGAAATCCTTCTGGATGCATCCAAGGACCTCAAGACGTCTGTAAATCTGAAGGCAGTTACCTATGATTATACAGAAACGGAAATGACGGCGCCCAAGTTAATCTGGACGTCTACGGACAAGAGCGTGGTACAGGTTACGGCAGATAAGAAGGATACACAGAAAGCAGTGCTTTTAGTGAAGGGCGAAGGCAATGCCGTTATTACCGTGAAGAGTGCGGATGCGGCGGGAGCAAGCTACTCCTTCGCAGTGGAAGTGAAGAACCTTGCGCCCCGTGTGGAAGGAACCAGGGTTTCCGTGAATACGGCGCTGGATTATACGGTTTCCGAAGGACGCAGCATTGCCTACCGTTTCTACGGCTATACCGAAATCGTAGAAGCCTATGACAATGCGGTTACGGACTGGGCATTTTACAAAAAGACCCAGAAAACCTTTGAAAAGGAAAAAGAAGCCGGTCTGCAGGCAACGGACTTTACCTTCTATGAGAGACAGGGAGAGGGAGAAAAGAAGGACATTCTGGCGATGCCCGTGAACCCGGATTTAAAGAGCGGTAAATATGAGCTGTGGCTGGCGGTAACCACCGAAGCGGGCGAGGAGGTTTATTCCTATCCGGTAACGGTGACGGTTATCAATAAGAATGTAAAGGTAAGTGCGGTATCCGAAAATATTAACCTGTTCTATATGCTCAGCGCTAACGGCAACATTATGTTTACCTTTAACGGAGATTATATTGACGCACCTACGGTAAACTGGACGGATGATGCGGACAAAGCCCTCGGTTTCAATATCAGTAAATACGTTTACTACGATAATACAAAGAAAAAATGGTGCGCTAACGTGGATACCACGGAGCTGGAAATGGAAGGCAAAGCACCGGCTGCGGGCACCGCAACCGGAACCCTGGAATTAACATTCAGGGGTTACCGCAACACGGTAAAGGTAAATAAGTTCAAAATCAAATACTGCTATAAGCTTCCAAATATTGTGACGATGAGCGCAGCCACGGTCATCAATACGGAATGCGGTATCGATAAGGCTTCCTTCTATCTGTACCAGAAGGATGCCAAGATGAGAATAACCTACAAAAATGAAGAAAATAAATACTGCTACAACTCTTATAAGTGCAACATAGAAGAGGTAGAGCTGTCGCCCACATCCTCCGGCAGTGATTATATGGAGTATGTGTATACCGGTGTAAATAAGAAGGAAAATGTGGTGATTTCCCTCCGCTCCGATTACTGGAGAGAAAAGGTGGAGGTAAAGCACACCATCAACAATGTGGCGCCTGTTCTTATTCTGGAGAAGCCGGCCATGACATTTAACTGGAACCTTCCCGGAACGGATACCACGGTATTCAAGGTAAGAAACGCCCAGAACGGTGCGGTCTTAAAGGATGTCATCATCACCGGAAAGAATGCGGCCGCCCAGAAGCTTCTTGATGAGAATGTATTTACGTTCTCCCTGAAGGAAAATAAGTATCTGGATGTGAAGCTGAATTCCCTGCAGGCGCTGAACAAGAAATTTAAGGACGGCAGTTACGGTTTTACGGTGACACCGGTATTTGTAAGCAGTGTGACCGGCAAGGAGGTGACCGGAAAGCCCTGTGTGCTGACGGTTAAGACGACGTCCAAGGCGCCCGAGGTCAATTTATCGGCGTCCGGCAGTATCGATATTGCCAGATATCCGATGTACGACAATTGGGAATTCTACAAAAACGCAGTGAAACTGAAATACAGTTTCAAGAACGTAAACAGCAATTATGAAGAAATCGGCAGGGAAGTAATCGGCGACTATGCAGACTATTTTGAAATCTGGTGGAGCGATCCCGGACAGGGATTTTATCTGAAAGCAAAACGCGGTATGGAGGGCAGACTGAAAGCCGGCTTTGTATATAATGTACAGATTAAATTTACCCTGAAGATGAAGGACGGCACGACAACGGAGATTATCACGAAGAAGCCATACAAGCTGAAATTAAAACAGTCGGCAACCGGGGTTAAGGTGACGACCAAGCCGCAGACGATGTTTGCTTCCAATGAAGAGGTTACCAGAGTTTATGAATTGAGGCTGAACGGCAACTATTACCGCATCGAAAAAATAACCGGCGGTCTGGATGTCAACAAGGACGGCAAAAATGATATTGTTATCGACCGTGTCTCCACTAAGGACTGGGACACTGCGGCGGACATTACCTTAAGAATAGCGGACAGGGATGCCATAAGCGCTACCGTAAAAGGCAAGAGCTATTCCGTTCCGATTGAAATCATGGTAATGGGTGCGGACGGTGTGACGAAAAACATCAGGACCCAGATTAAGGTTACGGTAAGAAAATAAAAGACAGAAAAAAGGCGCAGGAAGTTTTTCCTGCGTCTTTTGCGTTGTGCATCTACCTGCATTCCATGTTTTCCTCCTTGCAAATTGCTTTTGTATATCATATAATCAATCTGGTCACAAAAAAATAATCAAATTTTATCTTCTTTACCATACCAGATTACAGGAGAAGCCATGCTGACTTATAATTTCGATAATGTGAAAATTCCTTTGTACGAATACATTTACAACTGCATAAAAAAAGATATTTTAGCGAGAAAATTAAAGGCGGGACAGAAGCTTCCCTCCAAGAGAACCTTCGCGGAAAATAATGGAATTAGTACCATAACGGTTCAGAATGCATATGACCAGTTAATCAGCGAGGGCTATATTTATACTGTGCCGAGGAAAGGCTATTATGTGGCAAATCTGTACGGACTGTCCACGGTCAACAAGGAAACGAACATTTCCTTAAATATAAGGCTGCCGGAGAAGAAGCGGACGGACCTTATCGATTTATCCGACAACCGCATGAACACGGACAATTTTCCCTTTTCTATCTGGGCGAAGCTTTCCCGCAACATTCTTTCCGGTAAAAGCAAGGAGCTTATGGAGATTTCCCCTACCAACGGAAAAAAGGAGCTCAGGGAGGCGATTGCCGGTCACTTAAAATCCTTCCGGGGCATGCTGGTTGACCCGAACCAGATTGTGGTGGGCGCCGGTACGGAATATTTATACAGCCTGCTTATCCAGCTTTTAGGGAATGACAAAATGTACTGTCTGGAAAATCCGGGCTATACCAAAATCGCCAAGGTCTACACCAAGCATCAGGTAACCTGCCATTACGTGGATTTGGATGACAGCGGTATTACCTTAAAGGGGTTAAGAAAAGCGGAGGCGGATGTGGTGCACATCAGCCCCAACCACCATTTTCCCACCGGAATTACCATGCCGGTAAAAAGAAGATATGAGGTGCTTTCCTGGGCGAGCGAAAAGGATGGAAGGTACATTATTGAGGACGATTACGACAGCGAATTCCGGATAAGCGGCAAGCCCATTCCCACGCTGTTCAGCATCGATGAATGTGAAAAAGTCATTTACATGAATACCTTTTCCAAATCTCTGACGCCCACCATCCGAATCAGCTACATGGTGCTGCCGGTGCATCTTGCCAACCTTTTTTACGAGAGTCTGTCGTTTTATGCCTGCACGGTGTCCAATTTTGAGCAGTTCATTCTGGCAGATTTTATTAAGAACGGATACTTTGAGAAGCATATCAACCGGATGCGGCTTTTTTATGCCCGCAAGCGCAGGGCGCTGATTGATGCCGTAAAAAACAGCCGGTTAAAAGACATCAGCGAAATTATGGAAAGTGATTCGGGACTTCACTTTCTTCTAAAGATAGACACGGAAAAAACGGACGCGGATTTTTCGGCGCAGTTACAGGAAAAAGGAATTCATGTGGAATTTCTGTCGGAGTTTTACCATGATAAAAGCAACCGGGAGCACCTCATGATTATCAATTACTCCAATTTTGATGTGCAGACCATGGGAGATATTTTCGATAAAATTGCAGAAATAGCGGAAAAATAGTTTAAGGGTACCTTCCAGTGATATTTCCGAAGAGGAACAGAAGCTTCTGCGGGAATATGTGGCAGACGGCGGAAAACTCATGGTGTATGCCGGTCCCTTGGAAGCCGTGAATGCGATTGTGTTGAAGTGACAACTACCATTTGTTCCATAATTATCTTGCATGATTGCGATATCTTTTCTATAATAAAAGTGGTGTAAATTTTGCAAGGGGGATAAAAGAATATGGATTACGCAATGTACAGTCGGGTGATTATCGGCGTTTGCATTGTTGTCGGCATTTTGCTGGTTCTGCTGTTGGGAAGAGGTACCCGCCAGAAAGACCGACATGTGAGCACCGGGCGGACCGGCTCGCCGGCATTTGAAAAATGGAAAAAACAAATCAGTACAAACTGCAGCTCCCAGAACCTGAAGGACTTTCAGCTTTTTCTGACGCAATATGGCGGAGGTTATGTCAAAAGAAGGGACGGCAGAGTGATTTACCGGGATTTCTTAGGCAGGGAAAAGGGAGATTTGAAAGGGATTTTCTTTCATTCCGTCATTCCCAGCAGGAAGATTTCCACAGAGGAAAAAGAAGCTTTCCGAAGATATCTCTGCCAGATTGGAGTGCAGGGGATTGGCGAAAGACCGGAGTATGAAAAATTTGACGGGAAACTGCGCAACAAAGAAGAGGATTTGGATGAGTGGGAAAAAAAGGAAGCCGGCAACAAGGGAGAACTGCTCGTTCGCCAATACCTTAAAAGCCTGAATGAGCGGGAGTATTTTGTAATCAGCGGCGTTGTCCTTAAATATCAAGGAAAAACGAGGGAACTCGACCACATTATCGTGGGCAATGATGTGGTTTTTATTCTGGAAACCAAAGCATTCGGCATGTCAGGAAGTGAAAACGGAAGCAATAAAGCAGTGCTTACCATCCATAATGACAACTGGGTACTTCACAAAAACGGTCACGACAAGACATTAAAAAGCCCGACGGAACAGGTAACGCAGGAAGCGGCGCTTATGAAAGAGATTATAGAGAACCCGTTTATAGACATAAAACCCGTTGTGGTGCTGGCTAATCCATCTTTGGTGTTGGAGAAAAAGGAAACGCTGCCTTATGAAGTGACTAAGCTGAAAGACCTGGCGGCATATATTCAGGCAAATAACAAACAGATGACATCCGAGGATATGCAAGATGCTATCCGAAGAATAGACAAAAGCAGGATAAAGTAATAAGAAACAGGGCATGTGAGACATGCCCTGTTTTGTACTTGTTAAACCGCTATATCCAGATTTTTTCCGATAAGCGCCGCAGCATCGGCGGATTTTTTATTCTGCTGATAAGGATTGGACTCATCGGAATACCGAATCTGCGTGGTAGTTGTGCCGCCTGCGGTATAGGTGGTGCCGCATTCCGGGCAGATTGCCGTGCGAATGGAGACGGTAGCCGAAAGCACCTGACCGTTATTCTGTGCTGCGCTCTTGTAAGCATTGCTTACATGCTCCTGCTCATGGGCACGTACTCTGGCAGCTGAAGCCTGCGGGGAAATGTGGGCGGCTGACTTAAAGGAAACCATTTCGTCCGAGCCGTCCTGATACTTCCGGTTCTTACAGGTTTCACATTCCGCAGGAGAAGATTTCCTGCCGGGGGTCACTTCCGTAGACTGTCCGGGGTTTACAATAGGTTTATAAGAAGTATTAACATTGCCGAGTCCGCTTATTCCCATCATGGAAAACTCCTTTCTGCGATTTTACGAGTATTTCTATCCTTATAGTAGCATGCAAGAATAAGAAAAACAAGTCCCCGGAGCACGGATAAGGTATGACTGTAGGCACGGAAGGAGGAAAGAAGAGCAAGAGTGCCTACGAAAAAAGACAGAGTAGGCACGAAAGGAGGAAAGAAGAGTAAAAGTGCCTACGAAAAAAGACAGAGTAGGCACGGAAGGAGGAAAGAAGAGCAAGAGTGCCTACGAAAAAAGACAGGGTAGGCACGGAGAGAGGAAAGAAGAGTAAAAGTGCCTATCAAAGAAAAAAGGATAGGCACGCATAGAGATAACAAGGGAAAAAGTGCCTGCCATAAGGAAAGGAATAAGTATGCGATACATAAGAAAGGGGAAAGTATGCGATACAATTCAGTTGACAGTTTTATTTCTTACAGATAAACTGATTTATGCGGTCTTCAACAGGATTTGACAAGTTAGATAGTGAAAAACCTGAGGAGCTCGTGAGCAATGAAAGGGTAAGGAGTTAGCGGGTCAATGAAACGTGAATCATTTAAGTCACGTCTGGGATTTTTACTGGTAAGTGCCGGATGTGCAATCGGAATCGGAAATGTATGGAGATTTCCCTATGTGGCAGGACAAAACGGCGGGGGGTTTTTTGTATTGTTTTATCTGCTGTTTTTAGGGGGC
>FR880833.1:39681-64337 GCA_000434615.1 Clostridium sp. CAG:510
GGTACTGACAATGGAACGGGCGGTAGGGCGAGCCAGCAGAAAAAGTGCGGTACAGGGCTATAAGGAATTGGAAAAGAAAGGCAGTAAATGGCATCTGCACGGCTGGATGGCTATTTTCGGCTGCTACATGCTGATGATGTATTACACAACGGTGTCCGGCTGGATGGTTGATTATTTTTATAAATTTCTGACCGGTCAGTTTAAGGCGGGCATGACGGCAGAGGAGTCCGGCGGCATCTTTAACAGTATGCTTGCCAATCCGAAGGAAATGACGTTCTGGATGGTGCTTACGGTGCTGCTGGGTTTCCTGGTATGCAGTAAGGGTGTGCAGAACGGCCTGGAAAAAATCAGCAAGGTCATGATGAGCGCTCTGTTAGTGTTGATTGTAGTGCTTGCCGTACACAGCTTTACACTTTCCGGCGTGGGAGAAGGTATCCGGTTTTATCTGGTGCCGAATATGAAAACCGTACAGGCAGCAGGATTGAAAAATGTAATCACAGCGGCTATGAACCAGTCCTTCTTCACGTTAAGCTTAGGCGTGGCGGCTATGGAAATTTTCGGTAGCTATATGGGAAAAGAACATACGCTGGCAGGAGAAGGTATCCGCATCTGTGCATTGGATACATTTGTGGCAATTATGGCCGGACTTATTATTTTCCCGGCATGCTTCAGCTACGGCGTGGAAGCAGGTGCGGGTCCTGCACTTATTTTCGTGACACTGCCCAATGTATTTGTTAATATGACTGGCGGACGCATCTGGGGAGCCCTGTTTTTCCTGTTTATGACGTTCGCAAGCTTTTCCACCGTTATTGCGGTGTTTGAAAATATCATGTCTTTCTGTATGGACATGTTTGGCTGGAAGCGCGGAAAGGCAGCTCTGATAAACTGCATTATTATTTTAGTGGCAAGTATGCCCTGCGTTTTAGGCTACAATGTGTGGAGCAATCTGCATCTGATTGGCGGAAGGGATGTGCTCGACAGCGAGGACTTTATTGTAAGCAACCTGCTGCTTCCCATCGGTTCCCTGATTTATCTGTTGTTCTGCGTAACCAAATGGGGCTGGGGCTTCGATAATTATATAGAAGAGGCGAATACCGGAAAGGGACTTAAAATTGCAAAGTTCTTAAAGCCGTATTTTCAGTTCATTCTTCCGGTTCTGATATTGATTATTTTAATACAGGGATTGTTGTAAAAAAGAGGGAAATGCGTCATGAGTATGTATACATGATGACAATATGTTACTTAAGGGTTTGACACAAAGTAAATGCACAGGAAATTTCCGAATAATTAGGGGATAATGATGGAAATAGATGTATATTATTTAATTGATTACGAAAATGTTGGAAGCGATGGCCTCATGGGATGTAATTCCCTAAAGAAAACCGACCATATTGTTATTTTCTTTACCGAACATGCTAAAAAAATTGATATGAGTGATATTGCCAATCACGGCAGTGCAGAAATTGAAATGAAGGAGGTACCTGCAGGAAAGCAATCCGCAGACATTCATATCAGTTCCTATCTGGGGTATCTTATCGGAACTAATGCCGGAAAGAAAATACGTATTGTGGTAATAAGTAAAGACACGGATTTTGACAATATTATTAAATTTTGGAAAACACGGGAAAAGGACAAGAATAATTCGGGGCTTGAATTGTTGAGGGTGCAGAAAATAAAGGATGCAATATCTTCGGTATCGGCGAAACAAGCGGAAAGTACAAAGAAGTCTTCGGTTAAGGTGAGTGGTTCTCAAAAAACAATGCTTAATCAGGAAATTATGCATGCTTTAAGAGGGGCTGGATTTAGTGCAACGGTGGGAAACTCGGTTGCTCAAATAACGATAGGACTTTATGGTAATGAGCATTTTCTTACGGAAGTTCATAATGAATTAAGAAAGAAGTATACGAATTACGGAGAAGTGTATACCACAATAAAACCGGTATTGTCAAAGTTTGCCAATGACAGTGCGGCGAACACAACCAAGAATAGTAAGCAAGATAAATTGGCTGCTAATAACCAGATAATGCAGGTCCTGAGTAAAGCAGGATTTGATAACGAAATAGTGGGGTATGTGTCATCAACGGTTGCGAAAAATGCCGGTACAAGAGAAAGTAAACAAAAGATTTACAGATTATTGGTTGCAAAGTATGGACAAAGTAAGGGATTAAAAATTTACAAGCAAATAAAAAGTAATATTAAGACGGCATAGTATGAAAAATGCCAGATTATAATGAAATAAAAATGACACATTAGTTGTCTGAAAAGTCCGTTTTCCGGTTTTCGAGGGAAACGGACTTTTTTAATTGAAGATTAAAGTGAAGTGGTTTTTCTCGGCGGAAAGAACACCTTCCTTCTGCAGCTTGGAAATGACGACGGACAGAGCGGCACGTTCCACGCAAAGATAATCGGCAAGCTGCTGGCGGTCAAAAGGAATGGAGAAGGATAAAGAGCCCTGACGGATGGACTCCTCCGACAGATAAGAAAGCAGTTTTTCTTTCGTGGAGCGTTTGCTTAAATGGGTCAGCTTGTTGTTGAACACCAGGATTTTTTCGGCAAGAATAGTCACCAGATTTTGTATCAGGCGCGTGTGGCGGGAACAGGCGGAGGAGCATACGGAAAGCAGTTTCTGCACATGAAGCAGCAGAATTTCGCAGTCTTTTTCGGCAACCACACTGCTTCCAAGCGGCGTATCCGGCACGGCGGCATAGGGTTCCCCGAAAATATCTCCGGCAGTGATTTTGTGTATCATATGGCGGTGTCCCCAGACATCTTCCTGGATGATAAGAAGACTGCCGCTTAAGACCAGTCCCATGGAAGAAATGTTTTCGCCGGCACGGAATACATATTGCCCATCTGGAACGAAAAGCAGTTTATCGGCAACGCAGGGCAGCACCGACAGAATTTCCCCGTCGGAGAGTCCATGAAACAACGGGCTGTTTTTTAATATAGGTAGATAAGCCGAAAAGTTATGTTTTGTTTCCATAATTTTCCTTTCGTTTTGTTTGATTTCAAACATACAATTTGTTTTTATTATAATAAAATGAGCAGGAAATATGCAAGACATATCCGGCGAGGTGAAAAAGAACCGGCGAATAAGGAATTGATGGGTAGGAAAATCTTGACGGGTATGAAAATAAAGAAAAGGAGAGAAATGATTATGGAACAGCAGATGTTTTGTTATCAGTGCGAGCAGACCGCAGGATGCAGCGGCTGCGTGGGAAATATCGGCGTTTGCGGAAAAAGCGCGGACGTGGCAAATTTACAGGATAAACTGACCGGAGCTCTTATCGGTCTGGTAAGAGCAACAGAAGGAAAAACAACAGGAGAACAGGGACTTCGTGCGGAAACCTTCCGCATGATAACAGAGGGACTGTTTGCAACCATTACGAATGTGAGCTTTGATGCCGAAGCCATTCAGAACATGATAGATAAGGTGGAAAAGGAAAAGAACAGACTGAGTCCCGGCTGCAGTGCCTGTGGAACTCCCTGCGGAAAAACAAATGACTACACTTTGGATAATCTGTGGCAGGCGGAGGAGGATATCCGTTCCTTAAAATCCTTAATTCTTTTCGGCATCCGCGGTATGGCGGCTTATGCATATCATGCCCTGATGCTGGGTTATACGGATGAGGAAATCAATCTTTTTTTCTGTGAGGCTCTGTATAAAATCGGTTATGAAGAAACAAAGGAAGAGCTTTTGTCAACGGTTTTAAGAGTCGGGGAAATCAACTTAAAATGTATGGCGCTTTTGGACCGTGCCAACACGGAAAGCTACGGTACACCGGAGCCCGTAACTGTGCCGTTGTGCGTGGAAAAAGGTCCGTTTATTGTGGTGACCGGGCACGACCTGAAGGACTTGAAAATGCTTTTGGAGCAGACGGAAGGAAAAGGCATCAACATTTATACTCACGGTGAGATGCTGCCCGCGCATGCGTATCCGGAGCTTAAAAAATACAAGCATCTGAAGGGCAACTACGGCACCGCATGGCAGAACCAGCAAAAAGAATTTGACGCACTGCCGGGAGCACTTCTGTTTACCACCAACTGCCTGATGACGCCTAAGGACAGCTATCGGGACAGAGTGTTTACTACCGAAGTGGTTGCCTTTCCGGGCTGCGTGCATATAGAAGAGATGCCGGACGGCAGCAAGGACTTTTCACCGGTTATTGAGAAGGCGCTGGCACTCGGCGGCTTTGCAGAAACCATGGAATTTACAGGTATTAACGGCGGCAAAGAAGTTACTACGGGCTTTTCCCATGCGGCAATTCTTTCCCATGCGGACACAGTGGTGGAAGCGGTAAAAGAAGGAAAAATCCGGCACTTCTTTTTGGTGGCGGGCTGCGACGGGGCAAAGCCCGGCAGAAATTATTACACAGAGTTTGTAAAACAGACGCCGGAAGACTCCCTTGTGCTGACACTTGCCTGCGGTAAATTCCGTTTTAACGATTTGGCGCTGGGAGAAATCGGAGGACTGCCAAGACTGATGGACATGGGGCAGTGCAACGATGCGTACGGTGCCATCCGTGTGGCGGTGAGTCTGGCAGAAGCCTTCGGCTGTACCGTGAATGAACTGCCGTTGTCCTTTGTATTGTCCTGGTATGAACAGAAGGCGGTATGTATTTTGCTTACCCTTCTGCATCTGGGCATTAAAAATATTCGTCTGGGCCCGTCACTCCCGGCATTTTTATCTCCGAATATTTTGCTGTTTTTGGTTGAAAACTATGGAATAGCACCCATTACCACACCGGAAGAAGATTTGCGGGAACTACTGGGATAACATCTTTGCAGAGACGCGTAATTTGGAGAGACGCATAATTTGGAGAGACGAATAATGTGGAGAGACGCAAAATTTGGAGAGACGCAAAATTTGGAGAGACGCGTAATTTGGAGAAACGCATAATTTACAGAGCAGCAGAAATGGAAAGGAGACAGACATGGAAAAGAATATACAAACCGACAGAATAGAAAAACTGAAATCCTATCTGAAAAGACTGGGTGAAGGGGAAAGCCTGGAAGCGGTCAGAAAGGATTTTGCGGCGGAATTTCAGGGAGTGGAAGCCTCTGAAATTATGAAAGCGGAAGAAGCCATTCTGGCAGAAGGAACGCCTATTACGGAGGTGCAGAAATTGTGCGATGTGCATTCGGCACTTTTCCACGGAACCACCGATTACAGCAACAAGTATGAAAAATCCGCGGCGTTAAGTCAGGTAAAGGGACATCCTCTGCAGACCTTTACCAGGGAAAACGAAGCCCTGACAAAGCTGATTGACCGGATGAAGGAATTACTTCACGATACTGACGAGACAACCGGCAGCGGAAGCCTGCCTGTTGATGAAAAGCAGGTGGACACCGGAAACCTGCCTCAAATCGCTGCACAGCTTCTTAAAATCCGCGAGGTTGCCGTGCATTATGCAAAAAAAGGGGACTTACTGTACCCGCATCTGAACGCCAGATATGGAATTGCCGGTCCGTCTGCCGTCATGTGGACAGCCGATGATGAAATCCGTGACGAACTGGGTGCTTTATGTAAGGCGTTGCAGAAGGGAAGAGAAGCAGCGGAGCAGAACGCAACCGGCAGCTTCCAAAGCTCTCAATGGGATGTAAAATGGCTGGAACGGCTGCAGAAGGTGCTAATGCGTGCGGAGGAAATGATTTATAAGGAAAACCATATTTTGTTCCCGAACTGTGCAGTGAATTTCACGGAAGAGGACTGGATGGGAATTTATCGGGATGCCAAGGACTACGCAGACTGCCTGGGCGTGCACGGGGAAGTCTGGGAAGAAGCGGAAAACTGGCTCCGGAAAGAGAAGGAAGCGAAAAAAACGGTATTTAAGGGCACAAAGGACGGTCAGGATTCAGAGGGAGAAGAGGACAGGGCAGGCAGCAATTTCTCCGACGGCGTTATTCACATGCCGGGCGGTCACATGACCATCCGGCAGCTTACCGCACTCTTAAATACCATTCCACTGGAAATTTCCTTCATTGATGCAGAAGACAGGAACTGTTATTTCAATGAAGGTCCCAAGGTTTTCAAACGCGCGCAGATGGCGCTCGGCAGAAGCGTATTTACCTGCCACCCGCCCAAGGTGGAGACCATGGTCCGCAGAATTATCGGCGAGTTTCGGGAGGGGACTCTGGACAGGGTACCGGTATGGATGGACAAAGGCGGCAGAACCATGCTGGTAATCTATATGGCAGTCCGGGACGAAAGCGGAGAATATATGGGCACCATGGAACTGGTGCAGGATATGGAATTTGCCAAAGAGCATTTCGGCAAATAAGGAAGCAGATTTTATGAAAAAGGTAATTTGCTTTATAGAAAATAAGATGTAAAGAAGCAAAAACACAAAATGTCTTAAAATGCTTCACGGAATAAACAAGGACGAAAAGCATTTTTGGGAAAAAAGGAAAGTTGCTTTAAAGAAAAGCATGCAAAATACAGCAAAATGAGAAAAAAGCCCAATTTGCTTCAAAGGCACTCAAAAGGAAAAACATTCACACGCAGCAGGAAACTTTAATAGGCAACAACCAAGCCAGGCAACGCTCCACCGACATCCAGGCAACGCTCCACCGACATCCATGTAACACTCAATCAAAAACCGTCAAAAGCAATCTTTTCTAGGACATATTTTAGAGGAGATTGCTTTTTGTACGCCCATAAAACGGCGAAATCAAGCGAAAACAAATAAAACAAAACAAAAACAATCAAATACAGTCAAAAAGTTTCAAAATATGATTGACAATGACTGAAAATGATGCTAATATGACCATAAAGATGAACGGAAATGACGGAAAATGAAAGCAGGGAACAGAAAGCAGGGAACAGAAAGCAGGAAACAGACCATAGGAGGCAATGCATGCTGACAGAAGAAAGATTTGCAGCGATTTTGGAAGAGCTGCGTATGAAAAACGCCGTGAGCGTTACGGAACTGGTGGAAAAATTAGGAGCGTCGGAGTCCACCATCCGCAGAGACTTAAATACATTGGATGAAATGGGAAAGCTGAAAAAAGTGCACGGCGGTGCGACCGCCATGGACAGGGAGTACATCACAAGCGAGCCCACCGTTTCAGATAAGGTAAACATGCAGGTGGAGGAAAAGAAAGCCATCGGCAGATATGCGGCAGCCATGATAAACAATGACGATTTTGTATTTGTGGATGCGGGCACCAGTACCGAATGGATGATTGAATATATTGGAGAGTCTAAGGCAACATTTATTACAAACGGTATCGCACATGCGAAAAAGCTTCTGAATAAAAACCTAAAGACTTACATCATCGGCGGCAGGCTGAAGCCCGCCACAGAGGCTATCATCGGAGCGGAAGCCGTGCAGAACATGAAAAAATTCAATTTCACGAAATGCTTCTTAGGAACCAACGGAATTCATTTAGATTACGGGTTCACCACCACGGATTTGGAGGAAGGTGCCGTAAAAATGGAAGCGGTAAACCGGTCTTTCGCCCGCATGGTGCTTGCCGACCACAGCAAATTCGACAAGGTGACGGCAGTTACCTTTGCAGGCATCGAAAAAGCATGTGTGATTACGGATCGTTTACTGAATGACAAATATGCGGATGCAACCGTGATAAAGGAGGTAATGAAATTATGATTTACACAGTGACATTTAATCCTGCACTGGATTATGTAATCCGAATGGAAAGCTTAAAATTGGGGACGGTAAACAGAAGCAGTGCGGAAGCCGTTTACTACGGCGGCAAAGGCATCAATGTTTCCACCGTCTTAAAAAACATCGGAGTGGATTCCGTGGCATTAGGGTTTGTAGCCGGCTTTACCGGAAAGGAAATCGAAGAAGGCGTGAAAAATATGGGCGTTGCGACCGATTTCATAAAACTGCCGGAGGGCATGAGCCGCATCAATGTGAAAATCAAAGCAGAGCAGGAAACCGAGATTAACGGACAGGGACCGGCAATCAGCATGGAGAAGGTAGAAAAGCTGTTTGAAAAGCTTGACAGGCTGGAAAAAGGAGACTGCCTGGTGCTGGCGGGAACCATACCGGCCTCCCTGCCTTCCGATATATATGAGCAGATTATGGACAGACTGAAGGATAAGGAAATCCGCATTGTGGTGGATGCCACAAAGGACCTTCTCCTGAATGTCCTAAAATATCATCCGTTCCTGATAAAACCCAACAATCACGAACTGGGAGAAATGTTCGGAGTGGTCTTGAAGACAGACGAAGAAATCGTGGAATATGCGAAAAAGCTGCAGGAAAGAGGAGCCCGGAACGTACTCATTTCCATGGCAGGGGACGGCGCAATTTTACTGACAGAAACGAAAGAAGTCTATAAAATGGGAGTTCCCAAGGGCACGGTAGTCAATTCCGTAGGCGCAGGCGACTCCATGGTGGCAGGATTTGTGGCAAGCTATTTCAAGGAACATGACTATCTTAAGGCGTTGAAGTTCGGTACGGCAACGGGAAGTGCAACCGCATTCTCCGAAGGACTGGCAACCATGGATAAGGTAGAGGAATTGTTGAAAACATTATAAGTAAGGAGGGTATTCATATGAGGATTACAGAACTGTTGAAAAAAGATAGCGTTTCTCTCGGAGTAAAAGTGGACTCCAAGGACGCAGCCATCAATTATCTGGTGGATTTACATGCCAGGGTGGGAAACATTACCGACAAAGCAGTATTTAAGGAAGGAATTGTAAAAAGGGAAGAGGGCGGTTCCACCGCCATCGGCGAAGGCATTGCCATTCCCCATGCGAAAAATAAAGCTGTAACAAAAGCGGGACTGGCAGCCATGACCGTACCGGAAGGTGTGGATTACGACTCCCTGGACGGACAGCCTACCAACCTGATTTTCATGATCGCGGCACCGGAGGGCGGCTCCGATGTGCACCTGGAAGTGCTTTCCAGGTTAAGCATGCTTCTGATTGACGAGGACTTTAGGAAGGAACTGTTAGCAAGCAAGAATGTGGATGAATTCTTAAAGGTCTGCGACAAGTACGAGGCAGCCAAATTCCCCGAAGAATTTGCAAAAGATGAGCAGAGAGCCGACGATAAAGCAACTGACGGGCAGAAGGCAGATGCGGCAGGCAGCGAAGGCACTGGCAAGCAGAACAAAGATGCGGCAGGCAGCAAAGCCCCCGCCTACAAGGTCTTAGCGGTTACCGCCTGTCCCACCGGCATTGCTCACACCTACATGGCAGCTGAAGCGCTGGAAAAAGAAGGAAAGAAGTTAGGCATTCCCGTGAAAGCGGAGACCAACGGCTCCGGCGGCGCCAAGAACATTTTGACCGATGAAGAAATCGCATCCTGCGACGGCATCATCGTAGCAGCGGACAAAAATGTGGAGACTGCCAGATTTGACGGAAAGCCGGTACTGTTTGTAAAGGTAGCGGACGGCATCCACAAGCCGGCAGAGTTAATTCAGAAAATCGAG
This sequence comes from Clostridium sp. CAG:510, assembly GCA_000434615.1. GTDB lineage: Bacteria > Bacillota > Clostridia > Lachnospirales > Lachnospiraceae > Acetatifactor. Next base: position 49,090 of record FR880833.1, read on the forward strand.
AGCGGCGAGGTTCCCGTTCATCATGAAAAAGGTGCGGCAAAGACATACTCCAAAGCGGACGGCAGTATCGGCAGCCGGATTTACAAGCACCTGATGAACGGCGTATCCCATATGCTTCCCTTTGTTATCGGCGGCGGTATCCTGACGGCACTGGCATTTTTAATCGATACCCTGTGTGGCTACGGTGCAACCGGTGGCAGCAGCTTCGGTTCCTGCACCCCGCTTTCCGCATTCTTCAAGTATGCGGGCGGTCTGGCTATGGGTATTATGGTACCGGTTCTCGCAGGCTTTATTGCAGAGTCCATAGCGGACAGACCGGGACTTGCGGTAGGCTTCTTGGGCGGTCTTTTAGCCTCCTCCGGTAATGCGGCAATCGCAGGTTATACCTGGGCAAACGACGGACTTTCCGGTTTCCAGAACTTTATTGCAAAGTTCGGTTTTACCGGCCCTGCAGGCGGAAACACCGTCTCCGGTTTCTTAGGAGGAATTGTGGCAGGCTTCTTAGCAGGTTACATTGTACTCCTGTTAAGAAAGCTCTGTGACAGGCTGCCCCAGTCCTTAGAGGGAATCAAGCCTACACTGATCTATCCGGTGGTCGGCATGTTTGTGACAGCCGTACTGATGATTTTTATTTTTAACCCGTTAATCGGCGTGGTAAATACCGGACTCAGCAACATGTTAAGTGCTCTGGCAGAGAAGAATCTGTTGATTGTCTTAGGATTAATCTTAGGCGGTATGATGGCGGTTGATATGGGCGGTCCCATCAACAAGGCGGCTTATGTATACGGAACCATGGTACTCGGTACCGCAAGCGAGCTGCTGGCAGCAGGTGTAAGCCTGACAGACCCCGCCGTACAGGCATGCTACATTTCCATGGCAGCCGTTATGGTAGGCGGCATGGTGCCTCCTCTGGGCATTGCCCTTGCCTGCATCTTCTTCCCGAAGAAGTTTACAAAGGCAGAGAGAAATTCCACCGTATCCAACATCGTTATGGGCTGTGGTTTCATTACCGAAGGAGCCATTCCCTTCGCAGCGGCAGACCCCGGACACGTTATTCCCTGCACATTCATCGGTGCAGCAGTAGCAGGTGCGCTTTCCGCAGCTTTCCGGTGTACGCTGATGGCACCGCACGGCGGACTGTTCGTATTCGCCACCGTGGGACATCCGCTTATGTATATTGTTTCCTGGCTGGTCGGTTCCGCAGTGACCTGCATCTTATTGGGACTCATTAAAAAGCCCGTTCAGGAGTAAAGCACAAAAGGGAATTTACAATAAAATATAAAAATATAAAGATATGAAAGAAAAAAATAAACGAAGAAGAGCCCGGCAGGGGCTCTTCCCCAAAAAATACTGAGAAAACAGAAAAAGGAGATTACGACTATGGTAGCAAAAGAAGTAAAAATCACTAACGAGCAGGGATTACACATGAGACCGGCAGGAGTATTTGCAAAGGAAATGACCAAATTCAACTCTGATGTAACACTGGTTTACAACGGCAAGAGAGTCAATGCCAAGAGCGTTATGTTAATCATTGCAGCATGCATCAAATGCGGAGCAGAGCTGACGATTGAATGCAACGGCGCAGACGAAGAAGCAGCACTGGCAAAGGCAGTGGAATTAGTAGAGTCCGGTTTCGGTGAATAAAAAGAGGAGAAAAATATGGTAAAGGGCATAGGCGGTTCCGCAGGTTACGGCGTCGGTAAGGTGGTTGTGATATCGGATGCAAAACCCGAATATGTGGTAAAAAACATCACGGATACCGAGGCGGAGATAAAAAGATACGAAGATGCGGTAGCATCATTTGAAAAGAAGACGCAGGCGATGGCAGACACCATGCGCAGCCAGGTGGGCGAACATAATGCGGAAATATTAGAAGGACACATTCTCCTTCTGAAAGATCCCGGCATGGAAGAAATCACCAAGAGCACCATCAAGGGTGGCACCTGCGCCGAGGCGGCGTTTGAAAGCGCCTGCGATATGTTCATCCAGATGTTCCAGATGACCGGCGACGAGCTTTTACAGCAGAGAGTGACGGACATCAACGATATCCGTATGAGGATGTTAAAAATTCTGACCGGCACCCCGGATGTGAATGTGGCAGAGGTACCTGCGGGCACCGTACTGGTGGCAACGGACCTGACACCCTCCATGACAGCCGGCATTGTAAAGGAAAACGTAGTGGGCATCCTCACGGAGGTGGGCGGACAGACATCCCACTCCGCCATCCTGGCAAGAGCACTGCAGATTCCCGCCGTGCTCAGCATAAATGGCATTGTATCCAAGGTACACAACGGCATGGAGGTGGCGCTGGACGGCGTACACGGCGAATGTATTTTAGAGCCGGATGAGCAGCAGAAGAAGGAATACCTTATAAAAAGAGCCGAATTTATTAAGCAGAGAGAAATGCTGCAGATTTACAAAGGAAAAGAAACGGTTACCGCGGACGGTGAAAAGCTCATGCTGTTCGGCAATATCGGCAAGCCGGAGGACGCTTCCCAGGTGCTCTTAAATGACGGCGAAGGCATAGGACTTTTCCGGACTGAGTTTCTGTTCATGGGAGCAAGCAAGCTTCCCACCGAAGAAGAACAGTTTGCCGCATACAAGCAGGCAGCGGAAATCATGGCAGGCAAGAGTGTGATTATCCGTACCCTGGATGTGGGCGGCGACAAGGACATCCCGTACCTGGGACTGGAAAAAGAGGACAATCCGTTCTTAGGCTTCCGTGCCGTGCGGTACTGTCTGAAAAACGAGGATGTTTACAAGGTGCAGTTAAGAGCCCTGCTCCGCGCCAGCGCCTTCGGAGATGTGAAAATCATGATACCCCTGGTTACCTGCGTGGAAGAAGTCAGAGCCGTAAAGGCGCTGGTGAAAAGGCTTATGGCAGAGCTGGATGCAGAGGGCAGGAAATACAACAAGGACATTGAAATCGGTGTCATGATAGAAACACCGGCAGCCAGCCTGATTGCAGACCTTCTGGCAAAAGAAGCCGATTTCTTCAGCATCGGCACCAACGATCTGACCCAGTATACCATGGCGGTGGACAGAGGAAATGCCAAGGTATCCTACTTATACTCCGCGTACAATCCGGCAGTACTCCGTTCCATGAAGCACATTATCGAGACCGGAAAGGCAGCAGGCATTACCGTGGGCATGTGCGGTGAAGCGGCGGCGGACCCGCTTCTCATTCCCCTTCTCGTTTCCTTCGGACTGGAAGAGTATTCCGTCAGCGCCACTTCCGTACTGGCAACGAGAGGCATCCTTTCCAAGTGGAGTAAAAAAGAAGCGGATGAGCTTGCAGAAAAGGCACTCTCCTTATCCACAGAGGCAGAGGTGGCAGAGCTTCTAAGAGAAGCTCAAAAATAATAACAGAAAGAAGTTTTGCGGTTTCCTCCCCCAAACGGCCGTAAGACTTCTTTTTGTTGTATTTTCCTATGGGTATGGGTATAATAAAGCGGAAAGGACGGGATATACATGAAGGTTTTAATGTTGAACGGCAGCGCCAGGCCGGGCGGAAACACCAATGCGGCGCTGACGGAAATCGGAAAAGAATTGGAAAAAGAAGGAATTTCTTATGAAATTTTTCAGATAGGAGCGGGTCCGGTAAGGGATTGTATCGGCTGCGGACAGTGTACGGAGAACGGCTGCATATTTACGGATGATGCGGTCAACGAATTTGTGGCAAAGGCAAAGGAAGCCGACGGCTTCGTATTCGGCACGCCGGTATATTATGCGCATCCCAGCGGAAGGGTACAGTCCTTTTTGGACCGAGTGTTTTACAGCAGCGGCAGATCCCTTGCGTTTAAGCCCGGGGCATCGGTTGCCGTGGCAAGAAGGGGCGGCACCAGCGCTTCCTTTGATGTGATGAATAAATATTTCGGCATCAGCCAGATGCCGGTGGCAGGTTCTACATACTGGAATATCGTACATGGCAGGGTGCCCGGCGAGGCAAGCCTTGACGAAGAAGGGATGCAGACCATGCGGAATTTAGCAAGAAATTTAGCATGGATGATGAAGTGTTTTGCCCTCGGCAAAGAAAACGGCGTGCCCTATCCGGACACCGAGAGGAAGTACCAGACGAACTTTATTAGATAGTTTTTTAATCAGGAGGCAGTTATGGAGCGCAAGGGATATGGCTATTATAAGGTGGCAGCGGTAACATTTCCGGTGACTATCGGCAATACCGAAGAGAACGCAGAAAACATCATACGTTATATAGAAAAGGCATTGCAGGAGAAGGTGCAGTTACTGGTGTTCCCGGAGCTTTCCGTGACCGGCTATACCTGCGGCGACATGTTTTTACGGGGCGAGCTGCAAAGACAGGCAGAAAAATCACTGGACAAAATCAGACAGGCAACCGAAAAAAACAACCTGCTTGTGTGCGTGGGCATGCCCGTCAATGTGCAGGGCAGGCTGTTTAACTGTGCGGTCTATCTGCAGAACGGAGAAATCAAAGGCGCCGTTCCCAAGACCTATGTACCGAACTACGGAGAATTTTACGAAAAGCGCTGGTTTGTGTCCGCGGACTTAAAAACCTGCGAGAAAATTCCTATTTTGGGAAGGGAAGTTCCGTTTTCCGAAAACCTGCTTTTGAAGGGACGGAACGATGTGGTGATCGGCACGGAAATCTGTGAGGATTTGTGGGTCAGCAATCCGCCCAGCGGACTGCTTTCGAGAGCGGGCGCCACGATTATCGTAAACCCCTCCGCCAGCAATGATGTCATCGGAAAAAGAAGCTACCGTTACGATCTGGTGAAAATGCAGTCGGGACGCTGCCGGGCGGGCTATGTTTACGCTTCCTGCGGAGCGGGAGAAAGCTCCACGGATTTAGTTTTTTCCGGTCACTGCATGATTGCGGAAAACGGCAGGGTATTAAAAGAGGTTGCGGACATCATGACCGATGAAGCCATGATTACGGATGTGATTGATATTGAACGCTGTGTGAACGACCGCTGCCGTTACAATAGCGACCTGTGGGGCAAATGCCCGGATGTTATGGAAGTGGACATTACCGTGGAAGACAGGGAGGATTTACTCCCGGTAGCCGTGGACCCCTATCCCTTTGTACCGGGGGACGGCGGCGAGTTAAAGAAACGATGCGAGGAAATCTTAAAGCTGCAGGAAAGAGGTCTCATGCAGAGACTCCGTGCCATAAAGTGCAGCGATGTGGTACTGGGACTTTCAGGGGGACTTGACAGCACATTGGCGCTGGTTGTCTGCTGCGAAGCCTTTGACCGGCTGTCCATGGACAGAAAGCACATTCACTGCTTCTCCATGCCGGGCTTCGGAACTACGGAGAAAACCCACAGCATCAGCGAGGATTTGGCAAAGCATTTCGGCGTTTCCTTCAAAGAAGTAAATATCAGAGAGGCTTGTCTGCAGCACATGCGCGACATCGGACATGCCGAGGATGTGTACGACATTGCTTACGAAAATATCCAGGCAAGGGAGCGCACCCAGATTTTATTTGATTATGCCAATATGGTAAACGGTATCGTCATCGGTACCGGCGACATGTCGGAATCAGCGCTCGGCTGGTGCACCTACAACGGCGACCATATGAGCAATTATGCGGTCAATGTGGGCGTGCCCAAGACTCTGGTAAAATGGTTAATCCGCTACTATGCGGACGAATACCGGATAGAAGTATTGAAACGGGTGTTGGACCTTCCCATTTCCCCGGAGCTTTTACCGGCGGGAAAGGACGGAGAAATCGTACAGAAAACGGAGGAGAGCATCGGCAAATACGATTTGCACGATTTCTTCCTCTATCACTTTTTGCGGAACGGCTTCGGCAGGGAAAAAATTAAGAAACTGGCGCAGATTGCGTATCCGCAGGTCCCGGAAGGGGAAATAGAAAAGACCCTCGCCGTATTTTACAGCCGCATGCGGACACAGCAGTTTAAGCGCTCCTGCATTCCGGACGGCGTGAAAATCGGTTCCGTGGCGTTGTCGCCGAGGGGCGATCTGCGGCTGCCGAGCGATTTGTCGGCGCTGTGGTAAAAAGAAGACGCGCATGTTCGGCAGAAAACAGAAAACGCAAGACGGCAGCCGGGGCGGCTGCCTTGAAATAAGAAAGGAAAAACACATGAGACTGGGAGCATTGGAAGCGGGCGGTACCAAGATGGTATGTGCCATAGGAGATGAAAACGGAAAGATCTGGGAGCAGGTGTCCATTCCCACCACCACACCGGAGGAAACCATGCCGAAGATAGCGGACTATTTCCGGGACAAGCAGATTGACGCACTGGGAATCGCCTGCTTCGGACCGGTGGAGCTGGACAGAAACGACCCGAAATACGGGTATATTACTTCCACATCCAAGCTGGCGTGGATTGACAGCGACTTTGCGGGCAGACTGCAAAGAGAACTGCACTGTCCGGTGGGCTTTGATACGGATGTAAACGGCTCCGTACTGGGAGAAGTCACCTTTGGGCAGGCGAAAGGCAAAAACTGCGTGCTGTACCTGACGGTGGGCACCGGCGTGGGCGGCGGCATTTACTGTAACGGCAGCCTCCTGCACGGCATGATGCATCCCGAGGCGGGACATGTGCTCATCCGCAAGAGAGCGGACGATACCTACGAGGGCAAATGCCCCTACCACAAGACCTGCCTGGAAGGACTGGCAGCAGGACCTGCCATTGAGGAACGCTGGGGCAGGAAAGCCGTGGAATTAAAGGACAGGACGGAGGTCTGGGAGCTGGAAGCCGATTATCTGGCGCAGGCCATTGTGGATTACATTATGGTCATCTCTCCGGAGATGGTGATTCTGGGCGGCGGCGTTATGCATCAGGAGCAGCTGTTCCCCTTAATCCGCAAGAAAGTAACGGAATATGTGGCAGGCTATGTGAAAACGGAAGAATTAAACGACATGGAGCATTTTATTGTACCGGCATCGTTGCATGACGACCAGGGCATCATGGGCTGCCTGGAGCTGGCACGCAGGGAGCTGGCACGCAGGGAGCTGGCAAAAGGATAAGCCGAAACAAAAGCAGTAGATGCAAAGCAGGCTTGGAAAGGTATGAGGAAACATGAGCAGTAGTACATACGAAGGACGGAAAAAAACAAAAAACGGTGTGAAGAGGCTGATATTTTCGGCAGTGTCGATTTTGCTGCAGCTGGCTTTCTTTGTCATACTGTTCACCAGACTAAACCGCTATGCGGAAGTAATTGACATATCTACCAGACTGCTGGCAGTGGTGCTGGTACTGAAAATTTACGGCAAACATACCACATCTTCCATGAAAACCCCGTGGATCATCCTGATTATGCTGTTCCCGGTATTGGGTGTAGCATTGTATCTGCTGGTGGGCTTAAACGGCAGCACCCGGGTGATGCGGGAACGCTATGCAAAGATAGACAGACAGCTTGCACCCTATCTTACATCAAAGGAAACTCTTTTAGAGGAGCTGAAGGAGCAGAACCCGAAAGCAGGAGGGATTGCTTCTTATATTATAAATCATGCCCATTATCCGTTGTACCGGAATACGGATGTGACCTTTTATGATTACGCAGATAAGGGACTTGATGCCCAGCTTGCGGATATGCGGAAAGCGGAAAAATTTATATTTATGGAATACCATGCCATCGAGGATGCGGAAAGCTGGCACAGAATAGAAGAGGTGCTGGTGGAACGCGTAAAGGCTGGAGTGGAAGTCAGGGTCTTCTATGACGACATGGGCTCCATCGGCTTTATCAATACCGGCTTTGTAAAGAAAATGAGGGCGCTTGGCATAGAATGCCGTGTATTCAATCCGTTCTTTCCGGGCTTCAATGTGTTCCTGAATAACAGGGACCACCGGAAAATCACGGTGATTGACGGCAGGGTCGGCTTTACCGGCGGGTACAATCTGGCAAACGAATATTTCAACGTCACTCATCCTTACGGTATGTGGAAGGATACCGGCATCCGCATAGAAGGCGATGCGGTGCACTCCCTGACCGTTTCGTTTTTAGAGATGTGGAATGCCATGAGCCGTACCGTTTCCGAGGAACCGGAGCAGGAAAAATACCTGCAGGCGCAGCCCTACGAAGCAAAGCAGAACGGCTTTATCCAGCCCTATGCGGATATTCCCATCGACGGGGAACAGGTGGGCGAGGAAGTCTACATCAGTATCATAAACAAAGCGGAGAAGTACTGCTTCTTTATGACGCCCTACTTAATTATAACGGACGAAATGACACATGCCCTGTCGTTGGCGGCAAAAAGAGGTGTGGACGTGCGTATCATTACCCCGGGCATCCCGGACAAAAAGTTGGTGTACAGTGTCACCCGCTCCTTCTACAATTCCTTAGTGCGCAACGGTGTCAGGATTTACGAATGGACGCCGGGCTTTTTACATGCCAAAATGAGTGTGGCGGACGACCGCATGGCGACCTGCGGCACCATAAACTTAGATTACCGGAGCCTGTACCACCACTTTGAAAACGGCTGCTTTATGGCGGATTGTGAAGCCGTCACGGATATAAAAGCGGACTTTGAAAAGACCTTTACGGAATGCAGAGAGGTAACGGAGAAGTACAAAACCGGCAGAAGCGCTTCCTTACGGTTGTGGCAGTTGTTCTTAAGACTGTTTGCGGAACTGCTGTAAAAGGGAAAAAATCACGGCGGAACGAAAAAAAGCAAGTTAATTTTTTGTTAAAAATGATACGAATATCTTGCTTTTTTGGTAAAAATTTGTCATTTTCTTACTTGAAAGATTTAAGGATTAGAAGTATCATCATTAAGTCATAAAGAGAAGTTTGTACATGAAGAAACCTACATATTCATGTCGGAACAGAAAGGAGATGAATGGTAGATGGAAAAACTTGCAGAGGAGCTTATGTCCCAGTTAAACTGTGATACGGCCTTTACAATCCCTGTTTTGGGAGGCATAGGAGTTTCGGAGTCGGTAGTGGTAAGCTGGATTGTTATGGCAATTCTGATTATCTTTTCATTCTGCATGACAAGAAATCTTAAAGTGGAAAATCCGGGGAAAAGACAGGTTGTCATTGAAATGTTTGTCACCGGACTGCAGAACATTGTAAAAGGCATTATCGGAGAAGAAGGCGAACGCTATGTTCCGTATCTTGTCACTGTCATGATGTACATCGGTCTGTCCAACATCATCGGACTTCTGGGAATGAAACCGCCCACAAAGGATTTAAACGTGACGGGAGCGCTGGGTCTTCTCAGTATTTTTCTTATCCAATATGCCAACATTCGTGCCAGAGGCACCAAGGGATGGCTTAAGAGCTTTGCAAAGCCGGTAGCGGTCGTAACGCCGATCAACATTCTGGAATTGTTTATCCGCCCCCTGTCTTTGTGCATGCGACTGTTCGGTAACGTTCTGGGCGCCTTCGTAGTCATGGAGCTTTTAAAGGCACTGGTACCGGTTATTATTCCTATTCCGTTCAGTTTGTATTTTGATATATTCGACGGATTTATCCAGGCATATGTATTTGTATTCCTGACATCCCTGTTCATAAAAGAAGCAGTGGAATAAACGGCATAAAAGGCCGGAGAACAACCAACAAGAATTTAAGACAAAAAGGAGAAAAATTATGAGTACACTTATTGCAATTGGTGCCGCTGTAGCGGTTTTCACAGGTATCGGAGCCGGTATCGGCATTGGTCTGGCAACAGGTAAGGCTGCAGAAGCGGTAGCAAGACAGCCGGAAGCAGACGGTAAGATTTCCAAGCTTCTGATTTTGGGATGTTCCCTTGCGGAAGCAACCGCAATTTACGGTTTCGTTATTGCGATTCTGATTATCATGTTCTTGAAATAAACGGGAAGGCAGGAAAGAATTATGCTTAGATTGGATATAAATCTGGTCTTCACCATTGTGAATATCGTGGTTCTTTATATCTGCATGAGACTGTTTTTATTCAAGCCTGTCAACAAAATCTTAAAGCAGAGACAGGATGCGGTACAGAAGCAGTTTGACGATGCAAAAGAGGCACAGGATAAAGCGGAAGCGCTGAAGCAGGAATACGAAGCATCCCTGACAAATGCCAGGGCAGAGTCCGACCGCATGATGGAAGAAGCAAAGAAAAAAGCAGATGCGGAATACGAGCGTGTATTAAAGAATGCAGACGAGGAAGCCGCCGCAAAGATGCAGCAGGCAGAGGAAGCCATCAAAGTGGAGAAAGAAAAATCCATGCGCAAGATGCAGGACGAAATCAAGGATCTGGTTGTGTCCGTAGCATCCAAGGTAGTGGGCGACCAGGTTTCCGCAGAAGACAGCAGCAGATTGTATGATGATTTTATTGCAGAAATGGGTGAAAAGAAATGACACAGACATGGAATAAAGAACATGCCGGAAACCTTTCTGCCGAGATTATCTATGTAGTACCCCCCACAGAGGAACAACTCGCAAAGATCAAGAGCTTCTTACAGGACAAGTACCGGACAAAAGACCTTACGGTATCCTTAAAAGAGGACAAAAATCTGTTGGGCGGTTTTGTCATCCGCATAGGCAGTGATGAATATGACTGGAGTATGCGCGGCAGATTGCAGCAGATTGGCAGAAAAATGATGGAAGGACCCGCCGGTGTGGACAGCATGCAGGATATCATTACCCTGCTCAAGACCGAAATCGACGAGTCGGCATTTGATACTGCCCGGCATGAAGTGGGTGTGGTTACCTGGATCGGTGACGGCATCGTAACCATAAAAGGCATTGAACATGCCATGTACGGGGAAATCGTTATCTTCGATACTGGTGTCAAGGGCATGGTGCAGGATATCCGCCGTGACGATATCGGCTGTATTCTGTTCGGACGCGACAGCGGCATGAAGGAAGGCACAAGGGTTATCCGCAGCGGCAAGAGAGCCGGTGTACCCGTGGGCGAAGGCTTCTTAGGCAGAGTTATCAACGCACTGGGCGAACCCATTGACGACAAAGGCGAAATCGTCAGCAGCGATTACCGTCCCATTGAAAACGATGCACCCGGTATTGTAGACAGACGTTCCGTTTCCGTTCCCATGGAGACCGGTATCTTAGCCATTGACTCCATGTTCCCCATCGGACGCGGACAGCGTGAGCTTATCATCGGTGACCGTCAGACCGGTAAGACCAGTATTGCCACCGATGCCATCTTAAACCAGAAGGGCAAGGATGTTATCTGCGTATACGTGGCAATCGGCCAGAAGGCATCCACCATTGCCAAACTGACACGTACCCTGGAGGCGCATGATGCCATGTCCTATACCATTGTGGTAGCGGCAACCGCATCGGATCCCGCATCCTTACAGTATGTAGCGCCCTATGCCGGAACCTCTCTGGCAGAGTATTTTATGTATAAAGGTAAAGACGTGCTGATTGTATACGACGATTTGTCCAAGCACGCCGTGGCATACAGAGCCCTTTCCTTACTTTTGGAGCGTTCTCCCGGACGTGAAGCGTACCCCGGAGATGTTTTCTATCTGCATTCCAGACTTTTGGAGCGTTCCGCAAGACTGACAGAGGAAGCAGGCGGCGGTTCCATTACCGCACTGCCCATTATCGAAACCCAGGCGGGCGATTTGTCCGCATATATCCCTACCAACGTAATCTCCATTACGGACGGTCAGATATTCTTGGAGAGTTCCCTGTTCTTCTCCGGTCAGCGTCCCGCAGTCAATGTCGGTCTTTCCGTATCCCGTGTAGGCGGTGCGGCGCAGACCAAGGCGATGAAGAAAGCAGCCGGAAGCATCCGTATCGACTTAGCACAGTTTCGGGAAATGGAAGTGTTTACCCAGTTCAGCTCCGATCTGGATGAGTCCACCAAGCAGCAGCTTGCTTACGGCAACGGCTTAATGGAAATCTTAAAACAGCCCCTGGGAAGACCTCTTTCCATGGCGGAACAGGTCATTACCCTGTATGCGGCTACCCATAAGAAATTTATGGACATTCCGAAGGACAAGGTAAAGAAGTTCCAGATGAAGATGCTCGACGATATCCGTGCGGCGCATGCCGACATCTATAGGGAATTAGAAGAAGGAAAGGTTCTTACGGACGAACTGGGCGAGAGAATTCTTGCGGCAGTGGAGGAAGTAAAGAGCAGTACCGCACAGTAAAAGAGCGGGAAATCAGGCAAAAGGGAAGAAAGGTAGGAGAATATGGCAAGTACAAAGGAAATCCAGACCAGAATGCACAGCATTCAGGATACCATGAAGATTACCAATGCCATGTATATGATATCTTCCGCCAAGTTAAAAAAAGCAAAAAAGACCCTAGACGCCGCAGATGACCATTTCTTTGCCATACAGGAGTCCATTGACAGGATTCTTAAGGACATACCGGATGTGAATACCCGGTACTTTGGCACGGACACCCCGGAAGAGAAAAAAAGGGTGGGTTATCTGGTAGTTACGGCGGACAAGGGACTGGCAGGTGCCTATAATCAGGATGTGGAGAAAAGAGTACAGAAGGAGCTGGATGCGGCCCCCCGCGCGGAGCTTTTCGTCATCGGCGAAATCGGACGTACCTTCTTTGAAAAGAAAGGCTATCACATCCACCGGCATTTTCATTATACGGCACAAAATCCTTCCATTCACAGAGCCAGAGTGATTACGGAGGAAGTGCTTGTCAGGTACAACGAAGGCAGACTGGACGAGCTCTACATGGTTTACACCAAGAGCAAAAACGGACTGGAAAGCGAAACGGAAATGGTGAAGCTTCTGCCCCTTCCCCAGAAGGAAGAAGTGCATGCTGCCGAAGGCGAAGAAACACTGAAATACCTGCCCTCACCGGAGGCGGTGCTTGACAGCCTTGTACCTAACTATGTAACAGGTTATATATACGGCGCACTGGTAGAATCTTATATGTGTGAGCAGAACGACAGAATGATGGCAATGGAAGCGGCGACGGACAATGCCAAAGCCATGCTGCGTTCCCTGTCCATTGCTTACAACCGGGTAAGGCAGGCTGCCATTACCCAGGAGATTACGGAAGTTATTGCCGGAGCAAAGGCACAGAAAAGGAAGAAATCAAATGGATAAAGGAAGAATTGTGCAGGTTTTGGGACCTGTAGTGGACGTAGAGTTTGAAACAGATAATCTTCCATACATCAAAGATGCACTTGAAGTTAACAATAACGGCAAAAAATGTGTTATGGAGGTTGCACAGCATGTAGGACATCATACAGTCAGATGTATCATGCTTTCCTCCAGCGACGGACTTTGCAGAGATATGGAAGTCACCGCTACCGGCAGCGGCATCAAGGTGCCGGTAGGCGAAAAAACATTGGGACGTCTGTTCAATGTAACCGGTGATACCTTAGACGACGGAGAAAAGCTGGACGCAGAGGAAAAATGGGTCATTCACAGAGAGCCCCCCGCTTTCGCAGACCAGAGCCCTGCGGTGGAAATCTTAGAGACCGGCATCAAGGTCATCGACCTTTTAGCACCCTATGCAAAGGGCGGTAAAATCGGTCTGTTCGGCGGCGCCGGTGTCGGTAAGACGGTTCTTATCCAGGAGCTGATCACCAATATTGCGACCGAGCACGGCGGCTATTCCATTTTTACAGGTGTCGGAGAGCGTTCCCGTGAAGGCAATGACCTCTGGACGGAAATGAAGGAGTCGGGCGTTATTGACAAGACCGCGCTGGTGTTCGGACAGATGAACGAGCCCCCCGGAGCACGTATGCGTGTAGCCGAGACCGGACTTACCATGGCGGAATATTTCCGTGACGTGAAGCATCAGAATGTGCTTCTGTTCATTGACAATATTTTCCGTTTTGTACAGGCAGGTTCCGAGGTATCCGCTCTGCTCGGACGTATGCCCTCCGCAGTGGGCTACCAGCCCACACTGGCAACGGAATTAGGCGAGCTGCAGGAGCGTATCGCTTCCACAAAGGAAGGCTCCGTAACCTCCGTACAGGCAGTTTACGTGCCTGCGGATGACCTGACGGACCCGGCACCCGCCACCACATTCGCCCATCTGGATGCTACCACGGTACTTTCCAGAAAGATTGTGGAACAGGGTATTTACCCGGCGGTAGACCCTCTGGAGTCCACTTCCCGTATTCTGGAAGCGGATGTCGTAGGTGAGGAGCACTACAAAACCGCCCGTGCGGTACAGGAAATCTTACAGAAGTATTCCGAACTGCAGGATATCATTGCCATCCTCGGTATGGAAGAACTTTCTGAAGAGGATAAGATTACCGTTTACAGAGCCAGAAAGGTACAGAAGTTCTTATCCCAGCCGTTCCATGTGGCGGAAAACTTCACCGGCATTCCCGGTAAATATGTACCCATAAAGGACACTATCCGCGGCTTTAGGGCAATCATCAACGGCGAAATGGATGAGTATCCCGAGGCGGCTTTCTTTAATGTCGGCACCATCGAAGACGTTATCGAGAAAGCAAAGCAGATGAAAGAAAATTAGGGAAGGTGACAGGATGAGCAGTTTTGACTTACAGGTCATAGCCGTAGACAAAATCTTTTATGATGGCAAATGCAGACAGGTCGTTGTGACCGGTGTGGATGGCTCCATAGGCATTATGGCTCATCATGAAAATGCGGTCATCGCCCTGCAGGAGGGCTTCCTCAATATTGAAACCGAAGACGGCGAGTGGATAGAGGCAGCGTCCGGTATCGGCCATGTGCAGATATTGGACAACCGGGTGGTTATCCTGGTGGACTTTGCCGAAAAGCCCGAGGAAATCGATGAAAAGAGAGCAACGGAAGCGCTGGAGAGAGCCAAGGAAGCCATGCGGCAGAAGCAGAGCATCCAGGAGTTCCACATGTCACAGGCGAATATCTCCCGTGCCATGGCAAGACTGGCGGCAAGACGGCATATGCGCGGCGGCGTATAAAGATTTAAGAATACGATAAATACAAATTTAAGCGGTTACTTAAAAAAGTAGCCGCTTTTTTTAACATTTATATTTAAAAAACTGTGAGACCTATGGTATAATAAATTCAAGGGATGCAGCTTGCAAATGTGTGCCGGCTGCATCCCTTTTTTCGGTATAAATCTGTTATACTGGGGATAGCAGATTTACAGATTGCGAAAAGGAGGAAAAAAGAGATGAAGAAAAGAATAACCAGGCGTATACTTGCCGGTTTCTTAGCATTCCTGATGTTGTTTTCAACCGTAACATGGGATGAGCTGGCGTTTGCTTCAGTGGCAGCGGAAACCATAGAGAATACGGAAAACGGGGACATTTCCGACGGCGACAAAGAGCCGGTACAGGATGTTTCCGGCGGAGAGGATGTTTCCGGCGGGGAGGATATTTCCGGTGGGGACGAACCGATAGAGGAAAAGGCTTTCAGGGCATTCCT
>FR880833.1:64360-101500 GCA_000434615.1 Clostridium sp. CAG:510
GCATTCCTGTTTAAAAGTAAGGAAGACATGGAAAGCTACATAGGCGGACAGACGGATGATTCTGTCCTGAACCTGGACAGTGTTGTGGATGCGGATACGGTAAGCGATGCGCTGACCGCCCTGCAGGAAAAAGGCCAGGACGACGGCTATGCCCTGGTGTGCCAGGTGACGGATGTAGATCCCGGCAACTCCGCTGCTTATGAGGATATTACGGTAAGCAGTGATTTCAAGGCAGTGGTTCTGGACGGCACTTTGCTTATATCGTACTGGTGGGATGAGGAAAATAAGGTAGAATATACGATTTACCGGGGCGTGGAAAAGGAAGGAGACTATGACCTTTTTGCTACGGCTGATGAAGAAACCTTTTATGCCTTTACCTGGGGAGATTATGTAGACAAAACGAAAGCATTTACCATGGAGGAACTGGAAGAAAAGTATGTTGTCACCTTTACGGAAGATGCCCATGCGCCCCAAATGTGCATGAACAGTATTACCTTAGATACCGCACAGACGGCAGTGTATGTGATGACAGAACGGGTAAATCTGTTTAATGACGATGAAAACGGTTTCCGTATCGCGGTGAAGAATGCCGGCGGACAGTATGCTGATTTCTATCTGGTTGGCAGTTACCAGTATATGGAAAATAGCTTAAAGGGAGACGGCAACGTAAACCTGCACTTAAGAATCGGCGGACTGGATGCATCCGCAGTAAGTGGTTTCCATAAAATCCGGTTTGAAGGAAACGAAGACCTGACGTACAGCGAACTGCATCTGCGGGAAGCCGGTTATACCGACATTGACGGCTTAGAGGCGGTGAATATAAATGCCGCACTGATTTTAGACTATAGCAAAGACGGCGAAGAAACCAAGGTAGAAGATGCGACTCTCATTCAGATAAAAGGAGAGACGGCTGCCACCGAAGGAAACTACATCAATATCCGTTACGATGGTCTGTGCTTCGGCGAAGAAGACGGTAACCACCGTATGGAACCGAATGTAGGGGAAAAAGCAATTGACTTTGCAGACGGTGCGGGTAAATATGCGGATAAATTCCGTTATCACGGCAGACCCGTGGACGAAAACGGCTGCATTGCGGAAGATGCGGATGAAAGTCTTTACAGAGGATATGTCTTTAACAGCAGGGAAGACATGAACCGCTATATCAATGGCGATATGGGAGACGAAGCGCTGAATGCAGACAGTGAAGTATATGCGGGCTCCATGGATGCCGTACTTGCCAAGCTGCAGAATAAAGCCATGGGAGTGCATGTATTGATCCGTCAGCAGCAAAATGCGGAAGTGACGGAAACGGTTACAATCCCGGCGGCATTTGAAACGGTTGTAATGGAAACCACCGGACAGGTTCCCCACTGGTGGGACGAAGAAACACAGACCGAGTACATAATCTGGCGTGCACGGGAGAACGGGGAACAACAGGAAAATGAACTGTATGCCACGACAGATGAAGAGAATTTCTATGCGTTCAACTGGGAAAGCGGCATAGATGCTTCTAAAACGTACACCAGGGAAGACCTGCAGAAGAAATATACTGCATGCTTTGAACCGGATGGTTACAATCCGGATATCAGACTGGACACAATTAACGTGGAATGTGCGGAGACGGCTCTTTACTTTGTGGGAGATTCCGTTGCATTACAGCCGGACGGAAGCACTACTATCATGAACAACGATACCGGCGGAAACGCAGTGGATGTATATTTTGTAACGGGAAATGTACGGACAGGTAATTTTGAATGTTCGGAAGCAACCAATCTGCATTTACAGACACTTGAGTTCAGCACGGAAAATGCGAACCTGGATGTCCGGAATATTTATGTTGAAAAATACAGGGACAATGCAGATGTCAATCTGAGTATTCTCTGTAAAACATCTCCCTATGTAAAGGCTCTGGAAGTAGGGGCAGGTGTAGACTTACAGTTTAATTTCAATTATTGGGACACCGAAGGAAATGAAACGAAGTTAGATAATGAACAGAAGCTGTTGCTTATTGGAAGCCTGAAAATGGCGGACGATGACAGGAGTATTCGTTTACATTACGATGGCTTATGCTTTGAAGAAAATGACGGTGAACACCGCATGGAACCTGCAACAGGTGAAGAGGTAATTCGATTTTCCGACCAAAGCGCTGCCTATGCTTCCCGCTTTTTATACGATGGCTGTCGTGAAATTGATGAAAACGGCCGTGTGGGAACAAACGAAGCGCTTTACAGAGGCGTTCTTTTAGACGTAGCTACTTACAGTGCGGTCTGGAAGGAAGAATATAACGAGAGCTTTGACTCCGACTGTGTATTTTATGCAGACTCTCTGGAGGAACTGTTTGACCGGATGAGCCGGGGAAATCTGGAGAAGAAGCTTGGCTATGCGGCAGTCTGGACCCAGAACTGGATTCCTGGCGATACTTATGAGGATATCAATATTCCGGCAGAATTCAGGGGCGTCCTGTTCTTAGGAGACGGACACGAAGACACCTGCTATATTGATGAAACCGAGTACCGTGTTTATACTATTTTCTACACCGAAAACCATACCGATGAAGAAGAGGTGCTGGTAAGGCGTTTTGCCATTCTGAAAGAAGACGAAGAGTACCGGGGGAAATCACGGATGGGGAGAACGGTCCCGAATTTAAGGATGACACGGTTTACACAAAGATAGAATTTGAAGCCTTAAAGAAAGTACTGCAGTCGCGGGAAGGCACCGGCGTTATTGTAAACAAGGCAAGCTTCCATACACGGCAGATTACCGTGAACAGCTGTACCGAAATCTGCTTCGGTACCGGCATTGAGATGCGGGAAAACGCCGAATACAACGCAGATGACGAACTGGTTATCAAGAGTGCGGACGGCACTTTACATGATTTTCAGATGGTAGTGAGAAATCTTTATCTGGCAGGACAGATTACCTGTTCCGACGAAGACCAGGCAGGACTTATTATCCGGGTGGAGGACCGTCTGCAGGCATACAGTGTAAAGGCGGGCGTCTTAATAGTAGCTACGCAAAATGAGGAAACAGCACACGTAGATTACATCGCTCCGCTGCACATTAAAAACTGGATTCATATTGCGAATGAAACCTATATGGGTATCCTGGACGACTACCACGGCGTATTGTTCTATACCGCAGAACTGAGCCTGGATGCCGCGTTAAATTTCAATTATGCGGACACCGGTTTCCCGGTACGCGGGGAGACGGTTATGGTAGGCGGACTTTCCGGTTCCCACGAGGAAAGAGTGAAAAACTTCGTAATATATGACCGTGCACATGATAAAAACTATGAAATTACGGCAGACGGTGTGGCTGCCATGGGCAAGTATTCCGTCATTCTCTTTGATTCCGAAGAGAATCTGGATAAATGGACGGAAGAAGGGGATGACAGTACCATTGTCGAGCAGTACGACGAAGAAAATTTACAGGACGCTCTTGATCTGGTAGAAGATTATGAGAAAGACTGTTATGTACTGGTGGTTACCTGGGATGAGGTAAAGGGTGCCGACAGTGTGGAAGTGCCGGAAAACGTAAAGAAAATCACCTTTAACGGCTGGGACGGTAAGGACTTTGCATTAAGAGAAGTGGTAATGGAAAGCAGCGATACCATGCTGCAGATTGACAGCGCACTTGTTTCCGATGACGGTACATTTACCGTTATCTGGTCGGATGGCGGTGACGGTGAAATCTTCTTTGCTGCCGCACAGGAAAAATTAGAGAAGGTGGTATCCTGTGACGGGGACGGAGACGATGCCGGCATACTTCTGGTACCGAAGGAAGCAGAGGTAGTACTTCCCTTCATTGAGCACTTCCGTGCAGTAGTATTCCAGGGTGGTACACTTATTCTGACAGCGGAAAAACGGACGTATCAGTTTACATATATTACCCTGGAAGCCGAAAGCAATTTAGTGCTTCCTTCCTATAATCCGAAGCATGTACCGGAATTTGAAAAGATAGAAACCCAAGGCAATGCCCTGAATGTTTCCTTTGAAGGTACTTCTGCCATGGATTACGGCAGCCGGATTGTAAAATATACAGACTGGGAATATGAAGATGCCATGAGGCGGTACTTAAGAGTTTCTCTTCCGTTTGGTATATTGGACTACGAAGGAACCTTAAGAAAGGTTGCTATACCGGAAGATAATTCCCTGAATTACCGGTTCACATATGAAGATACGGCGGATACCGTAAAGACGGCAAGTGTTGTTTTAAGAAGGGATTCCGATGCGGATATTCCTTTAGGGGATAAGTACATTGGGGTATCCGACAGCAGTACGGTTTACCGCAATGCGGTAAGTTCTGTGACAGTAGCAGCAGGCAGTACGGATGATGTCTACTTGGTAGAGATAGGCATTACCAAAAACTTTGGTCCGCAGGAGCTGTATCTCTGGTACACCTCCGAAAAGGAAAGCTTTGTCATCGGCAAGTTAGAGGTATTCAAGGAAGTAGAAAATGTTAAGGTTGTTAAGGTTTACGATTTGGAACCGGTAACGTATTCCTACGGAATGCCGGAAGAAGAATCCAAGTATGCATGGGCTATTTTCCCGAAGAAGGTGAAGGTACTGTTATCCGACGGCAGAACGGTGGAAATCGGACACTATGATGTTAAGGATGGTGGACTGACCGAAAAACCCACGCAGACCACAACCTACACCCTGACAGCGCAGCTATATGACAGCTATGAATTTGCGGAAGGTGTCAGCGATATGGTTTCCTACAAGGTAACGGTGAAAGGAAAGCCTTATGAAATTATACAGAAGAGCGGACTTTCCACTGGAATTCATACATTGGAAGAATACCGGAACTCTCCGGAATTTACTTTTGCGAGTGACCCGGGAGAGGAAGTTAGCTGGTGTTATACGCTTGATGGCGAGGAACCGCGTACTCCTATAGATTCAACGATAACATTCGGGGCGGAACTGAAGCTTGATTTATCTGATTTACTTGAGCAGGAAGGAAAGGCTACTGTCCGGATGCGTATTATCGGAGATGACAAACATCCCTCAAGCCAGATTTATACTTTTGAATACAGCGTTTCTTATGATGATTACAACATTACCGTAGAAACCATTCCGGCGCAAGAGTATACAGGCGCACAGATTAAGCCTGTGGTGAAGGCTTACGACGGCGACAAGCTGCTTACGTTAAACAAGGATTATACGCTTTCCTATAAGAACAATATCAATGCGGCAGCCGCAGATAGCGAGAATGCGCCTACCGTAATTCTGAAAGGAAAAGGCGCGTACAGCGATACCATTGAAATTCCGTTTACTATTAAGTCCAAGTCCTATTTTACGGATATATCCGGTAAAACGTTCCTGCCTCTTACCGAAATAGACGGCGTATGGACTGCGGATTTAAAGGATGCCAAGATTGTGGTAAAGGACGGAAAGAAAGTCCTGAAAGAAGGCACGGATTATACCGTAACCTACAGTGTATATACCGGTTCAGATTTTAAGAAAATGGACTCTTCCGTTGTCATATGCACAGAGAATAATACAACAGCATTGATTGAGGTAAACGGTAAGGGAAATTATGAGGGAGCTGTCATTTTCCATAATGTAGATTTAAGCTGCCGGACAGACTTTACCAAGGCAAAGATTACGCTGGCACAGAGCAAGGTAACTTACATGGGAGGCAGAGAACTGGATAACCGCAACCCGGTTACCGTGAAACTGAACGGCAAGGTTATTGATGCAAAGTACTACGAGGTATCTTATGCAGACAATGACAAGCCCGGAATGGCTACCGTTTATGTATCCGCTAAGGATGAGGTGGACGGAGAAGCCAATATTTACGCCGGCATTATTTCCGCGACCTATCCGATTGTAAGAGCTAAGCTCAGCGAAGCGGTATTTGACAACAAGGGTAAGATTGCCGACAAAGAATATGCATTCGGAGAACCGGTAACGGTGGAAAACGGAGAGGATTACCTCTTAACCGGACGCAGAGCGGACGGTACGGCAAACACCATGATACTGACCGAAGGCGTGGATTACGAAGTTACCTATCAGAAAAACACAAGCGCCGGAACCGCAACGGTTATCTTTACGGCACTGGACAGCGGTGTCTACACCGGCAGTGTGAAAAAGACCTTTAAGATTGTAAAACCGGCATTGTTTGTAAAGAATGCTTCCACTAAAAAGATGGAATTAAATGAAAATCTGGAAATCTTAGTGGTAAGCGAAAGCGATATTTTCCGTACAGTTCTGAGCGGAAGCAATATGGGCACCATGGGCTCCCTTACCTTTGAGGAGCTTGGCGTCACACCGGTGGTTTATGTAACATACAAGGGAGTGACACTTAAGGAAGGCGTGGATTACAAGCTGACGATTGCCAACAATAAGGCGGTCAGCACCTACGACAAGAAGGGCAATCCTGCGAAGTATGCAGCCATCACCATTACCGGTATGGGCAATTTCACAGGCACTCTGAAGGGCAGCTTAAAGGATGTACCGGGACTTACCTATACCGTAGAGCCTCTGTGGCTGATGTGCAGGGATCTGAATAATCCGGATGCGACAGCAAGCAGCGGAGAAGAGGTTTTCTGTGACATTCCTTCCGTTGTCTATAAGAAAGGCAACAAGACCGTTTACAAGCCGGTGCCTGTGATTACTTCTTACGATACCGGCAAGAAGCTTTCCGCCGGTAAAGATTATACGGTTACCTACCTTGACAACACTAACAAGAATATTCCGGTGGATGAAAAGACCGGACTTCCCACCGAAACCGTGTACCAAAAGGTAAAGATTGAATTCAAGGGCAATTACCGCGGCGAAGCAGTATGTACATATGCCGTAACACCGCTTGACTTCAAAAAGCTCATTGTGACAGTGGATAAGCAGACCTATGCACCGGACGAGGAGGTTCCTCACAGTGCCATCCATGTAAAGGTAAGCAAGAACAGCAAGGAAGAACTGAAAGAAGGCGTGGACTACACCATTGTCTGGGATACAGGCAGATTTAAGGTAGGCACCGGAGAAATTTGTATCGAAGGTATGGGAGCTTACAGCGGAACCCGCATCATAAAATACACCGTGGAAAAAGCAAAGCTTGACTGGGAGGATGAAAACTTCCGTATTACCATAATGGGTAATAATATATACGGAGAAGAAAACTCCACCGTTTACATGGATAAGAAGGGTGCAGCGCCCGGTATCCATATCTTATACGGACACCGCGTTCTGAAGGAGGGCGTAGACTATACGGTTTCCTACACGAACAACAAGGCAGTTACCACGGACAGTAAGCCTGCCACCTATAAGATTACCGGTAAGGGTGACTTCACAGGCACCATAAGCGGTACTTACAAGATTGTTCCGAAGTCTCTGCATAACATCGGCTGGGGCAGCGAATGGGATATGACGATACAGCCTTTGGTGTACAGATCCACAGCTAAGAGCTACAACGTAAAAATTGCCCTTAAGCAGAACGGTGTTCTTTTAAAGGAAGGCAAGGACTACCGCATTGTTTACGAGAAAGACCAAAGCGGCAAGTACGCAAATGATGCTTCCTATTTCACGGAAGAAGCGGTTACGAATGGCTGCAAACTTACCTTTACGGTGGAAGGCATGGGCGATTATTGCGGTACAGCTACATGCAGCACTGTCGTGCTGCCGGTGGCGATAAGCAAGATGAACATAACCTTTGGCAGTTCGCTGTACTACGGGGTAACCGACCCGGATGAAATCTTAGCGAGAGCGAAAATTACCTACAAGATAGGGAAAAACACCTATACACTGAGTGAACAGTTAAGGGGTATTTTGCTGGTTGAGGTACAGAATGTTTCCGTAAATGGTCTGAACGGTAAGGCGGTACTGGACACAGGATTGGGAGTAGGCTCCAAGAACTTCACCTTCAAGTACTATCCGAAGAATGTAAACAGACAGAGGTTGTAAAGTAGTATGTAAAAAACATACTGCCGTAGGGCACATACTGCCTTAGGCACATACTACCTACGGCACATACTACCTGCGGTAGTAGAAAATAGCGAAAAGGATGTAACCAGCGATGCAATCGGCTGCATCCCTTTTTGCGTGTTTAGCGGCAATAGGGAGATAAGGGGAATTACTAATTGTGAAAAGGAGAAAAAGAATGAAAAAAAGAGTAACCGGTCGTATACTGGCATGGCTGCTGGTTTTCCTGATGGTATGCCAGACGGTGACAGGGGAGGGACTGACCATCACTGCCCGGGCGGAGGAAAGCGGATGGACTGAAGACATTTCCGGAGGCGATGTGTCCGGAGGAGAAGATGTTTCTGATGGTGACGATGTGTCCGGAGGAGAAGATACCCCCACTGACGGTACGGTTTCCGGCGGAGATGATACCACAGGCGGCAGCGACGTTTCCGTTTTGGGAGATGTTTCCGGCGGAGAGGACGTTTCCGACGGCGATGGCAAAGACAGCCGGTCCGAAACGTACACTGCCGTTGTATTCGGTACAGAGGAAGAGCTTTCCGGATGGGAAAACGATAAGGACGAAAGTACGGCGGTACTGTTTCAGGAAACGGAGTTGCAGGATGTTTTAGAGCAGGTAAAACAGTACGGAAAAGACAGCTATGTGGCGGTTGTTGCAGGCGAAGAAGCGAAGGATGCCGAAACAGCAGCCATACCGGAGAATGTAAAGAAACTGGTGCTTGACAGTGCGGGCGGTGAAGTACAACTGGACAAAATGGAAGTCGAAAATAACGAGACTGCCGTAAAAATCAACTGTGCGCTGGCGGCTTCGGACAAAACCTTCACGATGCAGTGGGCAAACCAAACGGGCGGAGAAGTTTATTTTGCGGCAGGTCAGGAAAAACTTACGAAAATCATTTCCGGGGATGCAGACGGCAATAGCGCCGGAACCCTTTTAGTGCCGGACGGTGCGACAGTCACGCTGCCGTACATAACAGGCTTTTCCCATATCCGGTTTCAGGGAGGAACCTTACAGCTTACCGGTGAGAACGAAACCTATCATTTTGAAAATATTCGGATAGAAAAGAGAAGTAAACTGGAGCTTCCTGCTTACCGGGAGAAATATGTGCCGAAATTCGATGCGGTAGAGTCGGGAAACGGTACTTTGAAGGTAGCCTTTGCGGATACTTCCGACATGAAATTCGGCAGCAGAATATTGAAATACGGCGGAACAGCGGCAAAGGACAATCAGAATTTTATCAAGTATCTGAGTGCGGAGCTTCCGTATGGGGTGCTGGATTATGAAGGAGTACTGCGGCGGATTGCCATTTATGACGAGGATACTCTGCAGTATGTCTTTCAGGATGAGGATGAACCGGCGCTTATCCGGTCCGACAATATTTTCCTATGGGTGCCCACGACCTTTGAACATTATGTTTCAAACGGGGACATTGTGGCATCTGACAGCAGCACGGTCTGCAGAAATTCCGGCGCATCCGTGGAAGTAGCCGCAACAGGTACTTCTTATTATAAGGTAACCGTGGGCATCCATAAGACTTTCAGTCCCACGGAACTGTATCTCTGGTATAACGCAAAGGGAGAAAGTTTTCTCATCGGCAAACTGAAGGTGGACAAAGCGATAGAAGGTGTTCAGGTTGTC
Source organism: Clostridium sp. CAG:510 (assembly GCA_000434615.1). Lineage (GTDB taxonomy): Bacteria > Bacillota > Clostridia > Lachnospirales > Lachnospiraceae > Acetatifactor. The sequence goes on from FR880833.1 coordinate 73,919, forward strand.
GAAGTTTACGGCTGGGAGCCGGTAACCTATGCAAACGGTATGCCGGGAGAAACGGACTTGAGTCCGGATGGTATTTTTCCGAGGACGGTAAAAGCCAGACTGTCAAACGGAAGGGAAGTCGAGCTGGATACCTGGTACAGCTATGGAGAAACGCAGGAATTTGATGCATTTCCGAAGGAAACAACCACCTATAAATTAAAAGGAACCATAGGCAGCGCTTATGCTTTCGCAGAGGGCGTAAGCAAGGAGATTTTCTATCAGGTAACCGTGGAAGGACAGCCCCATGCCATGCGGCAGACAGAAGGCCTTTCGGAGGGAGCGCATACCCGGAGCGAATACGAGGAAAATCCGAGACTGGTGTTTGAAAGCGCAGTAGGGGAAGCTACGTCATGGTGCTTTACCAGTGACGGCAGCGACCCGAAGACTTCGGAGACAAGAGAAAACACATCAACGAAAGAATTCATCTATAAATTATGCAATGGAAAAAACGACCACCTGGTGCTGCGCTTTTATATCATGGGGGATGAGAAACATCCGGAAAGCCCGGAATACCGGTATGAATTCAGCGTCTGCTATGAGGGGTACAATATTACCGTGGAAGAAATTCCGGCGCAGAATTATACCGGAGCCCAGATTAAGCCGGTGGTAAAGGCTTATGACGGGGATAAGTTGCTTACGGTAAACAAGGATTACACGCTTACCTATAAAAACAACATCAATGCGGCGAGTGCGGACAGTGAAAACCCGCCCATGGTCATCCTGAAGGGAAAAGGCATTTACAGTGATACCATTGAAATTCCGTTCACCATTAAGCCGGGTAAATTTACCGAAATCACCGGAAAAAGCGTTCTGCCCCTTACCGAGGTGGATGGCAGGCTGACGGCAGACCTTCGGGATGTGGGGCTTGTGGTAAAGGACGGAAAGAAGGTCTTAAAAGAGGGCAGGGATTACGAGTTAATCTATACGCTGCTCATGGAGGGGGATGTTGGTTACCGACCACCCTCTACCAGAGTGACCTGTGAGGACAATACCTGGGGAAATATTTCTATAAAGGGGTTAGGAAATTACGGAACAAGAGAAAATTTCTATTTTGTGTTAAGTACCCAGACCGACCTTTCCAAGGCAAAGATTACGTTCGCACAGAAGAAGATGCCCTATATGGGAGTCTGTGAGAACGACAACTTAAATCCCGTTACGGTTACGTTAAACGGCAAGGTCATTGACCCGAAGTACTACGACGTGACTTATGAAAACAACCAAAAACCGGGCACTGCTTCCGTTACCGTTACTGCTAAGAAGGAAGTGGACGGCAGCCCCAACAGCTATGTCGGAGAGTTAAGCGCAACCTATCCGATTGTCAGAGCAAAGCTCAGCGAGGCGGTATTTGACAACAAGGGTAAGATTGCCGATAAGGAATACGAACCGGGTAAGCCGGTTACGTTGAAAAACGGTGTGGATTATACCTTAAGCGGCCGTCATGCGGACGGAAGCACCGACACGTCTCTTTTGTGGGAAGGCGTGGATTATAAGGTTACTTATGAGAAAAATGAAAAAGCCGGAACGGCAACGGTTATTTTTACGGCATTAGATGGCGGTGTGTATACCGGCAGCGTGAAAAAGACCTTTAAGATTGTGAAGCCGGCGCTTTTCGTAAAAAATGCTTCCACGAAAAAAACGGAGCTGAATGAAAATCTGGAGATACTGGTGGCAAGCAAAAACAATGATTTCCATACGACACTGAGCGGAAGCAGCATGGGAGATATGGGCAGCTTCTGCTACGACGAAGAAGGGGTAAAGCCCGAAATTTATGTTCGCTACAAAGGTGTTCTGTTAAAAGAAGGTGTGGATTATAAACTTGGCATTACCGGTAATAAGACCGTCAGCACCTACGACAAGAACGGAAATCCTGCAAAATATGCAGTTATCACCATCACCGGCATGGGCAATTTTACCGGCACCCTGAAGGGCAGTGTAACGGATGCTCCGGGGCTTTCCTTTACGGTAACCCCGAGATGGCTGAGCCGCGGAGGAGATACTTACGGGGGGAGACCTGTATTTTGCAGCGTTCCCTCGGTTGTTTATAAAAAAGGTGCGAAAACGACCTACAAGCCGGTACCGTTTGTTGGATTTTTTGACGGCACGCTGCTCAAAGCGGGCAGGGATTATACCGTAACGTACATGGATAATACCAATGAGAATATTCCGGTGGATGAAGCGACGGGACTCCCTCAAAAGTCCGTTTTCCGGGATGTAAAAATCGAATTTAAGGGCAATTACCGGGGAGAGGCAGTATGCAGCTATGAAATTACGCCGTATGATTTCAGCAAAGTATTTGTTACCGTGGACCCGCAGATTTTTTCGCTGAGCGGAGATTCGGTTCCTACCAATGCTATTCATGTGAAAGCAAGCAAAGACAGCACGGAAGAGCTGGTGTACGGGGAGGATTATATTATACCCCAAAATGACGGCACAGGCTTTATAGGAACCGGTGTACTCTATTTGGTAGGTACGGGAAAATACAGCGGTTCACGCACGGTGAAGTACAAGGTGGAAAAGATTGCACTCAATGCAGACAACCAAAACATTACGGTTTCCGTGGAAGGTAATACCGATGCCGGTTCGGACAGCAGTGATATGTATATGGATAAAAAAGGTGCGGTTCCCAAAATCACCGTGGTTTACGGAGGTCACTGGAAATTAGAGGAAGGTGTGGATTATACGGTTTCCTACGCCAACAACAAAACTGTCAGCACGGATAAGAAAACCGCAACCTACAAGATTACCGGCAAGCGTTATTTTTCCGGCACCATAAGCGGCAGCTACAAGGTAGTTCCGTATGATTTGCACAATTTGACTATGGATAGCGCTTTTCAATGGACATGGCAGCCTGTTGTGTACAGCCCCACAGCCAAGAGCTATCCGGTAAAGATGACAGTGAAGCAGAACGGTATTCTCTTAAAGGAAGGAAAGGACTACCGTATTGAATATTATAGAAACGGTAAGTATACAAAGGAGGCGCCCTATTTTACGGAAGAGGAGATAGTAAACGGGAACAGTTTCTTTATGTATAAACTGGTAGGAATGGGAGAATATACAGGAACATCGACTGATATAGGTACTGCTATCTTGCCGGTAGCTCTTAATAAGATGAATGTGACCTTCGACAGTCCTCTGGATTACGGGACAACTTCAACGTGGGACATTTTATCGGAAGCAAAAATTACTTACAAGATAGGGAAAAACACGTATACTATGGATAATCATGTGAAGAATGCATTAAACTTAGGGATACAGAATGTATCCGTAAACGGTCTGAACGGCAAGGCGGTATTGGTAAGAGGAAGCATGTCCAAGAGCTTTACCTTCAAGTACAAACCGAAGAGTGTAAAATAGTCCGGAAAATAAAATCATTCATGCCGAAAAATGCAAAGTGTCCGGTTTCCAAAGGGCTCCTTGCATGCTACAATAAAGGCGTGGGACAGAAAAGGGAATGTCTTCTGACATTCCTTTTTCATTTACGGGAAAGAAATGTCCGGCATGGACAGAGCGGAGGGAGAATTACATGGAACAGAAGCGGATTTGCAAGCGATGCTTACTGCGGGAATACGACGAAACGGACTATAAGGAAAAAATAGAGCGGGTACTCAAGCTGATGAATGAAAAGGAAAAGGTGCCGGGAGAACTATATGAAAAGCGTCTGCAGGTGTGCGGACAGTGCGAAAAATTAGTGCAGGGCACCTGCTTAAGCTGCGGCTGTTATGTGGAGCTGCGGGCGGCTGCCCGGACGGGAAGCTGTCCCTGTCAGTACTGGTAAGTCGTTGTCCGATTGGAGCATGTGCGACGAAACGGAGCAGACAGAAGGAAATTGAGGAGTTATACTGTCTAACGGTTAGCAAAAGCTAACGGAAAGGAATGGAAATGAGGATATTTTGACTCTGCGTATTTCCATTGCCCGGGCAATTCTTAAGAATGCGCCCACAAGGAACTGATTTCCGTGGAAGGCCGTTACCGCGAATTCATTCAGATCAGGGAAAAAGCCGTAGGATGGAAAATATAAGGTATAATATCTATACTTTGTCCATTGACGGAAAGCTGCCCGGATGATACCTTAAAGATAGCGGCAGCTTTATACAGGCTGTACCGGGTATGATAAAGAACAGGAGGGCATGACATGTATCGGTTATATACAAACCCCAAAGAAAAATCAGGGCATATCCATAAGGAGCTTCAGGGGCATTTTTCGGAGCATCTGGGAAGGTGCATTTATGAAGGCATTTATGTGGGAGAAAATTCCCCCATCCCCAATGAAAACGGCATGCGGAAGGATGTTGTAAAGGCGCTGCGGGAAATGGGCATTCCGGTGCTTCGGTGGCCGGGCGGCTGCTTTGCCGATGAATACCACTGGATGGACGGCGTTGGTCCCAAAGACGGAAGAAAGAAAATGATAAACACCCACTGGGGCGGCGTGGTCGAGGATAACAGCTTCGGAACGGACGAATATATGGAGCTTTGCAGGCAGCTTGGCTGCAAGACCTACATCAACGGCAATCTCGGCAGCGGCACTGTACGGGAAATGAGCGAATGGGTGGAATATATGACGCTGGACGGCGTTTCCCCCATGGCGGATTTAAGAAAGAAGAACGGACATGAGGAGCCTTACCGGGTGGATTATTTTGGTGTGGGCAATGAAAGCTGGGGCTGCGGCGGCAACATGAACCCGGAGTTTTACGGCAATCTCTACAGACAGTACCAGACCTATGTGCGCAATTACCATCCCGACCGCCCCATTCAGAAAATTGCCTGCGGACCGGGCACGGACGATTACAACTGGACGGAAGAAGTGTTAAAAACCACGCACAGGGGTAATCCGTCGGCGCATGGCTTTATGGACGGGCTTTCCCTGCATTATTACACGGTGCCCCGCGACTGGGAGCACAAGGGCAGCGCCACGGACTTTGACGAAAAAGAATGGTATCTTACCTTAAAGAAAACCCTTTATATGGAAGAACTCTTAAACAGACATTCGGCAATCATGGATAAATATGACCCGGAGAAAAAGATTGGACTGATTGTGGATGAATGGGGCACCTGGTACGACTGTGAGCCGGGCACCAATCCCGGATTTTTATACCAGCAGAACACCATGCGGGATGCACTGGTGGCAGGCATTAACTTAAACCTTTTCAACAAGCACTGTGACAGGGTAAAAATGGCAAACATTGCGCAGCTTGTGAATGTACTGCAGGCAGTTATCCTGACGGAAGGGGAAAAGATGCTTCTTACTCCGACCTATCATGTGTTCAAAATGTACCGCTGTCATCAGGATGCCGAGCTTCTGCACAGCAGTCTGGAAACGGAGCTTATCGGTGCGGAGGAAGAAAACAGGGTGCCGAACTTAAACGAGTCCGTATCCCTGGGAACGGACGGAAAAATTCACATTACCCTGAATAATCTGTCCGTAAACGAGGATTATGAAATAGAGGCGGTATTTGCGGAAACGGTACTAAAGGCGGTGGAAGGAGAAATTCTTACGGGAAATTTTGCCGCACACAATACCTTTGCAAATCCGGATGCCGTGCATACGGAGAGCTTTTCGGGAGCAAACATACGGGACAATAAAATAAAATTTACCGTACCGGCATGCAGCGTGCTGCATCTTGCCGTGAGTGTGGCGGAGTAAACATGGACAATACATTTGATTTTGATACCCTGCATGACAGGAGAGGAACCGGTTCCTTAAAATGGGATGTGGAGGAAAAAGAGCTCCCCATGTGGGTGGCGGATATGGATTTTAAGACTGCACCCGAGATAACGGAGAGTCTTGTGAAAAAAGCATCCGAAGGGATTTTCGGCTATTCGGTGGTGCCGGGAGAATGGCAGGAAGCCATTCAAAACCGTTGGGCGAAGTACGGACTTGCCATTGAAAAAGAGTGGCTGATCTTCTGTACCGGCGTCATTCCGGCGGTTACCTGTGCCGTAAAGCGGATGACCAATGTGGGAGACAATGTGGTGGTGCAGACGCCCGTTTACGGTGTGTTCTTTAACTCCATTGAAAACCAGGGCAGGCATGCACTGGAAAATCCCCTGATTTACGACGGCCTGCGCTACTCGGTTGATTTTGCGGATCTGGAGAAAAAGCTTTCCCATCCGCTGACTACACTGATGATTTTATGCAATCCCCAGAATCCGGCGGGCATTGTCTGGAGTAAGGAAGAACTGGCGCGCATCGGGGAGCTTTGTAAAAAATACCATGTGACGGTGCTTTCCGATGAAATCCATTGTGAACTGACCGTGCCGGGTGTTACCTATACTCCCTTTGCATCGGTTTCGGAGGTCTGCAAAAATAACAGCATCACCTGCATTTCCGCCAGCAAAACCTTCAATCTGGCAGGACTGCAGTCGGCGGCTGTGATTATCCCCGATGAAAGAATCCGGCAGATTATGAACAGAGGACTCAATTCGGATGAGGTAGCGGAGCCAAACGTGTTTGCCATGGCGGGAACCATTGCCGCCTACACCAAAGGAGATGCCTGGCTTACCGCACTCAGGGAGTATTTATTTAAGAACCGAAAGATTGTGGAGGAATTCTTAAAAAAAGAGCTGCCGCAGCTTGTAATGACACCGCAGGAGGCAACGTATCTGTTGTGGATTTATGTGGGAAATGTGGCAGAGGACTCCGGAAAGCTCTGCGATTTTATCCGGAAGGAAACCGGACTTTATATGTCCAAAGGAGAAGGCTTTCGGGGAAACGGGCGCCTTTTTGTCCGCCTGAACATTGCCTGCCCGAAGGAGCGTCTGCTTGACGGACTCGCCCGTTTAAAGAAGGGTGTGGAATTATATTTACAGCAGTCTGGCAACCGCCAGTAATATTAAAAGCAGCCCGCCGATAATTCCCGGTTTTATGGGAAGACGGCCGGCTGCTTTGTTGCCGATATGGCTTCCCGCAAGGACCATGAGCGCTCCGAAAATCAGGGAGAACAGAAAGACCGCAGCGGTATGCGTACCGGCGGAGAGAGAGGCTCCGAACCCGGCGGCGCAGCCGTCTAAGGAGAGGGCGGCGGACAGGGACAGAGCTTCCTTGGCAGAGATACTGTGGGAGTTGTCTTTATCGGCATTGGCAGGCGTAGAAGATTCGAAAAGCTTAAGCACACCCAAAAGGAACAAAATGCCGAAACTTAAAAGGGTAGTAAAGCCGGGAGGAATAAAATCCTTCACGAAAGAGCCGGCCAGCATGGAGAGGCCGGTAATCAGGCTGCCGGTAACAGAGATAATCCCCACGGAAGAGAGGGGGATTTTTATTTTGGAGGTTCCGTAGGAAAAGGCGGCAATGAAGGAATCGACGGAAAGGGCCAGAGAAATCGCAGCGGCTTCCAGACAGATACGAAGAACGGACAAGATACCGCATCCTTTTAGTGATTTACTGTATTATATGTGGGGAAAAAAGAATGTTGAGCTCGACATTTTTAAAATCAAAATGACCACAGGGGGGAGCCTGCGGTCATTTCGATTGTGTAAAAGGGGAATTCTTCCGGAATTTTGCTAATTAGCAGTTTCAATCACTTGAAACAAGTTAATCATAATACAAAAATCTTGCTTTGTCTACCCCCTTTTTAGAACGTTTTTTGTATTTTTTTTAACACAATCTTTACACCGGATTTACATGTTAAGATAACGTCCTTCTTCCACAAGTTCTTCGGGCAGCGGTTTGCCTGCATTTTCCACACGTTTCACAAGTAAATCGTATTTGTGGAGCTTTTGCGCCTGCTTGATTTCCAGTCTGTCCAGCATCTCCTTGTAAATGGGGTTGGTGTTCAGCCTGTCCCGGATTTCTTTGGAGAAGGTACAGTAGGTAAACAGGATGGAACGGGCGGGCTTTGTCAGACGGGGAGAACCCGCGGATTCAAACAGTACATAGGAAATATAGTCCCGGATAAACATTTCCTTGAAGCTGCCGCGCACCTTACGCAGTCCCGTCTTGATGCTTTCCTTGGCATCCTGGGATAAATCGTGGTTCCTGCGGTAGAACTGGATGTAATCGAAATATTCGCTGGTGAGGGAGCGCTCGGACAAATCGTTCCAGCGGGCGCCCTGCACACGTTTGCACATTTCCCAGCGGTACTCCGCAGACAGATGCAGGATGGAAGTATAGGCATCATCTAAATAGAAAATCGGCATGATGAAACGTGCCGGGGTGGAACGGCGTTTGCCTTCAATTTCCTGCCACATGATGCTGCGCATACCGATGCCCGGAACTAAAATAAAGTCGGGAAGGATGCGGTTGTGGAAAAACTCCTTCGGAATATTTGCATCCATGTTTGAATAGGTGTATTCCCGGTAAAAGAGGCTGTAGTCCACGGACTCAAGCTGCGTGAGGGAACGGGAAATGAAATCTGCCGTTACAAAGGCGGAGCCCGGCTTCTTTAACAGATTGTGGTCGGAAAAGACCGGACAGAAAGAAGCAATGCGGCCGAAGGTGATCTTGGTGACGGCCGGGAACATGTTGGCAAATTCATAATCCACCTTGGCAAGATTGTCCTTCATAAGGACGAGCTCCTCTTCGGCGGTGATGGCGCCGGTAACCTTTTGTCTGTGTATGTAGTCCGTATAGTCCATATCAAATTCGTTTCGGCTGGGTTCTTTTTCTCCGTGCAGAATGGCGAGAAGCCAGTCGTAGAAGGTGTAAACATTGGTGTGGGGCGTGCTTCCCAGGTACTTCGCAAGGTGGGCTAAAAATTCCGCATTTTCCGGTCCGGCAAGACCTTCATCCACATAGCCGAAATAAAGGAACATGGATACCGGCAGCGGGATGAATTTGGATTTGCTTGCCCGGAGGAAACAGGACTTATACAGCTCAAAGTACATGGAAGTAATATCCTGACGGATTTTTTTCGCCGCAGGCTCCTCACTGTTTCGGTCGGGCAGGAGCCGGTAATCCGTAATCAGGGTGCGGAAGGCGCCGGCAAATTCCGGTTCCGCTTTCACATAGGTAAGAATAATGTCTAAGGAATTTTTCAGCTGCGGCATAAGCGAGGTGGTGTCCGCAGGCTGGAACACGGGCTTCTGTACAACCACGGGGGCTGCGGCTTCCTCTTCTTCGGCTTCTCCCTGCAGAGGACTATCCTCCGGCAGAAGCAGCATGACCTCGTCCATCTTTTTTAAGGAAGAAAGAAGTGACAGGGTATCCTTACAGACATTGCCGACGAGAACGGCAGCCACATCCGGGTGAGCGGAAAGTAAATTGCTTTTTTCCTCCGTGGCTTCGTAATAACGGAACAGGCAGCCTATCTGCCGGAAAGCGGAACGGCTGAAAATGGAGCAGTAGTCCGTGTTTTCCGCAAGGAAACTTTTTAAGGAAGCAAAATCGGTAACGGCACAGGGAAGAAGGGAGGAGTTTTCCAGCGCCTGCGCCGTCATGAAGTGGGTGGAGCCGGACAGCTCGCAGATGCCGAGCACATCGCCGCCGGAAAGCGTGTATTCGCCGCCGGGAAATGTGAGGGAAAAACTTCCGCTTATAATAAGGAATAATCCGGTAATCGGTTCACCCTGGGAAAATAGTACCTGTTCGGGCTTTAACGTCAACATAAAAAAGAACCTCCCATACATAGAAAATTATAGGAATATTATACCTTTTTTATCGGAAGAGTACAAGAAAAATACTGTTAAGAAACACTTAGCGGCAGAATGTAAAAAAAACTGTACTTTTTTAGAAAGTATGTTACAATGAAAATACATGAGTGTCATTTTTTATGGGGGTATGCGGTTTGGAGAAGGATATCGAATACAGACGAACGGTCATGGAAGGATATAAAAATGAAATAGAGCCACTTTTCTGGTACATTCCCTGGCTGGAGTCAAGGTACGGTAAAAAGGTCAGCAATTCTTTTACCTGCGACAATTTCTCCGAGCGGACAATGACATTTCCGGTATATGAGGGAACCCTGCTCCGCTTTGTGGGCGATGTGCAGCAGACAAGCCTTATGGACAGGAATTACCGTTATCTGTATACCAGATACCGGATCCATACTCCGGAAGAGGAACGGCATCTGATTGAAAATGTAACCATAGCGGACATGGAAATCCTGACGGGTATTCTGTCCCGTTACATATTAGAGGGCCGGACAAAAGGTATGGTATGGCCGGCAGGCGTGGAAGAGGGTATTTACCTTGCCATCCTGCGAAAGTTCCAGGAGTTGTTCCGGAAATGGTGCCAGCCTCTCAATCAAAGCAATCAGCAGGAGTAAAAGTGTATGGGCGAAAAGTCATTGCAAAAGAAAAAGTACATATTGGAAACAGCCAGAAAGGTATTCATGGAAAAGGGCTACAAGAATGTGACCATGAAGGACATTGTGGAAGCCTGTGATATCAGCCGCGGCGGTCTTTATCTGTATTTCAACAGTACGGCGGAGATTTTCCGGGAAGTGCTGCATATGGAGTCCGAGGAAGCGGATGATGTGTTTTCCGACAGCATAAGGGAGGATGCCACTGCTACGGAAATCCTTGCCCTGTTCTTAAAGGAGCAGAAAAAGGAGCTTTTAAGCAAAAAGGACAACCTTGCAATCGCAACTTATGAATACTATTTCGGTGAAGATGTGCCCAAAAAGGACAATATCTTAAAAAGACAATTCGACTCTGCCGTAAAGATTATTGAGAAGCTGATTGAAACCGGCGTGGAAAACGGAGAATTTTACTGTGAGGACTGCAGAAGTGCTGCCCGCAACATCATGTTCTTATTGGAAGGACTTAAAATTTCCGCCCATACCATCGGCGTAACACCGGAAATGGTGGACAGGGAGTTACTCTTTATCCTGAATGGATTAGGGGTAGAGGAATAAATAAATATTTAGGAGAAAGGCTTGGTTAAAGCAGAATGGAAAAAGTAAGACGTATCTATGTGGAAAAAAAGGAACCTTTTGCGGTAAAAGCAAAGGAACTGCATGAGGACCTGAAGAGCTACCTTGGCATGGAAGGCGTGGAGAAGGTCAGAGAGCTGATTCGCTATGACGTGGAAAATATCTCCGACGAAACCTTTGAAAAAGCATGTCACAGTGTTTTTGCGGAACCACCTGTAGATGACCTTTACAGAGAAGAGCTTCCTTTACAGGAAGGCGACAGAGTATTCGGTGTGGAATTTTTACCCGGACAGTTTGATCAGAGAGCCGATTCAGCGGTACAGTGTGTGCGCTTCTTAAAAGAAGACGAAGAGCCCATTATTCGTACGGCTGTTATTTATGTCATTTCCGGCAAAATTACGGATGATGAATTTGCAAAAATCCGTGCCTACTGCATTAACCCGGTGGATTCCAGGGAAACCGATATGGAAAAGCCTGCTACCCTGATCCAGGAGTTTGCGGAGCCTGCCGATGTGAAGATATTTGACGGATTTTCTTCCATGGAAGAAAACGCATTACGCGATTTATACGATTCCCTGGGTCTTGCCATGACCTTCAAGGATTTCAAGCATATTCAGAATTATTTTGCAAGCGAAGAGCACAGGGACCCGTCCATGACGGAAATCCGGGTGCTGGATACTTACTGGTCCGACCACTGCCGTCACACCACCTTCTCTACGGAGCTTACCGATGTAGAGTTCGGAGAGGGTTATTACCGTGCTCCCATTGAGACCACTTACCAGAGCTACCTCGATACGAGAGAAGAAATTTTTGCCGGCAGAAAGGACAAGTTTGTCTGCCTGATGGATTTGGCGTTAATGGCAATGCGCAAGTTAAAGAAGGACGGTAAGTTAGAGGACATGGAGCAGTCCGATGAAATCAATGCCTGCTCCGTTATCGTTCCCGTGGAAATGGATTATGACGGGGAAAAGGTGACCGAAGAGTGGCTGGTATTTTTCAAGAACGAAACCCACAACCATCCGACCGAAATCGAACCATTCGGCGGTGCGGCTACCTGCCTCGGCGGCGCTATCAGAGACCCTCTGTCAGGCCGCGGTTATGTATATCAGGCAATGCGTGTGACCGGTGCGGCTGACCCGACCGTTCCCGTATCCGAAACCCTGCACGGCAAGCTCTCCCAGAAGAAACTGGTCAGAGGTGCGGCAGCGGGCTATTCCTCCTACGGCAACCAGATTGGTCTGGCTACCGGCTATGTAAAAGAAATTTATCATCCCGATTATGTGGCTAAACGTATGGAAATCGGCGCCGTTATGGGCGCTGCTCCGAGAAAGAACGTCATCCGTGAAAATTCCGACCCGGTCGATATCATCATCCTTCTGGGCGGACGTACCGGACGCGACGGCTGCGGCGGTGCAACCGGTTCTTCCAAGGTACATACCGATACATCCATCGAAACCTGCGGCGCAGAAGTACAGAAGGGTAATGCTCCCACCGAACGTAAAATCCAGCGTCTGTTCCGCCGTGAAGAGGTCAGCCGTCTGATTAAGAAGTGCAACGACTTCGGCGCAGGCGGTGTGTCCGTTGCCATCGGCGAGCTGGCCGACGGTCTTGTGGTGGACTTAGACAAGGTGCCCAAGAAATATGCAGGTCTGGACGGCACGGAGCTTGCCATCTCCGAATCCCAGGAGCGTATGGCGGTTGTGGTAGACCCTAAGGATGTGGAAACCTTCTTAGGCTATGCGGCAGAAGAAAACTTAGAGGCGGTTCCCGTTGCGGAAGTTACAAAGGAGCCCCGTCTTATCTTAAACTGGAGAGGCAAGGATATCGTAAACTTATCCCGTGCTTTCCTGGATACCAACGGCGCCCATCAGGAAACCAAGGTTTCTGTGGACATTCCTTCCGAAGAAGACAATTATTTTGACAGGATTGCAGTTGATAAAGTAGAAGAAAAAGTTAAGAACGAAGATGTAAAGGGCGCATGGCTGGCACTTATGGGCGATTTGAATGTCTGCTCCCAGAAGGGGCTGGTGGAGATGTTCGACTCCTCCATCGGCGCAGGCAGTGTGCTGATGCCTTACGGCGGTAAGTACCAGCTTACCGAAACACAGGCAATGGTGGCAAAGCTTCCCGTACTCCGCGGAAAGACCGATACCGTTACCATGATGAGCTACGGCTTCGACCCGTATCTTTCTTCCTGGAGCCCCTACCACGGCGCGGTTTATGCAGTGACAGAGTCCATGGCAAGAATCGTGGCAAACGGCGGCGATTATAAGAAAATCCGCTTTACGTTCCAGGAATATTTCCGTCGCATGACTTCCGACCCCGAGCGCTGGAGCCAGCCGTTTGCGGCTCTTCTGGGTGCTTACGACGCACAGATTGGTTACGGACTTCCTTCCATCGGCGGCAAGGATTCCATGTCCGGTACCTTCAACGATATTGATGTACCGCCCACCCTGGTTTCTTTTGCAGTGGATGTGGCAAAGGACAGCGATGTGATTACACCGGAATTAAAGACAGCCGGAAACAGTCTGGTGCAGTTCTCTATTGAGAAGGACGATTACGACATTCCGGTTTACGAAAAGGTTATGGAGTTGTACGACAGCATTTCCGACTTGATGAAGAAGGGTATTATTGTTTCCGCTTATGCACTGGACAGCAACGGACTTGCGGCAGCGCTCTCCAAGATGGCATTCGGCAACGGCTTAGGTGTAGCGGTTGACAAAGAAGTGCCTCTGCGTGCCCTGTTTGAAAACGGACTGGGTGACATCGTAGCGGAAATTGCCGCTGACAAGCTGGAAGCACTGGCAGCAGCCGATGTGGACTATATGACGGTCGGCAAAGTGACCGAAGAAGCAGCCTTTACCTATAAGGATACAGAGATTTCCTTAGAGGAAGCGCTGGCAGCATGGAAGAAGCCTTTAGAAAAGGTATTCCCCACAAAGGCAGTAAAGGATACCACTCCCATTGAAACCAGACTGTATCACAAAGAACAGATTTATGTATGTAAAAATAAGGTGGCAAAGCCTACCGTATTCATTCCGGTATTCCCGGGTACTAATTGTGAATACGACAGCACCAGGGCATTTGAACGCGCCGGTGCCAACGTAGTCACCAAGGTATTCAAGAACCTGAGCGCAGAGGACATCAGAGAGTCCGTGGATGCTTTTGAAAAGGCAATTTCCCAGGCACAGATTATCATGTTCCCGGGCGGCTTCTCCGCAGGTGACGAACCGGACGGATCCGCTAAATTCTTTGCCACCGCCTTCCAGAATGCCAAGATTAAGGAAGCGGTTACAAAGCTTTTACAGGAAAGAGACGGTCTGGCACTGGGTATCTGCAACGGCTTCCAGGCGCTGATTAAATTAGGACTGGTTCCCTTCGGTGAGATTACCGGACAGACGGCAGAGTCCCCGACCCTGACATTCAATACCATCAACCGTCACATTTCCAAGATGGTTTATACCAAGGTAGTTTCCGATAAGTCTCCCTGGTTAAGAGAGGCGAAGTTAGGACAGACCTACTGCAGCCCCGCATCCCACGGTGAAGGTCGTTTCGTGGCAAACAGGGAATGGCTCGACAAGCTGTTTGCAAACGGCCAGGTAGCAACCCAGTATGTGGATATTGACGGCAATGTTTCCATGGATGAGGAATGGAATGTAAACGGTTCCTATTGCTCCATCGAAGGTATTACATCCCCCGACGGCAGATGCTTTGGCAAGATGGCGCATGCAGAGAGACGCGATACTTCCGTAGCAATCAATATTTACGGCGAACAGGATTTGAAAATCTTTGAAAGCGGTGTCGCTTACTTTAAGTAATATCCGGAGCTTCCCGGCAAAAACCTCTGTCTTTGGCAGAGGTTTTTTTGACAAAATAAAAATTTTTGAAAAAAGTTTAAAATAAAAAAAGGATTTTGGGTAGTAGACGCAGAATATTATAAATAGAGAGTATTTTTTGAGAGTTTGTTGTTGTGCATGTTCATAGTATGGGTCCACATAATCGGACAGAAGGAGCAAAATGACAATAAGAGAAAATCTGGAGAAGTGGGAGCAGGAATATTTAAGCCCCTACGCAACGCTCAGCATGAATTCCCTCGGCAGAGAACGGGAAGAGGAGCAATGTGACATCAGACCGGTATTCCAAAGAGACAGGGACAGGATTTTGCACTGCAAAGCTTTCCGCAGACTGAAGGATAAAACCCAGGTGTTTTTAACCCCCGAGGGCGACCATTACCGGACAAGACTGACGCACACACTGGAGGTTTCCCAAAATGCCCGCACCATTGCCAAGGCACTCAGGATGAATGAGGACTTAGTGGAAGCCATTGCGCTGGGACATGATCTTGGACATACACCCTTCGGTCACGCCGGGGAAAGAGCACTAAACGAGGTCTGCCCGTTCGGGTTTGAACACAATGTGCAGAGTGTGCGTACCGTGGAAAAGTTAGAGAAAAACGGTCAGGGGTTAAATCTTACGGTGGAAGTAAGGGACGGTATCTTAAACCACCAGACGGACAGCATGCCTTTTACCTTAGAGGGGAAAATCGTCCGGCTCTCCGATAAGATTGCCTACATCCACCATGATATGGATGATGCCATCCGGGGCGGTATCTTAAAGGAAGAGGATGTGCCAAAGGACATTGCGGATGTGATTGGGTACACCACCGGAGAAAGACTCGACCATTTTATCCATGACATTGTGACGACGAGCTTCGGAAAAGACGATATCCGTATGTCCGAGCCGGTGGCGGAAGCCATGAAAAAGCTCAGACAGTTTATGTTTGAACGTGTCTACCAGAACCCGGAAGCCAAGAGCGAGGAAGGCAAGGCGGAAATGCTGATGAAAACACTGTATCATCATTTCTTAAATCACATTGATGTGCTGCCGCCGGATTTCCTGCGCATGATTGACGAGGGCGAAGAACGGGAACGGGTGGTATGCGATTATGTGGGTGCCATGACGGACCGTTTTGCCATTGCCACCTACGAAGAGATTTACATTCCCAAGTCCTGGCACGGCTGATTGACGCGCGGACAAAAAGAAAGGTTAGGTTACATATGTATTATCCTGAGGAAATCGTAGAAGAAGTCAGGATGAAAAACGATATTGTAGATGTTATTTCCGGATACGTGAAGATACAGAAGAAGGGAGCAAGCTATTTCGGACTCTGCCCGTTCCACAATGAAAAATCTCCTTCTTTTTCCGTATCCGGTGCCAAGCAGATGTATTACTGCTTTGGCTGCGGGGCAGGAGGTAACGTCTTTACTTTCATCATGAAATATGAAAATTACACGTTTGCGGAAGCGGTGAAGCTTCTGGCAGACAGGGCCGGTGTGAAGCTTCCCGAGTTAGAATACACGGAAGAAATGAAGGCGAAGGAAAATCACCGGGCAAGGCTTCTTGCCGTAAACAAGGAAGCGGCAAAGTATTACTATTACCAGCTCCGTTCCAAAAAGGGCGAGGTGGGCTACCGCTACTTAAGCGAACGGAAGCTGAGCGAAGAAACCATGAATAAGTTCGGTCTGGGGTATGCCTCCGATGGGCTTGTGAGGTATCTTCGGGAAAAAGGCTATGAGGACAAGCTGATTATTGAGGCGGGACTTGCCGGCTTTAATGAAAAAAGAGGTATTTACGACAGCTTCTGGAACCGGGTTATGTTCCCTATTCAGGACATCAACCACCGGGTTATTGGATTCGGCGGCCGGGTCATGGGAAAGGGAGAACCCAAATACTTAAACTCTCCCGAAACCCCCGTTTTTGATAAAAGAAGAAACCTCTACGGATTTAACTTTGCAAGGACGGCGCGTACCGGCAACATCATTTTGTGTGAGGGTTACATGGATGTAATTTCCATGCACCAGGCGGGCTTCACCCAGGCGGTGGCGTCCCTCGGTACAGCATTTACTTCCGAACAGGCGCTGCTCTTAAAACGCTACACGGACAAGGTGCTTTTGGCTTACGACAGTGACGGCGCCGGCGTAAAGGCAGCTCTCCGCGGTATCGGTATTCTGAAGCAGGCGGGGCTTTCCGGTAAGGTTATCAACATGCGTCCCTACAAGGATCCGGACGAGTTTATCAAGAACCTCGGCAAAGAGGAATTCCAGAATCGGATTGATAATGCGGAAAACAGTTTCCTGTTTGAAATCCGTATCATGGAGCAGTCCTATGATCTGAACGACCCGGACAGCAAGACCCGCTTTTACACGGAAATTGCCAAGAAGCTCTGTGAGTTTGAAGTGGATGTGGAGAGAGAAAATTACATCGAAGCGATTGCGGAAAAATACCACATCGGTTTTGAAAATCTGCGGAAGTTAGTCAATTCCTATGCAGCGAAAAACGGCATGGTGCAGCCTGCACAGAAGCCGAAGTCGGGACTGAATAAGAAAAACAGCCAGGAAGACAACGGCAAGAGAGTGCAGAAGCTTCTGCTTACCTGGATTACGGATTACCCGGAGGTACTTCCGAAAATCACCCGTTTTATTACCCCGTCCGATTTTACGGAGGAACTGTACCGAAAGGTGGCGGACAAGCTGTTTGCGGATATTGAAAACGGCAGGTACAATCCGGCTTCCATTATCAGCATGTTTGAGGATGAAAATGAGCAGAGGGAAGCAGCCGAGCTTTTTAACACAAAGGTGGAAGCCATTACCACAAGCCAGGAAAAGGAACGGGCTTTTCACGATATTGTGTATGCGGTAAAAAAGAACAGTTACGAATTTTATTCCGGTAAATTGGGAAGTGATGTAACTGCATTAAATCAGGTAATTGCAGGGAAAAAGGCATTGGAGGAACTGGCAAAAACGCATATTTCCCTGAATTAAGGCTATAATACTATTACGTTTCGAAAGGATGGAAACACCAATGGATGAAAACACAAAGGCAAAGTTTGAGGAGAAGTTAAAAGAACTGTTAAACATTGCAAAGAAGAAAAAGAATGTACTGGAATATCAGGAGGTCTCTGATTTCTTTAACGATATTCCGCTGGAGGACGACCAGTTTGATAAGGTTATAGAGTATCTGGAGCAGAACAAAGTGGACGTGCTTCGTATCACGGATGACGATGATGTGCCCGATGAGGAAATGATTCTCATGGACGACGAAGACGTGGATGTGGAAAACATTGACCTTTCCGTTCCCGATGGTGTCAGCATTGAAGACCCCGTCAGAATGTATTTAAAGGAAATCGGCAAGGTGCCTCTGCTTTCCGCAGAAGAAGAAATTGAACTGGCAAAGAGAATGGAACAGGGCGACCAGGAGGCAAAGAAGCGTCTGGCGGAAGCAAACCTGCGTCTGGTTGTCAGCATTGCCAAGAGATATGTGGGCAGAGGTATGCTGTTTCTGGATTTAATTCAGGAAGGCAACTTAGGTCTTATTAAGGCTGTGGAAAAATTCGATTACCGCAAGGGATACAAGTTTTCCACCTATGCAACATGGTGGATCAGACAGGCTATCACAAGAGCCATTGCCGACCAGGCGAGAACCATCCGTATTCCCGTGCATATGGTGGAAACCATCAACAAGCTTATCCGTGTCAGCAGACAGCTTTTACAGGAGTTGGGCAGAGAGCCGTCCCCGGAAGAAATTGCGGCAGAGATGAACATGCCCGTGGAAAGAGTGCGTGAGATTTTGAAAATCAGCCAGGAGCCCGTTTCTCTGGAGACTCCCATCGGTGAAGAGGAAGACAGCCATCTGGGCGACTTTATCCAGGATGACAACGTACCCGTTCCCGCGGATGCGGCAGCGTTTACTTTATTAAAAGAGCAGCTTGTGGAGGTACTGGGTACCCTTACCGAAAGAGAGCAGAAGGTGCTCCGTCTGCGTTTCGGTTTAGATGACGGCAGAGCCCGCACCCTCGAGGAAGTCGGCAAGGAATTTAATGTTACCCGTGAACGTATCCGGCAGATTGAGGCGAAGGCGCTCAGAAAGCTTCGTCATCCGTCCAGAAGCCGTAAGTTAAAGGATTACTTAGATTAAGGACAAGCTATGGAATTATCGAAAAGACTGCAGGCAATAGCCGATATGGTGCCGGTGGGCAGCCGGGTGGCAGACGTGGGCTGTGACCATGGCTTTCTTTCCATTTATTTATACGAAAAGGGAATTTCTCCAAAGGTGTACGCCATGGATGTGCGGGAAGGCCCTCTTATGCGGGCGAAGGAGCATGTGGCGGAATACGGATACGGGGACTACATAGAATGCCGCCTCTCCGACGGGGTGAAAGAGCTTGAAACAGGGGAAGCCAATGTGCTTGTCTGTGCCGGTATGGGCGGCAGGCTGATGGCAAAAATCCTCGGCGACAGTCTGAGAAAAGTAAGTCTCATGGACTGGCTTATTCTGCAGCCCCAGTCAGACCTTGCTTACTTCCGTCGTTTCCTAAAGGATAACCGCTTTGTTTTCCAGGAGGAAAACATGGTGAAGGAAGACGGAAAGTTTTATCCCATGATGCGGGTTATGCACGGTGTGGGCGCCTGGTACGGCGGCGAATTTCCCGAAAGAATACAGGATGCTTACGGTCCGCTTCTTCTTGCGGACAGACATCCGGTATTGGAAGAGTACTTAAGGACAGTGTATCAGCGGAACGAAGGTATCCTTGCGGGACTCGGCGATGCCAACCGGGACAGAAGAGAGGAACTTTTAAAAGAGCAGGCGGATATCCGGTACTGTCTGGAGAGATTTTAGAAAAGAGGGGTTGGCTATGAAGTGTACGGAAGTAAGGGAACGGCTGGAAATTCTTTCTCCGCCCAAGTTTGCGGAAAGCTGGGATAACGTGGGGCTTCTCTGCGGCAGGGCCGGCAAGGAAATAAAAAAAGTATATATAGCGGTGGATGCCACGGATGAGGTCATAGAAAATGCCATTGATGCGGAAGCGGATCTGCTTCTGACACATCATCCGTTGATTTTTTCACCCTTGAAAAAAGTAAATGACGAGAATTTTATCAGCCGCCGGATCGTAAAATTACTGCAGGCGGATATGTGCTATTATGCCATGCACACCAATTTTGATGTCATGGGCATGGCAGACGCGGCAGCGGATACGCTGGCGCTGAAGGACAGACAGGTGCTGTACGTGACCTTTGAAGACGAAATTGCCAAGGAGGGCATCGGCCGTTTCGGACGCCTGCCGGAGGAAATGACACTGGCAGACTGTGCCGAATATGTGAAAAAGACGTTTCAGCTGCCGGCGGTCCGGGTGTATGGGGAACTGTCGGACGTGGTTTCCGTGGCAGCCGTTTCTCCGGGTTCCGGTAAATCCACGGCGCAGAGTGCCGTAAACGCAGGTGTGGATGTGCTGATTTCCGGCGACATTGACCACCACTTAGGTATTGATCTGGTGGCACAGGGTGTTTCCGTTATCGATGCGGGACATTATGGTCTGGAAAAAATATTTGTGCCCTATATGCAGGATTACTTTAAGAAGGAAATGCCGGAAATTGCAGTGGAAATTGCGGAAGAAAAAAGCCCCTTTGCGGTGATTTAGGGACTAAATGGGTTACAGGAGGTATGGATATGATAACTCTGAAAGTAGAAGGTGTGGAAAAGCAGTACCCCAAGGGTGTGACCTTTGAAGAAGTGGTACGGGAATATCAGGATAAATACGACAACCAGATAGCGTTGGTCTGCTACAACGGAAAAATAAGGGAGCTTTTCAAAAAAGCAAACCGGGACGGCGAGGTGCGTTTCTTTACCATGAAGGACGCCATCGGCCAGAAGGCATATGCCCGCACGGCGACTATGATGCTTTTAAAAGCTGTTTTTGATACGGAAGGAAGTGTTCTGGCGCAGAAGTGCCGCGTGGAATTTACCGTAGGCCCCGGCTATTATGTAACTGCGGGGGATTTTGCCATTACACCGGAATTTGTGGAAAAAGTGAAAGTTAGAATGCAGGAGCTTGTGGAACTGAAAATGCCCATGATTAAAAAGTCCTACGATTTGGAAGAGGCTATGGAGCTGTTCCGCGAGTGCGGCATGGAGGACAAGGAAAAACTGTTCCATTACCGCCGTTCCTCTTTTGTGAATATCTACGAAATGGAAGGCTTTTACGACTATTATTACGGTTTTATGCTTCCCAATGCGGGATATGTGAAGTATTTTGATCTGATTCCGTATAAGAAAGGAATGCTTCTTATTCTGCCGTATGCGAAGGAGCCGGCCGTTGTGCCGGGAAGACCCGACCGGGATATGCTTTTTGAAACTCTTTCCGAAGCGGAAAAGTGGGATAAAAAGATAAACATTACAACCGTGGGTGATTTGAATGATGCGGTCTGCGCCGGAAACATCAGCGATATGATTCTGGTACAGGAGGCAGAGCAGGAGAGGCGGATAGGAGAAATTGCCAAGCAGATTGTGGCAAGAGGCAATGTGAAATTTGTGATGATTGCCGGACCTTCTTCTTCCGGAAAAACTACCTTTTCCCACAGGCTTTCCATCCAGCTCCGCACGCAGGGGCTGACTCCGCATCCAATCGCCCTGGACGATTATTTTGTAAACAGGGAATTTACCCCGCGGGACGAAAACGGAGATTACAATTTTGAATGTCTGGAAGCCATTGACGTGGAGCAGTTCAATAAGGACATGACGGCATTGTTAAACGGGGAACCCGTGGAAATGCCCACCTTTAATTTTAAGACCGGACAGAGAGAATACAAGGGCAATACCCTGAAGCTTGGAGCAGAGGACGTACTGGTTATCGAAGGCATCCACGGCCTGAACGATAAGATGTCCTATACGCTGCCTTCCGAAAGCAAATTCAAGATTTACATCAGCGCACTGACCAGCTTAAACATCGATGAGCACAACCGCATTCCGACGACGGATGCCCGCCTGCTCCGCCGGATGGTCCGCGATGCCCGCACCAGAGGGGCTTCCGCCAAGAGAACCATCCAGATGTGGCCTTCCGTGCGCCGGGGCGAAGAGGAAAACATTTTCCCGTTCCAGGAGAGCGCGGATGCCATGTTTAATTCCGCTCTGGTTTACGAGCTGGCAGTCTTAAAGCAGTTTGCTGAGCCTCTTCTTTTCAATATCGGCAAGGACGAACCGGAATATTTTGAAGCCAAGCGGTTACTTAAATTCTTAGGTTATTTCCTGGGAGTCAGCAGCGAGAGCCTTCCCAACAATTCCATATGCCGGGAGTTTGTCGGCGGTAGCTGTTTTAATGTGTAAGGTGTGATGCGCACCCTGCGTTGACGGCGTGCGCGTGATATGTTATACTAATGCTTCGTAAAAACAAGTAGGACAGACAATCGCGGCCACGTAAGTGGGTGAGGAAAGTCCGGGCTTCATAGGGCGGGATGCCGGATAACGTCCGGTGGAGGTGACTCCAAGGCCAGTGCAACAGAAATAAACCGCCGGCGGTGCGTAAGCACTGCCGGTAAGGGTGGAAAGGCAGTGTAAGAGACTACCGTCCTGCCGGTAACGGCAGGAGCCATGTAAACCCCATCCGAAGCAAGACCAAAAGAAAACTATAGGCTTGCCCGGCCTGTTTTCAGGTAGGTCGCTTAAGGCTGCCGGTAACGGCAGAGTTAGATAGATGATTGTCCAACGACATAACCCGGCTTATCGTTCTGCTTGTTTTTTCAAAAAGCCCGCCTTGGCGGGCTTTTTGTGTATTTGGCGGTGTTTATGTGCCAATGGGAGAAAAGGTGCAAGGCATGTAAACAGGCAATCTGTTAATCGAAGAGGGTGAAAAGAAGGTATATGGACAAACAGAATAAGCAGCAGACAAGGGCTGTAAGGCTTTTGACTATAATAGCGATAGTTATCATTATAGCAACCATCGGCATTTTAACCTGGCGGAGAAATGCCGATACAGAGCAGAAAAATGAGAATGATTATATGTTAAAAATAGAAACTCCGTATTTGTCGGGACAGGGAGTTCTTTATTCCTGCGAGGGAGAAAACGCCTATATCCTGACAGCCGGACATATGATGCTGGGAATGAATATAGGTGCAGAGTGCGATGTTACATCCGGCGTATCGGGAGATACGAAAACAGCAACGCTTCTGTATCTTTCTGAAAATGCGGATATTGCGATTCTGCAGACGGCAAAGGATGATTTTAAGGGAGCAAGACCGGCAGCCTTTGAGGTATCCCGTTATGATGCGCTGAAGGAAGGGGATACGGTCCGTTTTCTGTGCTATGAAGAAGGTACGGATGTCTCGGTGACGGAAGGAACCGTTACCGATACCTGGATTTATCTGGATGATTTCGGTATCAATATGATGCTGGTGGAAGCCGAAACCCATTCCGGCATGTCGGGATGCGGCGTTTATGATGCGGAAGGATATCTGGTAGGGATTTTGTGCGGCAGCAGCGAGGACGGAACGGAGGCTGCCATTCTGCCCCTATCCATTATAAGGTCAGAAATTATGCAGGCGGGCATATAACGAATTGTCATTGCAGACAGAAAGCAGAACTTTCAAGAACTTCCAAGACATAAAATATCCGTCTTGTAACATGTTTGCAGATTGTGATACAATGTCAAGTGCAGTAACCTGCATGTGAGATATAAAAGGGCAGATGCAGTAATCTGCATGTGCGATATAAGAGGGCAGATGCAGTAACCTGCATTGCAATACGGAAGGGCAGATGTAGCATGGGTAAAAAAGCAGATGAGAAAACCAATGTCATGAGAGTGCTTGACCAGAAAAAGATTTCTTATAAAAGCTATTGTTATGCGGAAACCGGTGCGGTAAACGGCATGGAAGTGGCAGAAATCCTAAAAGAAAATCCCGATACCGTGTTTAAGACGCTGGTAACGGTTGGGAAGACAGGCAGTCATTATGTGTTTGTGGTTCCGGTCAACAGGGAACTTGATTTGAAAAAGGCGGCTTCGGCAGCCGGGGAAAAGAGCATAGAAATGTTGAAGGCAAAGGATTTGCTGCCTCTTACCGGCTATGTGCACGGCGGCTGTTCGCCCATAGGAATGAAAAAACTGTTTAAAACCTTTATTCATAAAACGGCGGCAGACTATGAAACCATTTTATTCAGCGGCGGAAAAATCGGTTATCAGGTGGAAGTGTCACTTGCCGATTTGCAGAAGGTAATACCGGTGCAGACTGCCGATATAACAGAGGAGTAATGGCGAACTCGCGGGGAAAACACGTTGACAAACTGTTTTCTTCTGCATAAGCTAAGAAAAAGAAGGATATGACATCATGGGTTTTATAAAATTTATCAAAGAAGAAATGCAGGTAATCAGGGAGCGGGACCCGGCAATGCATTCCAATATGGAAGTGTTTTTGTACCCCAGCTTCAAGGCAATTATTTATTACCGCATTGCACATAAATTGTATGAAGGAAAGCATTATTTCTGGGCAAGATGGGTTTCCCAGAAAGGGGCCAGAAAGACAGGTATCGAAATTCATCCCGGCGCCCGGATCGGCAAAGGATTGTTTATCGACCACGGCAATGGCGTGATTATAGGAGAAACGGCCATTGTAGGTGATAACGTAACTCTTTATCAGGGGGTTACCCTCGGTGGTACCGGTAAGGAGCACGGAAAACGTCATCCGACCCTGTGCAACAATGTTATGGTAAGTGCGGGAGCCAAGGTACTGGGTTCCTTTACCATAGGTGAAAATTCCAAGATTGGCGCGGGCAGCGTGGTGCTGGAAGAAGTACCGCCCAATTCTACGGTGGTCGGTGTTCCCGGACGCGTTGTAAAACGGAACAACCAGTCCGTACCGAGAGAGGATATGAACCAGATAGACCTTCCGAACCCGGTTCTCGAGGATATTCAGAGACTGCAGCATAACAATGAAGAACTGCAGAAACGCATTAAGGATTTGGAAGAGGAGCTTTCTTTATTACGCAGACAGTAAAACGAGGCTTCGAAAGGAGGAAACTTATATGGATTTTATTAAGAAAGTGGAAGAAACAGCTACCAGCAAGGGGAAGGTGGTAGCAGACAAGGCAAAGCAGCTTGCGGAAATTGCCAGTCTGAAAAGCCAGATTGGAACCTGCGAAGAGGTGATTAAGAAAAATTACGCAGAAATCGGAAAGCTGTATTACGAAAATTACGCGAATTGTCCGGAGGAGCTTTTTGAAAAGCAGTGCAGGGCGATTGCCAATGCACAGACCGGAGCCAAGGAATTAGAACAGAAAATTAAAGACATTAAAGGTGTGTAAAGAGGAAGGGAGGAAGCTTAGTCTTCCTCCCAATGATACATTTTTCCTTCCGTTTCGTCAGCTAAAAATGAGATACGCTGTTCAATCTCGGCGAGTTCCTTTTTGAGCCGGGGATAAGTGGTGGCATCCTTGTAAATAAAGAAGGCGGCTGCAAGAAGCAGGAAGGCGGTAAGACCGGCGGTAAAAACTTTACTGACGCCGAGCAGGGGGAGCGCCTGATACAAGGTAGCAGCACTGCCGAGCAGGGTGACGATGGTTCGCAGATAGGAAAGGTGGGTACGTTCCGCAGCAAGCCTGCTGTTATTCAAAGCAAGAGAGGTACGGACCTTGGACAATTCTGTACGTTCTGTTGCCATATAATTTTGATTAATGGCCATAGCTTCATTCGTAGGCATGGTTTCCTTTTTTTCTAACATGGTCTATCTCCTTTTCTTTTTATTTTATAACCGAAATCCGAAAAACACAATCTCCATTTAGAACACAAACAGATTTAACCGATGATATGCAAAAGGTTGCGAATGATACTCTGAAAAGTGCCTTTCATATACTTAAAATAAGCGGGCATAATATGCCTTGTAAATGTGGCATATCATGCACTTCTTTGCTTCCTTTTTACTTGATATGATTACGTTATCATGCAAAAAGGCAGGATATGACAGGATGAAAGAGAAGAAAAATTGTAATGTGGAGATTGGAAAAAGGTTAAAACGAATTCGGGAAAACATGAATTATTCACAAGCCGGATTTGCAGAGATTTTAGATGTCAGTGACGACCATTACCGCAGGCTGGAAAGCGGAGCCAGTGGACTTACCGTAGAAAAACTGCAGCTTTTATTTGAAAAGTTACACGTAGACAGCAACTACCTGGTGAATGGGCAGAAAAGGGATGATTTTGACCTGGATGCTTATCTGGCAAGCTGTGACCGTGAGAAAAGAGATGAGCTGCTGACAAGATGTTTGGAATACATCGGAAAACTGGTAACCAGATAATCAACTATTCAGTGTGTAGCGGCATGACAATGAATGGTGTGCTGCCGCATGTCGGGGAATGACGGATACAGGCGGGAGAGGTACGAAGAAAAGTTATGGAGGAGAGAGAAGCTTTCCGGGAGTTTTATTTGAAGTACGCCAAGAAATTGTATCGGGTAGTGGAACGTTTGCAGGAGATACAAGAGGGTAAAGTGGGAGATATTACGGAAGATGTTGTGCAGGAAAGCTTCCTGCTGGCATTTGTTAAGTGGGATGAAATCCGGAAGTCCGGTAAACCGATGGGATGGCTGGTGGTGACGGCCAAGTATTATATTTATAATCAAATAAGGATGAAAGACAATCAGACGATTTCTTATCAAGAGAAGGATATGATTAAAAATATAGGCGTCACGGACTCAAATCTGGATTTTATTGATGATAGTCAGCTTTTGAGGGAAACGCTGACAGAGCCGGAAGAAAGAGAAATGTTCACTTATTATCTGTGTGGATATAAGTCAGCGGAAATTGCAGAAAAACTGAACATGAATGAAAATACGGTGCGTGTAAAGATTAAGAGAATGAAGGATAAGATAAGGGGAAACTGGAATGAGTGCAAGTAATAAGCAGACTTCGGAATGCGGAAGGGACCGAAATTCCACGGAAGAACTGATTAAACAACTGGAAAACCGGCTGGACCGGCTCACCGGTCAACCGGCGGAGGATATGAATGAAGAGGAAATAGAAAATATATTAAATCTTCTGGATACGTTAAAGCCTCTGCCCGGCGGAAAAACTTTTAATCCGGAGGAAGCCTTTGAACGTCTGGAAAGGGATTATCTGGATAATCCGGAAAAGCTGGAGCAGGCTTCGGAAGAAGCAGGCAGGGCGGAATTGATAGCGACTTTACGGGAGAAAACGGAGAATATTGAACCTAAGCATACCGCTACCAAGAAGCATCGCCGTTTCCGTGTACTGAAAAATGTGGGAATTGCCGCGGCTATTATGATTTTGGTATTTTCCGGTCTGAACCTTGCAACTTATGCTACGGCGAAGAAAGGCTTGTTTGACCTTATCATCAACCGTAAGAATACCATGTCCAATATGTATGTAGGGGACGGGGATATGGGTATGAACTATGAGGTACATGATAAAGAGGTATACACTTCGTGGGATGAGGTACCGGATGAAGCAAAGAAAGGAATTTTGCTGCCGGGATATTTGCCGGAAGGAATGGAACTGGAAGAGATTGAAATTTTTGGAAACAAGCCCCACCGCGTTGAATTAAGGTATATGAATAACAACGAGGAATATATAGATATTTCTGTAAGACAATTTGAAACAGAAGTAATAAGGGACCAAATAACAAATCCCGATGCAGAATATGTAGATTATAAAACAGATGGTAATATAGAATATTATGTGTATAAGAATGGAGAAGAAAATATTATAATATATATCATGGAACAGAATATATATTATATATATAGTGACTGTTCTCTTGAAGAGATGAAAAAAATAATTAATTCTTTTTAGACAGTGAAAACTTTGCAATGTGAGTGGATAAAAACTCATATTGCAAAGTTTTTTTAATTAAAAAATATTTTTTAAAAAATTTTGAAACAAAATGTCATTTTAAAC
>FR880834.1:0-16521 GCA_000434615.1 Clostridium sp. CAG:510
CCATGAGTTCTTTCGTTTGTCAACAACTTTTTTGAAAACTTTTTATTTTCTTTTTTGTTGTTGGCTTCTTATTGGCTATCGCCTCAAAGCAAAACTGAGTATAGCACCCTCTCCCCGGGTTGTCAATACATTATTTTTCATTTTTTTGCTATTTTTTATAAAAACAGACACAATAAGCAAAATTGCCCATTGTGCCTGTTTGAAATCATTATGCAACTATATGACAGATACCCTATTGCAGCTCTGTTACCGTTGTCCTATCCCCCGCCGTTACGGAAAGCTTCAGTGCTTCTATACTGTCCGCTTTCTCCTCCGGGATTTCCGCTATCATAACAAGCTGTACTGCAGCGCCTGCTTCCATAGTGCCGTGATAGGTGGTGATATCGTCGTTTAACAGTGTGGTCTGGATAAAGTATTTGTCCGTATCATTTATCTTCAAAACACAGTACGGTTTCCTGTCGTTAATATCTATGTCCACACTTTCCGTTCCGTTATTAGTGACGGTAAAAGACAGTACCAGCAGCTTTTTATTCTGGGACGCATCAATCACAAACGCCATTTCCTCCGTCTGCGGATAAGAGTCCGTTACTTCATAACCTGAATACTCCATGGAAAAGCCTTCCGGCAACAGAACCTGTGCCAGATTATAGGATGCCGGTTCTTCGCTCTTATCAATAACCGTTGTTTCCACAGTGGGATCCATGGCACTTGCAGGCTCTTTCGTCTCCTGCGGTTTCTCTTCTTTTTCTTCATATAAGGATAAATCCGCCAGCCGGTTATTATAGGTATTCACATGCCGCATAACCGCATCCGCCGCATATTTTACAATCTTGTTCTCCTGCTCCTCGGTCAGTGAAGGCATCGACGTAGCGCCGCAGCCGGAAAGCATCGCAGCTCCTATGAAAAGAAACACTGCGCGTATAAGAAATCGATTCGGTCGTTTCATATTAATCCTCACTTCTGCACATGCTTTTTATACATATCAAGTTTGTGTCAAGTGTGCGCAGACACAAATCTTGCGTGTGAAAATTTATTTTCACACTTTCCTCATTTCTCCCATCTATTCCGACAGGCTTTTCTCCAATGCGATATATATAGCGGAAATAGCAAGTACAATGACACCTGCCACCATGAACAAAATCATCTTTTCGGTCGTTGCCGCCCCCGGGAAATCATACAGTGCCAGTTTAGCGCAGACGGAAAGTGTCAGTATCAGTCCGCCTATACGCAGCTTCTTTTCCTTAAACAGGAAGCCCATTACTATGGTTCCGATGGCAATGACCATTAAAATAATACTTTTTATCACCGCCTGATGGGAGAAAGGCATCTTCCACACAAGCGTCATATAGCATAAAAATCCCACGGTAATCAGATGCTTTATCCGGAAGTTCATGCCAAAGTTTTCCTGGAAGCAGACCACCAGATAAGCAATACCGATTATCAGCATCAGAATGCAGTTTAAGCTTGAAAAACTGAATAGCAGGGAGAAATACAGCAAGGCAATCAGTCCTAAATTGATATAGTTGATGACCTTGGTATACCGGCTCTTAAACAGTGGAATGCAGTTAAATGCCAGTGTTCCCATAAAGAAAAGCGCCATAACCACTGCCTGCTGCAATTCGTTGTGGAATTCTCCGATTATATACAATACAAACAAAAGCAGAACCGTCTCCTCGTAAAACTGTTTGAAATAATATACCGCAAAAAGGGACAACAGAAATGCTCCCAGAAAACAATAACTGTATATATGCTCTTCCAATACGAAGAAATGGATTGCCTGTATTGCCGTAAACAAGGTAATTATGATTTCACTGACCTGCAGATATTTTACTCTGGAAAGGCACTTGGACAATAAAAACACGCCGAGTACCGCTACGGTTCCCGCCACCATAAAGTAAGTGTCCTCTTTCTGGTTGACCCGCTGGCCAAAATAGGAAAACGTAATCAAGGTTGTTCCCACAAACATAAGGTAAAAAAACCACTTTTCCTTCCCTTTCCGGAAAAGCAGGAATCCAAGCAGGCAGACAGCAAAGAAAATCCCCGCAGTCACAAAGGCTTCCCCTGTTTTTTCGTGGAACAGTATAATTTCCAATATTATGTAGAGTAAAAGAAGCCACGCCTGCGTACAAAAATAAATAACAAGCGCACCGGTCCTGTGCTGTTCGTCCTTGGACATGCGGTAGAGAATAAGAAGGTGTACCGCCATTTCTGCCAACAGATAATACAGTGCTGCCCAGGAATCTATCAGAATTGCCGCACCGGTTGCCATAATCAGGGTAAAAATCATATGGGTGACACAATGTATGTTGTCCACCGCATAACGGCTCCGTTTTACGGGAAGGAAAACCGTCATCAGATTGACTAAGACCATAATTGCCGCCACAACGGCAAAAACCGGCATGTCAAACAGATTGCGGATGGGAAAAGCACACACATAGCAGCCGATAAAGCTGATGACCTTCATGACTCCGGAGTCTCTTTTCCGGCTGATGACAAGAGCCAGTATGCTGACTGCCACAGCTATTCCCATAGCCCAGTAGCCGTTGAAATTCTGTAAATACGAACAGTTTATCATCGTGGAAGCGTACATGCCGCATATGCCGAGCGCCGTAATGCCCACGGCAAACTTCGGCATTTTCTTTCTGAGCAGGAGTTCGGAAACCAGCAGGATTACCACCGACATGCCATACAGGCACATTCCTTTCACGAAACCGTCCATATAGGTAATGCCCAGCATTACAAAAGCGACTAAAACGAAAACCACACCGACCACGCTTAAAAGTCCGGCGCCGATGGTAAATTCCATGCTGTTCTTCTTCTGCGGCGGAGCGGGCTGCCATGCCGGAGCTCCCTGCACCGGCTGTGCAAAGCTGCTCTGTGCTGCCTGCGGATTGACTCCCTGCACCGGCTGCGTGAAACCGCCCTGCGCTGCCTGCATCGGCTGCATATTCTGCCTGCGGAATTCTCCCCTAAGCATCCGCTGCTGGTATACGTTCCAGGTGCGGTTTACTTCCTGCTGTGCGTACTCTGCGGAAACCATGCGGTTCCGGTACTGCCCTAAAAGAGTGTTTAAGTATTCCGTATACTGCCTGTCGGCAGATATTGACATGATATATAAAATCTGGTTTTCCAGTCTGTCCTGTACCATCTCACAATCCCCTTTTCTTTCCGTCCGCGATATCCCTCGGAACCGTCTGCCGGTAAATACACCTGGCTTATTTACTCGCTTATATACATCCTGAATTTACTTTGTTCTTTCTCACTGCATTTTACCACAAGTCGTACTCCGTTTTCAATGTAATCCTGTGAAAGCACTTCTGCATTTTCACGAAGCTCGGATACAATGCCGCCTTTATCGTACGGGATTAAAAATTCGGTTTCTATCCGGTGGGCATACAAAGTGTCCGTAACCAGGGTAAGAAGAGTTCTGATACAGGTTTCATCCTGTGCCGACATATAAATCCGGTTGTCCGTACATCTGGGGATTTCCGGCATGCATAGATCCGCCTTATTATACACATAAATGACAGGAATGTGCCCCGCATCCAGTTCTTTTAAGGTTTCCTCCGTTACTTCCATATGCTTTTTGTAATTAACATCGGAAAAGTCAATCACCTGCAAAATCAAATCCGCTTCTTTTATTTCTTCCAGTGTGGAGCGGAATGCCTTGACCAGACCATGGGGCAGATTGTTGATAAACCCAACCGTATCCGCCAGATAAAAAGGCTTCCGGCTGCCGTCGTCGATTTTGCGCACCGCCGTTTCGAGGGTGGCAAACAGCATGTCCTTTTCCAGAACCTTCTTCTCCTCGGGAAGTCCGTAAGTATCCACAAATTTATTTAACAGGGTGGATTTGCCGGCATTGGTATAACCCGCTAAGGAAACCTGTGGAATGCCGGAATTCCTTCTCCGCTTTCTCTGGGTCCGGCGCTCCGTGGACACGGTTTCCAGCTCCTTGGAAAGCTCCGTAATGCGGTGTTCAATCTTTCGTCTGTCCAGTTCCAGTTTCTTTTCACCGGCACCCTTATTACTCATGCTGCCGCTGGCGCCGCCCTGCCTGCTTAAGGCATCGTGCAGTCCCACCAGCCGCGGCAGAAGGTACTTAAGTCTTGCCACCTCTACCTGCAGCTTGGCTTCCCTTGTCTTGGCACGGCTTGCAAAAATATCCAGTATCAGATTGGTTCTGTCCATTACGGGCAGCTTGCATTCGTCCTTTAAGTTGCGGAGCTGGGACGGCGTCAGGCTGTCTTCAAAAACAATCAGCTCCGCATCCGTCATTTTCGCCAGTTCCCGCAGTTCTTCCACTTTGCCGGTGCCAATATAAAGTGCCTTGTTGGCAGCCTCCATTTTCTGGGTCAGAATGCCCACCACCTGCATGTGGCATGCCTCTGCCAGACTTTTCAATTCCTGCATGCAGACATCATAGTCATCCGCTACGCCGGTGTCCACTCCCACCAGGATTACTTTTTCTCTTATATCTTCCAAAATCAGCTTCCTTCCTTTTCCACCATTTCCAGTTCAAAATAAAAAGCCACGCCGTTTTCGTAATTCTCCACACCGTATTTCTGGTTCATGGACTCCATAATTGCCTTTACAATGGAAAGTCCCACACCGCTTCCGCCGTATTCCCGGGTTCTTGCCTTATCCACTTTGTAAAATTTATCCCAAAGATAAGGAATAGACTCCTCCGGTATTTTATTGCCGGTGTTGAAAATACTGATGCGCACCTTGCCTTTTTCCTTGCCGAAGCGGATTTCCACAATCTTTTCCCCGCCGCAGTAATGCAGGGCGTTGGTAAAGTAATTGGTAAACACTTCCTCCGTCATGTACTCATCCGCCCAGACATAAATAGGGTCACTGGGCTCCATGCGTATCTGAATATCCTGACCGTTTGCCAGAATACCGGCGGACTGGATATGGTTGCGGATAAGAGCAACCACATCGAAACGTTCGAAATTCACCGTTTCCTTACCGAATTCCAATTCATTCAGGGTCATGAGCTTCTTTACCATCTGGTTCATTTTATTCGCTTCATCCACAATGACGCTGCAGTAAAATTCCCTGCTTTCCGCATCGTCGTTGATACCCTCCTGCAAGCCCTCCGCATAGCCCTGGATAAGCGCAATAGGGGTCTTTAACTCATGGGAAACATTGGACAGAAATTCCTTTCGCATGGAATCGATTTTCTCTTTGTTCTCAATATCCTTGTGGAGTTCGATATTGGCATTTTTCAGCTCCTGTATAGTGCTCTCAAGGGTCTCGGACAACGTATTCATATGCTCACCCAGAAGGCCGACTTCGCTCTTCTGCTCCCCTTCGTACTTGGCATCAAAATCCAGCTTTGTCATCCGCTCTGAAATCTCCGCCAGCTTTAAGATGGGCTGTGTAATCTTTCCGGTCACATAAAAAATAATAACACTGCTTATGGCAATACAGATAAGACCCACGTAAAACAGAAAACGATTGGCGATTTTTACACTTTCCCGGATGTTTTCCAGTGGCGTACGGATATAAAATGCCTGTCCTTCCGACAGCCAGCCCACCATTTCCATATATTCCGTCCTCGTCTTGGAGTCCTCGACCTTCTGGACGGTGTAACGGTCCGTTTCCTCCAAAATATAAGGGTCCTTAATCGGTGTGTATATCCGGTCCCACAAAAGACCTTTAAGCATGTCCATGTCGTTGCCGAAGGTTGCGATAATGCGTGCTTCCGTATCCTGTACCACGCCCATGATGTTGTACTTGCCCGATATTTTTTCCATTTCAATTTCAAACGAATCCTCGCTGAAAGAATTGCTCTGCATATTGGTGTCTAAAATTTCATAGGTGTGGATGAGTGCCTTTTTGCGCTCCTCTTCGTAATATTTCTGCAGAAAGGTATTGTTGATCATCCAACAGATTAACAGTGTTGCCGCCATAAGCCCTATAAAAATCAGTGCCACCTGTCTTTTAATGGAATGCTTCATTTATTCCTCACGTCCTGCTTCAAATTTATATCCCATCCCCCAGATGGTCTTGATTAAATCACCCTTGCTTCCCAGTTTGCTGCGGAGTTTTTTCACATGGGTGTCAATGGTTCTGGCATCTCCGAAATAATCATAGTTCCAGACATGGTTTAAGATTTTTTCACGGGAAAGGGCAATTCCCTGATTTTCCATGAAATACGTCAGAAGTTCAAATTCCTTGTAGCTTAAGTCCACGCTTTCCCCGTCAATCTTGACCATATGGGCTGATTTGTTTAATTCAATACCGCCCGCGGAAAGGATTTCCTCTTCGTTATGCTGCACGGTTCTTCTCAAAATAGCCTCAATGCGCGCCACAAGTATCTTGGGGCTGAAGGGCTTGCTGATGTACTCGTCAATCCCCAGTTCAAATCCCAGCAGTTCGTCGCTTTCGGCGCTTTTTGCCGTCAGCATGATAATGGGTACCTTGGAATATCTGCGGATTTCCTTGCAGACCTCCCATCCGTCCATTTTAGGCATCATTACATCCAGTACAATCAGGGCTATATCCTTCTGTTCAAAGAAAATGCCCACAGCTTCCTCTCCGTCCCCTGCTTCCAGGACTTCAAAATTGTCCTTTACCAAAAAGTCGCGTATGAGCTTGCGCATCCTGCTTTCGTCATCTACCACCAGTATTTTCAGTCTGTCCATATCCATACCCTGCCTTTTCTTACCTGTCTTTATGTTTCTGTTCCGGTTGTTCTGTCTTATCCGGCTTCCGTCATTGTATATTCAGTTCCCGTTCTTTTTCCCTGACGGCATTTTCCCGTTCCGTAAGCTCCTGCTCCCAGGAGGCATAGCGGTTGGTGATTGCTTTTTCGTAGTTCAGGATATTCGGACTCTTGCCGTTTGCAGCTATGGCAAACATGGCTGCCACCGCCATGGCAAGCAGTATATTGAGTATCACGGAATACATCATAAGCCTGGGCTGCCCGGATGCTTTCTCCTGCTTCTTCTTCGGCACCGGTGTATAACTGTTTTTTCTGAGCTGGTAGGATATCTGCAACGGAATAGGCTTTAATTCCTCCTCCGGGATACCGTTTTCCAAAAGAAAATTCCTTAATTCCCACAAAAAGCCGTAGCCCACCGGAGTCCTGAAGGTACGCTCCGTCACAGCTTTTTCATATATCTGCTTTACCTTTTCCGGGTTGTCATAGGACAAATGCATCCTGAGGTATTCTGTTTTTTTCAGCTCCTGTGAGGCCAGTACGGCGTCTTCCGTTGTCTGGAACACAAAGCCTCCCACCGTACGCTCTCCTCTTGTATCGGTATAGGTATCCATGAGTATCTCCTTTCTATTCTCTGCCAAAAAGAAAAGGCCGGCCTAAAATAGACCGACCCTTCATTGTTAAGAAGTGGACCAGACGGGAGTCGAACCCGTGTCCAAAAGCCCATTCCCTGTCCTTCTACTATCATAGTCAATTATCTCGGACGAATGTCCCGTTCCCTCATACAGCAGGAAATTGACAGCCTGCCGTACTCAGTAGCTTCATGATACGCCCACGGCTGCAAAGCTTAGACCGTGTCGTTTCTCACATAGTCGATGCCCGGATTCTAAAGTGTGAGTGCCTTAGAGCGGACAGCTGCCATTAGGCAGCGTATGCTAAATTATCTTCAGCGTTTATATTTATTTTTGCGATTTGACGCATCGCCTGCGGATAGCTTCTCCAGCTGCAAGACTCCTGTCGAAACCTTGACTAGCCCTTATTGTTACCTATATTATATGCACTCTTCTTTCTTCCGTCAAGAAACGTATAAAAAATTAATACAAATTTAATATAGGTTTTTTACCTTAAATTCTTTTTCCGCTTCCCTGCGCTGGTCTTTCTTGGCAATGTCCTGCCGCTTGTCGTACAACTTCTTACCTCTGGCAAGACCGATTTCGATTTTAGCTCTTCCATCCTTAAAATAAACCTGCAGCGGCACAATGGTAAACCCTTTTTCGGAAATCTTACCGGTCAGCTTGCGGATTTCATCCTTATGCATCAGAAGCTTTTTGGGGCGGAGCGGATCCCTGTTAAAAATATTTCCTTTTTCATAGGGGCTGATATGCATACCGTAAATCCACACTTCGGAATTTTCAATACGCACAAAAGCTTCCTTTACACTGCATTTTCCCAGGCGAAGGCTCTTTACCTCCGTGCCGTGCAGCACCAGTCCCGCTTCGTATTTTTCATCTATAAAATAATCATGGTACGCCTTTTTATTGTTGGCAACCAGTTTCATGGCTTCCTGTTTCATAGCTGTCCCGCCTTTCTGTTTCCGGAATCGCACTTTGCGGCACTATTCCTCCGCATCGTCCTCTCCGGTATCTTCCACTATATCAAAATCAATGGCTTTTGTCATGCTGTCCGTGCCGGTTACTTTAATTTTTACTGGCTCTCCCAGACAATAGCTTCTGCCGGTATGTTCGCCTATCATTTCGCAAAGGTTCTCATTGTAAAAATAATAGTCCCCCGGCAGTCTGGATACATGCACCATGCCCTCCACGGTATTGGGAAGCTCCACATAGATGCCCCATGCCGTGATGCCGGAGATAATACCCTCGTATTCCTCTCCGATTCTTTCCGCCATATTATTCCATTTTCTTTAACTTATCTGTTTCTCTTTCGGCTTCCTCCGCCCGCCTTTCCGTTTCGGAGGAGTGCTTTGCCACCTCCGGCAGAATGCTTTCATAGTGCAGCGCCTTTTCCTCACTCATGCGGTTGCGGAGCTGGTCCTTTATAATACGGTGAATCTGTAAATCCGGGTACCTGCGGATAGGCGAGGTAAAATGACAGTAATAATCGCAGGCAAGTCCGAAGTGCCCCTCACAGACCGTACTGTATCTTGCCTGCTTCATACTGCGCAGCGTCAGCCGGCTCACCAGCGCTTCTTCCGGCGTACCCGCAATTTTCTTTAAGAGCTTCTGGATTTCCTTGGGATGGATTTCCTCTTCCGTCACTCTGCGGTGTGCCTTCCCCACGGATTTCATGTAATAGCCCAGATTGTTGATGAAGATGTTTAATTTCTGCATCTTATCCCCGTCCGGCTTTTCATGGATACGGTATACAAACGGAAGCTCCTGCCAGTAAAAATGCTGCGCCACCGTTTCGTTTGCCGCCAGCATAAAATCCTCAATCAGCATATTTGCAAGATTTCTCTCATAAGGCTTTATTTCGAGCGGTCTGCCTTCGGCATCCAGTGTGATTTTGCTCTCCGGGAAATCGAAGTCAATGGCACCTCTCTGCATTCTCTTTTCCCGAAGCAACATGGAAAGCTCCTTCATGGAAAGAAGCATGGGTACCAGTTCCTCATACTTTTTGCAGGTTTCTTCGTCATTATTCACAATGATTTTAGCAACATCCGTATAGGTCATGCGCCTGTTTACCCTGATGACGGACTCGGTTATTTTATAATCCGCAATATTGCCCTCTTTGTCAATCTCCATAAGACAGCTTAAGGTCAGCCTGTCCTCGCCTTCGTTTAAGGAGCAGATGCCGTTTGACAGTGCATGGGGCAGCATGGGAATAACCCGGTCCACCAGATAGACACTGGTGCCCCTTTTCAGAGCCTCCCTGTCCAGTGCGGAATTTTCCTGCACATAGTTGGACACATCCGCAATGTGCACGCCTAAGTGGTACCTGCCCGTTTCTTCGTCCACGGTAAGACTGACCGCATCGTCCAGATCCTTGGCATCCTCGCCGTCTATGGTCACCATAAGAAGATTGCGTAAATCCAGTCTGCCCACTCTGTCGGCTTCCTCCACCTCTTTCACTGCACGCTCCGCCTGATTTAAGACCTTTTCCGGGAATGCAACCGGCAGATCAAAGCCCTTTACAATGGAAAGGATATCCACGCCGGGGTCATTGATATGACCGATAATCTCTGTGATTTTTCCTTCGGGGCTGCGTCTGCCTCTGCCGTAATCGGTAATTTCCGCCACAACCTTGTGTCCGGTCACGGCGCCCTTGGAACGTTCCAGGGGAATAAAAATATCCTTCGCTATTTTAGCGGAATCCGGCACCACAAAGCCGAAGTTTTTGGAACGCTCAAAGGTACCGACCACTTTTGTAATACCACGTTCCAGTATGTTTGTAATTTTAACCTCCGGACGCCTTCCTTCGGTGTCCGGTAAAAGAACCGCCTCCACCCGGTCCATGTGGAAGGCTCCGTTTGTCATGTCCTCCGGTACAAAATAATCCGCCTTCTTATTTCCGTCCTCTGCATCCTCCCGCAAAAAGCCGTAGCCTTTGGCATGTCCTATGAAAGTACCTGTAATTATTTTTTCTGTGTTTCTTTTCTTTTTCATATCAATCCTCATGCCTTTCCGTAACAGGGCTTCTCCGCCTGCGGATGCAGAAACTACCATGTAAAAAAAGCACTCTTCTTACAAAGAGTGCTTTCGTTCATCATGCATTAAAAAACATTCAGGTTTAAGACAATCGCCATAAGGAAGAACAGAACCGCTAAAACTCTGGTAATCTTTACCAGGTTTCCTTCCATGGAACGTCCTTTATTTTTGCCCCAGTAGGTTTCTGCCGCACCACTGATGGCTCCCAGTCCTTCATCTTTGCCTTCCTGCATTAAAACAAGCACTGTCAGTGCAAGACATATAATAATAAAAATAATCGTTAAAGTTATTCTCAAAGCTCCCATATCACACCTCCGTGGGATAGATTATATTCAATCAAACAAAAGTGATTGTACCATAGAGTAAACAGTTTTTCAACCTCTTTTTCCAAAACAGGTCTATTTTTTCCATGTCTGTGGAGAAAACAGTACCAAAATCGGAATGAGCTCCAGCCTTCCCGCCAGCATGTCGAAAATCATCACTACCTTCGATACATCCGAAAAGGCGGAAAAATTACCGGTGGGTCCTACCACATCAAGCCCGGGACCGATGTTGTTCAGTGTCGCCATAACTGCCGAAACATTGGTTTCAAAGCTGAAATTGTCCAGACTGACGATCAGGATGGACGCAAAGGACAACAGGACATATATGCCGGTGTACACCAGAATGGAACGGATTAAATCCTCCGGAAACGCCCTTCCGTCCATATGCAGCTTTTTAATGCTGCGTGGATGAATAACCTTCTGAATTTCATTTTTTACGCTCTTTACAAGCACCACCAGTCTGGATACCTTAAAGCCGCCACCCGTACTGCCGGCACTGGCGCCCACAATCATCAGAAGAAACAGTATCATCTTACTGAAGGACGGCCACAGATTAAAATCACGGCCTGACAGACCTGTGGTCGTAATGATGGAAGTTACGTGGAATGCGGATTGGAACAGGGCTTCTCCGAAATTGGCAAAATAACCTCTCACATTGACGGCAATCAGCAGGGTTGCTCCCGCCACTATTCCCACGTAAGCCTTAAGCTCTGTATTCTTCAGCACATCCCCCGGCTTTTTTGCAATGAGGAGATAGTACATGCTGAAATTGATGCCGCACAGAAACATGAAAATCATGATAATTGCCTGCACTGCCCTGCTATAGGTCGCTGTACCGGTATTTAAAATACTGTAGCCGCCGGTACCCACCGTGGAAAATGTCATGGTAACGGAATCAAACAGGGGCATACCTGCTATTAACAGGCAGATGATTTCCGCCACCGTAATGGCAATATAAATAATGTATAAAATCCGGGCGGTGTTTTTTACCCGCGGAACCAGCTTTCCGACGGAGGGTCCCGGACTTTCCGCCCTGACTAAATGCATATTATAGCTGCCGGACAGAGGTACAATGGACAAAATAAATACCAGAACGCCCATACCGCCTACCCAGTGTGTGGACAACCGGAAGAACTGGGTACAACGTGCCAGTGCTTCCACATCCGTAAGAATGGTAGCACCCGTTGTGGTAAAACCGGACGCCGTTTCAAAAACCGCATCCACATAAGAAGGGATTTCTCCGGTAAGCACAAAGGGAACCGCCCCTATAAGACTTAATATAATCCAGCTTAAGGAAACGGTGACAAAACCCTCCCTCGCATAAAACACCTTGCTTTTGGGCTTAAACAGTCTGCCCGCAAAACCAATCAGCAGGCACGCCGCTGCAATCAGAAGAAATGCATATCTTTCTTTTTCTCCGTAAAACAATCCCACGAAATAAGGAATCAGCAGAAAAAAACCCGCAAATTCCAATACACTGACCAGTGTATATCGGATAATGGAATGATTCATTCTAATAAACCGGCCTTTCTTAAATCAGCACCTTTGGCAACGTTATCTTAAAATATCCTTGATATCATGAAATCCGGTAGCGGAGGTTACCACCACCACAGTATCACCTACCTGGATAATACTATGGCCTCTCGGGGTCATGATGGTTCCCCTGTGGTTGATGCTGCAGATCAGAATATTTTTCTTGAGCTTCAAATCCTGCAGGGGAATTCCCACTAACGGGCAATCCTCCCTTATGTAGAATTCCAGAGCTTCTACCCGGTTATCGTTTAATTTATACAGAGTCTCAATATTGCTGCCCATGGAATTATGCATGGCGCGTACAAACTCGATAATGGTTTCCGCCGTAACATACTTGGGATAAATAATGCTTCCCAAATCCATGCTTTCAATGATTTCATCATAGGACAGCCGGTGCACACGGGTAATAATTTTGGCCTTGGTCTGGCTCTTGGCAAACAGGGAAAGCATAATGTTTTCTTCGTCGAAGTTTGTCATGGAAACAAAGGCTTCCGTCTGTAAAAGCCCCTCTTCCATCAGAAGCTCCCTGTCGGTGCCGTCGCCGCAGATAATCATTGCCTGGGGCAGAATTTCTCCTAATTCCTCGCAGCGTTCCTTGGATTTATCAATAATCTTGATGTGAATACCCATATCCGACAAAATCTGCGTCAGATAATAAGATGTTTCTCCGCCGCCGATAATCATGGCGTCCTTGGCACGGGTGGTAGGCACCTTTAATTTTCGGAAGAAAGCGGCAATCTTGGCGGAAGCGGCTACCAGTGTAATTTCGTCTCCTGCTTTCAGGACAAAATCACCGTCGGGAATGTAAATCTCCTCGCCTCTCTCTACCACGCAGACCAGCACATCGCTCTTAAACTCCGTGCTGACGTCCTTTAAGGATAAATTACATAAAACAGACTGCTCGCCGATGCGGTATTTTACAAGCTCCACCCTGCCCTTGGAGAAGGTATCAATCTTTAAGGCGGAAGGGAATTTAAGGAGTCTTGCGATTTCGGATGCTACCGCATATTCCGGATTGATAACTAAGGAAAGTCCCAGTTCCTCTTTAATATAGGCGATTTCCTTGTAGTAGACCGGATTGGATACTCTCGCAATGGTATGACAGCCGCCGGTTTTTCTGGCAATAAGACAACAAAGCAGGTTCAATTCATCTTTTCCGGTAACGGCAATTACCAGATCTGCTTCATCAACTCCTGCTTCCATCTGCACACTGTATACGGCTCCGTTTCCCACGATGCCCATGACATCATAGGTATTGGCTATGTTATTTACAATATTTTCCTTTTCATCAATTATCGTAATATTATGTCCTTCACTGCTTAACTGCTCGGCAAGGGCAGTACCTACATTTCCGCAGCCGACTATTACAATTTTCATAATCGCTACACCTTTCTATTCTATTTCAGCCATACATAGGAACAAAACAGAATAAACAAAAAAAATACAAGAAGGAACAGTGCTGCAATTAACAATGCAGCACCTAAAATTCCTCTCATCATGGCACGTTTTTCCTTAAAGGTCAAGTCTGTGAAATCGTTTTCCCTTTTGTTTTCCGTTTTGCTTTTTTCTCCGGAGTACCAGGGCATGCCTTCCACATTCATATCGGCAATGGTTCTGCCGTCATCTAT
This sequence comes from Clostridium sp. CAG:510, assembly GCA_000434615.1. Lineage (GTDB taxonomy): Bacteria > Bacillota > Clostridia > Lachnospirales > Lachnospiraceae > Acetatifactor. Next base: position 13,820 of record FR880834.1, read on the forward strand.
AAAAGAAGGTTTCTTCTTATTTTTTGCCATTTTCTTCCTTCTTTGCCTCATTCATTTCTTTTTCGAAGCTTGCATTCATTTCCGGTGTATTGTACAAATGGCAGGCAACAAAGTGACCGTCTTCCACTTCTCTGTACCGGGGTGCGATGCACTTACACATTTCCATGCAGTCCTTGCATCTTGTGTGGAATTTGCATCCTGCGGGCGGATTGGCGGGAGAAGGAATGCTTCCTTCCAGCACAATTCGTTCCATCTTGGCATCCGGGTCAGGGATGGGAATAGCGGAAAACAACGCTTTCGTGTAAGGATGCAGCGGATGATTGAATATCTTTTCCGTTTCAGAATACTCTACCATGTTTCCCAGATACATAACACCTACCGTATCGGAGATATGCTCTACAACGGACAGGTCGTGGGAAATAAAAAGATAGGTCAGATCAAATTCCTTCTGCAGGTTACGGAGCAGATTGATAATCTGTGCCTGAATGGAAACATCCAGTGCGGATACCGGTTCGTCGCAGACAATGAAGTCCGGGTTTAAGGCGAGCGCACGGGCAATGCAGATACGCTGTCTCTGTCCACCGGAAAATTCATGAGGATATCGGTCTTTGTGATATTCCTGCAGACCACAGGCTTCCATAATTCTGGTAATATAATCGTCAAATTCTTCAGGCGGAACAATACCGTGCTCTCTGACACCTTCGCCGATGATTTCACCTACCGGCAGTCTCGGAGAAAGGCTGGAAAACGGGTCCTGGAATACAATCTGGATTGTAGGACGGATTTTCCGCAGCTCCTCCTTGTTTAAGGAGAAGATCTCCTGTCCGTTGATATACACTTCACCGGAGGTTTTTTCCTGCAGACGAAGCAGGGTCCTGCCGGTAGTGGATTTGCCGCAGCCGGACTCTCCTACAAGCCCCATGGTGGTACCTCTTTTAATGGTAAAAGAAACTCCATCCACTGCCTTTACATAGGAAGTCTTGCCGGAAACGATGCTTTTCTTTATCGGGAAATATTTCTTCAAATCCTTCACAATTAAAAGATTATCCTTATTTTCCAATTCTTCTTTGGATACTAACGGGTCCTGTATATGCTTTTTATCTTTATCCATACCATACACACCTTTCTACAGCTTCTTCACATCCACAGACTGCGGATATCCCATTACTTCTCCTTCATCAAAGTAACGATAGCAGCTTACAGAGTGGGTATCGCTGATTTTGATTTCGGGTGGGTATTTGCCGTTGCATTTTTCTACACACATTTCACATCTGTCTTTGAAGTAACAGTAATCCGGCATGTTGATGGGGTTCGGTACACTGCCGGGAATATTGTAAAGCTCTTCTACCTTACGTCCTACCACGGGCTTACTCTTCATAAGACCGATGGTATAGGGATGGCAGGGATTGCTGAAAATATCCCTTGCGGTGCCTCTTTCAATTACACGGCCTGCATACATAACCACCACGTAGTCCGCCATATTTGCCACCACGCCCAGGTCGTGGGTGATCAGCATAATGGAACTGCTCATCTTGTCCTTCAGTTCCTTTAACAGATCCAGAATCTGTGCCTGGATGGTAACATCCAGTGCAGTGGTCGGCTCGTCGGCAATAATCAGCTCCGGGTTACAGGACAATGCTATGGCTATCATGATACGCTGACGCATACCGCCGGAAAGCTCGTGAGGATACATCTCGTAAACGCCTTCTTTGTTGGCGATGCCGACTAATTCCAGCATCTCTAAGGTACGCTTCTTCACATCCTCCTTGCTCATTTCCGGATTGTGAAGCTTAATTACTTCATCTACCTGGAAGCCGATGCGAAATACCGGGTTTAAGCTGGTCATGGGCTCCTGGAAAATCATAGCCATGCGGTTGCCGCGCATATGCTGTACCACTTCGTTGGGAGCCTTGGCAATGTCAATGGCATCTCCGCTGTCCCCTTCGCCTACGTTGAAACGGATTTCTCCGCCTACGGTCTGTCCGTGGGGTCTCTGCAGAAGCTGCATTAAGGAAAGGCTGGTAACGGATTTACCGCAGCCTGACTCTCCTACGATGCCGACAGTGGAACATTTCGGCACCACAAAGCTGGCGCCGTCTACCGCCTTAACCGTACCGATGTCGGTAAAGAAATAGGAGCAGACATTGTCAAATTCCACTACGTTACCGGAGTCCTTCATTTTGGTCATGTAGGTATCCGGGTTTACTTTCTTTCTGTTTCTCTGCTTTTCCAGACGCTTGGTAAGCTTACGGTTAAACCTGGAAATTCTGGCAGATTCTTTACTGGATATATAATTTGCTTTCTTACTCTTATGCTCTGACATAATCTATAATCCCTCCGCATTGTTATCTCTTCATTTTCGGGTCGAAGGCATCACGCAGACCGTCACCCACAAAGTTGAAGGCGATAACGGTAAGACAGATCAACATTCCCACGGGAACCCAGATATAGGTATAGCTCTTCATCGCCTCTGCGGTGGATACGGAGTTAATCATGGTACCCCAGGTTGCCAGAGGATGCTTTACACCAAGACCTAAGAAGGAAAGAGTGGATTCTGTTAAAATAACGCTGCCGAGACCGGATGTTGCCGTAACGATAAGCTGGGGCATAACATTCGGCACCAGATGCTTGAAAATACGTCTTCTGGTCTTTAATCCGATGGCCTCTGCCGCTACCATGAATTCCTGCTCTCTTAGGGAAAG
>FR880834.1:16549-39287 GCA_000434615.1 Clostridium sp. CAG:510
AAAGAATCTGACCTCTGACGAGACGTGCCACACCTGCCCAGCCCAGGATACCGAGTACGGCCATCAGCCACACAACACGCACATAAGGCTTCATCTTCATGGCATCGAACATGGCTCCCATGATAATCAGGATTGGCATGGAAGGAATACAGTAGAAAATATCTACCATTCTCATGATAAGGTTATCAATCCAGCCGCCGAAGTAGCCGGCAATACCACCCATGATAACACCTAAAATTGTTTCAATGATGATAACCACAAAAGCAACCAGCAGGGAAACACGGCCGCCGTACATCATACGTGCCAGCACATCCATACCGTCACCGTCCGTACCGAATACATGCTCTCTGGTAGGCTTTGCAAAAATATCGATCAGGTAAACCACCTGTTCGCAGGTCATGACATAGGAACCGTTTTTGTCGGTTATGGTAACGGTTTTTGTTTCCGTGGTATAGTTGCCGTTTTCATCCAGGGTGTAGTTACCGTTTTCGTCTACCTGGGCAATCTCCCATTCGAAAGTTGCGGTTCTTACGTTCTGTGCCACCATGTCCTCAATGACTTCATGCACCTTTTCCTTGAAGGCAAAGCCCAGTACATCTTCACCGCTGTAGGAACGGATAACCAGATTGGAGAAGGCCGCTGTGGGAGTCCCGGAATTTGCTGCATCATAAATTTCAATTTCATCGGAATCGGGAGACGCTACAATCTTATAGGTCACACCGGCCGCTTCAAAATCCTTATTCTCCACATAAGCCACAATGGCATTCTTTTTGAATTCATCGCTGATTTTGAAGGAATCATCATAGCTGTCGAATACATAATCGGTCAGGTAACCGAGGGTTGTGCTGTCGCCTAAACGGTATACATGTACGCCGTCGGAAGCTTTGTTTACCACATATTCGGTATCCCCAAAGGTAAAACGACTGTTGTCTATATTCTCCTGCAGGGCTGCTTCAAAATCCGCCCCCGGCTTTCTGCCGGTGTAGGTGATGCCGCCACCGCTCTTCTTTACTGTATAGGTCTTCTTTTTACCTGCGGTTACGGTAAAGGATTCGCCGCCTGCCTTAAATTCGGACTTTCCGGAGGCAATGGCTTTTTCAAGAGCACTCTGTACCCCTTCTGTTTCTTCCACGCCGGAGGCAAGCTTAATTTCCTTCTTAATCGAATCATAAGTACCGTAAGTGGTCTCATCTCCGATAAAGCACACCTCTTCTCTCTCATCCTTCAGAAGGGAATATACATGGTCTGACATCTTTTCCACCAGATAGCTGTTGCCGTCCGTATCTGTCAGAGCGCTTTCCTGTTCGCCTGCCGTATTCATTTTATTGATGGCGGAAGTCAGGTTATTTTTTACGGAATAATGAAGATCCGTGCTTTCATCCAGTAAGAACAGGGAAAACTCAGTTCTCTTGGATGCCATGGCATAATCAATCACGGAATTATCATATTTGTAGAAAATCTGTGTCTGGCTGTACGGATAAAAAACGGGTACCAGAAAAGAAAATATAAACATGAAGATCAGGACTACGGAACCTACAATAGCCAGACGGTTGTTGATGAAACGTTTGAATACCAGCTGTCCCGGGCTTAAGACCTTGATACGTTCCGTGCTGTCCAGTGTCATCTTGTCTTCTTTATGCAGTTCATTCTTTGCTTCTCTCTCTTTTAAGACTTCGTTGAAATTCTTTTTACTCATTTCGCACTGACCTCCTAATTTACACGTACACGGGGGTCAACCACCGCATAAAGAATATCTGCAATCAGATTACCGAGCAGAGTCAGGATGGATACAAATGCCAGATAGAACATGGTGAAAGGAATATCGCCGCCGATCATGGCATAATAGGAATAAAAACCGATACCGCGGATACCGAATAAGGTTTCGGTAATCAGCGCACCGGAGAAAAGTCCCGGTAAGGAACCGCCGAGCATGGTTACCAGAGGAATGAGGGTATTGCGGAACGCATGTCTGCTGATGACCTTGTTTTCCGGCAGACCCTTGGCTCTTGCGGTACGGATATAGTCGGAATTCAAAACCTCGAGCATGTTGGTTCTGGTGTAACGCATCAGACCTCCGACACTGACAACGGTAAGGGTGGCAATGGGCAGCACCAGATGTGCCGCTAAGTCCATGGTCTTACCGAAGCTGGAAAGGGATGCATAGTTTCTGCCCTGCATACCTACTAATTCAAACCATCCGAGCTTGACGGAGAAAATTAACTTAAATACGGTTGCCACAAAGAATGTGGGCATGGATATACCAATGAGACCGAATACCGTGACGGCATAGTCGGTCAGACTATATTGTTTACGCGCAGCCACTACACCGAGCGGTATGGCGATTATAATCTCAAGAATAAAGGAGATGGCTCCCATTACGAAACTGTACCAGATACACTTGTCAAAAAGCTTAAGAACAGGCATCGTCTGGCTCCAACTGTCACCAAAGTTACCCTGTACGGCATTGCCAAGCCAGATAAAGTACCCCTGTACGATACCCTTGTCCATTCCGTACTGAGCATTCAATTCATCAATCCATTCCTGCGCACTTTTGGTTGCGCCGGGACGGGTGGCAAGCTCTCTTGCCGTCTGCTCTACATAGCTGGTAGGCAGATTACACTCCAATGCATAGATAATAAATGTTACAAAGAAAAAAATAACCGCACTGAATGCCAGTCTTTTTGCAATAAACTTTCCCATAAAACACCGCCTATAAAATTATATCAGTTACAGAAGCCTGCATACGCAGGCTCCTGCTCTGATATTGATTTGGTTTGCACCAATTAGTTCATCTCTAATTTTTCGATGTCGTTCGTCCATCCCCAGAAGGTGGTGATATCGGGAGTCATGGTAGAAACATTGACACGTTCGGTACTGATGACTATCGCATTCTGTCTCTGGTAGATAGGAATTTCCACACCCCAGTCAAGAATGGTTTCCAGACATTCCTTGTAAGTTGCCTTACGGTAGGACTGGTCTGCACTGTTACGTGCTGCAATAATCATTTCGTCTAAGTCAGCATCTTCAATGCTGTAATGGTTGGAGTTGGTTCCCTTACCGTTAGCATTGTCGGAATGGTATACCTGATACATATCCGGGTCAACGGTTGCACCCCATGCTCCTGCCCACATTTCAGCAGTGTTAGCTTCCAGTGCGTTATTCCATACGCTGGAATCGGAAGGGTCGTTGATCTGGAGCGTAATACCGATGGTAGCTAAAGCTTCCTTTGCTGCAGTCAGAATTCCGAATGCAGGGTGGTCGCCGGTACCGCCGCCGGGGATAATTACTTCGTAGGTCATTTCTGCACCTTCGGGAGCTGCGGTGAACTTACCGGTTGCTTCGTCGAAGGTGTAACCTGCTGCTTTGAAGAAGCTGATACTTGCCTGAAGAGCTGCTTCGTACTTCTGCTCGTCAGTCATATCTGCTGTGTAAATGGAGTTGCCGTCAGCATCTACAGAGTAGGCAATCTGATAGCCTTCGTCTGCAGGCTTGGGAGCTGCCCAGGAAGTATTGGACATAGGATACTGGATTACAGTAGCCATTTCGCCGTAGTAGGAATTGATAACGGTATCTCTGTAAGCTGCAAAGATGGTTGCAAATGCTTTTCTTAAATCCTTGGAAGCTTCGCTTGCCTTGTCGTCGCCAACCTTAACTACGTTAGCGTTGATACCGATGTAGCCGTAGCCTAAGTTGTCAACTAAGTCAGTGGTCAGAACGTCACCGGTAACTTCTCCGTTGGAGTTGTAATTCTTGATATTCTTTAATACATCCACGCTCATGGAAGGATCGGAAATATCAAAGGTTCCGGATGCTACACCTGTCAGCTTGTCACTTTCGGGAGTTTCCTTGAACAGAATGGTCTTAATCTTGGGTTCACCCTTGAAATAGTTTTCATTTGCGGTGAAAGTAACAACACCGTTTTCATAGCTGTCGAACTTGTAAGGACCTGCACCTAAAGGCTGGGTGGTCTTATCTTTTACGCTGCTTAAATCACCCTTGGTGAAACCAAACATGTTGTTGTCATAATCATACTTGGAGGTATCGCCATAGTAATGAAGAGGTGCTACGGCTACGCCTAACTGGTAAATAGCAACCGCATCAAACTTATCCATGGTAACACGCAGGCTGTAATCACCTGTCTTTTCGATACCGGAAATGTTGGCAGCGGAATCACCGGTGGTAATACCCTGTGTAAATTCAGGATAGTCTTCGTTTAACATGGCAAACAGGTCGTCGCCTGCCGCTTCTGTCTCAGACATGGTAACTAAATCATTTTCATATTTAGCCTGTAATTCAGTCCAGTAGTCAGCGATGGTCAGATCTGCAATGTTGTATTCGGTACCGGTGCCTGCACCTGTCAGAACGGTGCCGTCATCGTTTACATCACCGACGCCCCATGCAAACATACCGAGAGCCACTTCACTGTTTCCAACGGATTCCAGATAATCCGGGTAATTTGCTACACAGTAATCTACGATATCCTGTGCGAACTTTTCGCCTTCTTCATCAACAGCAGCCCAGTATGCGTTCATCTGATCCTCTGTGAAGGCTGTGAAATCGGTATTGTCACGGCCTGCGGCAAGAATTATGTTGCCAAGGCTGTCCATACCGCTTCTGTAATCTTCCATACCCTTGATAGGCAGTGTATAGAAGGTAGCTACACCGTCATAAGTCGGGTCGGCAAATACATACATGGAGAAAATAACGTCATCTGCGGTAAGAGGTTCACCGTCAGAAAACTTGATATCATCTCTTAAAGTAAAATCATAAACTACGGTACCGTCATCGTTCTGTGTTACATCACAGTCAGCGATACCGGTATAGGTATAGTCGGTGCCATTGTAAGCAATGGTTTCGCCTTCAATACCTTTCATGACAATATTACCTTCGCGGTCAGAAGCAAGTAAACCGATGGAAACCATATCGGATACGTCCTGGTCATACTGAAGGGTTGCAAAGAAAGGGCTGAACTTGGAACCGAAGGTGTCTTTACCGACAACTAAGGTATCAGCGCCTGTGGATGTGGAAACTTCTGTGGATTCAGAAGCGCCTGTTTCTGTGTTAGCGCCGTCGGAAGAAGTGTTGTCTTTGCCGCAGGCACTGAGGGAAGCTACAGTCATAACGGCTGCTAAACCGATAAACCGAGAGAGCTTCTTCAAGAAACTTTTTTTCATAACTTTATCCTCCTTATGTGATAATGGGTAGAATCCCTTGCGGGTATTCCCTGTTTATATCAAACAGCCTGTGCTGCCGATATCGTATTCAGGCAGTCTCCTCTTTTTTATCCGCTTCCGGATTTTCCGTCTCCGTCACCTGTATGTCTTTTATAAAGAAAAAGCCCGCTGCAAAAAAAACAATCTGCAGCCCCATGGAAGCCAGATAAAAGAAATCCCAAAAGGAAAAGCAGAAAGATACCTTTATGCCGTAGACAAGTGCTGCAAGAAAGGCAAGTGCCGATACGACGATGCCGGCAACACTGCTTCCCTTTGCCCTGTCAAGGCTTTTTTCCTTCTCTTTTCTTTTAAAAGAAGACTGTGTGGTGAGTTTCAAAAGACTCATTGCCGAGGAAAAGAACAGATAGACCACCGCAAATAATCCGAGCATGGGCACCGTCACATAAATCTGTCTGGTAACGGCACTGTAATTCCAGAGACTGATCAGCAGAAGAACCATACTTATAAGTGCAAGTGCACACTCTCTCAGCGCAAGAATCCTTAATTGCTGTACGTCACTGAAGCTATAAAGAGGTCCGATATAAACGGCTTTCTCTTTCATTTTCCCCTTTGCTCCGTCATATACCTCTATCCGGTAGTCCTTTGCATATTTGTTTCTGAGCATCTGCCACTGCCTTTCGGAATTTGTCTTTTCACAAAAAAAGCAGGTAACATTTATTACCCACTCCACTATGGTTTATCTGTAATAGATTTTCATCTATGCATGTAGTAGAATAGCATTTTTTTGCCGTAAAATCAAGTATCTTTTCGTTTCCGTATAAATCCTGTATGCATATTTCAGTCTTTCAAATGTATATTTTCCTTGGTTTTTTGCAATATATTCATATATATTGTATTAAAATTTATATTTATCATGTATTTAAGCATAAATATTCTTTTTGTATATTTGTAAAAGCAGCAGGCTGCCTGCTTACAGTCTGCTGCATCCATATACTCTCCGGCTGTTTATAAAATCATTTTGCCAGCACGCCGTAAACCGCCGATGCACCCACTTCCTCTTCTATCTGTAAAAGCCGGTTGTACTTTGCCACACGGTCGGAGCGGCACGGAGCGCCCGTTTTAATCTGTCCGGCATTTAAGGCTACGGCAATATCCGCAATGATGGTATCCTCCGTTTCGCCGGAACGGTGGGAAATCACGGCACGGTAGCCGTTGCGCATTGCCATATCCACTGCATCAAAGGCTTCCGAAAGCGTACCAATCTGGTTTACCTTCACTAAAATGGCATTGGCTGCGTTCAGCTTGATGCCGGCATCCAGGCGTTTGACATTGGTCACAAACAAATCGTCACCCACAAGCTGCACCCGCCTGCCGATACGCTCCGTCATGGTACGGAAGCCTTCCCAGTCGTCCTCCGCCAGGCCGTCCTCTATGGAGAAAATAGGATATTTATCCAGAAGTCTTTCATAGTAAGCAATCATCTCTGCGGCATCCCGGATGATTTCCTCCCCCTTCTGCTTACTCTCACCGGGGAAATGGTACATGCCTGTCTTTTCCTGATACAGCTCGCTGCTTGCCACGTCTATGGCAATCTGCACATCCGCACCCGGTTCATAGCCGGAGGCCTTGATGGCTTCCACCAGAAGGTCCAGCGCCGCTTCCGCATCGGGCAGGTCGGGTGCAAAGCCGCCTTCATCCCCGATACCCGCGGAAAGTCCTTTTCCGGTAATGATGCCTTTTAAATTATGGTAAATCTCAGCACATATGCGCAGGGCTTCCTTAAAGCTTTGTGCGCTCACCGGTGCAATCATAAATTCCTGAAAATCCACCGTGTTGGCGGCATGCTTTCCGCCATTTAAGATATTCATCATGGGGGTTGGCATCAAAATGGTACGGCTGCCGCCGAGATACCGGTACAGAGGAAGTTTTAAAGAAGCGGCTGCCGCCCTGGCGCATGCCATGGATACACCCAGCGTCGCATTGGCGCCTAAGTTTGCCTTGTTGTCCGTGCCGTCCGCCGCAATGAGCAAGCGGTCTATTTCACTCTGGTCAAGTACGTTCTTTCCGATTAAAAGCGGCTTTATTTTCTCATTGATATTCTGCACCGCATGCTCCACACCGAGACCGAAATACCGCTCTTCGCCGTCCCGCAGTTCCACTGCCTCAAACCGTCCGGTGCTTGCTCCCGACGGTACGGATGCGTGTCCCATATAACGGCATCCGTTTTCCACATCTTCTACCACTACTTCTGTTTCCACGGTAGGATTTCCTCTGGAATCTAAGATTTCCCTTCCGTGCACTTCGATAATCTTTTTAAACGAAATCATGGCATACCTCCTTTTTTAGTCAGTATGCCACGATTTCTGTAATTTATTACCCGTCTTTCACACAGAACAGTTGTAATTTCTTATTTTATTTCTTAATAAGAAGGGATTTGCCGGTCATTTCCTTCGGCTGCTCCATACCCATAATCTCAATCAGGGTAGGAACGATGTCTGCCAGACAACCGCCCTCTCTTAAGGTATAGGACTTGTCATAGTTGTGCAGAATGAACGGAACCGGATTGGTGGTATGAGCGGTATAAGGTTCACCGGTTTCATAATCAATCATCTGCTCTGCATTTCCGTGGTCCGCACAGATAAAGAGTACGCCATCCATATCGTCTACTGCGGCTACTGCCTTTCCTACACATTCATCCACAACTTCGATTGCCTTTACGGCTGCGGGAATAACACCGGTATGTCCTACCATGTCGGGGTTTGCGAAGTTGATGATAATAACATCATAGCTGCCGCTTCTGATGGCGGCGGTCAGCTTGTCGCATACTTCGTAAGCGCTCATTTCCGGCTTTAAGTCATAGGTTGCAACCTTGGGAGAATGTACTAAAATTCTGTCCTCACCTTCGTTGGGCTGCTCTACACCGCCATTGAAGAAGAAGGTTACGTGTGCATATTTTTCGGTTTCGGCAATACGCGCCTGGGTCATCTTGTGAGCGGCAAGATACTCACCGAAGGTGTTGGTAATAGCTACCTTGTGGAATGCCACTTCCTTGTTGGGGATGGTCGGGTCGTAATCGGTAAAGGCTACGAATACGATATCCTTTCTGTCTCCTCTTTCAAACTTATCAAAGGTATCCTCACAGAATGCTCTGGAGATTTCTCTTGCTCTGTCGGGACGGAAGTTGAAGAATACAACGGAGTCGTGGTCCTTAACGGTACCGATTGCCTTGCCGTCTTTTGCCACAACGGCGGGTACTACGAATTCATCGGTTACTTCCTTATCGTAAGAAGCCTTGATTGCGCAGAACGGACACTCTGCCTGTACGCCTTCGCCCTTTACCATGGCGTCGTACGCAAGCTTTACTCTGTCGTAGTTGTTGTCTCTGTCCATTGCATAGTAGCGGCCCATGATGGAAGCGATTTTGCCGACACCCTTGTTGTCCATTTCCTTCTGCAGCGCCTCTAAGAACTCCTTACCGCTTGCGGGAGGGGTATCTCTGCCGTCCAAGAAGCAGTGTACATACACTTCTTCGATGCCGTTCTTCTTTGCCATATCCAAAAGGCCGTATAAATGAGTGATGTGGCTGTGCACACCGCCGTCGGAAAGAAGTCCCATGCAGTGCAGGGCGGAATGGTTCTTCTTACAGTTTTCCATAGCCTTAAGAAGTGCCGGATTTTCAAAGAAATCGCCGTCCTGGATTTCCTTGGTGATACGGGTCAGTTCCTGGTATACGATACGTCCCGCACCCATATTCATATGACCGACTTCGGAGTTGCCCATCTGTCCTTCGGGAAGTCCTACCGCCATACCGCTTGCCAGTCCCTTTACAAAAGGATTTTCCGCCATCAGCTTGTCCATGACAGGGGTATCTGCCATGGCAATGGCATTACCGTTCTTATTATCATTCAGGCCATAGCCGTCTAAAATCATTAATACAACCGGTTTTTTACTCATGATTGCTTGCTCCTCTTTTCTGATTGTTATATATTTGTTGTTTACATCGCAAAAATTATACCTTTTCTTTGCAAAACATGCAAGAAAAGAATTGTTTTTTTTAGGCCATTGACATAAAATAGATGAAATATACTTTTACATAAAGGGGATTTTCTCATGATAACTCTGCTGTCTAAAATTTTTATTAAAAACCGGGAGGACACTTCCTCTCCCGAGGTCAGACAGTGCTACGGTATTTTAAGCGGCGCGGTCGGCATTTTCTTTAACCTGCTTTTATTTGCCGGGAAGTTCATTGCCGGTTCCGTAAGCCACTCCATTGCCATTACGGCGGATGCCTTCAACAACTTATCCGATGCGGCTTCCTCCGTCATTACACTGATAGGATTCAAGTTAGCCGGTCAGAAGCCCGACCCCGACCACCCTTACGGACACGGCAGAATAGAATACCTGTCCGGTCTTGCGGTTGCCGCCGCCATTTTAATCATGGCATTTGAGCTCTTAAAAAGCTCTGTGGAAAAGCTGCTCCACCCGGCAGAAACCGCTTTCCATCCTCTGGTCATCCTCTGCCTGCTGCTTTCCATTCTGGTGAAGGGCTATATGTACTTATATAATAGAAGCATCAGCAGAAAAATACACAGTGAAGCCATGATGGCAACTGCAAAAGACAGCCTAAGTGATATGGTGGCAACCTCCGCCGTGCTTTTCACCACCCTGCTTTCCCGCTACGCCCACATTGATCTGGACGGCTGGTGCGGTATTCTGGTAGGCATCTTTATTTTCACGGCAGGTCTTTCCGCCGCAAGGGATACCATCAATCCGCTGCTTGGCGAAGCCCCCGACCCGGAATTTGTCAAAAGGATTGGCGAAATCGTCTATTCCTCCGAGGACATTTTAGGCTTCCATGATTTAATGGTACATAATTACGGTCCCGGCCGCGTCATCATTTCCCTGCACGCAGAAGTACCCGCCGATGGGGATATCCTTGCCCTGCACGATACCATCGACAACATCGAACGGAAACTGAAAAAAGAACTGCACTGTGAGGCGGTCATCCATATGGACCCCATCTGTATTCATGACCCGGAGGTCAATGCCCTGAAAGAAAAGATCTGCGGTATTTTAAGAAATATCGATCCGGTTCTGACCCTGCACGATTTCCGCACGGTAAAAGGGCCCACCCACACCAATATCATTTTCGATGTGGTAAAGCCCTATCGTTTTCCCCTCTCCGACGAGGAGTTAAAACAGCTTTTAGTTGAAAAAATACAGTCTATGGGCGAAAATTTTTACCCGATTATTCAGATAGATGAAAAGTATACTTGACAGCTTCTTAAAAAAGGCGTATAGTCAAACAAGTTAATGTCAAAATATAAAAAGAAGGAGGTAACCGAAATGATTAATTTCGTAGACAACATGACAGATAACAAAATCTTAACAACGACTATTTTTGCAGTTACCTCAGAAAGACTTATGAATTGCTGATATCTGACAGCAAGTGCTTTTGCAAGCTTATACTTTTGAATTAAGCTTTCGGCACTCCGGTTTGTAAATTTGCCTGCGGTTTCTTCCGCAGGCTTTTTTTGTGTCTGCGGGTATATCGCCGCTGCCGTCTTTCCGAGGGGATTAAAAAGGAGGAGAATGAAAACATGAAGAAACTGTCAACGCATATCAGAGAGCATCTGCCGGCTTATCTCTTAGCCATCCTTGCCCTTGTTATCCATGTCGGACTGGATATGCTTTCACCGGAGCTTACCAAACGCATCATTGACGATGTTATCGGGAACGGCAACCTTGCCGCCCTGAAAGGTATTCTCCTTGGCTTTTTTGCTATCGGTATCGGCCGCTTTATCTTCGGCTACATCAAGGAATACACCTTCGATGTGACCGGCGCCACCATCGCATCCAATATGCGTAAAGAGCTGTTCGACCACATCCAGAGCCTTTCCGCCGATTTCTTTGACCGGACCGGCACCGGCGAGCTGATGAGCCGTATCAAGGATGACATCGACCATATCTGGGACGGTATTTCCTATGTGGGAATGCTTCTGATTGAGGTTGCCGTACATACATCCCTGATTTTATTCTGTATGATACGCATCAACTGGAAGTTAGCGTTAATTCCCATCGTCTGCATGATTTTGTGCGCCTGCCTCGCCATTTATTTAGAAAAGAAGCTGGACAGCGTCTATGAAGCTATCAGTGAGGAAAATGCGGAATTAAATACCGTTGCGGAAGAAAATTTAACAGGTGTGCGCACCGTGCGGGCTTTTGCCAGAGAGGATTTTGAAATAAACAAATTCCTTTCCCACAACACCCGCTATTATGAACTGAACATGCAGCAGTCTAAAATCTTTGTAAAGTACCACCCACTGTTTTCCTTAGTCAGCAAAATCCTTCCGCTGTTTGTGTTACTCTTCGGCGGTATTCTGTACTTAAACCAGAAGGACGGCAGCTTTACCTTAGGTGACCTGGGTGCCTTTATCCAGTACTCCACCAATATCGTGTGGCCCATGGAAATGTTAGGCTGGCTGACCAACAGCTTATCTTCTGCCGTTGCTTCCAATAAAAAAATACGGAAGCTCTATGCGGAAACGCCCACCATTAAAAATCCGGAAAATCCGGTTGTTCTGCCCGGGGTAAAAGGAAAGCTTTCCTTCTCCCATGTCAGCTTTGTAAGGGAGGAAAAGCCGGTATTGTCCGATATCAGCTTTACCGTGGAAGCCGGACACACTCTTGGCATCATGGGCGCCACCGGCTCCGGCAAGTCTTCCATCGTACAGCTTATACAGCGTATGTATGACTGCAGCGACGGCAGCATTTCCTTAGATGACGTGGATATCCGCAAGCTTACGTTAAAGCAGGTGCGGAGCAGTATTTCCGCCGTTATGCAGGATGTGTTCCTCTTTTCCGATACCATTGACGAAAATGTGCGTCTGGGAAAAAAAGACAGCATTACCCCCGATGTGGTAAGGGAGGCATCTTCCGCCGCTTCCGCCAGCGAGTTTATCGAAAAATTGGAGGACGGTTACGATACCGTTATCGGCGAACGCGGTGTGGGTCTTTCCGGCGGCCAGAAGCAGCGTATCAGCATTGCCCGTGCGCTTGCCAAAAAGAACCCAATTTTAATTATGGACGACTCCACTTCCGCTCTTGACATGGAAACGGAGCACGAAATCCAGAAAACGTTAAAAACGTTAACGGATACCACAAAAATCATTATTGCTCACCGCATCAGCGCCGTCCGGCATGCGGATGAGATACTTTTCCTTGAAAACGGTAAGATCCGGGAGCGCGGCACCCACAAAGAGCTTTTGGCTAAGAAGGGGCTGTACTACGAAGCTTACCAGTCTCAGTACGGTGATTTATTACCGGAAACGGAGGATGCAGCTTATGGCATTTAATTCTTATAAAGAAGACGAACAGACCAGCCACGTAAAGAAAAGCGCCACCCTGCTTCGTCTGTTCTCCTACTTACTTGCCTATAAAAAAGAAATTGTCGGCGTACTTCTCATTATGGCGTTCTGTGTGGGGGTATCTTTGTTAAACCCGCTCATCATGGAAGCCGCCATTGACGACTACATCGGCAAAGGCGACTTAAAGGGCCTGATTGGACTGATTTTGTTTGCCGCCGCCTTAAATATCATTATGATACTGCTGGTAAAATTGCGTATGTATATCATGGCGAAGGTGTGCAACCAGGTACTTTTAACCATCCGTCAGGAACTTTACACCCATATCCAGACACTGGATTTTCACTTTTTTGACAGCCGTCCCACCGGAAAGATTCTCTCCCGTATCATCGGCGATATCAATTCCTTAAAGGATGTGCTGAACAACAGCGTTACCACTCTTATACCCGACTTTATTACAGTGGCAAGCGTTGTCGTGATTATGCTGGTAAAAAGCCCCCTTCTTGCGCTTGCAAGCCTTTCCACCCTTCCGGTGTTAATCGTCGGGCTTACGGTTATCCAGCTTTTCTCCCACAAACGCTGGCGTATTTTCCGTAAAAAAGCCTCCAACCTGAATGCATTCATTCACGAGGACATCTCGGGTATCCGCATCATCCAGAACTTTACGGCAGAGGAAGAAACGAAAAAGACCTTCTCCGTGCTGGTGAAGGAGCATTTATCCGCCTTCAAGAGGGCTGTCCGGTTAAACAACAGCTTCGGCTCCATCATTGATATCTGCTGGAGTGTGGGAACCATTGCTCTTTATTATGTGGGACTAGTGTTGCTGCCCGGCAGCGCCAGCGTGGGACTTTTAATCTCCTTCGGCTACTACATCGGTATGTTCTGGAGCCCCATTGCCAATTTGAGCAGTTTCTACAACCAGTTAATTACCAATATTGCCGCAGCGGAACGTATTTTCGAGGTGCTGGACACGGAACCCGAAATCAAAAACAGCCCGGATGCCGTGGATATTTCCGGCATCACCGGCGCCGTAACCTTCGACCATGTTTCCTTTGCCTATACGGATGCGCCCGACATAAAGGTGTTAAAGGATGTTTCCTTTTCGATCAAGCCCGGTGAAACCATTGCCCTTGTAGGCCCCACCGGCGCCGGCAAGACCACGATTGTCAACTTAATCAGCCGTTTCTATGATGCAACGGAAGGGGAAGTGAAAATCGACGGCTTGAATGTCAAGGACATGACGCTTCACAGCTTAAGGAGCCACATGGGCATTATGACCCAGGACAATTTTCTCTTCTCCGGCACGGTAAAGGAAAATATCCGCTACGGAAAATTGGATGCCACGGAAGAAGAAATCATTCAGGCTGCCAAGGCCGTCGGCGCCCATGACTTCATCATGAAGTTAAAGGACGGTTACGACACCAAGCTAAGCGAACGCGGCGGCGGTCTTTCCGTCGGTCAGAAACAGCTTCTGGCGTTTGCCCGCACCTTTGTATCCATGCCCGGTATTCTTATCCTGGATGAAGCAACATCCAGCATTGATACAAAAACCGAGCTCTTAGTGCAGAAAGGCATCGAGACACTGCTTAAGGGAAGAACTTCCTTTGTCATTGCCCACCGCCTCTCCACCATCCAGAAGGCTGACCGCATCTTCGTCATTGATGAGGGCGGCATCATGGAACAGGGAACCGCCAAAGAACTGCTTGCCAAAAAAGGCGCCTACTACGACCTGTATATGGCACAATTTGCGGTGTAAATCTCAATATCTACACCAAAATCCCCGGCAGAACTGGTCTGCCGGGGATTTTTTATTGCATTTTGTTTATCTGTTACTTTTTGTCTTCTGCGCATTTTGTTTTCTTATTGTCTTAGTCCTTATTTTCTTCCAACGCAAGTCTCAGCCGGTTTTCCATGTTATCACATGCCCTGTCCAGGTCCTGATTGCCGGTAAAATAGGCTTCCGCTTCTTCCCGAATGATATTCTCATAGGCTGCTTTCATGGGTTTCACGTATTTTACTTCCTGCAAAGCCGTTACCGCTGCTTCCGCCTCATCCTCGGAAATGGAGCCGACCGGAATAATCACTTCCGCCGCTCCCATGCCAATCTGGAAATCATACTTTCTGTTATACTTTCCGTACTTGTCTTCATAGGCTTCTGTGGCAAGGAAATAGTCTTTTCTGAGTTCATACTCTTCCCTGATAACCGGCATAATCATTCCCCAGGAGAAAAAGTTGTGATAATTTTCCGGTTCATACAGGAAATCATACAGGGCAAAGAGAGCCTCTTTGTTCTCCGATTTGCTGCATACCCCGAGAAGACCTTCCCTGCTTCCGATTATCAGCCCGTCCGCTCCCACGTTGCTGAATACGGCATTTTTATGAAACAGCTCATTAAAATACAGATAATCGCTGGGTTCTGATAAGTTTGCCCTTGTAGCGCAGGACTCCCCTTCACAATACTGCATAACCGGGTCAAAGTTTTTATGTTGGTCGGTACTCTGTATTTTTAAGAACTGCAGCATGGAACGGAATGCTTCCTCTTTTACATGGATTTCCTTATTTTCTTCATCGACAATCCGGTTGCCGGAATACTCTAACAACCATGCCAAATCTACGCCTGCTCCCTGTGTGGACAAGAAGGAATTACTCTCTCCGCACAGACTTTCATACTGCATAAGGTCTGAAAAATCAATTTCTTTGTCATAGGCATAGCCAAATGCCTTAAAATCGGGGTAGAGGGCGTATATCCTGCCCTTTTCATCCGTCACACTTTCCAGATAGTGCGTGATAAAACAGTCCTTGGAAACTACCTTACTCTGTGCAAAATAATTTTCCAAATCATACAGGGCGTCATTTTTCACAAGTTCATCCTCTATATCATCCAGAAGAATACCATCTAACTTGCCATCCTGGCAGTCCAAGAACAGATGCGTAATGGCGATATCTCTGTCCTCATACATATCCCCATAGACGACCATTTCAAAATAGTAGTCCTCCGACTGCTTGTTAAATTCCTCTATGTACAAATTGTTTGCAGGCCACAGACCGCCTATTTTACAGCAGACTTTCCCGGCTTTTCCGGAATAATCTCCAACAGTCTCACTGGGGGTAAAATGATACAGAACCGTTTTCTCCTCCGATGCTATAGCCCATACATAAAAGCCTTCCTGTGTGTCCGGTGTAATATTCATTACATAACAATCAGCAATTCCCATGGCAGTAAAATCAAATATCTTTTCCTGTCTGCCGCCCTTTACCCCAATCAGGTAATCTTCTCTGATACCGCTGTCCTCATTCTTATAACCATTGGTATAATAAAAATAATCATATTCGGCATTTCCCGGACAAAATCCTCTGGTTACGGAAAAGTCCATCACATTTTTTGGAAGCTTTCCTTCTTTGTCCAGTTTATTCCGTTCCTCTTTATATCCATATAGAGAACCATCTTTATTGTCCACCAGCTTTACCTTATTTTCCCGCATCGGAACAAGTGTCCAGCCGCTGTCTGCTAAAAAAAATGCCTTTCCTTGTAAGTCCAGGTTCAGCACAAGAACAATTCCCTGTCCATCATTATTTTGTCCGTTTACATAGACATAGTTTCCATCACTTTTAATATCAAAAATATAATTTATACTGCTTTTCCCAGAAGCCTGATTGGGAAATGTCAACTCTGTTAAATTAACCTTTGTTATGAGCTGCCGCTGTTCATCCAGGACATACAGATTTTTGTCTATATCCAGTTCCAGAATTTTCCCTCCCGGTACATAAAAAGGGGAATAATTTTCGGCTGTAAAAGACTCTATTTTTTCTGCTTTTCCGGTTTCGTAATCATATTCATAGGTGTTTTTGACCACATAAGTAGTAATTCCGTCTATATCTTCAAATCTCGACTCGCAATAAAGTGCTTTTTCGTCCGTACTTTCCAATGCATCAATACAGGTATCCGCATATTCCATTGTCAGAAAACATTCCGTCCTTTCATAAGCATTCATCTTCTCGGACTCATATATCTTTTTTCCTGAAGCACAGGCACTCATCCATATGGTTGCTATGCAAAGTACTGTGGTGAAAATATATTTTTTCATCATTTTCCTCCCGATGTGAAAAAATAATAGGATGCATACTCCATACATCCTATTCATTTGTATTTAGTTTTGCTGCATTCCTAATTCAAATTATATAAATCATATAATATAATTTAATGTTATGTCATATAGCTTATATTGTCAACATAAATATCTGTTTATATCATTGTTTTATTTTATATTGCATCTATGGAACAATAAACTTGTAGGCACTTTCTTTTCTATTTTGCCTTTCAGTGCCTACCTTTTGGATATCAATAGGCACTTTTCTCTCTGTTTCGCCTTTCAGTGCCTACTTTTTGGAAGTGCCGTAGGCACTTTCCTTTCTGTTTTGCTTTTCGGTGCCTACCTTTAGGAAATCAGTAGGCACTTTCCTTTCTGCTTTGCATTTTAGTGCCTACATATTTGAATACGGTAGGCACTTGCTTAATAGGCTATTCCCATTATAAAGAAGCTCGGAACATCAAAAAGCCCCAAGTGTTTAATACACTCGGGGCTTTTAATTATTTCTGCTGCAACCGTTTGATTTTTTATTCCATAACGATTGCTTTTTTCTTAAGCGCTTTTATCTGCTTTCGTTAATGTAAATCTGTGCACGGCTCTGGATGATGTCTGCCACATCCTGTGCACTCTTCTGTCCGGAGAAGAACGCTGCGGACTCTTCCGTAATGATATTGCTTAAGGAATCGTCGCTGTAGTAAGCCTGCGTTACGGAGCAGATGTAATTGTATAAATCATCTGCCTGTTCCTGGGTCAGCGGGTCTAAGGTCACTTCTTCATCACCGAGCCATGCCGTATATTCATAATATTCCTTACCACCATCAGAATTTATCCAGTAAGGCTTTTCCGTACCCTTGTTGATTTTCTCTTTCAGGGCATCCTTCTTGATGGGAAGGCTCCAGGAGTCATTGCCGTTCTTCTGGTATTCATCGGTTAAATAGTAACGTAAGAACTGCCATGCACCGTCCGAATTTTTGGACTTGGAGGAAATCATATATACGTTGTTCGGAGAGATAATCGCACCGTTTCCTTCCTTCGCCGGGAAACCAATCAGGGTAACCGGTTCTCCGAACATTCCTATATTGGTAATATAGCTTTCCACATCGGAAATATTCAGGCTCATCAGTAAAATCTTGCCATCCCTGTATGCTTTCTGGGAGTTCATCCAGTAATCATCCGGCAGAGTGCTGTAATCAAATTCTTCCGGGAACTGCTTCATGAATTCCAGAAGGTCTACAAATTCCTGGGAGTCAAAGGAGCATTTACCGGTCTCTCTGTTTACGAACTGGGAACCGGAATACATCATAAACATCCATAAAAGTTCGCTTCTTGTAGTGGTATCACCGAATACACTGGCATCGGGATATTTAGCCATGAGAGCCTTTAAGTCTTCCATGGTCCAGCCCTCTTTGTCCCCTACGATGGAGGTCTTGCCCATAACGGTATTGACAGAGAACTTCGGAACCAGGGTATAAAGCTTGCCGTCATGCATATAAGCTTCAAACACATTGCTTAAGTAATCGTCATAGTTCAGTTCGGAATCGTTCTTAATCATTTCGCTGATGTCCGCAAACAGTCCCTTGGAAATGTAAGAGTCCACCGGAATATCACTGGTACTGTTGAGCGCCAGCATATCCGGCATCTTTCCGGATAAGATATCGTTGTTAAGCTGTGTATAACCGGCTGTATAATCATCACCGGTGTTGTACTGGGAATAATCCGTAACGGTAATACGGAAGTTATCGTTATTCTTGTTGAAATCTACGATTCTTGCCCGTAAATCCCAGTCCAGATAATAGCAGCCGAGTACCAGTGTCTGCTTATCCGGTACATCCTTCGGATCCACATGGGTTAAAAATGCAAGCCTGTTATTTCCGTCATTGTCAGAATAATAGGTCATGAGAATACGGTTCTCGTCGATTTCGTACAGGCTGCTGACATCATTGCTGTTGATATCGGAGTTGATGTAGCTGAACAGCATGGTCAGGTCGCTGTCTCCGATGTTGTATCCGTACGCACCCTGATTATCCGTTACAAAAATATCATAATTCACACCGCAATTCAGATTATAATTCAACAGCTTGGAGCACAAATCTACAGGCTCCCCAATCTGCTTGCCGGTCTTGTCATATTTATACAGGCTCAGTTTGGTATAGTCATTATTTACCATAAACAGGTTGACATCACCGTTCTTGTCGAAGAACATATTGTTCATCCAGCCGGTACTGGTGTCAATCGTCACTCTTCCTGTCTCGTTTCCTTCGGTGTCAAAAAGGAACAGCTCACTGTCGGAAACGCCCGCAAACTCACCGTTTTTACTGCCTGCCAGTCTGTTTAAGTACTGGTAGTTGTCGCCGTCGTTTACAAACAGCTCCTTATTGTACTTTTCGGTACCGTCCAGATTATAGGCATATAAATCCAATTTGCTTGTATAATTGCCGTCAGCATCAGTCTTGGAGCTTTCTATCAGCAGGAAGATACCGCCTTCACAGAATATTGTATCGGAAACGTAAGTATTGTCATACGCATCTCCTGCCGGTTCATCCTCAATGGGTTCATCGGTTACAGCTTCCTCTTCGTCGGAGCCTTCCGTGCTGTCCCCGGGCACTGCCGTATCCTCTGTCTGGGTATCGGCATCCTCGGTTGCAGGCTGGATACTGCTTAACAGTGCGGTATCAGCGGCAGTTTCCTTAGCAAGAGGAACCACACCGTCGTCCACATCCCCGTCTCCGCCTTCTTCCCCATCGTTATTGTAATACGGATTGGGGGTCAGGTTATTGTAAATCTCCTTGGTTTCCGCATTGCTGCCGTCTTCATTGGCTGTAATCAGCTGAAGCACCATTCCCTGCATCTCATCATAACGGTACTCATTAACAAGCATATACAGTTTGCCGTCAATCAGGGCAACATCATTGATCGAACTGTCGCCGGGAATGCCTTCTATATTCAGAGGCTCCTCTTTATAAACCCCCTGCTTTGCGGCATCGTTTCCGCTGCTGTTAGCAGCCGTACCGCCGCCGTTTGTGCCGTTACCGCCGCCGTTTTTCGTACACGCTGCAAGACTCAGCGTCATGGCTGCACAAAGTAACAGGCTTATGGCTTTTTTTCCTTTTTTCATAATTCTTCTCCTCCTTTTTTCAGAATTTTCTTTTTTGCCTTTTTCTCTTTTCTCTTCTGTCTGTTCCCCGACTTCAGATTGTAGAAGAAATTGCAAAGAGCATTCCAAATGCTTCCTGCCGTCCACTTTTTATGCTTCCAGGCAAGAATTATCACAACCACTGTAAAAATGGCAGGATACAAAATAAATAACAATTCAAATACCAGAAGCAGAAGGGCAATGTCTTCATACCCTCTTGCCATATTTTCCCAGTAAGGATAAATAATGGCTTTGCTGCTCATGGAACGGGTGCCGAACTGGGTGAGCTGTTTTAACAGGTTTAAGAAATCGAAACGTGTGGTGTTTTCCAGGACTTCCACGTCATTCTCCGTAACTCCTATTTTTTCACCCACAAACTTTTTGGCATATCCCTTTACAGGGTTCGGCATTACCACCTCATAGCAGTTAATGCCGTAATCTGTGCCGTACCGGCTTAAGGTCTGATAGGATACATAAGCAATGGAGGCGGAAAGTCCGGCGGCATCCGCCATTCTTCCCTCTTCTCTTTTGGTGACGCCCGCCACCACATGAGGAATGCCTCCTATATAAACAATCTGTCCCGCCACATCATTGGAGCCGAACAGCTGCCAGGCTGCCTGCTCGTCGATAATGACATGGTCCTGCATCAGGTCATTTCCCGAGAAATAGGTACCGCTTTTTAAGGTAACCGGATGGAACAGGAAGAAATCACCGCCGATTCCGATTGCCGTCACATCCACTTTTGCCCTGTCGCTTTCAAGGGTTACCGTACCCTTTGCACTGTATGCATCCGCCCAGAGTCTGGCTCCCTCGTTTTCGGATTCACTGACAATGGAGGCTTCCTCCAGTCCCTTGTTCAGATTGTATTCAAACTGCTGTAAGGACTCCTCTGTAATCTGTGCGGACTCTGCAAAGAAGCAGCTGATTTGTGCCGATTTGCTGACGTTTGACCATCTGTCCGCCATTTTCTGTGTCAGAAGCCCGTCCGTCATATGGATGCGCAGTCCCGCAAGGATAAGACCTATTATCAAACTCACCAGTGCGGTAATGCCCCATATAAGCTGCTTACGGGACATTTGTAATTTGATTTTTTTCATGGTTTTCTTTCCTTTCAGAAGGACTTACATTAATCCGGCAGACGTACTAACTTACCTGCCTCTACCGGCTTGGTGGAAGTGGTAATGACGCTTTCGTAACCATAGAATCCGCCGCTTATGGCTGTCTGGGTATCGTCGCTTGCCAGTACCTGCACATCATAACGGGTTGCATAATATCTGGTGCCTAAGGGGCTGCTCTTGCTTTCCACAATCAGCACGAACTTACCGTTGTTGTCTTCACGGATGGCACTATTGGGAACGATGTAATCATAGTTGGCGCTCTTCTGTCCTACCTGTAAGCTTAAGGACTGTCCTTCCGTCAGATCGCCGGAAAGGTTGAAGGTGATCACCTTGTTCTTTCTGTCCTGCGGGTCGGGCTTGATGGAAGCCACGGTTGCCGTAATATCGGAGTAATACCAGGAGTTTACAAGCTCTGCCGGGTCGCCCACGGAAATCTTGGCTGCCTGCTCTGCCGTAGCGGAGAAGCTTAAGGTATAGCCCTTGCCCTCCGGCTGGATAACAGCCACGGGGGTATCGGGAGATGTCTGCTCGCCTGCGGTTACGGAAACAGAGGTAATGGTTCCTGCTATATCTGCGGTAATGGTTGTGCTCTGGGAATTCTTGGTGAGCTCATCCACATTGTTCTGTGCGGTAACCACTGCTTCATACAGGGTGTTTAAGTTTAAGTTGGCACCGATGTCGGTTGCCAGTTCGGTCGCACTTGCCTTTGCC
Organism: Clostridium sp. CAG:510; assembly: GCA_000434615.1. Classification (GTDB taxonomy): domain Bacteria; phylum Bacillota; class Clostridia; order Lachnospirales; family Lachnospiraceae; genus Acetatifactor. The sequence continues at coordinate 38,138 of FR880834.1, forward strand.
GCTTCCAGCTTATCGGTAAGCACCTTCATGCTGGCATCCGCCTGTGCCAGAGCGGCGCTTGCCACATTGGCATTGTTCTGTGCAGCCAGTGCTAACTGCTTGGCTTCCGTATACTGCTTCCGGAGTTTGTCCTTGGCTGCCCCGTTACCGCTGCTGATGGTATCCTGATAACCCATCCATGCTTCGATATTGGCTACGTTGTTGTTGGCAGTGGTAAGGGCGGCCTGGGCATCGTCGTTGGCTTTCTTTATCGCATCGTAATCCGGCTGGTACGCATCGATTTCCTGCTGTGCCGCCGTAATCGCGTTCTGTGCGTTGATTAACTGTTTTTTATACTTATCCACGGAGAAATTCTTGCCGCCGTTCTGCATCTGGGAAGCTGTCAGACTGCCGGATAACAATGCGGTATCGTAGGCTACCTGTGCTGCCTTCAGGGCATCTTTTGCCGCCTGCAGCTCGGTGCTTTCTTTTTCATCCAGATAGCAGATCACATCGCCCTCCGCAACGGTATCTCCTACCTTGACCGCTACGCTGGTTACCTTACGGCTCTCCGTTACCTTTACATTATAAAGGGAGCTGCTCTGCACCGTACCGGTACCGCGTACCTTCGAGGTAATGGTGCCGGACTGGATGTACTGGATAGCGACCTCCGGCAGAGAATAGTTCATAATGGTGTTGGAAAAGAATGTCAGTATCAGCATAATTGTCAGGAATACAATCGCTGCATTTTTTACCCAGTCTCTTCTCTTTCCTGCTTTTTCGTTCATGGTAAATCCTCCTTGGTTTAACCTTTTATTCCGCCCTGGTAGGTAATACCGTCTACCAGATACTCTTCGCCATATAAAAATACTAACAAGCTGGGAATCATGTAAATCGTTGCCACGGCAAAGGCAAGACCGATTTCCCCGGAATTAATCTTGCTTAAGAATACGGATAAGGGATGCGTCTCCGCATCGGAAAGTAAAATCAGCGGCTGCTCTACCATATTCCAATAGTCAATAAACACTAAAATTGCTGCAGAACAGATACATCCTTTACAAAGCGGCAGGCATATTCTCCGGAATATCTGCCATTCTCCCGCTCCGTCAATCTGCGCCGCCTCCATCACCGATACCGGAATCCTGCGCATGTACTTGGTCAGCAGGATCAC
>FR880834.1:39301-46910 GCA_000434615.1 Clostridium sp. CAG:510
AGCAGGAACACGGCAAAGGGAGAAAGGATACCCGGCAGCCAGATAGCCCAATAGGTATTTACAATATTCAGCCAGTTGGACACTAAGTAGTTGGGCACCAGCGTTACCTGATAGGGCATCAGCATCAGTATGATGTAGGAGAAAAAGATAATCTCCCGGATGCGCCCCCGGTACCTGGTAAAACCATACGAGGCCAGGCACGCCACAAACAGCTGGAAGAATACAATGGGACCCACCAGTATTACGGAGTTCCAGAACTTCAAAAGGTACTCCGGGCTCTTGAACAGCACCGTTGCGTACTGACTGAAGGAAACCATATCCGGTATGAATTTTAAGTTGACCTTTTCCGATATGTAAACCTTGCCGCCCTTGTCGTTGGTGGCAAATACGGAGCCGTAGTTCGCGGAAATCTCCGAGGAGGACATAAAGGAGTTCGTTATGGTCAGTACAATGGGCATTAAAAACAAAATTGCAAAAAATGCTGCCACTATGGTTGCAATGCCAATCCGGAATTTGTAAACAGCTTTTTTCCGTTTCGACCTTTTCTTCGCCTTAATCTCCAAGGGTGTAAGAGAAGGCATTTTTTCTTCACTCATCCTTCCACATCCTTTCCGAAGTAATTTTCAACCAGGAATAAGATTCCGATAATCACAATCATGACCGCCGCCATGAGAATTGCTGCTGCGGAAAGCCTCTGGTAATCAAGAGATGCAAAGGCATTGTTCATGAAATGCTGCAGCATGTATATGGAGTCGTACGGGTGGTCTCCCGTAAGTAAGTAAACCTCTCTGAACACCTTGAAGGAGTTGATGAGGGACATAATCGTTACAAATAAAATGGTGGAGGAAAGATACCTTATTTTAATGTGGAAGAAAATCTGCCACCGGTTGGCGCTTTCAAGCTCTGCCACTTCGATCAGCTCTCTGGGAATACTTGCCAGAGCCGCCATGAACAAAATCATGTTGTAACCTAAGTTTTTCCATAAAAACAGGATAATGACAACTATCTGTGCGTACTGGGATTTCATCCAGTCAATCTTGCCGATGCCGACTGCCTGCAGCACATCATTGACCGCACCGTTGTAATGGAACAGTACCTGCCAGATTAAAACGATGGAGGCAACCGGCACCATCATAGGGCTTAAGAAAAAGGTACGGAACTGGGAACGGAACGGCAGCTTCAGATCCAGCACCATGGCAAGTATCAGGGAAAGCACCACCGCTAACGGCACCGCTATAGCGGAGAACGTAGCCGTATTCTTTACCGCTGTCTGGAACGCCACGTTCTTTGCCACCTTTGTGAAGTTTTCCAGTCCCACAAACTGACGGCTTATGGGATTATCCACTACCGAATAAAAGATAACCACAAAAAACGGCAGTATGTAAAATAATAATACGCCTATAAGGCTGGGGGCAAGATATACCCCCGAGCCTATCTTCTGTCTTTTCATCCATTTGCTGGATTTCTCTTTTTTCCGTTCAGCCCTGCCGCGTTTTGCCATGGCAAGCTGCGCTTCGTCTTTCTGCTTTTTCCTGAAGGCTTTCATAAGCCCCTCCTGCTAAAATTACATTTAGTTATTTGTTTTCGTTTACGTAGATGGTAGCACGGCTTTGTATAATACTTGTAACATCATCCAGGGATTTCTGTCCTGTGAAGTAAGCCTCTGCTTCTTCCGTGATAATGTTCATCAGGTTGCTGTCCTGCTGGTTTACGGAAATTCCGTCTACTCTGCTGATGAGGTCTTTTAATTTATCCACGTCTTCCTGCGTCGTTCCTTCCACGGTGATTTCCACGTCATCCCAGGAATAGCCGTAGGAAGAATCCTTTTCTGCCAGCTTCTTTTCAATCAGGGCATCGAAATCCGCCTTGCGGACAGGGAAGCCGTTCATAAAAATGGAATCTATCTTGTTGTTCACCAGAGTGTACTCAATGAATTCCCAGCAGGCATCCTTATTTTTGGATGCGGTATTGATGCAGACACCGCCGGAAATACTTGCCGCCACACCGCTTCTTGAGCCGTCCGTCGGATAACCGATGGCGGTAATGGGTGCATCAAAGAGCTTCTCTTCTACCTGATAGTCCGTCACTTCGGAAATATACATGGTACCCAGCAGCGCAGTATGATTGCGGAAAGCCTTGGGCTCTGCCACATAGTCCTTTTCCCAGTCGAACTCATCATCGGAAGGATACTTGGCTACCATTTCCAGTAACTGCTTGAATTCCTCCTGGTCAAAATGGCAGACGCCGTTTTCCCAGTCCACATAGGAATCAAAATCATAGCTTAAAAGTGCATTCAGTACCGTGCCCCTGGTGGCATTGGCAAACAGGGAAGCATCCGGATACTTATCGCAGAGCGCCTTCACATCCGCCATGGTCCAACCGGACTTTTCGCCTACATCTTCGGTTCTGCCGACCAGCGTATTGATGGAAAAGCTTGTGGGAACACAGTACAGCACACCTGACTCTTCAATGGCATTGATGATATTTTCCATTAAATCGCTCTTCTTTATCTGCGTGGAAGCTTCCAGATAGGAGTTTAAATCTTCTACCGCTCCCTTGCTGATTAAATTTTCAATATCCACGGAATCGGCTGCGAACATATCCAGTTTTCCGGACACAATATCGTTGTTCATCTGTGTTACGGCATTCTGGTAATTCTTCTGGTAGTCATCCTCTGTGGTGTATTCGATATTGGAAGTATAATCTTTTAATTCCACACGGTATTTGTCGCTGTTTTTGTTAAATTCCACAATGTCTGCCTGCAGCTTCTGGCTGGAATACAGAACACCTACGGTAACTACCTGCTTCTGTACCACATCCGCTGCCGCAACCTTCTTCAATACGATAATATCACTCTCATTGGTATTCCAGTCCTCGTAAAACACCACAAAATTGCCGTCTGACATGGCATAAATATTTCTTACATAGTCTGGAGTCAGATCGCAGTCCATCCACTTTACAATCTGGGTTGCCGTCCGGCTCTCCATATCATAAAGGTACGCGCCTTCGGAATTGTTAAGCAGTACGGAACCGTCCTCCGTAAAGCTGATGCCGCTGTTCCACATGTTGGAAGGAAGGCCTTCCATGGGTTCTCCGAAAGCCTTCTTTTCCGCATCGTACATGCAGAGTCCCATGTCGCTGTCCGTGTTTTTTAGGATGGCAATCCTGCCGTCCTCTGTCACACCCATGGCATTCATGCTGCTGTAATCGTCGTTGCTTTCTACCTTGACGGTATCCGTAAGATTTAACTCGGAATCAAATACAAAGATGGTGCCGTCACCGCTCGACAGATAAAGGTTTCCGGAAGCATCGGAAAGGGCATACTGCAGATACTGTCCCTCTAAGACTTCCGTAACATCTTCTTCTTTTATTACCGTACCGTCCATGGACATTTTCTTCATGGTCGTGACAGTATTGTCCTGTACTTCTTTGTAATACTTGTCGTAATCGAAATTGGGATCCTCAAAGTCCGGCTGGATATTGGGAGCAATACTGGACACCGTGACAAGCGTGTCCTTGTCAAGTGCCACTGCCACACTCACATCCTCTACTGTATCAGCCGTCCCGGAAGTGCCATCTAAAGTCTGCTCCTCTGTGCCGGCTGCTTCCTCAACATCCTCTGCAGCCGTATCCGCAGCTGCATCACCTGCCGGCTGGCTGCCTTCCGTGCCATCTGAAGTCTCCACACCGTCCACAGTAGCATCCGTGCCGTAAGAGTACTCGGAAAGAGTAAGTAATGTCTCTGCTTTCGCATCAGCACCGTTTAAATCAATTTTACAGAATTCCCTTTTGGCACCGTTATCCGTATAGATGTTGCGGACAAAGTACAGTACATCGTCCTTTACGGAAATACAGCTGTAACTGCTGCCTTCTTCGGAACCGTCTGTGGAAAGCCACTCTGCCTGATAAACGTAACCGTCCTTATTGCCCGCCGGTGTACTCTCATTTGTACTGCTGCCGTCGCTTGCGGCCGTCTTTCCGCAGCCCGTCATTCCTACTGCCAGCACGGCGCTTAAAATGCCCGCCGTAATTCTTTTCGCATAATTTCTTTTCACTTTATTTCCATCCTTTCAAAAGTGTGTCTTCCAAAAAAAGTACCTGTTTTCTGAATTCTTCTTTATTTTATATCAGGCACAGTGGAATGTCATCTTAAGAATTTATGAATATCCAACACAGCTGCCGCCAGTGAAAGCACAAAGCAGACAGCCCAGGAAACCGGGGTATCCGGTATCCGGTTAAGCAGCCCTCCCAGTAAAAACAGGGAAGAGGCATTCACCGCAAAATGAAGAAATATCGCCGGCAGAAGGGAGTCGTACTTTTCTCTCACACAGCCTAAAAACAGCCCGATGACAAAGGCGTACAGTCCCTGAATAATATTAAAATGAACCAGTCCGAATATCAGTGCCTGTAAAAAATTGGCAATGTGGAAGGACGGCGTAACTTTTTTCGTATAGTGAAGGGTAACTCCCCTGCACAGAAGCTCCTCGCCTATGGGGGCCACCGCTACGGAAGCAAACACCGTGAGAGCCGAAGTCCCCATGCCGGCGTTTTCCATCATGCGCTGGTACTGATCCACTAAAGTGGGGAACAGATACTTTTCCACGCCCACCATGCTGTTGCCGAGGACGCATAAAAGCATCCCTAACACAAAAATCCCGATGACCGTCAAAATACTGCAATTTTTTCCGGTTTCTTTTATTTTTTTTACCGTTTCTTTAAGCCCCGTGCCCTGTACTGCAAAATACCAGTATCCGAACACGCACAGCCCGATAATATGGTAAAACAACACACTGCCCTGGGTGTTTTTCACCAGTCCTTCTTTTATAAAAATCTGCCAGACCGCTCCGGCTGCAGCCTGCAGAAAGAGACTTATGGCAGCGGGCAGAAATGAAAAAAACAGAAAAAAGATATTCATCCGAAAAACTTCCTTTCCATCTGCATTTTATCATTTATTGTACCATATCTCACGGATTTTCTCAATTTTAACAAAATCTTTATATCCATATAGTTGAACAAAGGTAGCATTATCCTATATAATAATTTATTATGTTTACAGAACCTTATAGAAAAAAGCCAGCGGCGCTTGGAAAGGTACTATCCATGTTCGAAAAAAAGAAAAAGAAGCAGACTCCTCCCTATGCCTATATGAAAGACCATAATGTACCCACGAATATCCTGATCACCCTCGGTATACTGCTGCTCTTTACAGCGGTTTCCGTTGTCATTTACCGTCTCCTGCCAGACAGTGACGGCAGCCACGGCGTCATTTATCTTGTGTATTCCATGGCGCTCATTCTCATTGCCATGCATACCAACGGTTATGTATACAGCATCGTCAGTTCTCTTATCTGTGTTGTTTTTATCAACTATGCGTTTACCTACCCTTATCATAAACTGAATTTTACGCTCTCCGGCTATCCGCTCATTTTCTCCTGCATGTTGGTCATCAACCTGCTTTCCTGTACTCTGACGGCCCAGCTCCGTAAGCAGCAGAAGGAAATTATGGAACGGGAAGCCCTGCTTCGTACGGCAGAATTGGAAAAGATGCGTGCCAACCTGCTGCGTGCCGTTTCCCACGATCTGCGCACCCCCTTAACGGGTATCATCGGCAACAGTTCCCTGTATTTAGAGCAGGCGGACGTCATGGCGGATGCCGAAAAAAAGGAGCTGATTTTCTCCATTCAGTCCGATGCCAACTGGCTTCTTAATTTAGTGGAAAATCTGCTCACCGTTACCAGAATCCAGGGCGACAACCTGTTAATCAACACGCGCCCGGAACCTGTGGAGGAAGTGGTTTCCGAAGCTTTAGAGCGTGTAAAAAAACGCTTTCCCGATGTGAAAATCCACGCTTCCGTACCGGAAGAAATGCTCTTTATCCCCATGGATCCCGTTCTTATCGAACAGGTTATCATCAATCTGATTGAAAATGCCATTGTCCATTCCGAGACAAATGAACCCATAGATTTTACCGTTTCCGTTACTGAAAACAAAGTTTCCTTCTGTATCAAGGACTACGGTAAGGGCATCGACCCGCAAAAACTTCCCACCCTGTTTGACGGTGGGGACGTCAGCGGCATGAATTCCTATGACAGCAGACGCGGCATGGGTATCGGCTTATCCATCTGCAAGACCATTGTCCGTGCCCACCATGGGGAAATATATTGTAAAAATCATGAGAACGGAGCAGCCTTCTGTTTTGTTCTTCCAAAGGGGGAAATTAACATTGAATCATAAAACAACCATTCTTCTTATCGAAGATGAAAAGAACATCTGTCATTACATTACATCCATTTTGGAGTCCGCCTCTTACCGGGTGGTTTCCGCTGTAACCGGAGAAGCCGGTCTGTCCCTGGCTGCTTCCGTTTGCCCGGAAATCATTCTTTTGGACTTAGGCCTGCCCGATATGGACGGGGTGGATGTCATTGCCAAGCTGCGTATCTGGACGACGGTTCCGATTATTGTCATTTCCGCCCGCAGCAAGGAACAGGATAAGGTACAGGCACTTGACCTCGGAGCGGACGATTACATCACAAAGCCCTTTGGCAGCTCGGAGCTTCTTGCCCGTATCCGCACTTCCCTGCGGCACGCTGCCATCGCCGCTTCTCCTTCCACCATGCAGTACCATGCGGGGGATTTGACCATCGACTACGAAAAACATGTGGTGACCTTAAAGGGAGAGGCGGTTCATCTGACCCAGATAGAATTTAAGCTCTTGTCCCTGCTTTCCAAAAACGCAGGCAAGGTACTTACCTATTCCTATATCATGGAACAGATATGGGGTCCTTACGTGGACTCCAATAACCAGATACTCCGTGTGAATATGGCGAATATCCGCCGCAAAATCGAGAAAAACCCGGCACAACCCGAGTTTATTTTCACAGAAATCGGCGTCGGCTACCGTATGGTGGAAGCCAACGCCTGAGTTTTCTTCTTCGCAGGTTTATACATATGCCTTTCAGGGTGTCTGCCCCGATAGCACAAGGTCTAACAGATGTGCTATCGGATAGCAGGCATTTTTTGCTTCCTGCACGGTATTGTTCTCATCCCCCAGTTCGATCAAGAGAGTTCTTTCCTTAAGGTGCATGTTGAAGCGGTACTGCTTTATGTAAATCCTGCGGGTCAGTCCCGGATAATACTCCCCGGCAAATGCCTGCATCTGAAAGGAAAATGCCAGATTGCCCTTTAAATTCGGATTATATAAATACGCTATATCTCCGTTTTTCCGGCTCCTGGATATGCCGTTAAAAAACATGAATCTTGCCGTCTTTTTCCCGTTCACTTCCACCGTGGTTGCCCGGTCCGCACCGCCTGCATCCCTATGCAGGTCAATCACCACCTGAATGGACGGATTTTCCTCCAATATCCTTGTAATTTCCGGCAGGGAATTGCCATACGCCTCGTCCCTTACGGTATCGTACTGTGCCGTATGGTGCAGCACGTTGTAGCCGTAATCCTCCGTCAGTATCCTGGTAAGTTCATCCCCCACGCCCACAATGGTATCGCTTCTCTCCCCCGGCACGGAGTCCGCAAAAGCTTCCCTGGAATGGGTGTGGTAAATCAGAATCTGCGGAGCGGAAGCATCCTTTTCCATACTCATATCCCGGTTCAG
>FR880834.1:46931-67945 GCA_000434615.1 Clostridium sp. CAG:510
TCCCGGTTCAGCAGATCGTTTATGTCAAATAAATCATTGCCTGCCAGTGCATTGGCATCAATGGTGTAAAAGCTGTTTAGCAGGGTTTCATAGTCAGCATAGCGGTCAAAATCATACTGCACCTGTTTTTGCGGCGGTATAAAAATGCCCGCACTGTTTTCCGAAAGCAGCAATTCTTCCATGGACGCATCCGCCTCCGTAAGCTGTCCGGAAACCTCCCCGGAAGCGCTTAAATGTTCTTTTTCTTCCTGCTCCGGCTCACTGCCCTCTCCCCCGGAAGCTTCTATATAATAAATCACCTCTGCGGGCTGTGTTTCCCTTTCTTCCTGTTTCTGCACTTCCTTTTCTTCGGCTCCGTACACAAAAAGAGGCAGATAAAAATACATGCCTCCCTTGCTGCCGCCTATCACGGCAAGTACCAAAAGCAGCCCCATACAGGACAATATTTTCCGGTATCCCGCTTCTTTCCTGAAAGCCAAAAGCATCCCTCCCGAACCAGCTTTGCCTTGCCTGCCGCAGAACAGTCAGTCCCGGCAAGACTCATCTTCCCCGGCAGAGCCATAGGTATTATATGCGGGGAAGAGGGATTACATGCCCGTATTACCTGTGCATTGGACACTTCCTCTTACTTTTCTCTCTCCAGAGCCATGTTTATGCCCTCCGCCACCATGAAGCTCACCTGCTTTATGACGGCATCGATGTCCTTGCTGGTAACGTACATGTTATGAAGCTCCGCAAAGGCATTCCGGCACTCGGAAAGGTAATTCCGCCTGTCCGCCTCGCTTTCCTCCGAAAGCATTTTTTCCAGTGCATCTAAGACAATGGTCGCCGCATCCACAACCGTGGGAATCCCGATGGCAATGACCGGAATACCCATGCTTTCTTCCGTCAGGGCATTCCGGTGGTTGCCCACGCCGGAACCGGGATGAATGCCCGTGTCCGTAATCTGGATGGTGCGGTTTAATCTCCTGACATTCCTTGCCGCCAGGGCATCCACCACCACCATCATGTCGGGCTTTGTCTGCTCCACCACACCCTTTATGATTTCCGCCGCTTCCATACCGGTTCTGCCGGTCACGCCAGGCTCCATGCAGCTTACCACATTCACTTTTTCCGTTCCGTAAGCCGCCATGCCGTATTCCTTTACCATATGGCGCGTAATGAAAAGCTGGTCAACCACATGGGGACCGAGCGCATCCGCTATGACCTCCCGGTTGCCGAGCCCCACGATAAGAACACTTTTTTCCGCACTGTCGTCCATGGGTAAAATCTGTTTTAAGACCTCCGCAATGGCATTGGCAATTTCCCTATGACAGTCCTCATCCGGCTCCGTCATGGCAGGCGCCTCTATGGTCACATAGCTGCCCATGGGCTTTCCCATGCTCTTGGCACCGTTCTTTGTGGTAATCTTCACCGTGGTAATGTGCATGCCTGATTTTTCCGTTTCCTCCGCGATGACTCCGTGCAGGGAACCGTCCGCTTCCGAGATGCTTTCCCTGGCTTCCAGAGCCAGGTCCGTTCTCGCCTGAAAATAACTCATATCCTCTTTTGCCTTTCTTATTTTTTACTATTTTTTGCAAAAAAACAAGGAATATGTATTGACATTTGGGAATGTGTATCTTACAATATTACAGTATGTTTACATTGGTCGTCCGTGTCTGGCCTTAATGGAACATTTTCTTACAATCAATCATTTGGAAAATGGAGGTGTAGATCTTGGCTAATATCAAATCTGCAAAGAAGAGAATCGTTGTTGCTCAGGTAAGAACTGAAAGAAATAAGGCTATCAAGTCCGGCGTTAAAACAGCTATTAAAAAAGTAAATGCTGCTGTTGAAGCTGGTGATAAGGCTGCTGCTTCTGCTGCATTAGTTGCTGCTACAAGCGAAATTAATTCAGCTGCTTCCAAGGGAGTATATCACAAAAACAATGCTTCCAGAAAAGTATCCCGTTTAGCTGCTGCCGTTAACAAGATGGCATAATCGAAATAAAAAAGCTAATTACATCAGAAATAAAAAACATCCATACCGTCATGTGGATGTTTTTTATTTTGTCCATTTGTGCGAAATTTTTCATTAAAAAAGGAGCTTCCGCTCCTTTTTTTCCCCGGTGTCTATCTTCTTCGTCCGCCACCGCCGTGGTGCACGCCGCCCCGGCTCACATGTCCGCCCGACCTTCCGTGGGAGCCTCCCGAGCTTCCGGAGCTGCTCTCAATTTTACGGCTTGTCAGCGTCGTATTCACCAGTTCATCCTTCTGCACATGGCATACCACGTTGTTTTTATCCAGATAAGTAGATGCTCCCGTGGTCTTTTTTCCTTCCTTCGGTTTGATATGCAGGGCAATAAAATAGCCTGCCACCACAGCGGGAATAAGAATGACAATAAACCAGGGGATGTTGATGCCTTTCTTTCCGGACATTTCCCGGTATATGTTTTCCACGTAGGTCCTATACGCCCGGTAAGGACTGCTGTCCACATTGTCTGTCACATCATCCAGCACTCTGTTTACCATGCCTGTTGTATAGTGCTCATAGACCCTGCCGCAGGTGGATAACCAGGTCCCCGCCTGACTGTACGCCGTCCCCGCCAGAAACCAGTTGTCTAAAAGCAGGGCGCCGTCCCCATGCACCTTGTCGTAACCAAAATTGTTGTCATCGTAGAAATCGTCTGCATAGTTACGCATGCTCGTGTTCCAGTTGGCATTGGTATTGTCCCGGTCCTCATAACCGCCGTAGGACAAAATCGGCTCATTTAAGGTCACTACTACCAAATCACAGTGTATCTGCGCTTCTCTTTCCGCAATCAGCGCTTCCAATCTGCTTTCTTCCTCATCCGTAAGTTTATCGGCAAAATCGTATACTCTCTGTGTGGGCGCCTGATTGTTTCCTCTCTTTGCCCCGCCGTCCAAGGCATTATGGAGGAAATATACGCCCACGTAAGCGGCTGCCAGTACCAAAACGATGAGAAACAGCCACCTGAAATACTTAAAATATGCTTTCATGAAACCCTTACCTTTCCCCGCTCTTTTCCTTACAAAAATACAAAGAGATATTTTAACAGAACCATAATGGCAGACAAACAGGCAAACACCGTTGCCCCGTAGGCAAATACCTTCGGTTTTGACAAGGGTACTTTTCCTACGATTTTTCCCGTCTGTCCGTTAATGTAAAAGATATAGGCTTCATTTTTGTATATGTACCGGTAAATCCAGACCGGAAGCAGGGTAAAGCAATGTTCCTTCTGCTCTAAGGTAATGCGTTCGTTTTCCCTTCCCTGTACGCCTGTATAGCCCTGCAGGCTGTTGTTCAAAATCTCATGCATGTCGGCTTTTGACTTGCTTTCCGCACGTCCTTTTGCTTCTTCCGCTTCCATATTGTAATGCTCTGCGGAAAAGCCGGATAAAAAGCATTCCTTAAAGTCCTCCAGTTGTCCGTACCGGTACGGCTCCATCAAATCCATGGTAGCGTCCGGCATCAGATAGGAAGCATCCGCCGGCACCTTTTCAAAGGTTGCCTCCAGGTCCCTGACAATGTGGTAGGTTTTCGTTTCGGTAAATTCCCGTCCTCCCGATACCCAGGTGCGGACTATCCTGCCAAGGCCGTCAAAAAAGCCTTTTGCCCGGTAATCGTACATCCAGAACGGCACGTACATACCGGTCATGGTATCGAGTTTTACATCCGAGCAGAAATCATCCGGTGCGAAAACACAGGATTTGAATTTCTTACGCATCAGCTCTTTAATTTTGTCCTTTCCCAAAAGAAAGGGAATCATGAGCTTCGGACGATACTGTCCCGACACTCTCTCATCAAAGATAATATAGTCCTCACAGTAAGGACAACGGGACGCGGATAAATAGTCCCGTATCTGCAGTTCTCCCCCGCAGTTCTGGCACTGAAAGGTGGTGGGTTCTTCGCCCGCTAACTTTTCGTCACTGTCAAAGCTCTGGCAGTACGGACAGTACATCCTGTGCTGTTCCGGACTGTAAACCGTGTTACCGCCGCAGTTTTTACACTTAAATATCATTGCTTCCCCCAAACGTTTCCTGTAAAAAAAGCTTCTGCTAAAAAAACGGATTATACTTCTTCTCATGCTCTACGGAAGTGGCATCGCCGTGTCCCGGATAGAGCTTTACGTCATCCGGCAGGGTAAAGATTTTCTCCCTTACGGAATTAAGCAGCTTGCTGCCGCTCCCCGTAGGGAAATCGGTACGTCCCACCGACTCTAAGAAAACGGTGTCTCCGCAGAATACCACGCCGTCCTCTTTTAAGTAATAACAGCAGCTTCCATCGGTATGTCCGGGTGTTGCCAGTACCTTAAAAGTAATGCCGGCAAGGGTAAGCTCCTCCCCGTCCGAAACCTCCACATCGGGAACAAGACTTACCTGTGTGCCGGTCCATCCGGAAAGGTTCTTTTCCGGGTCGGAGGAAAGGGGTACCTCCTCCTTCAAAAGGTAAGTCTTTGCACCGGTTGCCGCCTGCAGCTCCTTTACCCCGAGAATATGGTCAAAATGTCCGTGTGTCAAAAGAATGGCTGCCACGGAAAGACCTTTTTCCTTTATTTTTTCATAGATATAGGTGCCTCTGTCCGCCGGGTCTATGACCACCGTTTCCGTTTTTCCTTCTTTATGGATGTAATAACAGTTGGTCGCGCAGCTTCCCAAAACAATTCTGCCAATCTGTAACTCTGCCATTATCCCACAGTCCTTTCTATGTCAATCACACTATCTATCATACGCAGCTTATCAATGATTTTCGTAAGCTCTTCCCTGCTTGTTACCTCGAAGGAGAGCTGCATGGTGGCAATGCCCTGCTTGCTGGTACGGGTATTGACGGAAATAATGTTGATATCCCTCTCCGTAAACGCCTTGGACACATCCGCCAAAAGGCCGTTACGGTTGTTGGCATAAATCTTGATATCCACAAAGAACTTGCCGGCATTTGCGGTTTCCGCATCCTGCTGCCAGTCCGCCTCAATCAGACGGTAACGCTCCATTTCCGGCAGGCTTAGTATATTCACGCAGTCCGTCCGGTGAATGGAAATGCCTCGGCCTCTGGTGACAAAGCCCACAATTTCGTCTCCCGGCACGGGGGAACAGCATTTGGAAAAACGAACGGATACATCGGTAATACCCTTTACAATGATACCGCTCTTGGATCCTCTTTCGGAGGGCTTCTTCTGGGCATTTTCCGCAATGGAAGCCAGTACTTCTTCGTTGGTCAGCTCCTTCTTGTGATCCCTCTCGTAGTACTCCTGCATCTTATTGACAATCTGGCCTTCCTTTAAGGCGCCGTGTCCGATGGCAGCCAGCACCGCATCCCAGTCCAGGAAGCCGTACTTGTGCTGGATAGCCTCCATGTATTCGGGCTTTAACAAATCGGAAAGCTGGATGCTTCTTGCCTTGCAGTAGTTTGCTAAAAGCTCCTTGCCCTTGCCGATATTGTCTTCCTTAAATTCGTTCTTGAACCACTGGTTAATCTTATTTTTCGCCTGGGTGCTCTTTACGATTTTGAGCCAGTCCCGGCTGGGACCCTTGGAATTCTGGGAGGTGATAATTTCCACCCGGTCTCCGTTTTTAATCACATAATCAATGGTGACTAACTTGCCGTTTACTCTGGCGCCCACCATCCGGTTGCCCACGGCGCTGTGAATGCTGTACGCAAAGTCAATGGGTGTGGATCCTGCGGGCAGATTCTTGACATCCCCGCTTGGGGTAAAGCAGTATACATTGTCGGAGAACAGGTCGAGGTCGTTTTTCAGCAGATTCATGAACTCCCGGTTGTCGGAGGTGTCTCTCTGCCACTCCAGTATCTGCCGTAACCAGGTAAGCTTCTCCTCCTCCTGCGTTTCCACTTTCTTGCCGTCGGAAGCTTCCTTGTATTTCCAGTGGGCGGCAATACCGTATTCCGCCGCCTTATGCATTTCAAAGGTACGGATCTGCACCTCGAAGGGCTGTCCCGAGCTGCCGATTACCGTGGTGTGCAGGGACTGGTACATATTTGCCTTGGGCATGGCAATGTAGTCCTTGAAACGTCCCGGAATGGGCTTATACATTTCATGGATAACACCCAGTGCGGCATAACAGTCCTTTACCGTGTCCACAATGATACGCACGGCAAACAAATCGTAAATCTGGTCGATGGTCTTGTTCTGGTTCTTCATTTTTTTGTAAATGCTGAAGAAATGCTTGACCCTGCCGTCGATTTCCGCCTTGATGCCGGCATTTTCAATATGCTTCTTTACTTCCTGCACAATATTTTCAATGTATTTTTCCCGCTCGCTCTTCCGGACCGCAATCTTTTCCACCAGATCGTAGTAGGCTTCCGGCTCTAAGTATTTAAGCGCTAAGTCGTCTAACTCTACCTTGATTTTGGAAATACCGAGTCTCTGGGCAATGGGGGAATATACCTCTAAGGTTTCCTTTGCAATTCTCTGCTGACTCTCCGGCTTCTGGTACTTTAAGGTACGCATATTGTGGAGTCTGTCCGCCAGCTTGATGATAATGACACGGATATCCTTTGCCATGGCAAGGAACATTTTACGCAGGTTTTCCGCCTGCATTTCCAGTCTGGCATCGCTTTCCGAACCGGTACCGCTGCTTAAGGGGATATTGGCAAGCTTGGTAACACCGTCCACAAGCTGCGCCACTTCCGCCCCGAATTCCTCGGTAATCTGTTCCTCCGTCATGACGGTATCTTCCACTACATCGTGCAGAATGCCTGCCACGATGGTTTCCTTATCCATCTCTAAATCTGCCAGAATGATGGCAACATAAAGAGGGTGGATGATGTAAGGCTCGCCGGACTTTCGAAACTGTCCTTCATGTGCCTTGCTTGCCACCTTGTAGGCTTTTTCTATCATGGAAATATCGTCGGAAGGATGGTATTTTTTGACACGCGCAATTAACATCTGATAAAGTTCGTCAGGTGTCATAAATTCCTTTAATGCCGTTATTTTTCCATCATCAAGAACCAATCCGTTTTTTTCTTCTGTCATAGGTCATCGCACCTTTACCTGTAAGCTGTTTTATTTTCCTTCATAAATAATGGCAGATTCCATACGATACTTAGAGAGTCTTTCTCTGCCCTTTAAGCCTGCCAGTTCCATTAAGAATACCAGTCCTGCCACTTCGCCGCCCAGTCTTTCCACCAGGTGAATCATGGCTTCCGTGGTACCGCCCGTGGCAATTAAGTCGTCCACGATGAGCACCTTCTGTCCGGGCTTGATGGCATCCTTGTGAATCTGGATGGTTGCCGTGCCGTACTCCAGATCGTAAGTTTCTTCAATGGTTTCGCAGGGCAGTTTTCCTTTTTTACGAATCAGTACAAAGGGCTTATGATTATTATAAGCAATGGGGGCTCCAAATATGAATCCTCTGGACTCTGCACCCACTACCACATCATAATCAATGTCCTTAATCAGATCCTGCATGGTGTCAATGGCAAGCTGCAGACCGTCCGCATCCTGCAGGACACTGGTTACATCTCTGAAAATAATCCCTTCCTCCGGAAAATCCGGTATGCTTCTTACATATTCTTCCAATTTCTTCATAAAGCCTTCTGCCTCCTTCGTATTTCTTCTCTTTCCCTGTCTGAAAATAATAAATATTATAATATTTTTCCCACTAAAAGTCAAAACTACCGCACACTGTTTTGAAAATATTCGCCGTACCGGGCATTCTGTGCGGGAAAAGCAGGATTTTCACAGATTTCTTTTAACTTCTGCTCCCATTCCGCCGCCTTATCCTTGTATGTCTCGTTTTCCTCTGCCGCCTTTTTGTATAACGCGCAATAATTTCTCGTCATATACATTTCGCAGCGTTCCCAGATATAGGAAAATTCCTCCTCATAATCATGGTTGACCTGCATGGACGTAATGGCGCCGATATAGTCTCCCCTGCGCAGCTCGTATTCCACGCTATCCATCCTGGCGGAAAGGGAACGGTCTTTCTCGGTTTCGTAGAGGTCTTTTGCCCCGCTGATACAGATTAACAGCAGAAACACCGTGCACAGAAGGGAAATACCGCAGACTATTATCTTAAACCGTCTTTTGGTTTCGTCCTTCCATTTTTTACCGGCGTACACGTAAAAGGCTATGATTGCCGCAAGAAAAATGATAAATCCCATCAGTCCACGCCCTCCTTTTCACAGAGCCAGGAAACCGCGGCATCCCTTGATGCCGTGCGCTGTTCATAGTCGCCGGTACTCCATTCTTCCGTCCGGTAAAAATAGCGGTATTCCTCCGGCAGTCCGACATATTCTGCAAAAAATGCATCTAAAAGCGCTGCCGCTTCTTCTTTTTCTTCTGCTCCCATTTTATCGTCGTAAATCTGCTGTGCCAGATAAAAGCCATGCCTTACCATGCTCTCTATATGGTACGCTTTCATCTCCGTTCCATCCGTTTTTGCACCTATGTAATCGTTCATGCTCTCGATAAAATTTCCGCAATAGTAATCTTCCGTTTCAAAATTCCGGAGGTACCGTTCGGCGGCGGAGCCTGCTTTTGCCTCCTTTACGGCAGGGGCTCTGTCACTCCATAAAAACATGAGAAAGGTGGAAAAGAACAGCACTACATTCAATACCGCCGTAACCACAATGATTCTCGTCAGCATTTTCTGGGTAAGCCACGGTAAATTCTTTTTTAGGATTTCATCGCCCAGCGCCCGATTCCGTGCTTCTTTTTCCCTTACTTCCCGTTCAAAGGCAATGCCGCTTTGATTTTCCCTTCCACAGTAAGGGCATTTTGTGCTTTTGGCAGGCACTTCCCCGCCACAATACATACATTTCATGTGCCTTAAAAATTCTCCCTTGCCTTATTTTGAAAGAGTTCCTTATCCTCTTCGTTTCCCGTTTTCAAAAGTGCAATCATTTCATCGGTAAAACCATGCTCCTTTAAGGTGTCCGAGAAGCCGGATAAAAGAGCTTCTATCCTGTCCTCGTTTCCTAAAAAGTTCCTATCGTTTACGGCTTCGTAACCTTTTTCATAAGCCATTGTTCCGTAGATCCAGATCTGTTCCGTAAAGTTGTCCAAAAACTCCCTGTTTCCGTATTTCTCATAGTTTTCGATGTCTTCCGTGCAGTAGCCGATGTTTCTGTCCGCATCCATGACTTCCCAGTACTTGTCGTATTCATAACCGTACAAATCATTTTTACGGCAGTATTCCCGCATGGCATCGTAATCCTCCGCCTCATAATACGCCTCTAACTGCGTAAGCGCCTTGTTTCCCCTGCCGGCTTCCACTGCACTGTCAACCTGTCCTTTTATGACCGCAGCCACCGTTCCCACCACAAGCACTATCAGGATAATAAGTACCACGGCAAGCAGAGTGCGGGACCATCTTTTTAAGTGCTTTTTCGGCACCGTGGTTTCCATTTCCCTGGCTTCCGCATCGTAACTGCCTAAGATATGCTTCATTTCCCGTCCGGCGGCTTCTTTGTTCTCCGTTCCGCAGTAAGGACACATTTTTTCGGTATTTTCGTATTCGCCGCCGCAGCTTGCGCACTGTATCTTCATATCCTTCTCTCTTTCCGTACCATCAATGAGCAAAAATATTGACTAAATCGTTAAAGAAAACAATTACCATCAGCACCATAAAGAACACCAGTCCCGCAAAGTGGACTATGCCTTCTTTTTCGGGCGGTACCGGCTTTTTGCGGAATACCTCCACAATCAAAAACACCAGTCTGCCGCCGTCCAGCGCCGGAATGGGCAGCAGGTTCAGGATACCTAAGTTCACCGACAGCAGCAGCACAATGTTGAACATATTGTAAAATACGGTCTTTAAGCCATAGCTTCTGGTATTCTCGTAGGTTTTTCCCACCACATTTACCGCAATGCCCACGGGACCCGCCACATCCTGTCTGGAGAATTTACCGGTAAGCATCATACCCAGACTCTTGTAGGTGTTGACAACGCAGTAACGCATCTCATACCAGGCATATTTGAATACGGAAAGCCCTTTGGCATGACCGTAGGTACCGGTAATCCCCAACATATAGGTGCCGTATTCCTCATTGTACGCCGGTGTCAGGGTTGTGGTTGTTTTTTCGCCGTTTCTTACGTATACAATCTCCATGGGATTGCCGCCGTTTAAGTAGGCAATCAGGGAAATATCCTTAAACAGGTAGGTCTTTTCGCCGTTGATGCTTACAATCCGGTCGCCTTCCGCAAGTCCCGCCTGTGCCGCCGGACTGTTTTCCACCACACCGCTTATGGTGCTGGGTGCAGGGGATGCCATGGACACTAAAATCACCGCTACCACAAAGGCTAAGATAAAGTTGAATACCGGACCTGCCACTACCGTGGCAATTCTGGACCAGACGCCTGCTTTGTTAAAGGAGCCTGCATCCGACTCCGCTTCGGATTTTCTCTCTGCGTCGCTCTCCCTGCCGTCTTCGCCTTCAAACATACAGGCGCCGCCGATGGGAAGCAGCCGCAGGGCATATACCGTATCCTTCCGCTTTACAGAAAAAATTTTCGGTCCCATACCCACTGAAAATTCCACGACACGGATACCGTTTGCCTTTGCTATGATAAAATGTCCGAATTCGTGGGAAAGCACCACAATTCCGAAAATAATAATGAACCAGACTATGGTCATGAGTGTTACCTGCATACTGTTCTGTCCTTACTGTTTTTGTTTAATATAGTTGTAAGTCCACTGCTCCGTCTGAAGGATTTCCTCCACGGAAGGATTTACGATAAGTTTATGAGCCTCCATACATTCCTCTATGAGCTCCGTAATCTTAAGATACCCAATTTTTCCGTCTAAAAACAGGCTGACTGCCATTTCGTTGGCAGCGTTGTAAACCGTGGGCATGCTTCCGCCCGTCTCTCCCGCCCGGTAACCGAGTAAAAGTCCCCGGAAGGTATCCGTATCCGGCTTTTCAAAGGTAATCCCGGAAAGCTCGTAAAAGTCGAGTCTTTTTCCGGGTAAAAATCTACGATCCGGATAAAACAGGGCGTACTGGATGGGAAGCTTCATATCCGCCGTGCCGAGCTGTGCCATAATGCCGCCGTCCTCGTATTCCACCATGGAGTGGATGACGCTCTGGGGCTGCACCACCACCTGGATTTTATCGTAGGGAGTGTCAAACAGCCAGTGGGCTTCCATAACCTCCAGCCCCTTGTTGACCAGTGTGGAGGAGTCGATGGTGATTTTCCGTCCCATGGACCAGTTGGGGTGCTTTAAGGCATCCTCGGGTCTTATGTTTACCAGTTCCTCTCTCTTCATTCCCCGGAAAGGTCCGCCGGAGGCAGTCAGTAAAATCTTTGCCAGTCTTTCCTTCGGCTGTCCCTGCAGGGACTGGAAGATGGCGCTGTGCTCGCTGTCCACGGGAAGCAGTGGCACCTTTTTTTCTTTGATCAGAGGCATGATAATGTGTCCGGCGCAGACCAGTGTTTCCTTGTTGGCAAGGGCTATGGTCTTTCCGGCGTTAATTGCCGCTATGGTGGGGCGAATGCCAATCATACCCACAATCGCCGTGACCAGTACTTCTGCCTCGGGCAGGGTGGCTGCTTCAATTAAGCCTTCCATGCCGCAGGCTACCTTCACATCGGTGTCCTTTATTCTTGCCCGTAAATCTTCTGCCGCTTCTTTGCTCCACATCACCGCAAGCTTCGGGGCAAATTCCCTTATCTGTTTTTCCATCAGCTCCACATTTCTGCCCGCTGCCAGCGCCACCACCGATAAATCTGCATTGTTTCTTACGATTTCCAGTGTCTGGGTGCCGATGGAGCCGGTAGAGCCTAAAATTGCAATCTTTTTCATAGTTTGTATTTCTCCTTCACCGTTTTACGATAAAAGCCTTTTTCCTTTATAAAAACAGTACCGTCAGGAAGTAAATCATGGGTGCTGTGACAATCACACTGTCAAACCGGTCCATAATACCGCCGTGGCCCGGAATCAACTTACCGTAGTCCTTAATTTCATGGTTTCTCTTGATAGCGGAAGCTGCCAGGTCTCCCACCTGGCTCATAACGGCGCCCACCATGCAGATAACGGTAATCACAATCGTGACCCTTTTATCCGGAAATACATTTTCCACCACAAATATAGCATACAGCGCCGCAATAAGACCGGCTCCCACTACGCCGCCGATACAGCCCTCCAAAGATTTCTTCGGGCTTAAAACCGGGAATATTTTCTTTTTTCCGATGAGCATTCCCACCACATAGGCGCAGGTATCACAGCCCCAGGAGCTGATTAAAATAAGCCACACAATGTATTTGCCCGCTTCCTGCTCCCTTGTCAGATAGATAAAGGAGAGCATCACCGGCGCGTACAGGAAATTAAAGACATTCGCCATAATCTGCTCGGAGCGGTATTTCGGAAAGCGCACCACATACAAAAGCATGCTAAGCATGAATACGCCAATCACGGGAATAACCGCATATAATACGTTTCCCATGGACATGGCTGCATTGCCCTCTTCCACTGCCGGGAAGAAATACAGTACCGCATAGTAGGCAAGAATACCGATAATGCCCACGATTTCCAGTGCGTTTATTTTTTTATCTTTTTCTTTCACGCCCACCGCACGGCAGAGCTCCAGATAGCCCGCTATGGAGATAAACACGGAAATGCCGAGCAGTATCTCTCCGCCAAAAATAAATGCTAACAGGGCGATGGCTACCAGTACAATTCCGCTTATGAGTCTTGTTACAAACATCTCTACTCCTCCTTTACAAGGCCATATCTTCTGTCTCTTTTAGTATATGCCTCTACCGCTTTTTGTAACTCTTCCTTTGAGAAATCCGGCCACGGCACCGGAGTAAAATAAAGCTCCGTATAGGTAAGCTGCCACGGCAGGAAATTGGAGGTGCGCAGTTCATTGCAGGTACGGATTAACAAATCCGGGTCGGGAAGCCCTGCCGTATCCAGATGGCTGCTTATGGTTTCTTCCGTAATGTCTGCGGGATTCAATGCCCCTTCCTTTACTTTCTCCGCAATTTTCTCCATGCACCGGCGGATTTCATCCCTGCCGCCGTAGTTAATGGCAATCTGGAAATGCAAGCCGGTGTTGTCCTTTGTGATTTCCTCTAACTCCGCAATTTTGTCCTGAATATCCCGGTCCAGTCTGGTCTTGTCGCCGATGACACGCACGCACATATTGTTCTTCGTGGCGCGCTTGATGCAGTTTTTCATATAGTTGCGGAGAAGCTTCATCAGAGTGTCCACTTCGTCCTGCGGCCGGTTCCAGTTTTCTGTGGAAAATGCATACACCGTCAGATACTGTATTCCCATATTGTATGCGATTTCACAGATATCCTCCACGGTTCTGGCGCCCTGCACATGTCCGTAGCTTCTGGGCATTCCCTTGGCTTTCGCCCATCTTCCGTTGCCGTCTAAAATAATGGCTACATGATTCGGTATCTTTAATTCGTCCATCCCGGTACTCCTTTTTTTGAAAGTCATAGATGCAACCAAAGGGCAGGTCGCAGGACCTGCCCTCTTTCTGTTATACAGTCATGATTTCTTTGGACTTTTCTTCCATGAGTGCATCTACATTCTTAATATATTTATCTGTCAGTTTCTGTAAATCCTCTTCCAGGGATTTGATTTCGTCTTCGGAAACATCTTCCTTTCCTAACTTCTTGAAGGCATCGTTTCCTTCGCGGCGGATGTTACGGACAGCAACCTTTGCTTCTTCCGCTTTCTTCTTTACTTCCTTAACCAGATCCTTTCTTCTTTCCTCGGTAAGCTCCGGGAATACCAGTCGGATTACGCTGCCGTCGTTTGAAGGGGTAATGCCGATGTCGGAAGTCATGATCGCTTTTTCAATGGCTTTGATTAAGCTCTTTTCCCAGGGGGCAATCTGAATGATTCTGGCTTCGGGAACGGTGATGTTGCCCACCTGCTGGATGGGGGTGGGGGTTCCGTAATAATCCACACGAAGCTTATCTAAAATATGGGGATTGGCGCGTCCTGCACGGATGCTTGCATAATCAGACTGTAAAAATTCATACGCCTTTGTCATTTTTTCTTCATATACGCTGATTCTCTTATCCATAACTGTTCTCCTTTAATCAAACTTTATACCGTCACCTTGGTACCGGTGAATTTTCCGCTCATGGTGTTTACAATACTGTCTTTTTCGTTCAGGCCGAATACCCACATGGGCATTCTGTTGTCCCTTGCCAGAATGGAGGCTGTCATGTCCACAACCTGTAAGTTTTTGGCAATCACATCGTCAATGGAAATCTCGTCATATTTCTTTGCATCCGGCACTTTGGCGGGATCTGCATCGTATACGCCGTCAATGCTCTTGGCGAGAAGGATAACATCCGCTTCCACTTCCACGGCACGTAGCACCACGCCGGTATCGGTGGAGAAATAAGGATGTCCGGTACCGCCCGCAAAGAACACTACCATACCCTTTGCAAAGTACTTATTGGCTCTGTCCTTGGAAAACAGCTTTGTAAAGGAGCCGCATTCAAAGGGAGTCAGCACTTCGGTCTGCATGCCTACGGAACGGAAGATTTCCGATACATAAATGCAGTTCATAACGGTTGCCAGCATGCCTATCTGGTCTGCCTTGGTGCGGTCAATGTTTTCGCTGGAGCGTCCGCGCCAAAAATTGCCGCCGCCGGTTACAATCCCGATTTCATATCCTTCATCCACTAATTTCTTTACCTGAAGAGCCACGCCTCGTACGGTCTCTTCGTCAAAACCCATATGCTTGTCGCCGGCTAATGCTTCGCCGCTTAATTTCAATAATATTCTGCGCATACCTTAACTCCTTATTTGGTTTTTCCTTTTTTATAGTCCTCGAAGAAAGAGCTGGGATTGACATCCGCATAGCACTGGGAGCACATACCCTCGATAACCGCACCGTTGTTAATCTGTACGGCTTTGGATTTGATATTGCCCATGACAATGGCGGAAGCATCCAGTACCACGGGACCCTGCACATCAATGTCACCCTTAACGGCTCCGGCAATGACGGCGCTCTTTGCCGTAATGTTGCCGATGATAACAGAGCTCTGTCCTACCTTGACGGTGCCTTCACTGACTACTTCGCCGGTAATCTGCGCATTGTCCGCAAATATTTCCGCTGCCATGGAATTGCCGGTCACATTACCGGTAATGTTTAATTTTCCCAAAATATTGATGTTGCCGTTTACCGTACCGATGACTTCTACGGAGCCCTCGGATGCAATATCGCCGGTGATGGTCATGCCTGCGGTGATAATGGATGTTTCATCGGCTGCTTCTCTTGTCTGATTGTCCATCTTTACCCTTCCCTCTTTATTTTCTTTTTTTATTTCTTCTGCGGGTGCCTCTTCTTTGAGGGCATCCTTTTCATCCAGTTCATTAAGCCATGCCGTAAGCTGCGCCATATCCTTCTTTTCCTGGCTGTCTTCCGTTTCCCCGGTATAAGCGGCTGTATGTACGTCCTCTGCCGGGAAATCCACTGTGCCTGCCGCCTCTGCGCCGGCTGCTTCATCCGGCAGTGTTTCTTCCGGTGCAATGTCTTCTTTCTCTGCTGTATCCGCCGGTACTGTCTCCTGCTCTGCATTTTCTTCCGGCTGCCCGGAATTTTCCGTTTCCGCCTGTGTGGGACTTTCTGCCCATGCGGACACCGGTACCGCTTCGCTATCCTCTGCCTCTGCCGCCTCTGCTTCCTCCGCTGCTTCTGCGGCGAGTTCTGCTTTTTCTTCTTCAGGTATCAGTTCGTTGACTGCCTGGGACAAGTCTTCTTTTAACTCAGAAAAAAAGCCCATTCTTTCAATCCTCCGTTTCTTGTGTCATCTTTATATGCCAGACGGGTACTGTATCCTCCGTAATCGGCAACAGCTCCGTATGCTCCATAGCCTGTATATGCTCTATCAGCTCCGGCAGAGCCTCCACCGTGCTGTCCTTGCTTCCGGCATCATGCATCAGAATGATGCAGTTCTGAAACCGTTCTATGCTGTTTAAGCAGTTGTCTAAAATCTCTTCCTTCGTCAGGGGTTTTGACGATGCATCCTGGCTGGATACGTTCCAGTCGAAGTACTCCATGCCCGCCTCATGCACATCCGTAATGAGCAGGCGCATATCCACATCGCTGACCTTGTTGGAACTGCCGCCCGGAAACCGGATATACGTGCTCTGCACGCCGGTCACATCATACAGATAACGCTGCAGTTTTTCCATATCCTCCATAAAGGCTTCCTCGGAAGCATAAATGACGGAATAGTCATGGGTGTAGGAATGCATCCCCAGTGTATGCCCTTCCTCCACAATCCTGCGGTAAGAGGCTTCTGCTTTCGCGCCCTCTTTCCCCGTTACGAAAAAAGTGGCTTTTACGCCGTAAGTATCTAAAATATCCAAAATATTGTCCGTATTGGAGCTAGGTCCGTCGTCAAAGGTAAGATAAACCTTTCTGACCATGACATTCTCCTCATCGGAAGCGTCCTCCTGCCCACGGGCATCTTCCTGTCCGGCGGTGGCTTCCTGTCCGGACGCTCCTTCCTGCCCGGCGGTGGCTCCCTGTCCGGACGCTCCTTCCTGCCCGGAAGGATTTCCCAGAGCGGAGACATAAGCTTCCACTGCAGACTTCTGTTCTTCTGCCTGTAATTTTTCCAGATTTCCGGTCACGTCACGCAGTCTTTTTTCCAGACTGTTTATCCGCAGCGTAAATACCACGGCCAGTACAATCGGAGCCAGTACCGCGAACACAAAAAGACCCATAATTCCTTTTTTCAGTCTGTCTACTCTTTTGTGTCTTTTTGCCTCCTGCGCTTCCTTTTCCGTCATCGTCCCGGAACCTCCAAAAAATCATAATAAGTATATCACAGAAACCGCTTACCGAAAAGAAAAATTTTCAGTTTAAGAATGCTTCTATGATGACTGCCTCCGCTTCCTCTTCGGAAAGACCGAGTGTCATCAGCTTCAATAGCTGGTCACTGTTAATCCGGCCGATTGCCGCTTCGTGGATAATGGCGGCATCCACATGATTGGCATTGATTTCCGGGATAGAAGAGACCCTTGCTTTGTCCATGATAATAGAATCGCACTGGATATGGGCATGGCAGTCCGCATTGCCGATGGCTCTCGGGTGGAAGGTCTGCACGGAGCTGCCTCCCGCTACGGAACGGGACACAATCCGGGCGCTGCTGCCTTTTCCGTTAAGTTCCACGTTCATATTGGAAACCGCACTCTGGGCATCGTGTGTCATCAGTCTTTCCGTCACGAACAGTCTGGCATTTTCCTTTAAGGAAACCTCCGTCTCCCTGACGGTAGAATCCACACCCTTTATCTGCGCCGTATCCAGCGTAAACTGGGCATCCTCCTCCAGAATAATACGGGTCACGGGATTTAAGACTCTGGTACCGCTGCCTTCCCCTTCTCCGTAGTGCTTTTCCGTATAGACCACATTGGCGCCCTTACCCACATGGAAGGTATGAATGCCGTCGTGCCGGGCTTCGTCACAGCCGCTGTTGTGGATGCCGCAGCCGGCCACTATGGTGACTTCCGCACCCGGCTCCACATAAAAATCGTTGTAAACCACATCCGTTATGCCGGTTTTTGTGATAACCACGGGAATATGTACCGTTTCCCCTTTGGTGTCGGAGCTGATTACCACGTCAATGCCGGAATGACCGTCTTCTCTCTTTTTAATCTTGATATGCTCGGAGTCCCCCCGACAAAGGGCATAGCCGTTGTAACGCAGATTATAGGCTCCCTCCTGCTTAAATCCGGTATCATCTATTTTGTCAAGGACACCCCTTGTGATTGCATCTATTTCCATTTTCCCTTTACCTCTACCTTTCGCTATATTTGCAGCCCCTGTCCAGGGTACCGTCATACAGCTTGTCCTTCAGCTCTTCCTTCGTTCCGATGCTGTCAATCTTTCCGTCCTTTAATAACAGAATGCGGTCCGCCATCTGAATCAGTTTTTCCTGGTGGGAAATGACCAAAATGCTCTCTTTTTTCTGCTTATGGATTTTATCAAACTGTTTGATCAGCATGGAAAAACTCCAGAGGTCAATGCCCGCCTCCGGCTCGTCAAACAGGCATACCTTATGGGGGTGCGCCAGCACAGTGGCAATTTCAATACGTTTCATTTCGCCGCCCGATAACGTATCGTCCGCTTGGCGGTCAATGTATTCGCCGGCGCATAAGCCCACGCTTGACAACAGGGCACAGCATTTTTCTTCGTTCAAAGGCTCTCCTGCTGCCAGAGACAGTAACTTTCTTATAGTCATACCCTTAAAACGGGGCGGCTGCTGGAATGCATAGCCAATACCGGCCCCCGCACGTTCCGCTATGGACAGCTTCGATATATCCTTTCCGTCCAGTAAGATTTCTCCGGCGTCCGGTGTTTCGATACCCATGAGCAGCTTTACCAGTGTGGATTTGCCGCTGCCGTTGGGTCCCGTCACCACCAGCATTTCTCCGTCCGCTATTTCAAAAGATACCTTATCAATAATCGTTCTTTTTTCTTTTCCTGCGGGTGTGTTTTCGTCCTCCACGGAAAAGGTCAGATTTTTCGCCTGTAACATTGCCGCCTCCAAAGTTATATTTTATCTTTACCTAAAAAAAATCCCTGAATCCACGTTTATGTGCTTTCAGGAATCTTCCTTGGGTTGGGCTATTCTAAATAGCAACAGCTTGTAGGGGAATCGAACCCCTGATTCCGCCGTGAGAGGGCGGCGTCTTAACCGCTTGACCAACAAGCCATTTGAATGATGCTT
Source organism: Clostridium sp. CAG:510 (assembly GCA_000434615.1). Taxonomy (GTDB): domain Bacteria; phylum Bacillota; class Clostridia; order Lachnospirales; family Lachnospiraceae; genus Acetatifactor. The sequence goes on from FR880834.1 coordinate 65,608, forward strand.
GTATAGCATAATATATCCCGTCAAAAAAAGCAAGCACTTTTTTCAAAAATTTCAAAAATTTTGAAAATTCTCAAGCTCCAGGTGCAGCTCTTTGATTTCTCTTATGGGGATGCATGTGCCGTCTTCAAAAACCATTTCTTTTTCGTACTCTTTGATTTTCCATACCCTTCCCCGGTACTCCTCGTAGCTGCCGCCGTTCTTTCTTTTGTCCGGTACAAAGTAACGCACGCCAACAAGGGGATGTTCTTCCCTGTGGGCTACGATATATGCCATCTTTTCGTTTAAAATCCGGTACTGATACTCCGTCAGTGCCACATCCTCTTCCGTCAGTCTGGCGGTTTCCTTAATCTGTCCGTCGTAGCCGGTCAGCGCCGCAAAGGCACCGAACTGGGCAGCCCGGTCCCCGATGGACATGCGGGGTCTGTCCTTGGACACATGATGGGGCAGATTGATAATGTCGTCATATTTACCTTTCATATCTCCTGCCTCCTATGCTTTATGGCCGCCTATCTGCCGGTTTCTGTCAATGGTGGTGGCTCCTTCTTCTAAATTGGTGCCCTTTAAGATGGCATTCTTGCCGAATTTCTTCCGGATGGCAAGAACTGCCTCCTGGGCTTTCCGTTCTTTTAAGAGAGCCGCCTTTTCTTCTTTTTTCCGTTCCTCTTCCGCTTTTATGTCCGTAAACAGGGAAAGCTGCTCGTAAGTTTCCGTTTTTTGTGCCTCGGCTTCGCTCTCATCCACTACATTTGCCGCTACCACCGACATCCGGCGGGTTAAAAGCGCCGGGTCCATAATCCGGTCATACAGCTCCATGACTGCATCCATAATGATACTTACAGAGGATGTCTTTTCTTTTAAATTAGCAGTGCCGTGGGCATGTTTAGGAATTTTCCTGCCATAGCGATCCGTCACCACTTCCCCGTTGTAAGCATTTCTCCGGCTTTTGTCCGTCAGGTTTTCAATATCGTACCCCACTGTCAGCACCATCCGGTCAGTCATCAGATGTTTATCCAAAAGGTCCAGTACTAAAAGCTCCGTCATTTCCCGTATAATCAGTCTGGTCTTTTCAAAGTCATAGGGCTCCGATAGCACCTGCCCGGTGCTGATACTGTTGGCGGATGGCTTGTATGCCTTGATATCCTCTATGGTGCAGGGCTCCCAGCCCCAGGCATGGTCGATTAAAAGCTCTGCATTCACACCGAACAGATCGTACAGAAGCCCCTCGTTATAAAACTCTCCCGGCTTCCCCACGGAGCAGCGGGCAATATCTCCCATGGTAAACATGCCGTTTTCCGCCAGCTTCTTTGCATAACCTCTGCCTACCCGCCAGAAATCCGTAATCGGCTTGTGATCCCAGAGATACCTTCTGTAACTCATCTCGTCAAGCTCCGCAATGCGCACGCCGTCTTTGTCTGCCTCCGTATGCTTTGCCCACACATCCATGGCAATCTTGCATAGATACAGATTGGTACCGATGCCCGCCGTGGCGGTAATGCCGGTTTCGGAGAGAATATCCTGTATGATTTTCCGGGTCAGCTCCCTGGCACTCATTTTATAGGTAGAAAGATACCTGGTGGCATCCATAAACACCTCATCCACGGAATATACGTGCATGTCCTCGGGGGCAAAATACCTAAGATAAATCTGATAAATCCTTGTGCTGTATTCCATGTACTTTGCCATACGGGGCGGCGCAACGATATAACTCACCGCAAGGCTTTTATCGCTGTCGATATCCTCCGCGTGACAGCTTTTCCCTGAAAATTTCCGCTCCGGGATGGCGGCAAGCCGCCTTCTGTTGACTTCTTTTACCGCCGCCACGACCTCAAAAAGCCTTGCTCTTCCCGGTATCCCGAATGCCTTCAGGGAGGGGGAAACAGCAAGGCATATAGTCTTTTCTGTACGGCTTTCATCCGCCACCACCAGATTGGTGGTAAGCGGATTTTCCTTTCTTTCCACACATTCCACAGAGGCATAGAAGGATTTTAAGTCAATCGCAATGTAAGTATGCTCCATCTGACAATCCGCCTCCGTTTCCTGTGAAAAACATTACATATGTAAAAATTCCTTCACAACCGCTTTCATCTCTTCCTTGTCGCATACGCGGTCATGCAGTACCGGTGCGGTACGAATTTCTTCGATGGCATTGGGTACCTTTACATTGGCAAGCTTGGACAGTTCGTCCACCAGTGCGAAATCATCCATGGCTGCATACTTTTCATCAATGGCTTCCATGACGCTTCTGGTAAACTTGAACGGGCTTGCGGTGGATGCAATCACGGTCTTTGCCTCGTCCTTTGTCTGTGCTTTGTATTTGTTGTATACGGTAGCGGCTACC
>FR880834.1:67983-71794 GCA_000434615.1 Clostridium sp. CAG:510
TGTGTCAATCACATAGCCGGTTTCTTCGTACAGCTCCTTAATGGTTGCGGCAGTTTCCTTTTCCGTTGCGTAGTTGCCGTAGAAATCCGCTAATTTTTCTTTCATTTCCGCCGTGATTTCGTACTTGCCCTGACCGCTTAAGGCTGCCATCAGTGCGGCATTCTTTTCCGCATCGTTGCCGGCAATACGGTAAATCAGTCTCTCTAAGTTGCTGGAAATCAGGATATCCATAGAGGGAGAGGTGGTCAGTACAAACTCTCTGTTTCTGTCGTAAACGCCTGTTTCAAAGAAATCATATAAAACCTTGTTGTCGTTGGATGCACAGATGAGCTTCTTGATGGGAAGTCCCATGTTCTTTGCATAGAAAGCGGCTAAAATGTTGCCGAAGTTGCCGGTGGGAACGACCACGTTGATGGCTTCTCCGTCCGCAATTCTGCCTTCCTTCAAAAGCTGTGCGTAAGCATATACATAATATACAATCTGGGGAACCAGACGTCCGATGTTGATGGAGTTGGCTGAGGAGAACTGATAACCTGCCTTGTCCATTTCCGCTGCCAGCTCTTTGTCGCCGAACAGCTTCTTTACGCCGGTCTGGGCATCGTCAAAGTTGCCGGTAATGCCGATTACACAGGTGTTGTCCCCCTTCTGGGTCACCATCTGCTTCTCCTGGATGGGGCTGACGCCGTGCTTGGGATAAAAGACGATAATCTTCGTTCCCTTTACGCCTGCAAAGCCTGCCAGTGCCGCCTTGCCGGTATCGCCGCTTGTCGCAGTCAGGATAACGATTTCATTCTTTACCTGATTTTTCTTTGCGGATGTAATCAAAAGATGGGGAAGTATGGACAGCGCCATATCCTTGAAAGCAATGGTTGCGCCGTGGAACAGCTCCAGATAATAAGCGCCTTCCGCTTCTACCAGTGGTGCAATTACTTCGGTATCAAACTTGCTGTCGTAAGCGTTGTTGATACACTGCTTTAACTCTTCCTCCGTAAAATCCGTCAGGAAAAGCTTCATTACTTCATATGCCACTTCCTTATAGGTAAGTCCCGAAAGCTCCTTTAAGCTCTTGTCCAGAGCCGGAATACGGTCAGGTACAAAAAGTCCTCCGTCGTCGGAAAGTCCTTTTAAGATTGCTTCCGAAGCCTTTACCGGTGTGCCGTTGCTTCTGGTACTGTTGTACAATACTTCTTCCATTCTGTGTATCTCCTTTCGTGCCCTCAGGCACTCAATTCTGTCTTTAAAAAGATTGGAATCAGTATACCATACCGCCTATTTTTTGGCAATGGTGGTTAATAAAAAAACTCATGCCCGCCGTGGGCGAACAGAAACGTCAGCCTTTCGTCGAACCACTTCATTTTGTCCTTGTCCGCATATTTTCTGGCGGCAAAATATAGGGCGCCTTCCGAAATATCCTCCCCGCAGAGTACACGCTCCACCGCTTCCTTCGTCTCCTCGCTGACCGTTACTTTTTCGTATCTGCCGTTGTAGGCGGGGGAAAACTGGGAGGTTCCGTTTTCCCGCTGGAACACCACCTCCCGCACAGTATCTGGAAATGCCGGGTTGTTCACACGGTTTAATACCACGCCCGCCACCAGCATTTTTCCTTCTTCATCCTCTCCTCCCGCTTCCGCCTCCACGATCCTAAGCAGTACCTCGTAATCGTCCTCTGACAGTTCATACAGTCTTTCCTTTTCCGTCACTTCCACGGAAAGCACCCGCTGTCCGGACGCCGGTCTGTCCATTTCGCAGGCAAAGCTCATTTCTTCCAGGGGCATCAGCGCCTCCTCCACATTCAGATGAAAGGCCTCCGTTGCCACCACATAGCTTACCTTCAGTTCGGTAAGATTTACCACTGCGGCAAGTGCAATCAGGTTGATAAGAAGCAAAGCCGCCATATATTTTTTATACATGTCTTTTTCTCCTTCACTTTTATTATTTTATACAGCCTGTCTGCAAAATATTTCTAAAATTTGTATTTTCTTATAAAATCTGTTATGGTGAAGGCAGGGAAATTTCATTTTCCCGCCAGATTCAGATAAGGTAAGGAAGGGAGTCCAATTATGGAAGGTTGTTTTTCGGCACAAAAAAAAGACGGTAGTCTCTACTACCGTGCTTCCGTGACCTACCGGGCAAAGCATATCAGCCTGGGCAGCTTTTCTGTGCGGGAAAATGCCGTAAATGCTTACAGAGAAGCCGGACGTCTGCTGTCCGATGCCTCCCTCTCCCTTTCCGATTATACGGATGAATGCTTTCTTTCTTTTGAAAAATGGGTGGTGCTTGTCAATTTCCGGGACAACGGCGTCTATTTTTCCACTCCCATTTACGTGCGTCCCCGCTTCTTTTATTATTACCATTCTAAAAGCCTGGTGCTCAAATTTGATGTGGATGACCTTTTTTACTATTCCTCCCACAAAATCATGAAACGGGGCGGACATTATTTTGTTGCCGACTTCGGCATGCAGGTCAATATTTTAAACCGCTACGGCATCAAAAACTATGCGGTGCCGGGACGCGACTACCGGTTTGAGAATGGGGATACCACCGATTTCCGCCGTGAAAATCTTGTCATCTTAAACCGCTACCACGGCGTTTCCTATGAAAAAGAAAAGGGGCTCTACCTCTCTAAAATCCATGTGCGCGGGAACTACGTCATCGGCCGCTATAAAACCATGGAGGAAGCCGCCATCGCCTACAACAAAGCCGTGGACATCTTAAAGAAGGCGGGCTGTCCCAAGGCATTTGTGCCCAATTATGTAGAAAATATACCGGCAGGTATGTATGCCGAAATCTATACACGCCTGCCGGTATCTTCCAAACTGTATCAAATTACTTTTTCCGTTAATCAGTAAGCCTTACTTTTCCGAATAATCGATAAAGCTGATGCTTAAGTCCGCATAGCCAGCAATGCCATCCACCACTGCCGTATCGCTGTACTGCCACATGGTAAACTCATACGGATAATCCGGCAAATCCCCGGGCTGATCCAGCCACACATCATAAGCGGTCAGTCTTGACAAATCAATTTTTTTAATGAGCCACTCCTTATTGCCGTACAGCATGGGCTGATAGCCCGCCGTGCTGACGGTGTCCAAAAACTTCTTGGTTAAATTCGTCCGTTCATCCCTTGTCAGGTTTTCAATGCGGGCGGTATCGTTGTTCACCAGCTCCATGTCAAACACAATGGGATAGGAAATCTCATAGTCACCGATATTGTCGAGCACCAGCGCCGCTTCCTCTGACACCTCTTCTTCCGTAATTGCCTGGGAAGAAAAATACAGCCCAATCTTTAAGCCGGCATCCGTTGCCCGCTTCATATTATCCTCAAAGTACTCGTCCATCATAAGCTGTCCGGTGCCGTAGCCTCTGACACCCACGCGGATCATGACAAAATCAACCCCCGCTTTGCGCAGCTTTACAAAATCCACATAGTCCTGATACTTGGAAACAGCTGCTCCCACATAGGAAACCTGTCTGCCGTCCACATAATATTTCATCAGATCAGACTGGCACACCAGCTTGGTATAATCGTACTCCTGCTTTGGAAGGTAGGGGCTGATAAGCACCCATTCTTCCTTGCCGTCCTTGTCCGTCACAAGCGTATGCCTGCCGTCCGTAGCCGGGTCGCTGGTCTTTACCGGCTCCGTTTCCGTTTCGCTTTCCTTAGCTTCTTCCTTTTCCTCCGGGTACATATCCCAGAAGTCTAAATCGTCCGGTGTCAGGGTGCCGGTCTGCGTCGCGGAATAGTCCGCGGGCAGATCATCCGCCACCGGCTTCTGCTCCTGTGTATCCGGCAGTGTCACCGCATTCCTGC
>FR880834.1:71808-167844 GCA_000434615.1 Clostridium sp. CAG:510
ACCGCATTCCTGCGGTTGTTTGTATTTAATATCACAATCAGGATAAAGATACCCACCACAAAAATCACAGCTCCGGCAAGCATCCCCTTCATTCCCGGGCTCCATTTATCCTGTTCATACTCATCGGGAAGCTTCATACTTACCTCCGTAACCTTCCTGTGTTCCGCTGCCTGCACGGAATTTATTTCATAATACCGCCGTCTGCTTTTTCTATACGATTACGTGTCTCGGGCACTTCTCCGCGCAGACGCCGCAGCCCGTACACTTCTCCTGGTCGATAACGGCATGGAAATCCACTACCTTGACCGCTTCATTGGGACAGCTTCTCACACAGATGCCGCAGCCGATGCAGCCCACATTGCAGGCTTTCATGGTAACCGGGCCCATATCCTTAGAGGAACATGCCACAATATGCTTTGCCTCGTAAGGCTCTAAGGAAATCAGATGCTTGGGACATACCGCAATACATTTACCGCACGCCTTGCAGGCTTCCCTATCCACCACCGCAATGCCGTTTTCCATGTGAATGGCATCAAAGGGACATTCCTTCATGCAGGTGCCGAACCCCAGACAGCCGCTGTTGCAGGACTTGGGACCGCCGTTGGGTACAAAGCTCAACATACGACAGTCTTCTATACCCGTGTATTCGTAATCCGGGTGGGTCTTTTCACAGTCACCCATGCAGTGCACATAAGCAGCCATACGCACGGTCTTTTTGCTTTCCACACCCATGATTTTGGCGATTTCCTCACCCACCGGTCCCCCGCCTACGGGACAGGCATTGACCGGCGCCTCGCCTTTTGCAATGGCTGCCGCCAGACCTGCGCAGCCCGGGAAACCGCAGCCGCCGCAGTTGTTGCCCGGTAGTGCGTTTAAGACCGCTTCCTCTTTTTCATTGACCTGTACCTTAAAGAAAATTCCTGCTATTCCCAGGAAAATACCGACAAATATGCCAACGCCGCCAATCAGTACGGCAGCTGCTATAATACCCGTTGCACTCATCGCCCATCCTCCTTATAACAGTCCGGAAAATCCGCAGAACGCAATCGCCATCAGTCCTGCCGTCAGCAGTACATGGGGCATGCCCTGAAAAGATTCCGGTACATCGTTGTATGCCATTTTTTCCCTGAGCCCGGCTAAAATCACAATGGCAATGAGAAAGCCGAAAGCCGTTGCAAAGCCGTTGACCGTGCCGGCTAAAATGCCGTATTCTTTCTGCACATTGGTGATTGCCACACCTAAAACCGCGCAGTTGGTGGTGATTAACGGCAGGTAAACGCCCAGCGCCTTGTATAAGGACTTCATATATTTCTTTAAGAACATTTCCACGAACTGCACCAGTGCGGCAATGACCAGAATAAAGACGATGGTCTGCAGGTACTCTAAATGGAACGGTACCAGAAGGAACTTGTAAATCACACCGGCAATGGCGCTGGATAAGGTGATAACGAAAATAAGCGCCGCACCCATACCTGCCGCCGTGTTGGTCTTCTTTGATACACCGAGGAACGGGCAGAGTCCCAAGAACTGGCTCAGTACCACATTGCTGACCAGAGAAGAGCTGATTAAAATAATGAGTAAATTTCTAACGGTTTCCATTACTGCTCCTCCTTTTCCGCACAGTCTCCAACGGAGCAGTTCATGCAGTCATGACCGCATCCGGAGCCGATTTTGCTGACGTCTTTTCCTTTCGCCGCCAGCTTCTTTTTCACATAGTTCTGCAGGGCAACCAGCGCTGCCAGTACAAAGAAAGCGCCCGGCGCCATGACAAAGATGCCGATGGGTGTATATGCCTTCGGCATAACGGCAAAACCGAAGAGCCTGCCTTCGCCTAAGATTTCTCTTACGGCGCCGATACAGGTCAGCGCCACGGAAAATCCCAGTCCCATGCCGATACCGTCAAACAGGGAGGCAATGGGCTTGTGGGAATAGGCATAGGCTTCCGCTCTGCCTAAGATAATACAGTTTACTACGATTAACGGGATGTACACGCCAAGCGCCTCGTTTAAGGAAGGAAGATACGCTTCCAGCAAAAGCTGCACCACCGTTACAAAAGAGGCAATGACGACGATAAACGCCGGAATGCGCACACTGTTCGGAATGATTTTCCGGAGTAAGGAAATCATCAGGTTGCTAAGTGCCAGCACCACTGCCGTGGTAAGCCCCATGCCAAGACCGTTCATGGCAGAGGTGGTAACCGCCAGTGTGGGGCACATGCCGAGTAAGAGGACAAATGTGGGGTTTTCCTTCACAATGCCGTTATAAAGACGTTCTACTGCACTGTTTTCTTTCATTTTGCTGCCTCCTCTCCCGCAAATACGCTGTTATATAAATCCACACCGGTGTTGACGATATTGGTCACTGCCTTTGTGGTAATGGTTGCACCGCTGATGGCATCGATTTCGTTGTCCGCCACAGCTCCGCTCTTGGTGTAGACAAAGCTCTGGGCTTTCTTTTCCGCAAACTGCGGGATAAGCACCTCTCCCGCTTTCATACCGAGTCCTGCGGTTTCGGAAATGCTTAAAATGGAGACGCCGCCTAAACTGCCGTCCGTAAGGATGCCGGTCATCAGTTCGATGTTGCCGCCGTAGCCTTCGGAGCTTGTAAGCAGGTATACATAACCGATGGTTTCACCCGCCGCATTTTTGGCTTCAAAGTAGCTGTCGTCCACCTTTACACCGTTTTCCGCCGCTCTTTCCACCACCTGTAAAAAGGCTTCGGAGCTGTTATCGGCAAAGGATTTCTCCGTAAAGGAATCCGCCGATGCCACAACCTCCCTGCAGGAATTCTGCACCTTCAGCTCTTCCTGTCTGGCAATGGGCTCCTTGGTCAGTTCGTTTACAAAACCGAGCATCAGTCCCACTATCAGGGTAATGGCAAAAAGGATACCGGCGTCCTTCCACATTTTTTTCATGTCCTGGCTATTTTTCATGATGACCGCCTCCTTTTCCAAAGGCTTTCGGAACCGTCACCTTTTCAAGCAGGGGAACAATCAGGTTGCCGATGATAATCGCATAGGAAACACCTTCCGCAGATTTGCCGTATACACGGAAAATACCGGTCAGGATACCCAAGAAAATACCGTACAGGTACTGCCCTTTTCTGGTTATGGGGCGTGTCACGTAGTCCGTTGCCATAAAGAAAGCGCCGAGCATCAGACCGCCGCCGGCTACCTGTGCCGTCACGTATGCCGGGTCAAAGCCATGTCCGCCGAACAGGCAGATAAACAGGGCAAAGGTGGCTATATACATGCCGGGAATACGCAGGTCAATCAGTCCTAGGGCAATTAACAGGCATGCGCCGATGGCAATGGCAATCACGGAAGTTTCTCCGATGGTGCCGCCCGTGCGTCCGATAATCATAGGAAGGAGTTTTACTTCCTCTCCCATTTTAAGGGCTGACAGAGGGGTTGCGCCGCTGTAGGCGTCGCAGACAAAATTCGTCATGAGCGCCGGAAAGGAAATTAACAGAAAGCATCTGCCGCCCAGCGCCGGGTTCATGAAATTCTGTCCCAGGCCGCCGAATAAGCACTTTACCACTAAAATGGAAAAGATGCTTCCAAGCGCCGCCGTCCATAAGGGAATGGTGACCGGCAGGTTTAAGGCAAGCAGAAGTCCCGTTACCACTGCCGATAAATCCCCGATGGTCTGTTTCTTTTTATAGAGTCCGAATAAAAATTCCGTCAGGACCGCCGATGCCACACAGGTAAGAATGACCCAGAGCGCCCGGAGTCCAAAATTATAAATACCAAAGCCCGTAGCCGGCAGGAGGGCTATTACCACCGCAAACATGATGCTCGCCGTATTGACCTTGCTCCGCACATGGGGATTGGATGATACTTTCAATAAATCAGCCATGATTTCTCCTCCTATTTTTTCTTTTTGGCAAGCTGCATCTTGCGCATGGATTTAATGGTCTGGGTCAGAGGCTGCTTTGCCGGGCAGATATAACTGCAGCAGCCGCATTCACAACATTCCATACCGTTTAATTTAAGGAAGGTCTCTTCGTCTCCGTGAACAGCCGCCTGCATCAGCTTGGCAGGCATCACCCTTCCGGGGCATACTTCCACACAACGCCCACAGCGGATACAAGCCGTAGGCTCCATCTCCGATACATCATCGGAGGAAAGTGCTAAAAGTGCCGAAGCTGTCTTTGTGGTGGGAAGATCTAAATCAAATACACCAAAGCCCATCATAGGACCGCCGGAAATGATTTTTTTCGGCTTTACGCGGAAACCGCCCGCTTCTTCGATGAGCTCATGGTAATTGGTACCGATGCGCACCTTAAAATTGCAGGGATGTTTGATGGCATCGCCGGTCACGGTCACGATACGCTCCATCAGGGGGCGTCCTTCGTGCACCGCCGTATAAATTGCCACCACCGTGTCCACATTGTTTACCACACAGCCGGCATCCGCAGGCAACATGGATGAATTAATCTCCCTGCCCGTCACCGCATAGATAATCTGACGCTCCGCGCCCTGCGGGTATTTGGTTTTGAGGGCTTTTACGCTGATGCGTCCTTCGTCCTTTGTAAGCTTCCTTAAAAGAGCGATACAGTCCTTTTTATTGTCCTCCACCGCTAAGATACCCTGTGCTTTGGGAAACAGGCTTAAGGAAACCTTTAAGCCGTCAATCAGCTTCTGCGGCTCCTCCATCATTCTGCGGTAATCGGAAGTCAGATACGGTTCACATTCCGCACAGTTTACAATCACATAGTCAATCTTGTCCGGCTCCTTCGGAGAAAGCTTGATAAACGTGGGGAAGCCCGCACCACCCATGCCGACAATGCCCGCTTCCTTGATACGGTCAATAATTTCTTCTCTGGATGCCTTTTTTTCATCCAGCGGCTCCCAGGCTTCGGTTTCCTCATACAGCTCGTCGTTTTCCACCACGATGCTCATAACTTTCTCTCCCGTCACCACTCTTCTCGGTTCAATCGCCTTTACCGTGCCGGAAACGGTTGCGTACACCGGTGCGCTGACAAAAGCTCCCGCCTCCGCAATCTTCTGACCGGCAAGCACTCTGTCACCCTTCTTCACAACAGGTTTGGCAGGTGCTCCGATATGCTGCTGCATAGGATAAACCAGGTCTCCCTTGGGAAGCACGTTCCGAATCGGCTTGTCCTTTGTCAGCTCCTTGCCATCATACGGGTGAATACCCCCCTTAAATGTCAATGTTGCCATCCTTTTTCCTCCCATTTTTCTTCTCAAAAAATGTATACCCCTACTATACACTTTTTTGACAAAAAAAACTACTTAAAAAGAGAAAAATGTGATACAATGTTGGAAAGTATAAGAAAAGGAGTTACTTATGTTTACAGCGGATTACATATTGGATTCTTTCACTCCGGGCTATCCTCTGGAGCGGATTGCTCCCGTTGATGATGTTTTGTTTTTAGATATAGAGACCACCGGTTTTACCGCAAAAAGTTCCAATCTTTACCTGATTGGCTGCGCCTGTTATGAAGACGGCAGGTTTCATGTACACCAGTGGATGGCTGAAAAATACGACGAAGAAGCTGCCGTTTTAGAAGCCTTTTTTACCTTTGCTGCATCTTACCGCTACCTGATCCACTACAACGGCAATGCGTTCGATATCCCCTATCTGCAGCAGAAAGCCGCATCCTTAGGTCTGCCGTACCACTTCGACGGTTTTGACGGACTGGACATTTACAAAAGAATTGCTCCCTATAAGCATTTCTTAAAGCTTTCCAACTGCAAGCAGAAAACCATAGAGGCTTTTCTCGGCATCGGCAGGGAGGATAAATACTCAGGCGGTGAGTTAATCAGCATCTACCACGACTATGTAAAGGAGCCGATTGAGGATTTCCGGGATTTACTTCTTTTGCACAATAAGGAAGACATCATCGGCATGCTGAAGGTTCTGCCCATTCTGGCTTACCACGACCTGTTTAACGGCGAAGTAAATGCTAAAAAGGTACAGGCAAACTACTATACCGACTACTCCGGCAACCGCAGACAGGAGCTTTTAATGACGCTTTCGCTCCCCACACCTCTCCCCGTTCCGGTTTCCCTTTCCGTGGGCAGCTGCTATTTCAAGGGAGAAAACGACACCGCAACCTTAAAGGTGCCCCTTATTGAGGAAGAGCTGAAATACTTTTACGCCAACTATAAGGACTATTATTATCTGCCCGAGGAGGATGTGGCTCTGCACAAATCCGTTGCGGATTTTGTGGATAAGGAATTCCGTGTACAGGCTACCGCAGCTACCTGCTATACCCGTAAATATTCCTTATATCTGCAGCAGTGGGATATTATATTCGAGCCATTTTTCAAAAGGGAATATAAGAGCAAGGAACTGTTCTTTGAACTGACTGACGAAATCAAGAAAGACAGGAAGGCGTTTACCACCTATGCCCGCCATGTACTGGATATGATGAGTTCCATTTATTGATGTTCCCATTTTTGGGGTTGTTTTATACATTTTAGAATATTTTCCCATAAAAAAATCCAAGCCGTTTGAGCTTGGATTTTTATTTTATGTTTGTTTATGTATTAGGCTTTTCATAGAAGAACGAATTCTTTCGTGCGTAACCGATTTCCTTATAGGTTAAAATCTGTTCCGTACTTCCTATGAACAAATCTCCACCGGTATGAAGTGCCTTAAAGAACTTGCGGTAAATTTCCTCTTTGGCTTCATCAGTGAAATAAATGAGTACATTGCGGCATACAATCAGGTCGCAATCAGCCGGATAAGTATCTTTCAGGAGATTGTGTTCCCGAAACTCCACTCTCTTTTTGATTTCATCGGAAATCTGATAGGAGGAACCGATTTGTCTGAAATACCGCTGTCTTAAATCCTGCGGCACCCCGGCAATGCTCTTCTCATTGTAGAGCCCGGTCCTGGCTTTTGCTATAACCTGCTTGTCAATGTCCGTCGCAATAATCCGTATCTGGGATAGCGGAATTTGTCTGGATAATGCCATTACAAGGGAGTACGGTTCATCGCCCGTGGAACAGGCGGCACTCCATATCTTTAAGTTCTTACCGAATTTCTGTATCAGCTCCGGTATGACTTCCCTTTCCAGTATCTCCCATTGATCAGGATTACGGTAGAACTCCGAAACGTTGATGGTCAGATAATTGACAAACTCTTCAAACAGCACTTTGTCCGTTTTCAGTGCCTGCACATATTTCTCGTAACCAACAATTTTGTTTTTGGCAATCAGAGTATCAATCCTGCGTTTCATCTGTCTCTCTTTATAGGCATTCAGGTCAATGGATGTGAGCTTATATACTGCATCCTTAAAATACTCGTAATCGTATACCATCTTTATCCTTTCGGGATTACTCGGCGTCGTCGTCCTTCTCTGCGGCGATAACTGCATCGATATCTACGGAAACAACGTCTGCATCCTCATCCTTCTTTGCTTCTTCCTTGGCAGGTTCGGGAGCGGTAAGAGCCTTGATGCTTAAGCTGATTTTTCTGTCTGCTTCGTTGAAATCAACAACCTTTGCGGTTACTTCATCGCCTACATGCAGAACATCTGCGGGCTTTTCAATATGTTCTTTGGAAATCTGGGAAACATGAAGCAGAGCATCTACGCCGGGCTCTAATTCTACGAATGCACCGAAGTCTGTCATTCTTGCAACCTTACCGGTTACTACATTGCCAACCGCATACTTTTCTGCAGCATTCTTCCAGGGATTTAATTCGTCGAACTTAAGGCTTAACGCAATCTTATGACCGCTGATCTCCTTAACCAGGACCTTAACCTTGTCGCCAACCTTAAATACCTTCTTGGGATGCTCTACGCGGCCCCAGGACATTTCGGAAATATGAAGCAGACCGTCTGCTCCGCCAAGGTCAATAAATGCACCGAAATCGGTAACGTTCTTAACGGTACCTTCCACGATATCGCCTTCTTTGATACGCGCAAATAAATCAGCCTGTAATTCGGCTTTCTTTGCCACGATTAACTGCTTTCTGTCGCCGATGTATCTTCTTCTCTTAGGGTTGTATTCGCTGATAACGAATTCAATTTCCTGTCCTGCGTACTTGCTTAAATCCTTTTCATAGGTATCTGAAACAAGACTTGCGGGAATGAAGATACGGACTTCATCTACGATTACGCTTAAACCGCCGTCCAGTACCTGGGAAACGGTAGCCTTTAATACTTCTTTGTTGTTGAATGCTTCTTCGATTCTCTTGTTGCCTCTGTCAGCCGCAAGTCGCTTGTAGGTAAGAACCACCTGTCCTTCGCCGTCGTTTACCTTGAGAACCTTAACTTCCATCTTGTCACCGACTTTTACCACCTGGGTAAGATCCACACCGGGCTCATTGGTGTACTCATTGCGGGTCAAAATGCCATCAGCCTTGTAACCGATGTTCAGCACGATTTCTTCCGGCTTCACGTCGATAACGGTACCTTCAACTACCTCTCCTGTGTGTATTGTCTTTAATGAATCTTCCAACATTTGTTCAAAAGTTAATTCTGACATAATTTTGAACCTCCTCAATAATATTATTTGGGGTAGAAGCCCCTGCTGTAATACCCACCAGTCGAACAGATTTAGGCATTTCTAAATGCAAGTCATCCAGTGTCTGTATAAAATAAGTGTTGGCACATTCCTTACTGCAAATTTCATACAACTTTCTGGTGTTGGAACTGTGCCTGCCACCTATAACTATCATAACATCTACGGCGGCAGCAATTTCTTTTGCTTCCTTTTGTCTCTCCTCAGTTGCATTGCAGATAGTATTCGCAACAGTAACATTATAGACTTTTTTCTTTAAAATTTCAACTATATCTTGAAATTTATTGTAATTAAATGTCGTTTGAGACACAATGCAGACATTTTGAGCCCCTTTCAGGGCGATTTTTTCTGCTTCTTCTATGGTTTCGAGGATGATTGCCGGGCTGTGGCACCAGCCGGCAATGCCGACGACCTCGGGATGCGCCGGGTTTCCGATGACCACGATCTGCGTTCCTTTTTTACTTTCCTCTTCCACAATTTTATGAATTCTTTTTACAAAGGGGCAGGTGGCATCCATCAGGGTAAAGCCTTCTTTTTCAATGGCCTCGTACACCGCTTTTCCCACACCGTGCGCCCGGATAATGACCGTTCCTTTTTCCGCCTGTTTCAATTCTTCCATGTCGTTTATGACGGAAACGCCCTTCATTTTTAAATCGCCTACTACTTCCTCGTTGTTTACGATATCGCCGTATGTATACAGTTTTCCGGTCTTTCCGATTTGCCCGTATACCGTATCCACGGCACGCTTGACACCGAAACAGAAGCCTCTGCTTTTTGCCAGTATGACTTCCACCCTATTTCTCCTTTTTTTCTTCGCAGATGCGGATAATGGTGGCAATCACCTGTTCAATACTCATATCGGAAGTGTCCACCTCAATGGCGTCCTCTGCTTTCTTTAAGGGGGACTCCTCTCTTGTCATGTCCCGGCGGTCTCTTTCGATAATATCCTTTTCGATTTCGTCGAAATTGCAGGCAATGCCTTTTTCCTGTAATTCATCAAAACGCCTCTGTGCACGCACTCTGCTGCTTGCCGTCAGGTAGATTTTCACATCCGCATCCGGCAGTACGCAGGTGCCGATATCCCTGCCGTCCATAATAACGTCCGTGGTCTCTGCAAGGCGTCTCTGTAAATCCACCAGTTTGCGGCGCACGGATTTAATCTGGGAAGATATGGATGCCATCTTTCCCACTTCTTCGGAACGGAGCAAATCGTTTACGTTTTCACCGTTTAAGTATACGACCTGCTGTCCTTTTTCATAGCAGATGCCGATTTCCGCATCCTCGCAGGTCCTTTCAATGGCTGCCGCATCCTCCGGCGACACATGGTTTCTCAATAAAAACAATGCCATTGCCCGGTACATGGCACCGGTATCCACATAAATTAACTGCATTTTTTTTGCGATTTTCTTGGCTATAGTGCTTTTTCCCGCTCCCGCAGGTCCGTCTATTGCCACACAATAACTCATACCCTTTTCCTCCATTTCTTTTCTCCCCTTTTCTGTTCTATATTTCCGGCTCCTGCCGGCTGTTCTTTTCCATCGGTTATGTTTCCTTCACCGGCTGTTCTTTTCCATGGGTTATGCTTCCTTCGCCGCCCGTCCCGCAAGGTACCCGGTGGACCAGGCAATCTGCAGATTGTAGCCGCCGGTAAGAGCGTCTAAGTCCAGCACCTCTCCGGCAAAAAACAGTCCTTTTACCTTTTTGGACTCCATGGTGGAAGGCTGTATTTCTTTTACCTTCACGCCGCCCTTCGTGATAATGGCTTCCGCAAAGTCCCGGCAGCCCGTCACGGTAAACGGCATATTTTTCAAAAGCTGTCCCAGCCGTTTTCGTTCTTCTTTCGTGATGTCTCCCGCCTTTTTATCCGGATTTATGCCGGAAAGGGCTACTGCCACCGGCTGCATTTTGGCAGGAAGCAGACCCGACAGGACATTCTTAAACTGCTTTCCCTTATTTTCCTCAATATCCCGAAGCAGTCTCTTATCAAGCTGTTCTTCGCTGAGTGCGGGCTTTAAGTCAATGGTAAGCGTGGCTTCTTTTCCGAAAGCCTTCTGCACGTAAAAACTGCTTGCCGATAAGATCAGCGGGCCGCTGACCCCGAAATGGGTAAACAGCATTTCTCCAAAACCACTGTATAATATTTTGCCGCCGCAGGCAAGTTCTATCGAAACATTTTTTAAGGAAAGTCCCATCATTTCCCGGCAGTAAGGCTCCTTTACGGTAAGGGGCACCAGGGACGGCAGTATTTTTGTCACTTCATGTCCGCATTCTTTTGCGAAGCGGTAGCCGTCGCCCGTAGAGCCGGTGCTTTCATAGGATTTGCCGCCGGTCGCCACTATCACGGCATCCGCTTCTATTTTTTTACCGCTCTCTAAAAGCACGCCCGTGACTTTCTTTCCTACTTCCGTTTCCTCGGTCAGGATATCCTTCACGGTACTGTGAAGCATAATCTCCACGTTTTCTTCCCTAAGCTTCCGTTCCAGCGCACGGATGACATCCGACGAATGGTCGGACACCGGGAATACCCGGTTACCCCTCTCCACTTTCAGAGGACAGCCCGCCTGTTCAAAGAAATCCATAACCTGCGCATTGGTAAAGCCATAAAAGGCGCTGTACAGAAACCTTGGATTGCTCATGACATTGGGTAAAAGTTCTTCCGTTTCACAGGCATTGGTCACATTGCATCTGCCCTTTCCCGTGATAAAAAGCTTTTTCCCGAGTTTCTCGTTTTTTTCTATCAAAAGTGTTTTGCTGCCGTTTCCGGCGGAAGCTATGGCTGCCATCATACCGGCTGCCCCGCCTCCGATTACCACTGTTTTATGCATCGTTTCCTTTCCAGAGAGGATTGTCTAACATAGGCTCCTCATCGATAAAGTTAATTTCATCATTCAGATAAACCTGATAATTGTTCCATACGCTTTCCAGATTTTCCAGATTGGTTTTGACATCCTGCGGCTTCTTTAAGCAAAGCGCCACAACCAGGGCATTGATGACACTCAAAGGCGCCACCAGGGAATCCACGATGGAAACCATGTCGCTTCTTGCTAACAGGTTGCAGGAAGAATACAGGCACATGGGCGAATGGATGGAATCCGTCAGGCTGATGACCTTGGCATTTCTGTCGTTGGCAAATTCCATGGCCTTCAGGGTTCTCATGGAGTACCGTGGGAAGCTGATGCCAATCATGACATCCTTATCGCTGATACGAATCATCTGCTCAAAGGTTTCGCTGACGCTGGTGCTGTTGAGCAGTGTCACGTTTCCCCGTATCATGTTCAGGTAGAACTGTAAAAACTCCGCCAGCGGGGCACAGCTCCGCAGTCCTATGATGTAGACATTTTCCGCTCCCAGAATGACATTCACGGCAGTTTCAAAAGCATCCGCATCCAGATTTCCTATGGTGTCCTGCAGCTTTTCAATGTCCGCCTCCAGCACGGAGGTAAGAATTTCCGACTGGCTGTGGTTGGCATATTTGACATCCATCTTCTGCACATTGCTCAGCTTGTTTTTTACCCAGTCCGCCAGCGCTTTCTGGAACTCCGGGTACCCCTCATAGCCCAGACCCGACGCAAATCTAACCACGGTGGACTCGCTTATGGAAAGCTCTTCGCCGAGCTTTGCCGCCGTCATAAATACCGCCTGGTCGTAATGCTCCTTTATAAATCCTGCAATCGCTTTGTGGCTCTTGCTCATGGATGCGTATTTTTCCTCTATCCTGACTAAAACATCCTGTTTATTGTCCATTTGCGTACTCCCGTATCAACAGTTCCCTTGTTTCTTTATCCGAAAGGTCGTAATCTCCCGTCAGGCACATGCATGCAGCTCCGTGTATGAACAGCCACATACGCATGAACATTTCCTCCGGCTTTTCACAGCCGTCCTGGGACGCCTTCCGTATTTCCGCCACAAGGCTGCCCTGACTGCCGTTTAAAATTTCATACAGGCTCTTTTTCTGCTCCATTTCTTCTATAAAAAGAAGTTTGAACAGATTTTTTTCTTCCCTGGCAAACGAAATATATGCCATGCCGATATTTAAAAACGGAGTGTCTCCCATCTTCGGGTAAAATTCATAATAATCCTCAAAGAAAGAAACCGCCTTTTCGTAGACTGCCCGCCAGAGCTCTTCCATGCTGTGATACACACGGAAAATAGGCTGTGTGGAACAGCCTGCTTTCTTTGCCACACTCCTTGCCGTGACACACGCTATTCCTTCTTCTCTTGTCAGTGCAAACGCCGTATTCAGGATATCCGTTATGGTAATGGATTCTTTTCTCGCCATGGTTCCTCTCATTCTGTGCAATCCGTATCGCCGGACCGGTTTCCGTAACTGCTTTCTTTATCGTAACACTCGTTATTTTCTAAATATTTTAGCCGAAGGACGGATTTTAGTCAAGTTCTGATATGAGAATTCCCAGTATTTCGCAGAATTTCCCTTCATAACCTTCCATTTCTTTTATCTCTACCACATGTTCCTTCGTTTCATCCGCCGAAAAAATCTCCTCTGCCGCCGCATAATTGCCCCAGCCGCCGGAAAAGTCCGTATTGATGCTGCCCACATATTCGCCGTCCACATAGACGCCAAACTGTCCGCCGTTTCCGTCTATGGTCCTCCAGTATTCCAGACCGAGGCTGCTGCAGGTAACGGTAAAAGGTTCATTCACTTTCACATCCTCTGCCGGTAAAATGGTGGCATGCAGATATTTTTCGTTGGTAAATGCCGGTTTGTCAAATACCGCCGGCTCCGGATAGCTGTCGCAGTTCTCGTACACACTATTTAAGTACTTCCACAAAAGCTCTCCGGTAATGGCATGTCCCAGGGCGGAAGGATGGGTGGTGTCCCCGGAAAGCTCCTTTGCGGTATACTGTCCGTCATCCATCATCTTCTGTATGACATTACAATAGCTTATCATAGGAAGTCCGTACTGAAATCCCACCAGCGCATGGGAGGTCTGGGCGTTGGAGCCGTTGGTCTGTCCCATAAACAAAAGCATCACGGCGGGATGATTGTCGGCAAGCAGAATTTTCCGCACTAAATTGTCATAGTTGATACGTGCCCGGTTGCTTCCGGCATCGTTTACGGAAAACTCCACCAGCACCAGATCCGGGTTATAGGAAAGAACATCCTCGTCCACGCGGTGTACGCCAAGGTAGGAGTCCGTTGCACCGATACCGGCATTGATGACATTTATCTTTGTTTCCGGGAAGGTGTCCGTCCACCACCGGCTGAAAAGTTCCACGTAGCTCTTCTTAAAATCTACTTCTTTGTCAGCCGTTCCGTTTGATATGGTACCTTGGGTAATGGAGCCTCCGATGCAGGCAATGGTAATGTCTTCCTTATTTGCCGCCTTTTTCATAACCGCCGCTACGGCTGCATTGTTTTCCTCCTGCCCCATATCCGCTGCTTCCCACTCTTCCTCCGTCACATAAGAAGTGAGAGGTGCCACAGTTTCCCTCACCTCGGGCACTTTTTCCGTTTGTCCGCAGCCGGCAAGAAAGGTAAGCCCCAGCACTGCCGTCAGACATATATGTAAATACTTCACTCTTTTTTTCATTGTCATTTTCCGCTTTCTAAAAAACCGGCGGCTTTCTTCCGAAAGCTGCCGGCCTCTTTGTTTGTTGTGTTTATACAGGGTAAGCGCCGTTCTTCTTATCTGCCTGTGCAGGGTCAACCTTTTCCTGCTGTGCCATACGATATTTGAAGTAGTCGGTAGCTACCTGAGGGAACAGTGCGTAAGACAGTACGTCTTCATCCTGCTGCTTCCATTCTGCCATTTCAGACTCCAACTTGTCCATTTCGTTGGAAATCAAGTCTGCGGGACGGCAGGTAATTCTTTCTTCACCGGGAATAACCTTGTCGATTACTTCCTGATTCATAGGTTTAACGGTCTTGCCGTATTTACCGCGGAGAATATCCTTGGTCTGGTCAGTTGCCATCTTGTATCTCTCGCCCATCAGTACGTTGAATACAGCCTGTGTACCGACAATCTGGGAAGAAGGGGTAACCAGAGGGGGCTCGCCTAAGTCTTTACGGACACGGGGGATTTCCTTTAATACATCATAGTACTTATCTTCTGCGTTCTGTTCCTTTAACTGGCTTACCATGTTGGAAAGCATGCCGCCGGGTACCTGATACAGAAGGGTCTTGATATCAACGCCTAAAAGCTTGGGATTTAACAGTCCGTTTGCCAGGCACTCGTCTCTGTAAGGTCTGAAGTAATCAGCAATTTCCGCTAACTTGTTCTGGTCAAGACCGGAGTCATAAGGAGTTCCCTTGAAGGTTTCTACCATAACTTCAGTTGCGGGCTGTGAAGTACCCATTGCAAAAGGAGAGATTGCACAGTCGATAACATCGACGCCGGCTTCTACTGCCTTTAAGTAAGTCATGCTGGCAACACCGGAAGTATAGTGGGTATGAAGCTGGATGGGAAGCTTGGTAACGGCTTTCATTTCCTTAATCAGCTCTGCAGCCTTGTAAGGAACCAGTAAGCCTGCCATATCCTTGATACAGATGGAGTCTGCACCCATCTCTTCAATCTTCTTTGCCATGTCTACCCAGTATTCCATGGTGTAGGCATCGCCTAAAGTGTAAGCCAGTGCAACCTGTGCATGTCCGCGGCCTTCGGTCTTCTTAATCTTGTTGGTTGCATCAACTGCTTCCTGTAAGTTACGCAGGTCGTTCAAGCAGTCGAAAATACGGATAATATCAATACCGTTTGCAATAGACTTCTCTACGAAATTGTCTACTACGTCATCTGCATAAGGTCTGTAACCTAAAATGTTCTGGCCTCTGAAAAGCATCTGCAGCTTGGTATTCTTAAATCCATCTCTTAATTTTCTGAGTCTGTCCCAGGGATCTTCTTTTAAGAAACGTAAGGATGCATCAAAGGTTGCACCGCCCCAGCATTCTACTGAGTGGTAACCAATCTGATCCATTTTCTCTACGATGGGAAGCATAAGTTCGGTCGGCATTCTGGTGGCAATCAGGGACTGATGTGCGTCACGCAGAACGGTTTCCGTAATTTTAATCGGTTTTACTTCGGACATAACTGTTCCTCCTAATTTTCTTTTATTAATCAGCTACTGCTTAGAATACTCCGTAAATTGCCATGAAGGTACCTGCCGCAACAGCAGTTCCGATAACACCTGCTACGTTGGGTCCCATCGCATGCATCAGAAGGAAGTTGGTAGGGTCTGCTTCCGAGCCGACTTTCTGGGATACACGGGCTGCCATAGGTACTGCGGATACACCGGCAGAACCAATCAGCGGGTTAACCTTGCCATGTGTAAGTACACACATCAGTTTTCCGAACAGGACACCCGCCGCGGTACCGAAGGCAAATGCAATCAGACCGAGTGCTACGATTTTTAAGGTATCCCAGTTTAAGAATGCCTCTGCACTTGTGGTTGCACCTACGGATGTACCAAGCAGGATAACTACGATGTACATCAGGGCATTGGATGCGGTTTCCGTAAGCTGTCTTACTACGCCGGATTCCTTGAACAGATTACCTAACATCAGCATACCTACAAGGGGAGCTGTGGTAGGAAGAATCAGGCTGACAACGATAGTAACCACGATGGGGAATAAAATCTTTTCCAGCTTGGAAATAGGACGAAGCTGTGCCATTTTTATTTTACGTTCTTTTTCCGTGGTAAGGAGCTTCATAATGGGGGGCTGGATAATGGGTACCAGTGACATATAGGAATATGCTGCCACGGCGATAGGTCCTAAAAGTCCTGTCTGTCCTAACTTACCTGCCAGGAAGATGGAGGTAGGGCCGTCCGCACCACCGATAATGGAAATGGCTGCTGCAGCCTTTCCGTTGAAGCCCAGTGCAATCGCACCGAAGTAAGCGGCGAAAATACCAAACTGTGCTGCTGCGCCTAAGAGGAAGCTCTTGGGGTTTGCAATCAACGGTCCAAAGTCCGTCATGGCGCCTACACCCATGAAGATTAAGGACGGCAGGATGGCATATTCATCCAGAATATAGAAATAATACAGTAAGCCGCCGACACCGTTATTGGAATCTTCTGCATGCAGAATGATATCCGGATAGATGTTTACAAGCAGCATACCAAATGCTATCGGTAATAACAGCAGGGGTTCAAATCCGTGCCGAATTGCCAGATAGAGGAAAAAGCAGGCAACTGCAATCATCAGGTAGTTTCCCCAGGTCAGGTTAAAGAAAGCTGTCTGATGTAACAGGTTACCTAACGTACTTGTTATGTAATCCATTTGATGACCTCCTGTAATTCTCGGCTGTTGCCTTTATTTAGTTCAGAGTTGCCAATACCTTGCCTGCTTCTACTGCATCGCCTACAGCAACATCAATACTTGCAACAGTACCGTCTTCAGGAGCTACCACGGGGATTTCCATCTTCATGGCTTCAATGGTAACAACGGCGTCACCCTTCTTTACTGCGGTGCCTACTGCAGCGTCAATCTTGAATACTTTACCGGCTGCACCGGCTTCTACCTTAATGCTTCCTGTGCCTGCAGCCTTGGGTGCTGCCTTGGGAGCGGCGGGTGCTGCAGCCTTGGGTGCTGCCTTGGGTGCTGCGGGAGCTGCAACGGGTGCTACGCCTGCGGATGCGCCTTCTTCTACTACTACATCATATACGTTTCCATTTACGGTAATGGTATAATTTTTCATTTTTTCTTCCTCCGATTATCTTCTTTTTCTAATGCTTCTGACTACAAAGCCGTCAGTACTCTGTGAACCTTCATAAGCGGCAATGGCTGCTGCGATAACCGCAACCAGCTCGGTGTCGTCTTCTGTGCTTTCTTCTTTTTCCACAATCTGTGCAATGGTATTGTCAATGGACTCTTCCTTTTTGCTTTCAGGCTTCTTGGCAAGCTTTGCCTGCAGCTTGGGAATACCTCCCATAGCCCAGATAATGATGCTGATTAAAATCAATACGGCAAATACCGTCATCATACCCATCAGGGTGTCCATGGCTGCCTTTGCCATCAGTTCGCCCATGCTCTGGTCAAGGTTAAGTGCACAGGATTTCAATGTCAGGAAAATGTCGTTTGTAAAAATCAGTTCTGCGGTTGCAGTTCTGACATTTCCGTTGGAATCTGTCTTGGTTCCCGTAACGGGTACGGAAACAATGATTTCGTCACCTGATACCTTATATGTGCCCTGGAAGCCTTCGGATGTCTTGATATCTCCCAGTTCATCATAGGTGTTGTTAAAGGAAACCATACCGGTCAGGATGGCATTTCCTTCCACATCAATGGAGTCATAGCCAAAACTTATGTTGTAATTCTGGCTTACCATGGAAATGTAGAGAGAAAAATAATCCTCTACCTGGCTTTCCACTTCGTGCACATTATAGTTTTCCTGAACCGCTTCCACAAGTTCATCATCAAAGAAGCTGGTCATGTAGGGAAGAATAAAATTTGTTGCCATGGAAACAGCTTCGTTGCCCTTCTGCTGCTCCATTTCGGTAGGCTCATATTCTCCGCAGGCGGTCAGTCCCAAAACACAGGTGAGCATACATAACATTGTCAGAAATTTTTTCATATTAAGTATCTCCCTTTCTAAACTGTTCCATGCTTTTTAACCGGACGTTCTTCACATTTTGTAAAGAGCATTTCAAAGGCACCGATTACATACTTTCTTAAATCGGCAGCTTCGACAATCTGGTCAACATATCCTCTCCTTGCGGCACTTGTCACATTGTTCTGCAGTGCTGCATATTCGGATGCCTTTTCTTTGATTACTTCGGCACCCTGTCCTTCATACATAATCTTGGCTGCCAAATCTGCATCCATAGCTCCGATCTGTGCATCCGGGCATGCAATGGTAATGTCTGCACCGATTGCCTTGGAGTTCATGGTTATGTAAGCGCTGCCGAAAGCTTTTCCTAAAATAACGTTTACTTTTGCAACGGTAGCGTTGGCGAAAGCAAAGGTAAGGCGTGCTACAGCCTTGGCAAGTCTCTTTTCGCCGCATTCACATGCTGTATAACCGGTAACGTCTGTCAGGGACAGAACGGGGATTTCAAAAGCATCGCAGAAGTTTACAAAATCCGCTGCCTTTTCACATCCGGCCGGGGTCAGGGTCTCGTCCATTTTCTCGACAACATTTCCGTCTGCGTCCAGAATCTGGCTTCTGTTTGCTACGGCGCCGACGGTCACACCGTCTAAACGTAAGAAACCGGTTACCATATTCTTTGCATAGTCTTTCTTAACCTCAACGAATTCGTTGTTGTCGGCTAAGATGGAAAGCGTCACTGCCGCATCCTTGCAGCCGGCAAGCTCTGCGGTAAGTCTGTTCAAGTCATCAGTACCTTCTTCAAAAGCAAGGTTCTCCTCGTTGTTGGCGGGAAGCATGGAAATCAGGTTTCTCATACCGGAAATCACTTCTGCTTCGTCTCCCACGAAATCAGCATTTCCCGCTTTTTCACTCTGGAACTGTGCGGAAGAGGTATCGCATTTTGCGGTGCTGTTGCCTTCAATGGCATTGGGAGAATTTACGAACAGCTTGGCATCATTCTTTTCCATAAAGGTAAAGTCAGCCATGGCTGCCATAACGGCAAGTCCGCCGCCGCATTTTCCGAATACAGCCGCAATCTGGGGAATTACACCGGAGGCATCGGACATTTTTTTGTAAACGGTACCGAACGCATTCAGGGCGTCGGTTGACTCCTGCAGTCTGAAGCCTGCAGAATCTAAAAGTCCGATGACAGGTGTGCCTGTCTTCATGGCAAGGTCGTAGAGATTGGCAATTTTCTTTGCGTGCATCTCACCGATGGTGCCGTTCAATACGGAAGCATCCTGACTGTAAACGTATACAGGATTTCCGCCGATTACTCCGTAGCCGGTGATAACACCGTCGGAAGGAGTCGGGGTCTGCTTTAAGTCGAAATCCGTCGCTCTTGCAGTAACGAAAGCACCGATTTCAACGAAGCTGTTGTCGTCGAGCAAAGCATTGATTCTTTGGCTCGCTTTTGAAGTACTACTCATGTTTTCAAGCCCTCCATTTATCATAAATAAATAAAAACAATTTAACGGGGAGACCTTTTTTGCACCTTTGCAAAAACATCTCCCCTATTATCAATGTCCGTATTATTGTAGCATAAACGAAGTAATCTTTCCATCATAAATTTTACTATTTTTTCAATTATCTTTTATTTTTGTGTTTCTTAACAAAATCTTTACATGCAATCGGCATTTTCCGGACATTTTTTCGCCTTGTTTATGAAACTCAACCGGGCAGGAAAATACGGCATACCTTCGTAAAACACCAGAAAAAATCAATTCTCTCCACCGTTTCTGCCGTCACAATTTCTTCCCTATACAAAAGAGTATCGCCCGCCAGATAGACAATCTCTCCCACCACTGTGCCTTTCTGCACCGGTGCTGTAAGGTCAGACACCACACGGCTTCGGGTTTCTATTTTTTCGCCGTCCTTTAATAAAATTCCTATGCTTTCCTTCTGATTTTCTTTAAAAGCCACAAAATCCAGGCCATCATGCCGTTCTTCTCCTTTCTGTATACTGCCCGGTTTTATTTCCACAGGCACTAAAAACTCTTCTCCCGGATATGCCGTCTGCGCGTCTTTTACCGGGATTGGGGCTAACAGTTCCTTCTCATAGGATGCCTCCGTAAGCGAATGATATGAATAATTTTCAAGTCCGTAGGAAAAAAGGGTCCTGGCATCCGACCACTTATAGGTCTTATGGTTCGGCCAGCCGCAGGCAAGCAGGGCAATGGTAAACCGCCTGCCGTCCCGTTCCAGTGCACCCACGTAACAGTAGCCTGCCTTGTTGGTAAACCCGGTCTTGCCGGTCAACGCTCCTTCCATCATGCTTAAAAAGGCGTTGTGGTTTACGCAGGAAAAGCTGCGTCCTTCCATGCTCTGAAACGTGTATGCAGAGGTCCGCGTTATTTTTAAGAACTCCTCTGCCTTAGGGGAATGGAAGGCGCAGTATGCCATGATTTTCGCCAGATCTTCCGCCGTGGTGCCGTGGTTGGAAATCTTGCTGTCCCCGTCCTCCTCCGGAACTGTTTTTTGTGCATCCAGGCCGTTTGGCGTCAGAAACATGGTATTTTCACAGCCGATTTCCTCCGCCTTCCGGTTCATCATACCGGCAAAGCCTTCCATGCTGCCGCCCACATGCTCGGCAATCGCCATAGCAGAATCGTTGTGGGATTCAAGCATCATGGAATACAGCAAATCCTCCAGCAGGAAATGTTCCCCTTCTTTCATATGGAGCTTGACCTTCGGCATACCCGCCGCCCGTTTCGATACCTCCACCGTATCCGACAGATTGCCGTATTCCAGTGCCAGAATGCAGGTCATTATTTTGGTGGTACTGGCATTTGCCAGAAACTGTTCCCCGTTTTTTTCATACAAAACCCTGCCGGTATCTCCATCCATAAGCACGGCTGCCGTAGCGTACAAAGAAAGTGATGGCTCCGCCTCCGTGGTTGCCGTCACTGCTTCCTGTGTCAGCAAATCCGGCTGCGCATCTTCTGCCTGCACCGTGCGTGCCGGAATCGTTCCCATAAAAAGGCTGCACAAAAGCAGCACGCCGATAACTTTTTTAAAATAAAAAAACATAGTAGCAACATTCCTGATTTGTCACTACTATGTATATGTCTTTTTCCGAAATTTCATTCACATGCCCATTCCGGAAACTTTTTTATTCGTTTTCTTCCAGTGCATTCTCCGCAATGGTGTCCGCCGCCAGGATGCCTGCTTCCGCCTCTGCCTGTTGTTTGAATTCCTCTACCTGTACCAGAGACAGTTCCGGCAGTTCTTCGATGGACTTCACGCCGAAGCAGCGTAAAAACTGTTCGGTGGTGCCAAATAACAGGGGGCGTCCCGGTGCATCCTTTCTTCCCAGCTCCGTAATCAGCTCGTACTCCAAAAGCTTGTTGATGGCGTGGTCACAGCTAACGCCTCTGATTTTTTCGATTTCCAGTCTTGTAACCGGCTGCTTGTAGGCAATAATGGAAAGGGTTTCAATCACCGTGTCCGTGAGCACCATCTTACGGGGTGTCTTGGCTATTTTAATCAGGTATTCATACAAATCCGCTTTGGTGGAGAGCTGCACGCTGTCCTCTAACCACATGAGAAAAATACCTCTGTTTTCCTTCCGGTAATCCTTGTCCATTTCTTTTAAAAGCGCCGTCACTTCCTGTTTGTCCATTTCCAGGACGGCGGCCAGCCGAGAAATTTCCACGGACTCTCCCATGGTAAAAAGAATCGCCTCGATTGCCGCTTTTGCTTTATTCTTGTCCATTCTGCTGCTCCCTTGCCGTAATCATGATATCGTCGAAAATATTTTCCTGTACAATATCAATCTGTCCCATTTTCATCATTTCCAAAATGACCAGAAAGGTCACTATCACTTCCATCTTGGTGCTCTGTTTTTCCAAAAGCTGCCGGAAGCTTGTCTTTTTGTGCTGCTTTATGTAATCCTCCACATAAGCCGTCCTGGCATCAATATCAATTTCGTCCTTTTCGATGTTGCCGTAGGTGCTCCGGATGGGGTCAATCTTGTCTTCCTGCTTTTTAATAATGGATTTGAAAATATCCTGCAGTTTCTGTAAATTCATCTCGCCGATCAGCTCGGAATAGTCCACCGGCTGCCTGTAGTTTTCCACTTCCTTGGGAAGATGCTTTTCCCGGTAAAAAAACTTTTCCGCATCCACCTGCCTGTCCCGCAGTTCATAGGACATGTATTTATACATCTTATACTCCAGCAGGCGCTGTACCAGCTCGGCTCTCGGGTCTTCCTCCTCGCCCTCTTCATTGACTTCCTTGGGAAGAAGCATCCGGCATTTGATGTCAAGCAGGGTTGCCGCCATCACCAGAAACTCACTCATGACATTCATGTCCTCGGTCTGCATCTGCTTGATGTAAGTCAGATACTGGTCCGTAATTTCCACAATGGGAATATCGTAAATATCGATTTTGTTCTTTTCTATCAGGTGCAGTAAAAG
This sequence comes from Clostridium sp. CAG:510, assembly GCA_000434615.1. Classification (GTDB taxonomy): domain Bacteria; phylum Bacillota; class Clostridia; order Lachnospirales; family Lachnospiraceae; genus Acetatifactor. The sequence continues at coordinate 94,272 of FR880834.1, forward strand.
ATCCAAAGGGCCTTCAAACACCTCTAATTTCACGGATAATGCCATCTGTCTGTTCCTTCCGTTATGATACCTTTCCGGTTCTGTGTATTCCTGCGTTCTGTTACTGCGCAGTCCCGTTTCTGCTTACTCCTGCGCTGTAAGCTCCACCACTATCAGTTCACCGGGGTTAAAAAGCCGCACCTTGGGCGCATGGCTTCCGATTCCTCTGCCTAATACCATGAAAGCGCCCTTCTCCTTAAAAAGTCCTCCGTCATATTTAGGGAAAAAGCGGATTGCCGGAGAAATAAAGCCCCCTAAATGCGGCACTCTTATAATGCCGCCATGGATATGCCCGGAGAGAACAAGCTCTGCTCCCCACTCCGCATATTCCGGGAAATAATCCGGGTTGTGGGCTATTAAAATATTGTAAGTATCTTCTGCGGGTCTGCCAAGCAGGGAATCCATATAGCCTTCGGGCATCTCCTTGGTATGGAATCTTTGGAAATAAGAATGGTCCAGTACCAGTCCGTAAAGGGAAATCCCCCTGTCCGCAAGTGTGCTGTGGCAGTTGTTAAAAAAGGAAATGCCGGCTTCCGTCCGTTCTTTTTCAAAGCGTTCCGCCGTTTTTTTATATTCCTCTTTCAAAATAATTTTCTGTTCATGATTGCCGTACGTGTAATACAAAGGATAACTGCTTTTCAGCTTTTCGATGAAACGCACGGTATGCACCGTCTTTTCCCGGTTGCTTGCCGTAATCATGTCTCCGGCAAGTATTACCAAATCCGGTTTTTCCGCTTCGATTGCCGCAAAAAGCTGGGCATTGTCCGCACCATACCTACAGTTGTGCAGGTCGGATAGCATAACGATTTTGGTATTCTTTTTTATTTTGGCGGAGGCAAACCGATACCGCCTTGTCACAAAATGGTGGGTATCGTAAAGCATAATCCATAACCCCACAATAATACAGACCGCTAAAATAATACACAGCACGCCAAGCATTCCGTTACTCCTTTGCCGTGTCCCATCCGGCATGCCATTCTGCTGCCGGTGCAAAACACCGACAACATTATAGCATAATTTTTCCATCCTTACAAATGAAAATAAATGCCCAGTACTTTCTTAAAGTAGTCGCCGAATCCGGCTTTTTCCACGGAAGCATCGTACAAAACGGCAACTCTGCCTATTTCCTCGCCGCCTATCCGGTAAACAGCCTGCCCCGCTGTTTTCCCTTCCGTCACGGGAGCCTTCACACTTTCCGGCAGCTTTAATTCTTTTTCCACCGCCGATAAATCTCTGCCGGTGACATCTAAGTATCGGAATTCCTCTGCATAATGTAGGGAAGCCGATTCCTCCACACCACCTTCCACACGCATCTGTGGCAGCGGTTCCTTATTTTCATCCACATAGAGATTGCTTACCGAAAAACCATAGTTTAACAGCTTTTCCGCATCGTGGAACCGTTCCTTGGGATCGGGTGCCCCCATGATAACAGCAATCAAATCCATGCCGTCCTTGCTTGCCGTAGCGGAAATGCAGAATTTTGCCTTTGCCGTAGATCCGGTTTTGAGTCCCGTTGTCCACTGATACCATTTCAAAAGTTTATTAGTGCTGGACAGGGTAAAGGTGCTGCTGCCCCGCCTCGTCACATGGGTAATATCCTCCATCCATATCCGGGTATATGTAAAAACTTCCGGATATTTTACCGTCAGCTCCCTGGACATAATGGCTACGTCTTTTGCCGTTGTGTAATGACTGTCGGAATCCGTCAATCCGCAGCAGTCCTCAAAATGGGTGTCCACCATTCCGAGTTCTGTCGCTTTGGCATTCATTTTCTCCACAAAATCCGCTTCGGAACCCGCTATATGTTCCGCCACCGCAACCGATGCATCGTTACCGGAAGCGATGACAATGCATTTAATCATGGTTTCCAGCGTCTGCGTTTCACCTTCCTCTAAAAACACCTGACTGCCGCCCATAGACCTGGCATGGGCGCTGGTCACCACCTCATCCTGCAGGGAAACCTTTCCCTCCGACAGTGCTTCAAAAATCAAGAGTAGCGTCATAATTTTTGTGATGCTGGCGGGGCTCCTCCTCTCCGTTGCATTTTTTTCATAAATAACCTGCCCGGTGGAGGCTTCCAGCAGGATTGCCGAGGGTGCGGTTATCTCCGTCGCGGCTCTTACCGGCAGGACATTTCCCAGAAACAGAGTCATACAGAGCAAAAAAACTAAAAATCTTTTTAACTTTCCCATAAAAAAACTGCACTTCCATATCCTTTATTAAAAGATATGGAAACGCAGCATTTTGTATGACTTAATACGAAATATCTTATGTCTGTGTTCCTTGTATTTAATACCATCTTGCCTTGAAGCTACGGTACTTTTCAATGACGGCTTCTCTTTTAGATGCCACATCTACCTTAAATACTTTCAGGAGCTGTACAATGTAATCAATGACCGCAATCAGAAGAATACCGCTGACTACGTGTACCACAATACGCATATTCATCCGGTCAATCATGCTATATACAAAGTCATTCAGGTAACACACCACACCAATCGCATAGAAGCCCCATGCAATGGTGCTTTCCAGACACACAATTCCTTTGTAATTGAAAGGCTTTTCATTGTAATCCCACCAAAGCTCGCCCAAGAGTCTGATCATCATCATGCCTACCAGGAATTCAAAAAAGGTAGCACTAATGGCTCCCGCAAAATACAGTGCCAGTCTGTGGTGACGAAGTGGTGTCAAAACCAGGTTGCCGATTACGGCTCCAAACCCATATATCGGACAGAACGGCCCTTTGGCAAATCCTCTGTTGGTAATTTTTTTATTACAGAAGGACATGTAAATGGACTCTACAAGCCATCCTAATATACTATAGATAACGAAAGCTGTGACCAGATGGTAAATATCTGTACCAAACAATTCTTTCGTCCACATATAATCCTCTCCTCATCAGAAAATCTTTTCTAATATATAATATAGTATGAAAGATTTTCTATAAAAATCAACCGATAAAACATAAGTCCCGGATCAAAACGACCAAGGACTTATCTGATTAGTTATATTTACGCTTTCTTGCTGCTTCAGACTTCTTTTTACGTCTTACACTGGGTTTCTCGTAGTGTTCTCTCTTGCGGATTTCCTGCTGGATACCTGCCTTAGCACAACTTCTCTTGAAACGACGTAAAGCACTGTCTAAAGTTTCGTTTTCTTTAACGATTACGTTTGACATGAATGCACCTGACCTCCCTTCAGTCCCTTCAAGCATCTCGACTGATATGGGTTAATATATGTACATGACCGCATGCACAATAGTTATTATAACAGAAAATGTGTATTCGTCAACTATTTTTTTAGAAATAATTTAGATTTGTTTTCTGTTACGGAATATACTTTCACTATTACAGCATGCCCTCCAGCACCTTTTCAGCCTCTGCGATTGCTGCGGGAATACCGGCAGGATTCTTACCGCCGGCCTGCGCCATATTCGGTCTGCCGCCGCCGCCACCGCCGACAAGTGCGGCGATGCCTTTGATTAAGTTGCCTGCATGAGCGCCCTTTTTCACAGCTCCGTCGGTTGCCATGGCTACCATATTCACCTTACCATCCATGTCGGAAAGAAGAACCACTACGCCTTCTCCCAATTTGGCTTTCAGGGAATCGCCTAAATCGCGAAGTCCGTTCATGTCCACACCGCTGACGCTGCTTGCTAAAAGCTTAACACCCTTTACTTCCTTCACCTGATTCATTACGTCACCGAGTGCATCCTTGGCAGCCTTTGCCTTTAAGGATTCGTTTTCGGAAGAAAGGCTCTTCATTTCAGCCATCAGATGTTCGCATTTTTCTGCTAAATTATCCGGAGTGGTCCTTAAAACTCTGGCTGCTGCCAGAAGCTTTTCTTCCATTTCCTTATAATATGCCAGCACGTTGTCACCGGTAATGGCTTCGATACGGCGCACGCCTGCTGCTACACCGTTTTCGGACAATATCTTGAAGGAGCCTATCACACCGGTATTCTTTACATGGGTACCGCCGCAGAGTTCCTTTGAAAAATCCCCTATGGTAACCACGCGTACGGTCTCACCGTATTTTTCACCGAAGAGAGCCATGGCTCCGCTCTTCTTGGCATCTTCAATGCTCATTACATCGGTTACCACATCGATGCTTTCCCGGATTTTCTCATTGACAAGAGCTTCCACTTTGGCAATTTCTTCTGCGGTCATTGCCTGGGAATGGCTGAAGTCGAAACGGGTTCTTCCGGCATCCTGATAAGAGCCCTGCTGCTCTACATGGTCACCGAGCACTGCCTGCAGCGCTGCCTGCAGAAGGTGGGTTGCGGAATGGTTCTTGCAAGTATTGTTACGGTTTACGGTGTCCACGCTTAAGGCTGCCTTTTCACCGACCTTTACGGTACCGGAAGTTACTTTTCCTATGTGGCCTACTCTGCCGCCGGACAGTTTTACGGTTTCTTCTACTGCGAAAGTACCGTCCTTTGTGGTGATGGTACCGATGTCGCCCTTCTGGCCGCCCATAGTTGCATAGAACGGAGTCTTTGCCACTACGACAGTTCCGGTTTCCCCTGCGGAAAGAACCTCTTTTCTTGCCGTTTCATCTGCAAGGGCAAGGATGGTATCTTCCCCGGTAAGAGTATCGTAACCGTTAAATTCAGTTGTGACGTTCTCTCCCAAATCATCAAAAAGACCTGCTCCCACATTTAACTTAGCGGAGAAGTTCTGGTTTTCACGGGCTTTCTGCTTCTGCTCTTCCATTGCTTTGGCAAATCCCGCTTCGTCCACGGTAAGACCTTCTTCTTCTGCCAGTTCCACGGTAAGCTCAATAGGGAAACCAAAGGTATCATAGAGATAGAAAGCAGCTTTGCCGTCGATAACGGTTGCCTTTTCCTCTCTCTTGTTTTCCAGAATCTTATGGAATTCCTTCAGACCGTTTTCCAGAGTGCTTTCAAAACGTTCAATTTCCTTTTTCAGTTCACTTATGATAAACTCACGGTTCTTCGTAAGAAGCGGATAGCTTTCCTTGTAAATGTCATCAATATACATGCCGGCAATCGTTAAGATATGCTCTTTGTTCAGCTTTAAGGCACGGGCATGTCTTACCGCACGGCGGATCAGGCGGCGGAGAACATAGCCTGCACCGGCATTGGAAGGAAGAAGCTTTGCTTCATCTCCGATTAACATAACGCCGGTACGGATATGGTCTGCCAGAATTCTCATGGATCTGGTGAGTTTTTCGTCCTGCTCGTATTTTACGCCTGCCGCATCCTCAATATACGCAATGATGGGCGCAAATAAATCCACACGGTATACGTCTTTGGTTCCGTTTAAGAAAGCTAAAATACGCTCCAGTCCCCATCCCGTATCCACATTTTTCTGCTTTAACGGAGTCAGATGTCCATCATGATGCTTTTCATACTGCATAAATACGTCGTTGCCAAGCTCTGTGTATTTACCGCAGCTGCATCCGGGTCCGCAGTTCGGACCGCAGTCCGGCCTGTCTGCGATGTAGAACATTTCGCTGTCGGGACCGCAGGGACCATACTCCAGTCCCCACCAGTTATCATCTGCGGGAAGGTAATAGATGTTTTCTTTCTTAAAGCCGGATTCTATACGGTACTTTGCGCCTTCCTCATCACGGGGTGCATTTTCATCCCCTGCGAATACGGTTGCTGCCAGATGGTCCGCATCAAATCCGAATACATCGGTTAAAAGTTCAAAACTCCATTTGCATCTTTCTTTTTTGAAATAATCTCCCAGGCTCCAGCTACCCATCATTTCAAAGAAGGTAACATGGCTCTTGTCGCCTACGGAATCAATATCGTTGGTACGCACACAGCCCTGCACATTGCAGAGTCTGGTACCAAGGGGATGCTTCTGTCCTAAAAGATAAGGCATCAGAGGCTGCATACCCGCTACGTTAAACATAACACCGGTAGAACCATCGGAAACTAAGGATACGGCGCCTACATCCACATGTCCGCGGTCCATGTAAAACTGTTTCCAGGTCTTTCTCAGTTCGTCAGATGTGAATTGTCTCATTGTTGTTTGTCTCCTATTTCTATTGTCTTAGAAAGTAAATTTATCCGCAAAATAAGCATCTAAATCGGCGATTGCCACTCTCTCCTGCTCCATGGAATCACGGAAACGTACGGTTACGCAGTTGTCCTCTTCGGAGTCAAAGTCATAAGTAATGCAGAAAGGAGTACCGATTTCATCCTGACGGCGGTATCTCTTACCGATAGCGCCTCTGTCATCGAATTCACAGTTGTACTTCTTGGTAAGCTGTGCAAAAATCTTTTCAGCGCCCTCGTTCAACTTCTTGGAAAGAGGCAGTACGGCAATCTTAACCGGTGCCAGTGCGGGATGGAAATGCAGTACGGTACGCACATCGCCGCCCTCTAATTCCTCTTCGTCGTATGCGGCGCAAAGGAACGCCAGTACCACACGGTCAGCGCCAAGAGAAGGCTCTACTACATAAGGAATGTATTTTTCATTCTTTACATCATCAAAATAGGTCATATCCTGTCCGGAAACATTGGCATGCTGGGTCAGGTCGTAATCGGTTCTGTCTGCGATACCCCAGAGTTCACCCCAGCCGAAGGGGAACAGGAATTCAATATCGGTAGTACCCTTGCTGTAGAAGCAGAGTTCTTCGGGAGAATGGTCGCGGAGACGGATTTCATCTTCCTTCATGCCTAAGGACAAAAGCCAGTCACGGCAGAATGCTCTCCAGTACTGGAACCATTCCATATCGGTGCCGGGCTCGCAGAAGAATTCCAGCTCCATCTGCTCAAACTCTCTGGTACGGAAGGTAAAGTTTCCGGGTGTGATTTCGTTACGGAAGGACTTACCGATCTGACCGATACCGAAAGGAATCTTTTTACGGGATGTTCTCTGTACATTCTTGAAGTTTACGAAAATGCCCTGTGCGGTTTCGGGACGTAAATATACGGTGTTCTTGGCATCCTCGGTAACACCCTGGAAAGTCTTGAACATCAGGTTGAACTGTCTGATATCGGTAAAGTTGTGCTTGCCGCAGGTAGGACAGGGAACATTGTGCTCATCCACAAATGCCTTCATCTTTTCCTGGCTCCATGCATCCACGCTCTCCTCAAGGGTGATGTTGTTTTCTGCGCAGAAATCTTCAATCAGCTTGTCGGCGCGGAAACGCTCATGGCATTCCTTACAGTCCATAAGAGGGTCTGAGAAACCGCCTAAGTGACCGCTGGCAACCCATGTCTGGGGATTCATTAAAATGGCACAGTCCACGCCCACATTATGAGGGTCTTCCTGTACGAATTTCTGCCACCATGCTCTTTTTACGTTGTTCTTTAATTCTACGCCTAAATTACCATAGTCCCAGGTATTGGCAAGTCCTCCGTAAATTTCGGAACCGGGATATACAAATCCTCTTGCCTTTGCCAGTGCTACGATTTTTTCCATTGTCTTTTCCACTTTTTTCTTCCTCCCTATTTCATAATCACGTAGGTGAGCTTTGCTCCCTCTTCCCGTGCTTTTATGCAGTTACTGCTGATAATCTCTGTATCCTGTGTCACAAACGCCGCTTTTTCCGGCAAAGTCACCGGCAGGCTTTCGTTTGTGATAAATACATACTTTTCTTTCATGCCGTCCAGTTCTTCCGAGGTAATCGTCCTGTCCTCTTTCACACTGACTAAGTCCGTCGGAATGGCATATCCGGCTGCCTGTGCTTCGGATACGGTGCCGAAGAACAGCTTTGTATCGTTAAATGCCGCATAATCCTGCCCGGATGCGTAGGTAATTTCCACGGTAACGGTGTTGCCGTTCTCCGCTTCCTGTACCTCTACCTTATTTAAGGTAATTGCTCCGTTTTTCTGATAGGATGTGATTTCATCCTCAATCATCTCTTGCAGCGATGCCTGCGAGTAATACTCTTTTTCAAAGGATTCCACTATCGTGCTTACGATTTCTCCGCTTTTTTCCACCTTAAGACCGGTTTCCGTGGGTGCCTTGGTCTGCTCAGCGCACCCGGCAAGCAGAAAAATCTGACAGAAAGCAAGCAGGAACATGGCCGTAAATACGGTATGTTTACTTATTTTTGTCTTCATAATCTTGCCTTTCTTTTCATATTTTTAAAATACCATGCTATATTATAGCGAAATTACATTGGTTTTTCAATAAAGAGTTTCTAATATTTGCAGACTTTTAAATTGCCGGTCCATAAAACGGCTGCGATATTCCTGCGCCACCATGCCCAGCTCCTTTAATATATCCTCCTTTACCGTAAAGGTATAGAGCTTTTCCACCGGAGTTGCCGCAATAAACTGCAGGGCATAAACCGTAGACTCCTGTAATGTCACATCCTTCGGTGCACCGGGATATTCGCCGTTTACCACAAGGGATTTGATTTCAAATACATACTGCACCAGTCTTTTCGGGATTGCCGGGTGCTCCAGCGCCCGGAGACTCTGGTACAAAAGCTTTAACATTTCTTTTTCGTCATTGTTTTCTCTGGTATAGTAATCCGCCACTTCCAGAAAGTACATGCCCACGTAGGCACCTATGTAATCCTGCCGCAGTTCTTCAAAATACCGGCTGATGTCCACTTCCATGATATTGTAAGAGCTTTTTCCTTCATACAGCTTGAATTTACCAAAAGAAAAAGGGTTGGTTGCTGCCATGAATTTGCTTCCCGGCCGTCTTGCGCCTTTCGCAAAAGCAGTAATCTTCCCTTTTTCCCTGGTTAAAACACAAACCCTTCTGTCAAATTCACCGACAGGCATCTGGCTTATCACCATCCCTGTCACTACATAAAAATCCTGCATAAAAAGCTTCTCCCAAAGCCACATCCCGCAGCTTATCCTCTTCCCTCTTTTCCACATAGGAAAGATAATCCGAAATCCGTCCGCTCGCCATGAACTGCTCCCAGTAATTTTCTTCGTTCTTCATATGATACCTAAGTCCTCTCAAAGTATTTTCTTTGATAGGACTTAGGGTTTACAAAATAAAATTTTCTATGCGTTCCTACACCTTATCTTTTTCCTGGTAGCCAAAGTTTTTCAGAAGGAAATCACTGTCTCTCCAGTCCTTCTTTACCTTCACCCAGAGCTGCAGGTTTGCCTGTTTTTCCAGCAGTTCCTCGATATCTCTTCTTGCCATGGAGCCGATTTTTTTAAGCATGGCGCCGTTCTTTCCTATAATAATACCCTTGTGGGAGTCCCGTTCACAGAAAATGGTAGCTTCGATATCCACGATATTCTTTTTGTATTTCATGCTCTCGATGCTGACTGCCACACCGTGAGGAATTTCATCGGAAAGCAGACGCAGTGTCTTTTCCCGGATGAGCTCCGCCACAATCTGTCTCACCGGCTGGTCGGTTACGGTGTCCTCGTCGTAAAATGCCGGACCGTAAGGCAGATACTTCATGATGCACTTCAGAAGTTCTTTGATATTTTCCGCTTTTAAGGCAGAAACCGGCACAATTTCCGCAAAATCATATTCTTTCCGGTAGGTGTCGATGTATTCTAAAAGCTGTTCCTTTTTCACAGTGTCGATTTTGTTGATGACTAAAATAACCGGTGTCTTTCCCTTTTTTAACTGCTCAATGATATGTCTTTCCCCTGCGCCGATAAAGTTGGAAGGCTCCACCAGCCACAAAATCACATCCACCTCGGAAAGTGTTTTTTCGGCTACCGTTACCATGTAGTCACCCAATTTGTTTTTCGCTTTGTGAATACCCGGCGTATCCAGGAATACAATCTGCCCTTCTTCCGAAGTATATACCGTCTGTATCCGGTTTCTGGTCGTCTGGGGTTTGTTGGAGGTAATGGCGATTTTCTGCCCGATAATGCAGTTCATCAGGGTGGATTTTCCCACATTGGGCCTGCCGATTAACGTAACAAATCCCGACTTAAAAGCGTTGTTTTCCATAACTGTTCCTCTTCTTATTGTTTATTTTGCGGTCCGTTCTGCTGCGCCTGCATATTCTGGTAATAGGCCGCCTGTCTTTCCGCCATCTTCTTAGCATGCTTTGCATTGCTCTTTTTTACAATGGCATAAATAATACCGAACAATGCTCCCACTATCAGTACGGTTACCAGTAGATACGGCAGTGCAACAACAAAACCGATGAAGAATTCCTTAAAGCCTCTTCCCACATTGCGCAGGCTTCGTAAAAATCCCTCGCTGATTCTCTCCCAGGTGGTCTGTTCCTTTGTTTCCACCGGTGTCAGTTCCACTACTTCGGATATGTAAAGAGATACGGTGCTGTACTCTATCTGGCTGTCGTAGGTACGAAGCTGGCTTTCCATGCTTTCCAGCTGATAACGGATATCGGACAGCCGGGATTCAATGGTCATCATTTCCTCTATGGACTCTGCCTGCTCTAAGTACGTCATCAGCCGTTCCTGTTCCGTCAGAAGCACTTTTTTATGGCTCTCCAAATCCACATAACTGGTGGTGACATCCCGTTCCTGCTCACTGCGGCTGGTGATGTTGCTGTTTTCCGCCACATCGCCTAAGAAGGCATCCAGCTTACTCTTGGGAATCCGCAACGTCAGACTGGCGCTGCGGTCCCTTCTGTAACCGGAAGTCTGGCTGCTGTAATAGGTATCATATCCGCTGCCGTTATTCACGTTCATGTTTTCCACATAACCGCCAAGCTCGTTCGTTCTGTCTTTTACATAAGAAAGCAGCTTGTCAAATTCCAGTGTTTCCACCGACAGATCCGCTGTACGAATGAGCTTTCTGCCGTCCCGGACATTTTCCTTCGATGTGGTGCCGGATGCCGTATCCGCGGTATTTTCTTCATACATGTAGTCTTCATCATATGCCTCATCCGCAAAATACAGTCCGTCCGTCGCATAGCCGTTTTCCGCAGGTGAAGCGGAATTACTCTGGTTGTTCTTTCCTGATGCGGAACCGCATCCCGAGAACAACAGCAGTGCGCTCAGTGTCAGTAATACCAGTTTCTTTTTCATAAGAACCCTCCCTTTTCTCCGGCAGCTATTCTACCAGATTTTCGACCTTGTCAAACAGTTTCTCTTCCCCGGAAATCTTTTCGGCATTGCCAACCACGCACAGGCACTCATCCGCCATAAAGGCTCTTACCTGTTCTGCGGTACGACGCAGGTCCTCTGCCGACGTGGCAAGCAGTTCGTCCCTCTCTTTCTGCAGGTCTTCGTCCGTAAGGTCAGCCATGTACGCCGTCAGGGAAAAGAGTCCCTTGGATGCAGCGTTCATGGGTGTGTCCATCTCACTGATTGCTCCGATAATAAACTGGGTCAGGGTTCGTTCATCTGCCTCATAAGAAGCAATGTAATCCGCCGCCTGTTCATATACGGAAATGGTTTTGGAAAGGTTCGGGTCCCTATAGGAAACAAAATAGCTGTCACCCGACCTTCCGAATCTGCACATGCAGCCGTAAGCGCCGCCTTTGACTCTTACCTGGTTCCACAGATAATCGTAACCCATCATGACATTCAGTGCACGGAGTGTACCTGTATAAGGAAGTCCCTTTTTCCTGAAGTTACCTGCACGACATACAAAAAGGACCTGTCCGGGGGTTTTATAGCCTTCTTTCACCTTACTTAAAACAGGTGTAAAACCACCTTCTTTTATAGATACGTGGTAAAGGTCTTTTTTTATGGCATCCACATAAGAAATAATTTCTTCTGCCGCTTTTTTACTGCCGGTCAGATCCACCATCAGGTTTTCCGGCCGGAAAATAATCCTGCAGACCTCCTGCAGCCTGGCTATTACGGCATCGCTTTCCGCTTCAAAATTTTTATCCAGTTTCTCGAGCAGACGGTAATAGGTAATGCCGGTGAGCATTTCGTTTAAGGCGGATGTTACGGAAATGCCGGAAAGGGCGCGGTATATGGCCGTCACATGGGCGGCATCCGTCATCTGCGCCTGCATCTTGGATTTGTTTTCCGCCAAAAGCTCCTTTAATCTCTTCTTGTCGGAGAAATCCGTATGCAGCATCATTTCCTTCATCAGGGCAAAGGCTTTTGGCATATTATCCTCTAATACCTTGGTTTTCACCTCAAGGGTTGACGTATATTTTTCCGTATCCTTATTGCTGCCGTATACATTGGTCACTATGGTCATGCCGCCGGTCTCTATATGCATTTCGTTGAATAAATCCGCATAGGAATAATGCTCGGTGTCCATCAGTCCCATAACGTCCTTTAAGAGCGCCGCATAGGGAAACTGCTCCTCCGTCAGGTCGGTAAGCTTGAAAATCAGACGGGCGTAGGCAATGCCGTTACTGAAAATATCATGGTACAAAAACGGAGTATTGCCGATGCTTCGAAGCTCGTTGACCGTTTTGGTTGCTTCCCTTTTCATATCCTCTCTTGTGAGAAGCGGAATTTTCTGCAAATCCTCTTCGGCGTCTTCCGAATCCTGATATTCCTTAAGCGCCTTGCTGTCCGCAATAATTTTAGCAATTTCCTCTTTGGTAAGGCCGGCTTTGTAAGCGGCAAGTTTTTCTTCCAGCTCCTTGTCGGATTTTTCCGTAAGACCCTTTCTCGGAAGCAGAAGAAGGATGGATTTCTGCGTATTCTCAATCAGGTATTTCTTTACCAGTTCTTCGAAATAACCCTCTTCCACCTTTTTCTTAAGGGCGGCAAAGGTGGCGTTGGCTTCCACATGGATAAACGGCTTCGCATCATCATACAGCCAGCTGTCTAACATCTGCAGTCCGTACATAAGTCCCTTGGGTGTGGAACCGAAGTCCGCTTCCCTGTATTTGAATTCATAGTGGCTTAAGGCCGCATACAGAGCCTTTTTATCGAAACCGTCCTTTACAATTTTTCCAAGCACCTCTTCCACGGTTTCCACAAACTCTTTTTCCTGCTTTTCATCCGCATTCTTGGATACAATGCTGAAATAGGGTTGTTTAATGCCGTTTTCGTAAATGCTGTAAATATCCGTACCGATGCCTTTTTCCAAAAGTGCTCTCTTTAAGGGTGCTCCAGGTGCGGTGCAGAGGGCATAGTCCAGTACCTGGAACGCAATATAAAGTTCTCTGTCCAGGGTATCACCCACGGTGGCATTGTAGGTAAGATAAGCATTTTCCGCTTCGTTTTCGTCACTGCCGATGGGATATTCCACCGCTACATGCTTTATCTCTGCAAACGGCTCCTGCAGCTTAACTTCAGAGTCCACTTTCTTTTCTTCGTAATGGGCCAGATATTCCCTGTCCAGATAATCCAGTCTCTCCGCCATATCCATATTGCCGTACAGATAAATATAGCTGTTGGAGGGATGATAGTATTTCTGATGGAATGCCAGGAAATTCTCATAGGTAAGATCCGGAATATCCTTCGGGTCACCGCCGGACTCCACGCCATAGGTGGTATCCGGGTACAGGGAATTCATCATTACTCTCTGCAGCACTTCATCCGGGGAGGAAAATGCTCCCTTCATTTCGTTGTAAACCACGCCGTTTATGGTAAGCGGTGCATTTTCGTCCTCCATTTCGTAGTGCCAGCCTTCCTGACGGAAAATCTTTTCTTCCTTATAAATATTGGGATGGAATACCGCATCCAGATAGACATCCATCAGATTTTTGAAATCCGTATCGTTGCAGCTTGCCAGCGGATATACGGTCTTGTCCGCATAGGTCATGGCATTTAAGAAGGTATTTAAGGAACCCTTCACCAGCTCCACAAAGGGATCCTTCACCGGATATTTGTCGGAACCGCAGAGTACGGAATGCTCCAAAATATGTGCCACACCCGTGCTGTCCGTAGGGGTGGTCCTGAATCCAATGGCAAATACCTTATTTTCATCATCGTTGGATAACAGGGTTACTCTGGCACCTGTTTTTTTGTGTCTGAGCAGATAACTTTCTGAGTTCAAATCCTCTATTCTTCTTTTTTCAATCAGCTCATATGCCTGTAAGTCTTCTATTTTCTTCATGCTTCCCTCTCATTCCGCTGCAAAGCAGCTTATTTTTATAATGTCATGAGCGCTAATTTGGCAATGATAATTTCCTGTATCTTGATGCCGTCCTTTTCTTTTTCTTCGGGCGGTATCTTTACAAAATCCTGCAGTTTCATCGTCGTTGTGTGGTACTTGTTTCCCTTTATAATACTGATGCGCACCTGGGTCTTTAACTGCAGAAATGTCTGGTAGGCAAAGCCCGAACCGTCCATGTAATAAAAATGGCTTTCTATGGAAAGGTCCTCGCCATGGAGCTCCGGCTCTATGTACTGGTTTATCATCTTTTTGATTTTGAAGGGAACATCCTCCGCTTCTATCAGCTCCCGGTAAGTATATCTGGCGCCGATGTACACATGGGTCACATCCTGCATGATATACTTAAAATCCATGTCCATTGCATTATTATTCATGTGTCTTCTCCAAATCCTCTATCTTGTCGCCGCTGACGCGGTAGGCCTCTTCAATAATCTTCTGAGAAAACTTCGTTTCCGCCGCCAGTTCCTCCGCCGTCACCTTTCTGCCGTATTCTTCCGCCAGCTTCTTTGCCGCATCCGCAATCCGGTTGATTTTTTCGGTAATGTGCTTATCCTTTTTGCTTTCTTCCGCATATTCGGAGATATAGTCCTCCATGGCGTCCATCATCATTTTACCCAGCATGCCTTCCGCCTCGGACGGCTTTTCCAGTGCGCCGAGCATCTTGACGCCCATGGCAACCGCTACATTGCCTTCTCCGATTAAATCCTCCAGATACACGCCCTGTCCCGCATAGAGCTTTGCCACATCCACTACCTGGGGCAGGTACGCCGTACAGAGCTTTTCCTGCGCCAGACTGTCGCCCGCCATGGCGGACATAGTTAAAGCCTGCTTTTCCCCGTCGCTGACGGCGGGCAGCTCCTTCAGTTCCTTTAAGTACATCTCTAAGAAGTTTTTCTCTTCCCCGGTCAGATTTTCCTCGGTATCCACCGGTTTGCCGATGCCGATTTTATGCTTTGCCAGATACTCCCGCACCATGGCAAGCTGCTCTTCGTCAAAGGAAAGCTCAGAAAAAGCCTCCTGCAGCTGATCCTCTGTGATTAAATTGCCCTGTGCTTTCGCCGTTTCACGCAGCTCCTGCAATTTGTCTGTGAATAAAAGCTCACGTTCCATACTCAATCCTCATTTCTTTTCCCGTTTCCGGGTTCGTTCCCGTTTGCCGCACATTGCGTATTATTTTACATGTTCATGGGTAAACAGATGATCCTGGCAGTATTCGTAATTACCATTGCACTTGGAACAGAAGCGGAATTCCAGTTCCGGGTTGCTTTCATCCGTTCTGCCGCAGATGGCGCATTTGTGCTTGGTCACCTTGGATGTATAGGTATTTCTCTTTACATCCCGCTTAAACTCCTGCTGCCGCTTTATCTGTCTCGGATTCATGCTCATTTTGGAGCGTGATGTAATGAAGAACAGAATGAAATTAAGCAGCGAAAACAGAATGGAAATCTTTACGAAAATACCGAAGTCCAGGGATACTACCGCGCCCGCTTCCGTGTAGAAATTGACAACGGAGGACTGGAAAAATTCAAACAGAATAATCACACCGTACATAACGCCCAGCCACTTTACTTTTAAGGGGATAAAGAACATAAGCAGCACCTGTGCATTGGGGAAGGTCGCCGCAAATGCCAGAAACAGCGACATGGTAATGTAATAGGTGCTGAAGCAGGTACTGCCGGCATTGAAAATCACCTCTGCATTGGATGCCACGTTAAGCCCCCACTTATCTGCGTAAAATGTCCATGCGCAGCCGTATGCCACAAAGCTTCCCACAATGGTGAATAAAATACCGGAAAGCAGATATACATTATAACGGTACGTGCCCCACACCTGCTCCAAGGTGCTTCCGATGGACCAGTAAAAATACAGGGTGATCAGTGTGCCGAACAACCCAAACATACCGCTTGATGATGTGGGCGGTACGATAACCCAGGTCACCAGCCGCCACACCTGTCCGTGCAGGATGGCATAGGGATTTAAGGTCAGATAGTCCAAAAGCGGATTGGCAAAATAATACAGGAAATATCCCACCGCATAACAGATAATCAGAATATTGGTCAGGTGGGGAATGGCATATTTGCCGAATTTTCTTTCAAATTTACTCATTGGTTTCATAAAATATCCATGCCTTTCTTGCGGCTTCTGTCAGCCGTCAGATACTTTATTTTAGCATTTCCGGCATGTAAAGTAAACCTGCAGACCCTTTTTTTACCTATTTTTAATAAAGTTTTTAGAAGGTTTCTGCGTTGCAATTTGTCGGTTCTTGTCGTATAATTAACTTTGTTTGCGCACCCGGAAAATTGTCTGCCGGATGCACCCGCTTTATTTATGGTAACAAGTTTCAGAAAAGGAATGATACACATGACATATACTTTAGGTATCGATATCGGTTCTACCACCGTCAAAATTGCAATCTTAGACGAACAGCACAACATCCTGTTCTCCGATTACGAAAGACACTTTGCCAACATCCGGGAAACACTTTCTTCCCTTTTGAAAAAAGCTTATGACAAGCTGGGCAACCTCACCGTTCATCCCATGATTACGGGTTCCGGCGGTCTTACCCTTGCCAACCACCTGCAGGTGCCCTTTACCCAGGAGGTTATTGCGGTTGCAACTTCCTTAAAGGAACTGGCGCCCAAGACCGATGTGGCGATTGAGCTTGGCGGAGAAGATGCCAAAATTATTTATTTTGAAGGCGGCAACGTGGAGCAGCGTATGAACGGTATCTGTGCCGGCGGTACCGGCTCCTTCATCGACCAGATGGCTTCCCTTCTGCAGACGGATGCACCCGGCTTAAATGAGTATGCCAAGAATTACCGCTCTCTATACACAATCGCTGCCAGATGCGGTGTATTTGCCAAAACGGACATCCAGCCCCTGATTAACGAAGGCGCTACCAAAGAGGATTTGTCCGCTTCTATTTTCCAGGCGGTTGTCAACCAGACCATCAGCGGTCTTGCCTGCGGTAAACCCATCCGCGGCCATGTAGCGTTTTTAGGCGGTCCGCTTCACTTTTTATCCGAATTGAAAGCAGCTTTTATACGCACCTTAAACTTAGACGAGGAGCATGTCATTGATACGGACAACTCCCACCTTTTTGCTGCCATCGGCTCTGCTTTGAATGCCAAAGAAGATGTTTCCTATACCATGGAAGCCATGGTGGGCAAGCTTTCTTCCGAAATCAAAATGGAATTTGAAGTGGAACGTATGGAGCCTTTGTTTGCAAACGAGGACGCTTATAAAGAATTCACCGAACGCCACAGCAGGCACCATGTAAAAACCGGTGATTTAGCATCTTATAAGGGAAATGCTTTCCTCGGTATCGATGCCGGATCCACCACCACGAAAATTGCTTTGGTCGGTGAAGACGGTTCCCTTTTATACTCCTTCTACTCCGGCAACGACGGCAGCCCCTTAAAGACGGCTATCCGTTCCTTAAAGGAAATTTATTCCCAGTTACCGGAAGGCGTAAAAATTGCCCGTTCCTGTTCCACCGGCTACGGTGAGGCTTTGATGAAAGCAGCATTCCTTTTGGATGACGGTGAAGTGGAAACCGTTGCCCATTACAATGCGGCTGCTTTCTTTGACCCTTCCGTGGACTGTATCCTGGATATCGGCGGACAGGATATGAAATGCATCAAAATCAAGAACAATACCGTAGACAGCGTGCAGTTGAACGAAGCCTGTTCCTCCGGCTGCGGTTCCTTTATCGAAACCTTTGCCAAATCCTTAAATTATTCCGTGCAGGATTTTGCCAAGGCGGCTCTTTTTGCGGAGCATCCCATTGACTTAGGTACCCGTTGTACCGTATTCATGAACTCCAAAGTAAAGCAGGCACAGAAGGAGGGCGCTTCCGTAGCGGATATTTCCGCCGGACTTGCCTACTCCGTTATTAAGAATGCCCTGTTTAAGGTTATCAAGGTATCCGATGCCTCCGAGCTCGGTAAAAACATCGTCGTGCAGGGCGGTACCTTCTACAACGATGCCGTTTTAAGAAGCTTTGAAAAAATTGCTGACTGCGAAGCCATCCGTCCCGACATCGCCGGTATCATGGGGGCTTTCGGCGCTGCGCTGATTGCCAGGGATCATTACGAGGAAGGCTACGAAACCACCATGCTTTCCTTTGACAAAATCTGCTCCCTGCAGTTTGAAACCAGTATGGCAAAGTGCCGCGGCTGTACCAACAACTGCCGTCTTACCATCAACAAATTCTCCGGCGGCAGACAGTACATATCCGGTAACCGTTGTGAAAGAGGTCTGGGTAAAGCCAAGAACGAAAACAACATTCCCAACCTTTTTGAATACAAATTAAAGAGACTCTTCTCCTATGAGCCTCTTTCCCCGGACAAGGCGCCCCGCGGACAGGTGGGCATTCCCCGCGTTCTCAATATGTATGAAAACTATCCGTTCTGGTTCACGTTCTTTACGGAATTAGGTTATCAGGTCGTACTTTCTCCTGCTTCCAACCGTAAAATTTACGAATTGGGCATCGAATCCATTCCCAGCGAATCCGAATGTTACCCGGCAAAGCTCGCCCACGGTCATGTTACCTGGCTGATTAAGCAGAATGTGCCTTTTATTTTCTATCCTGCGCTCTTCTACGAGCGTGACGAAGTGGAAGGCACCAACAACCACTACAACTGCCCCATTGTTACTTCCTATTCCGAAAATATCAAGAACAATGTGGAAGAAATCGGACGCGGCGAAGTGGATTTCCGCAATCCGTTTATGTCTTTTGCCAGTGAAAAGACCATTCTTTCTTCCCTGACAAAAGCATTCCCGGAAATTCCTGCCGCAGAGCTTCGTGCCGCCGTGGCAAAGGCATGGGAGGAACAGGCTGCTGCCCGTAAGGACATGCAGAAAAAAGGCGAAGAAACCTTAAAGTGGATGGAAGAAAACCACAAACGCGGCATCGTGCTTGCCGGTCGTCCCTACCATGTGGACCCTGAAATCAACCACGGTATTCCCGAGCTGATAACTTCTTACGACATTGCCGTGCTGACGGAGGACTCCGTTTCCCATTTAGGACACCCGGAGCGGCCTTTAATTGTTTCCGACCAGTGGATGTACCATTCCCGTCTGTACGCCGCCGCAAGCTACGTAAAGACAAGGGACGATCTGGATTTAATCCAGCTTAACTCCTTCGGCTGCGGTCTGGATGCCGTTACCACCGACCAGGTAAACGATATCCTGTCCGGCTCCGACAAGATTTACACCTGCTTAAAGATTGATGAGGTCAACAACTTAGGTGCTGCCCGCATCCGTATCCGTTCCCTTCTCTCCGCCTTAAAGGTAAGGGAAAAGCAGAATAAGAAAAGAACCCTGCATTCTTCTGCTATCGTAAAGGTGCCTTTCACCGAAGAAATGCGTAAGAATTACACCATTATCTGTCCCCAGATGTCCCCTATCCACTTTGAGCTCCTGCAGCCTGCGTTCAATGCCTGCGGTTACAACTTTGTGGTACTGGACAACGACAATAAGCATTCCGTGGATGTGGGACTGAAATATGTAAACAACGATGCCTGCTACCCTTCCCTTTTAGTAGTCGGTCAGATTATGCAGGCACTGCTTTCCGGTAAGTACGACTTAGACCGTACCGCCATTATCATGAGCCAGACCGGCGGCGGCTGCCGTGCCACCAACTATATTGGATTTATCCGCCGTGCCCTTAAGAAGGCCGGCATGGAACAGATTCCTGTTATTTCCTTAAACTTAGGCGGCATCGAAAGCAATCCCGGCTTCCACTTAAATGCGGAGTTGCTGCTCCGCGCCGCTTATGCCGCGACCTTCGGAGACATTTTCATGCGCTGCGTTTACCGCATGCGCCCTTACGAACAGGAAAAAGGCAGTGTGGATGCCGTTCATGCCAAATGGCTGAAGGTAACACAGGATTTTGTAACTGCAAAGCATATGAGCTTCTTTAAGTTCAACAAGCTCTGCCGTGCCATCATCCGTGACTTTGATGCCATTCCCATTAAAGAGGATTTAAGGAAACCGAGAGTCGGTATCGTAGGCGAAATCTTGGTAAAATTCTCTCCTGCCGGCAACAACCATCTGGTAGAGCTTCTGGAGTCCGAAGGTGCCGAAGCGGTTATGCCCGATTTGCTTGACTTTATGCTCTACTGCTTCTACAACCAGATTTACAAAGCGGAGGAGCTTGGTATGAGTAAGAAAACTGCCCGCATCTCTTCCTTAGGCATCTGGGCTATCGAGCGTCTGCGCGGTGCCGCAGCCAGAGAATTTGCAAAAAGTAAACACTTTACACCCCCTGCTCACATCCGTGACCTGGTAGAATATGCAAAGCCCATCGTTTCCATCGGCAACCAGACCGGTGAAGGCTGGTTCTTAACTGGTGAAATGGTGGAACTGATTCACAGCAATGTTCCCAACATTGTCTGCTGCCAGCCTTTCGGCTGTCTGCCGAACCACGTAGTCGGTAAGGGTGTTATCAAAGAACTCCGCCACCAATACCCGGAGAGCAACATCGTAGCCATTGACTACGACCCCGGTGCCAGCGAAGTAAACCAGCTTAACCGTATTAAGCTGATGCTCTCCACCGCAAATAAGAATTTGAAATAAAAGCAAAATGAAAGGACTGCTACCGTATGTAACAGTCCTTTCTTCTATTTATTGTTCGTCCAGTTTTTCCTTACAGTCCGTCATTTCCTTCACCATGGCTTCCGAAACCGTGGGATATTTGGGTTTGCAGCTCTCCAGGGTTTTCTTTACAATTTCCGAAAACAGATACCTTGCAAACCACTTCTGGTCCGCCGGAATGATGTACCAGGGACATTCTTCCGTTCCCGTTTTTTCAATCACTTCTTCATAAATTCTGTGATACTCCGCAAAGTACTGTCTCTCCTCCAGATCCCCCGCGGCAAACTTCCAGTGTCTTGTGGGGTCTTCAATTCGTTTCAAGAAGCGGCTCTTCTGTTCCTCCAGGGAAACATTTAAGAACACCTTTACCATACGATAGCCGTTTTCATACAGATATTTTTCATAGTCTTTGATCTGACGGTAACGCTTTTTATAAAACTCTTCATGTCCGCATTCCGTGCATCTTTTCGGCATGGCATAGCCGTCTTCCATATGATGCACCTGCGTAACTAAAACATCTTCATAATGGGAACGGTTAAACACCGCAATCATGCCTCTTTCCGGCAGGACATTATTCACGCGCCATAAAAAATCATGGGAAAGTTCTTCCTTTGAGGGCTGCTTGAAGCTGATCACCCGGACGCCCTGCGGATTGACACCGCTGAATACATGCTTCACCGTGCCGTCTTTTCCCGCCGCATCCATAGCCTGCAGTACAAATACCACGCCTTCCTTTCCCTCAGCATAAAGCTTATCCTGCAAGAGGGCAATTTCCTGAATGTTTTCGTTCAGCTTCGTTACATACTTTTCCTTGTCTTCCTTCTCCACGCCAAATCCGTAGGCGTTCTGCGGAATTTTCTTTAGGTTGGGCTTTTCTCCCACATAGCGGAAATCCTTCAAATCCATACCTGCAATCCCCTTTCTTTTTTATATCCGGCACTCCCGACTGCCTTGTTTTATCATCCTGCATCCTGGCTTTTGTTTTTATCCGTTTTGCTTCGCCGGCTTCTTGTAGTCTGCTTCGGCTTTTTCACCTCTTCCGGCTTTTTACGCACCCATACCCGGTTGTCTCCTTCTCTCCGGAGTTCAACATCCGGGAAAGAAGAAACCATACTGCTGAATTTGGAAAAATGATAAACACGGCAGTCAAAATCAGGATACCTTTTCTGTAAAATATTGCCCAATTCTCCTAAATTCATCCATTCGCCGTCTTCCGTCTGCTCATCAATAATGCTCATAATTGTTTTGCGTATAGTCTTTAAGCTGGTAATCGGCACCACCTGTTCCGCCTTATCACCCTTCTGGGTATCTGCTTTTTCCGCTTCTTCTCCATTTCCTTCGTAAAGAACATCCAGCGTCTTAAACTGCTCGCAGGCTTTGATAAACGGCATCGGAGTCTTGCTCTCGCCCATACCGATTACCATTTTGCCGTCCTCCCTGAGTCTTCGTGCCAGTGTGGTAAAATCACTGTCCGAGGTGGCTATGACAAACCCGTCCACATGATTTCCGTACAGAATATCCATGGCATCTATAATCATGGCGGAGTCGGAAGAATTTTTCCCCACCGTATAGCTGTACTGCTGAACGGGTGTCAGGGAATTCTGAAGCAGACATTCCTTCCAGCTATGCTTGGAATTGTCCGTCCAGTCCCCGTAAATCCTGCGGATGCTTGCTGTTCCGTAATTCGCCGTCTCCGTCAGAATAATGTCTATGTACTTTGGTGAAATATTGTCCGCATCGATTAAAACCGCAAATCTTTTATCCTTATCCATTCCTTTTCCCCCTTTTTTATTTTATTTAATCTCTGAAATATCATACGGTGTTGCCTGGTATACGTAATAATTCAACCAGTTGGAGTAGAGATTGTTGCTGTGGGAGCGCCACTGCAGCAAAGGCTTTTCCTCCGGATTGTCATTCGGGTAATAATTGTATGGAATGTGTATGGGCAGATTTTTGCTTAAATCCCGGAGATATTCGTTGTGCAGGGTATACCTGTCGTACTCCGGGTGTCCGTTTACAAAAATCTTCTTGCCGTCTTCCGCAATGGCAAGAAAGACGCCCGCTTCGTCCGACTCGGCAAGTACCGTTACCTCTTTGCAGGCATGAATGGCTTCTGCCGGGGTTTCGGTATGGCGGCTGTGCGGTGCATAAAATACATCATCAAATCCGCGCACCAGAGGGATTTTACGGTTTGCCACCCTGTGGGGGTAAACACCGAAAAGCTTCTCGGGAAGTTGTCTTTTCTGAATGCCGTAATAATGGTAAAAAGCAGCCTGTGCGCCCCAGCAGATATGCAGGGTGGAGGTCACATGCTCCTGAGCCCAGTCCATAATGTTACAGACTTCCTCCCAGTAATCCACTTCTTCAAAGGTAATGTCCTCCACAGGTGCTCCGGTAATAATCAGACCGTCAAACTTTCTGTCCCGGATTTCATCTATGGTAGTGTAAAACTTATTGAGATGATTTGCCGATGTATTTAGGGACACATGGCTTTTTACGTTAAGAAAAGTAACGTCAACCTGTAACGGTGTATTGGAAAGTGCCCGCAAAAGCTGTAATTCCGTATCCTGTTTCACAGGCATAATGTTCAAAATGCAAACCTGTAATGGGCGGATATCCTGATGCATCGCACGGTTTTCATCCATTACAAATATATTTTCGTTTTCCAGTATCTCCTTTGCAGGCAGTTCGCTCTGAATTTTAATAGGCATTTTTAACTCTCCCTTTTTGTCAAATATGCTTGCTTTTATAAATCCGTAGTCCAAACAAAGTGTAAAATGCTTCGTTTAACCGAAATATTTCTGTAAAAAATCCTCTTCTGAAAGAATGGGAACGTTCAGTTCCTTGGCTTTTTTATTTTTAGAGGAAGAAGATGTCACATCATTGTTAATCAGACACTCTGTTTTGGATGTAACGCTTCCCGTCACCTTTCCGCCCCGCTTTTCAATTTCCTCTTTCAGGGCATTGCGGTTTTCAAAGGAATTCAGGGTTCCGGTTACCACAAAGGACAGACCTGCCAAATTCTGGTTTTCCGTGCTGCTCTCCGGCTTCTCCAGATGAAGCTCCGGTAAAAGATGGTCTATTTTTTCCTTGTTTGCCGGATTATTCATATAAGAAACAAATGCTCCCGCAATGACATCTCCCACACCTTCAATATCACTTAATTCCTCTTCCTTCGCACTCTGCAGCGCATCCAGGTCGTAATCAAAATGCCGGCACAGCATTTTGGCATTCACCAGACCGATATTGGCAATTCCCAGACCGTAAATCAGGCGCGGCAGGGTGGTATTCCTTGCTTTTTCAATGCTGTCCACAAGATTGGTATAGGACTTTTCGCCAAACCCTTCCATATCCACAATGGCATCCCGATGCTCCGTCAGATGAAACAAATCCGCATATTCATGAATAAAGCCCATGCTGATGAACTTTTCCAGTGTTGCCTCGGAAAGCCCCTCCATATTCAGGGCATCCCGGCTGACGAACAGTGTAAACGACTTGATTTTCTTGGCGGCGCATTCCGGATTGGTACAATACAGGGTCTCCGTATCATTCATATTCTGGATTTTGGTCTCTCCGCCGCATACCGGGCAGGTTGCCGGAATGGGCAGATTGCCGCTCTGTGTCAGGTTTTCCGCAATCTGTGGAATGATCATATTTGCCTTATAAACCGTAATCCGGTCTCCGATGCCGAGCTTCAGCTCCTTCACAATGCTGACATTGTGCACGGAAGCACGGCTTACGGTAGTACCTTCCAGTTCTACCGGCGTAAAAATGGCAACCGGATTAATGAGCCCCGTCCGGCTGGCGCTCCACTCCACTTCCATAAGGGTAGTTTCCCGGATTTCATCCGCCCACTTAAAAGCAATGGCATCCCTCGGGAATTTTGCCGTCCGTCCCAGGGATTTTCCGTAGGCAATGTCTTCATAAGTAAGCACCAGTCCGTCGGACGGTACATCATAGGCCGGTATTTTATTTTCAAATTCGGAAATAGCGGAAAGTATGGTATCGGGTGTTACCATTTTCCGTTCTACGACTTCAAAACCCTGTTTTTCCAGAAACCGGAACTGTTCCTCCCTGGAATTGTGAAAATCCACATCCTCCGCGCTGACCAGTGTAAATGCGTAAAAACGCACGTTTCTCTTCGCCGTGATTTCATTGTTAAGCTGTCTGACGCTGCCGCTGCACAGATTTCTGGGATTTTTGTATTTGGCTTCCGCTTCAGGAATTTCTTCGTTTATTTTTTCAAAATCCGAATAGGTGATAACCGCCTCGCCTCTTAAAACCAGTTCCCCCTTAAATGCAATATTTAAGGGAATGTTCTTAAAGGTGCGGGCATTTCCGGTAATAACCTCTCCGATTTCTCCGTTTCCTCTGGTAACTGCTTTGAACAGTTCTCCGTTTCTGTAAGTCAAAACCACGGTGAGTCCATCCAGCTTCCAGCTTAATATGGCCTCTTTTCCCTGCAGCCAGTCTTTCAGTTCTTCCCGGCTTTTGGTCTTCCCCAAAGAAAGCATGGGGCTTTCATGGCGCTCTTTCGGGAGTTCTTCCACCGACTCATAGCCTACGCTTACCGTAGGACTTCCCGATAAAACGATACCCGTTTCCTTTTCCAGCCCTTCCAGTTCCTCATATAGCCTGTCATATTCAAAGTTACTCATAATCTCCCTGTCTTCGGCATAATAAGCCTTTGATGCCTCATTTAAGATTTTTATGAGTTCCTGCATTCTTTCTTTTTTGCCGGTCTCCATGTTCTGACTCCTTTACTTTTCCTTTAATCCGCAGTCCGCATACAGCCTGTTCTGTTCTTCCTCTGTAAGCTCCCGGTATGTGCCCGGTTTTAACCCTTTTAAGGTAATATTCATGACGCGTATTCTCTTTAACTCACGTACCTCATAGTCGAACGTCCGGCACATGCGCCGTATCTGCCTGTTTAATCCCTGGGTTAAAATAATCTGAAAAGTATACTTTCCCGTTTTCTCTATTTTACAGGGTCTTGTGGTCACTTCCAGTTCTTTCAGATATACACCGGCACCCATTTTCTTTAAGAAGTCGTCCGTAATCTCTCTGTCCACCCTGACCTGATATTCCTTTTCATGCCCATGTGAGCCTTTCATCATCGCCTGAATCAGGTCCCCGTCATTGCTTAAGAGCAAAAGTCCCTCGGACTCCTTGTCCAGTCTGCCGGCATACGTCACCCGGATGGGATAGGAAATCATATCCATGATCAATTTTTCCGCATGAGGGTCCTTTTCGCTGCAGGTCACCCCCTTGGGCTTAAAAAAAGCCAGCACAACCTTTTTTGCCGCCGGTTCCACCTTTCTGTTTCCGACCTTTACGCAGTCATGCCCGCAGACTTCTTCGCCAAGCTTCGCTATTCTGCCGTTTACGGTAACCTTTCCCTCCGAAAGGAGTCTGTCCGCTTCTCTCCGGGAGCATACCCCGTTCATGGCAAGATATTTATTTATTCTAATCTTCGTTTCGTCCATTCCTTTATTATAGCAGAGGCTCTCTAAAAATGCCACTGCTAACTTTTCGTCACTCCTTTCTTAACATCTTAATAATTCTTTAAGGATTTTTTTCTTTTCTTTCTTAATGGACAATGCTACTATGTAGTCGTCCGGAAAAACGGACAGAAACAAAAAAAGGAAGTGTTCTTATGAAAAGAAAAACCATTATGATGGCAATGGCACTGTGTCTGCTTTTAGGCGGCTGCGGCGCTGATACCGATACAGGAGTAACTCCTTCTGCCACCCCCACTGCTGAAAGCACCGTCTCCGTGCCGGAAGAAACTGTCACAGACAGTGAAACAGCCTCCGGTGAAGAAGCATTAAAGGTAGAGCCTCTCCCCTCTTCTCTGGATGTAAGCAATCTGCAGGATGCTACCGTTTCCGTCTCTTTCGATGCCTCCGGCATTCACAAAGATGCTGACGGCACCACTCTCGAGCTTACCGTTTATGATTATGAAACCTTTGACATGGTGGATATGTCACAGTTAAAGAGCGGTGATACCATCGTTATTGACGGAAAAGATGTTGTTGTTGACAGCTTAGAGCGCAGTGACACCGGTATGATTTCCATTAACGGCGGACTGGAAGAAGGCGGCTATGATTTCTGGACCGACGAAGACGGTGTCTATTATGTCACCGGACTGGATGATACCAAAGATTTCAAGTCCCTTGGTACTGTTACCTTACCGGTCTCCGAAAGTTGTGTCTGTACCGATGACTCCGATTTGGATAACGCCGGTAGGCAGTTTGCTTTGGACGATGTAGAATCTCTTACCGAAAGCGGCTACGGTTTTATTGCCAACAATACAACCGTTACCGTTGCCGGCGGTGAAATCACAGAAATCCACCGTTCTTTTATGCCTTAATTCTGCTTACAGACCTTTATCGTTATATGTATGCGAAAGCAGCCGTTTCCTGTCCCGGAAACGGCTGCTTTTGTTTTATCTCTTCTGTTTTATACGTTTTTACTCACTGCGGAGCGCCACTACCGGGTCTTTCTTTGCCGCACTTCTGGACGGAATGATACCGGCAATCAGGGTAAGCAGCATACTGATCAGAATAAGAATGGCTGCTACTACAGGCGGCAGGTAGGCACTCAAATCGTTTATTCCCGTCAGATGATGCAGAATGGCATTGATGGGAATACATAAAATATACGTTATCAGGACGCCCATGGCTCCCGATATGAAACCAATGATAACCGTTTCCGCCGTAAACATATTGGAAACGTTTTTCTTGGATGCACCGATGGCACGCAGGATACCGATTTCCTTTGTTCTCTCCTGCACGGAGATCAGTGTTATGACACCTACCATGATGGACGAAACAATCAGGGAAACCGCTACAAAGGCAATCAGTACATAGGTAATGGCATTGATAATGGTGGTGACGGAAGACATCATCAGTCCCACATAGTCCGTGTAATGAATTTCCTGTAAATCATCCACTGTTTCATTATAAGCCGCAATGGCGTCTTCAATCACATCCTTGTCTTCAAAGGTGGTTGCATACAGATTGATGGCGGAGGGAGACTCTATATCCACATAACCAAGCGTCTTTAAGTTGTCCTCATAGGTGCTGTCCGAAAAAGTCAGTACTTCTTCGTAATAGTCCGCACACTGCTCCGTGGTATACTGCTCCAATTCGCTGTCCAGCATGGCGGCAAGCTGCACGGGCGTTACCCCTGCGAACTGTTCCATCACGGATGCCGCATACTGGGCACGTACCTGCTGTTCAACCGACTGGGCAAATAAATTGCGCAGTTCCTCTTCGTCCATGGCGCTGATGTAGTCCTTTATGGTCTGTGTATCCACTGCCATCTGTTCCTGCATGGCCTGCGTCATGGCGGTTATCATATCGTCCTTCGTCATATTTCCCATAGTGTCGGAAACGGACTGGGCCACCATATCATCCGGTGCAATACTCTTAATCTGCATATAGGCCTGTGCCTTGCCGGCTTCGTCCCGTGTGGCAATGTATTCCTTAAATTTATCGGCTTTCACCGTATCCTCCACCGTACCGTCCGTATCCTTGAAGGGAAGACCGGTCAGAACATCAATGTCCTTAGAGTCCTGCTGTGCCTTAAGGGCATCGGAGTCCTTCGCATGTTCAATCACATACTCCGTAAGCTTGCTGGTATAGCCGATGGAACCATTGGAGGAAGCCCCCAGTGCATTTTCATCCGGCTTTACAATACCGACTACATGCAGAGTAAGTGCGTTGTCATATAAATATTTGAGCCCGGCATCCGTATTTCTTAAATCCGTATAGGTGCCGCTCATTTCATCATAGGTATAGCAGTCAGCACTTAAAATTGTACGGAAATCCATGTTGCAGATATCCTCGTAGCTCCACTTTTCTTCCGGGTAATCCACTTCCGTCTGATCCTTCATAGACTGGAAAATAGCATCAATATCATCCTTGGATTTCAGTCCCAGCGCATACAGGGTCAGATCATCCAGTTCGTTGTTTTCATCCACAAAAAGCACAACCTCGTCGTATCTGGTCGGCCAGTTGCCGTAAATCAGATCGTACTGTTCTTCGATGACCGGATTTATCAGTTTTCCGTTGTCCCCCGGAATGAGTTCCTTCCATAATAGGTACTGGGACTGCATCATGGAAGAAGTGCCGAACGGACTCTGTTCCTGCATAGTCATCATGGAAGACATATCTGTGCCCATGTATTCCATCAAAAGATCCTGCATGAGCTCCTGGGTATCGGAACGGATAATATTGCCATCCACATTTTTGGTATAAATCAGGAAATCCGTACTGTAAGAATACTGTACGCCGCTGATTGCCGTATGCAGGACACTTTCTTCGTCCGCCCGCTCTTTTTCAATGTAATCCTTAAAAGATTTCAAATCGTTTTCTTCGGTTTCCATGGAATTCATGGCATTCAGCATATCATAGAACAGCGCCTTGGGATAAATCGCATCATTTTCATGCACTTCCGTAGACTGCGCCTTACCCATAAACGTATTCAGCAGGGTACTCACATCCACCACCGTTTCCTCAATGGACAACGGATAGGAAGAAAGGGTCTGTTCCTGCACCTTGTCAATATACATGGTCATGCCCTTCGATACCGCAAAAATAAGGGCAATGCCGATGATACCGATACTTCCCGCAAAAGCGGTCAGTGTGGTTCTTCCTTTCTTAGTAAACAGATTTTTTAGGGAAAGCCCAAAGGAAGTCCACATGGACATAGAAGGCTTCTTCTTGCCCGCATCCTTCTGGTTATCTTTGGAAATTTCCGTTTCTTTTTCGTATTCTTCCTTCGTAAGTGGCATGGAGTCGTCTAAAATCTTACCGTCCAGCATTTTTACAATACGGGTGGAATACTTTGCCGCCAGCTCCGGGTTATGGGTTACCATGATAACCAGTCGGTCGGAAGCAATTTCTTTCAGAATATCCATAACCTGAATACTGGTTTCCGTATCCAGTGCGCCGGTGGGTTCATCCGCCAGAATAATATCGGGGTCGTTTACAATGGCTCTGGCAATGGCTACTCTCTGCATCTGTCCGCCGGACATCTCATTAGGCTTTTTATAAAGCTGATTGCCAAGTCCCACTTTTTCCAACGCTTCCTGTGCCCTCGTGCGGCGTGCCTTTTTTGATACGCCGGACAAAGTCAGCGCCAGCTCCACATTCTGCAGAATGGTCTGGTGCGGAATCAAGTTATAGCTTTGGAATACAAATCCGATGGAATGGTTCCGGTAAGTATCCCAGTCCCTGTCCTTGAAATTCTTCGTAGATTTTCCGTTGATGACAAGGTCACCTGTGGAATACTGGTCCAGACCGCCTATGATATTTAACATAGTCGTCTTACCGCAGCCGGAGGGACCTAAGATGGACACGAATTCGTTGTTACGAAACTGTAAATCAATGCCCTTCAACGCCTTGACCGTCTCTTCTCCAACGGTGTAGTCTTTCGTTATCTGTTTTAATTCAAGCATTTTTCTCTCCTCTTCTTTAGAAACTTCCACCGCGAACCATCCGTGGAAAGCCTCACAAAGGAGATTATACCTACTTTGCGGACTGTTTGTAAATAAAGGAAATATTAAATTAAAATAAAAATACCGGAGTCAGGCTGTTACACCCGAGTCCGGTATCTGTTTTTTCAATACAATGCTCTGTTTCTATCCTACACAATACCCTGTGCGGTCATAGCATCTGCAACCTTTAAGAAGCCTGCGATGTTGGCACCTGCAACGTAGTTGCCTTCCATGCCGTACTTCTTGGCAGCATCATCCAGGTTGTGGAAGATGTTAATCATGATGTTCTTTAACTTCGCATCTACTTCTTCGAAGGTCCAGCTTAAACGTTCGCTGTTCTGGCTCATTTCCAGTGCGGAGGTAGCAACACCACCTGCGTTGGATGCCTTGCCGGGGCAGAACAGGATGCCGCTCTTCTGCAGATATTCGGTAGCTTCAAGAGTAGTAGGCATGTTAGCGCCTTCTGCTACTGCGAATACACCGTTTGCAACAAGAGTCTTTGCATCTTCCAAATTTAATTCGTTCTGGGTTGCGCAAGGAAGTGCGATGTCAACCTTAATGCTCCACTGGTTGGTGCCTTCTGTCTTCTTGTCATGATACTGAGCGCTGGGTCTTGCTGCAGCATACTCGGTCAGTCTTGCACGCTTAACTTCCTTAACTTCCTTAAGAAGAGCTACGTCGATACCTTCGGGATCATAAATCCAGCCGGTGGAATCGGAGCAGGTTACAGGCTTAGCGCCTAACTGCTGTGCCTTCTGGATTGCATAGATAGCTACATTTCCGGCACCGGATACAGCGATGGTCTTGCCAGCGATGTCCTTGCCGTTGCACTTTAACATTTCTTCTGTCAAGTAAAGCAGACCGTAACCGGTAGCTTCTGTTCTTGCTAAAGAACCGCCGTAGGAAAGTCCTTTACCTGTCAGCACGCCTTCGTAAAGGCCGGTCAGTCTCTTGTACTGTCCATACATATAACCGATTTCTCTTGCACCGGTACCAATATCACCTGCAGGAACGTCGGTATCTGCACCGATATATTTATGGAGCTCTGTCATAAAGCTCTGGCAGAATGCCATGATTTCTCTGTCAGACTTGCCCTTAGGGTCGAAGTCGGAACCCCCCTTACCACCGCCGATAGGCAGACCGGTCAGGGAGTTTTTGAAAGTCTGTTCAAATCCTAAAAATTTGATAATACCAAGGTTTACGGAAGGATGCAGTCTTAAACCGCCCTTGTAAGGTCCGATTGCACTGTTGAACTGTACACGGAAACCATTGTTTACCTGAACCTGTCCCTTATCATCTACCCAGGGAACGCGGAACAGAAGCTGTCTTTCGGGAGTACACAGTCTCTCCAAAAGGGCATCTTTTCTGTAAGCCTCTTCATTTGCTTCGATTACAACACGCAGAGATTCCAGAACCTCTTTTACTGCCTGATGAAATTCAGGCTGGGCAGGATTCTTTGCAACTACAAGGTCAAATACCTCATCAACGTATGACATTTTTTACTTCCTCCTTATTTTTGGTTACAAGAAAAAGCACAGAGTAAAGCCCTGTGCTGGTGACGCCTTTGTCCCAAAGCCTATTATAGTATAAGTGTCAGATTTTGCAAAGCACTTTATTTCATTAACACGTAGAAGTTTTAACGTACTTTTTTGTGCAATATGAACAAAAATCATAGGTAGCGCTTCATGACTTCAATATTTTTCTCTTCAAAATCCATCAGTTCCCTGGCAAGTTCTGTAGCCATGGATTTCTCCGTGGCATTGTGGTTCAGACTCTTACACATATCCGTGATCCCCCGATTGCTGCCCTGTATCATAAGCTCCGCCAGATGACTGGTGCTGGTGTTTAAGAGGGTATTGATATGAATGGCACTTTTCAGCATAAAATCCGCCATGTAATTTGCATGCACCGGCTCCGCTCTCGCCGCCAGCAGTTTCTCCATGGCGCGCCTGCGGATATCACTGTATTTCAAGGACTGTCTGGATATCTGCAGGGCAAAATCATCCTCATATACCTTGTCACTCAATGTATCAATAGCTTTTATCGCCATTTCCGTATTTCTCTGAATATCCCTGTAAATAAAAATTTCTTCCGGTTTCATGTCTGCTCCTTCTTACGGCTAACGCCGTTTTCCACAGTATGACACATCCCGGAAGAAATTATACTTCACTTTATGAAATTACATGTTTACATATTTGAATGTTACAGAATAACTTTACGGTATTACTGTACAAATTCCGCTTTTACATAGCCAATCTGACCATTGTAAATAACCTTGCACCAGTCGCCTTCCCTTGCTACCAGCTCCAGGGATTCACCGCCGGTTACAATGCCTAACTTGGTAGCGGTTTCACTTGCTGCCGCACGGACATTCACATTTGCCGTTGCCGTTACGGTACCGATAGTATCCACGTTGCCGGCACTCTCTGCCACGTTTAAGAACTCAGACTTTACATATCCGTCCTTACCTTCATAGACAATCCTGGTCCAACCGTTGACCTTCTGCTCCTGCACCTCAACCTTGGTGCCGCCTGCAAGCTTTCCGAGCTTATCTGCAGTTTCACTGTCAGAGCTTCTGACATTGACCGTGGTATTGGCAGTTGCATAAATGGGTCCTGCCGGTGCCTCGGGTTCCGTTACGGTTGTATCCGTACCTTCGTTTGCGGAAACGTCTGTATTGCCGCTTACATCACCGCCGCTCACATCGCCGCCGCTTACGTCTCCCACCACTTCATTGGCAAGAATTACGGCTGCCGCCTGCTGCACCTGCTGCTCAATCAGCTGCAGATACTGTAAAAACTCCGGCTTTTCCAGACAGACTTCGTTGTACTCTACGGTAATTTTATTGTAAAGCTCCACAACATCATCCTGCAGACAGACCTGACGGATGTATTCGGAAACGCTCTCATCCACAACTCCTTTGTTAATATAAAGGCTGCCGTCTTCATTCTTGCAGATGTAGAATGTCTCATAGCCGGGCAGATAATCATCCGGATAATAGGAAATAACCACATGGGTATACGCAATCACCAGATAGGAACCCTCTTCCGGCCCCGGTTTGGTATACACATCTATCAGTGGATAACTATCAATATAATTGGCAAGTTCGGGAATTTTAATTCTTTCCATATCGTCTAAATTGTTCTGTATGGACTCAATGGTGTCTACATCACCGCTTGCCTTGGCATCATAATACGTTCTTAAAAGATTGTTTACTTCTGGATATGCATTTAATTCCAATGCTACATCCGGTATCTCCATCGGCGCCGCGTCTCCGTCAGAAACAGCTGCCGTACCATTTGCTACGTTTTGTTCCTCTTTTTCTTTTCCCTTTACCTGTAAAACGATGGCTACCGTAATGGCTACCGCCGCAATCAGTAAAATAGGAAAAACAATTTTCCCCCGTGCCAGTATAAAGTCACGAACCAGCAAAGCCCTCTTTTTGATTGTTTCTTTCATCCTGTCACCATACCTTTTAAAAAAATCAGAGTGATGTAAAATGCAGCCGACAGGAATCGAACCTGCATTAAAGGCGTCGGAGGCCTCCGTTCTATCCATTAGACTACGGCTGCAAATATTACAAAATTGTTACATCACTCTGACTATAATATCATAAAAGCCACTCTATGTCCAGTAATAGTTTTTATGTTTTTCGGAAAATATTTCCAAAATTACAGATACACATTCAAACGCTGCTGATTTATGGCCAAAGTTCCTTCATTACACCAGTTCCACGTTCTTTGTCTGCAGATTATAATAATACACGCTGTCCGACAGCTTTTCTTCCGCAGATACGCAGGAGGCATTCACCTCGCAGACCATTTTCTGTAAATTTTCCGCTGTCTCTCCACAGTTTTCCGGTATTAAAATCAGTTCATGTATGGAACTCGGCAGAATAAAAAAGCTGCCGCCGCACTCCCTGCCAAACTGTTCCATCCATTCACTCACAGACATGCAGACGGCTCCGAAGCTGCCGCCCCGCAGTGTCATAATATACATGGGTACCTCCGAAGTCAGCCCGTACACCTCGTCTTCTATAAGCTTCACCTCTTCCGGGGTCGTGGGGTTCCATTTCTGCAATAACATCCCGAACAGCAATTCATGCATGTCCTTTAACTCCATACCCAGAATGTTCCGGGTATTCTTTTCCGCATCAAAAAACAGCTCTTCTTCGCTAATCTCCCATTTAGAAAGGAGGTCCTTATCTATCTGGATGGACCCCTTCCCCATCAAATCGTTCATATAGGCATAATAACATACCACAGCCAGGTCCAGGAATCTCCGATGCGGAACATTTGCCAGCATTTCCCTGTTTTCTTCGTAATTTATCATTTTTAAGAAAATTCTGTTTTTTACCCTGCCGTAGTCCAAAAAGAATTCAAAGTTCACCGTTCCGATTATCATATTCTGTCTGTAAATTTCACAGATATCCTGTACAACGTCCGGAAGTTCCTCCCCCTTTTTGTACGCATCATAAAAACTTTCCAGATAAATGGTGGGACAGATATCACTGCCCTTTTCCATAATGCTGATACCCATAAGCCGTATGCCGTTGTTCTTGGGTACCTCCCTGATGGTAACCTCGCAGTTTCTTCCTTTAATTATCTTAATTCTTTCCAATACCGCATTCTGAAATTCTGTATAAGTCATCATAAATAAAAATACCTTTCCTTTTGTTTTTGTAGTTTGTGAAATTCCGGTTGTTTTGCGGCCACTACGGCAACAAAAAAGACAATAGATATAAAATCTATTGTCTTAAAGGCTTTTTTATTGAATAAGATCTGCTTATACTCTGGACAGATATTCACCGGTTCTGGTATCAATCTTAATCTTGTCTCCCTGGTTTACGAACAGAGGAACAGAAACCTGTGCGCCGGTCTCTACGATAGCGGGTTTGCTTGCGCCGGTAGCGGTATCACCCTTGAAACCGGGTTCTGTTTCGGTAATCTCAAGTTCTACGAAAAGAGGAGGTTCTACTGCAAATACGTTGCCGTTGTGGGAACATACTTTACACATTTCGTTCTCTTTTACAAACTTAAGGGAATCACCGATGGTTTCCGCATTCAGTGCAATCTGCTCGTAGGTCTCTACATCCATGAAGTTGTAAAGATCACCGTCAGAATATAAATACTGCATATCTTTTCTATCAATACGTGCCTGAGGGCATTTCTCGGTAGGTCTGAAAGTCTTTTCCACTACACCGCCACTCTTAATGTTTTTCAGCTTGGTTCTGACGAATGCAGCTCCTTTACCGGGCTTTACATGCTGGAACTCAATAATCTGATAAACATTGTTATCTAATTCAATCGTAATTCCATTTCTGAAATCTCCTGCAGATATCATAAAACATCCTCCTAAATTGTCACGTCTTAATTCATTCTATAGTGTATACTAAAATCCACTATTTTTCAACTCTTTTTTTTTATTTCCGTGCGTATTTTCGTCACTCCTCAGCTTCCGCCAGCGCAATCACGCGGTCGATGGCTTCCAGATAACCGTTCAGTCCCTTGCCGTAAATCTGTCCGTCACAGGCGGGAGCCGTCACGGAAACCTTGCGGAAATCTTCTCTTTCCATAATATTGGAGATGTGAATTTCCATTTTGGGAACGGTTATGCTTGCCAGTGCATCATGGATGGCGTAACTGTAATGGGTATAGGCGCCGGGATTGATGACAATACCCTCCGTTCCGTCAAAGTAGGCATCCTGAATTCTGTCGATAATGGCGCCTTCGTGGTTGCTCTGGAACACTTCTATCTGTGTGCCGGTTTCTTTGCCCTTTTCGGCAATCAGATTTAATAAGAAATTATAGTCCTGTGTGCCGTAAACGTTTTTTTCCCGAATACCCAGAAAATTCAGATTGGGTCCGTTAATCACTAAAATTTTCATTTGTTTTCTACCTTTCCGATAATCCTGCATGCTGCAAGTTCTTTCAGAATTTCTTCTATAATAGTGTCCGTATCCCTGCCGTCCACTTCAATCACACTGTCCGCGGCCTCCGTATAAATGGGATTTCTTTCCGCAAGCAGCGTCCGTATCTTCTTTTGGGGATTTTCACATTGCAGAAGCGGTCTTGTGGTGTCCCCGGAAAGCCGTCCCCAGATGGTTTCCGGCTCTGCCTTGAGGTAAATAACATGTCCCATCTTTTTTAACAACGGTCTGTTTTCTTCCCGAAGAGGCATGCCCCCGCCCGTGGAAATAATATGATATCCGGGCTGGTCTGTCAGTGCTTTCATGCATTCGGTTTCCACGCCTCTGAAATAAGCTTCACCATTTTCCGCAAAGATATCCGTGATGCTTTTTCCTTCTTTTTTTTCAATCCATTTATCGGTATCCTCCACCGTCATATGCAGTTTATAGGAAAGCTTTATGCCGATGGTGGATTTGCCGCAGCCCATAAAACCAATCAGAACAATATTTCTCATGCGTCTTTCAGCCTTTTGTAAATTTCTTCGGCCTGCTCCTTTGTAATTTCCGTCTTGTTCCACAATTCATAGGCAATGATGCCCTGGTACAGAAGCATTTTAAGTCCGTTAAATGCCCTGCCGCCCTGTTCCTTTACCTTTTTCATAAACCTGGTTTCTTCCGGATTGTAGATAAGGTCGTAACCGGTGTGAATCATCCGGTAAAAATCATCCTCTTCTATGGCAGCATGCTCCGTATGGGGATGCATTCCCACATTGGTTGCCTGAATGGCAAGGTATTTTTTTTCGGGAAGCGTCCGGTAATCCGCTATGGATTTCGCCGTTGCCACCTCATATCCCGCATAGGTATTGACCTCCGCAGCAATGGCCTCCGCTTTCTCCACGGTACGGTTCAGAATGTAAACATGATGCGCCCGCTCGGCTAACATCACAGCCACCGCTCTTGCCACCCCACCGGCTCCGATTAAAATGACATCTTCTCCGTCTATCCGGATGCCATCGCTTACCATGGCGCGGTACAGCCCGGGCATATCGGTATTGTAACCAACATAACCGTCCTCCACTCTTACAAGGGTATTGACAGCGCCAATCTTGGCTGCGAGACTTTCCACATCCTTAAGATACGGCATGATTTTTTCCTTGTAGGGAACCGTCACATTCATTCCCAGAATATTCAGGGCAAAAGCTCCTTCCACCGCTTCCTTTAGTTTCTCCGGCTCTGCCACAAGAAAGGGCACATAGGTCAGATTGCTGCCGGTAAGCTCCGCCAGCCCGTTGTGAATCAATGGAGATTTCGTGTGTTCCACCGGATTGCCGATAAGGCCACAGGTTCTGGTGTGACCGTCTATGATCGGTCCTGTTTTGTTTCGCATTTTTCTGTGATAAAAATAAAGCACGATACGCTCTAAGTACCGTTTTAAAACAATCTGGATTTCTTCCTTGGGGTGAATGGGTTTTACAAGATAAGTATCAATGCCCGCTTTTTTCGCTCCCCAGATATCCGTAAACAACTGGTCGCCCACAAAAACGGTATTTTCCGGGGTTGTCCCCATTTTTTCCATGGCAAGCCGGTATCCCTTCACGCCGGGTTTGCCCGCCTTGTAAATATAGGAAGCATGCACCGCATCGGCAAACATTTTGACACGCGGCTCCTTGTTGTTTGATAAAAGCAACGTCCGGAAACCTAAGTTGTCCAACCTTTGAAACAAGGCGACTGCCTTTTCATCTGCCGGTGCTCCGTGGGGAACCAGTGTATTGTCTATATCAAAAATCACGCCCCGGAAGCCTTTTTCGTATAGCTTCTCATAGGGAACGTCTGCTGCGGTATCCGCTTCATGATCCGGGTAAAATCTCTCTAACATAAAACTCCGTTCTTTCTGCAGGCCGGCATCCTGTGCCGTCCGAACAAGAAAACAGCATGTGTATCCCCACATGCCATTTTCAAACTGCCATTTTATTTTTCTTTCAATACATTTTTCAGTTCATCCATGAAAGTGTTGATATCCTTAAACTCACGGTATACGGATGCAAAACGCACATAGGCAACCGCATCTAAATCCTTTAATTTATTCATTACCAATTCGCCGATAACCTCACTGGAAATTTCTTTTTCTTCCATATTGAAGATTTCGGTTTCCACTTCATCCACAAGCTGGGTAATCTGTGTAGCGCTGACCGGTCTTTTATGGCAGGCTCTGAGCACTCCCGCCTCAATTTTGGCACGGTCATAGGTTTCCCGGTTATTATCCTTTTTAATGATAATGAGCGGAATGGTTTCAATCTTTTCATAAGTGGTAAAACGCTTGTCGCACTCGTCACATACACGCCGTCTGCGGATAGAATTGTTATCCTCGGCGGGTCTGGAATCAATAACCCTGGTATTTTCATGACCACAGAAAGGACACTTCATAAGAACCTCCATTCACTTTTACACGTAAATTTACAAATATTTTATACTATTTCCGTACATCTGTCAAACAAAGAAGCCGCAAAACTCTTAAATATCCACTAAAATGATGTCCGGGCCAATCTGCTTGATATCGCGGTAGGGAATGCAGTAATCTTCCTGACATTTGAAGAAGCCTTCCCATTTATTTCCTTTGGGCACAAAAATCTTATGTATGCACCCTGTCCGTTCGTCAAATTCCAGATCCGAAACTCTGCCGAGCTGCTTGCAGTTGCGCAGATTGATTACCATTTTACATTTAAAATCCGAATAGAGCATTTCTTCCACCCGTTTTTATTTATCATATGCCAATTTCCGGAAGATGGCACTTTCTCCCAGTCTTTTCCCTGCATAATTTCTTTTGGAATGTCCATACTATCCTTCATCAAAACGCTGCCGGTTTCTTCCGGGATGCGCAATGTAACAGGGAAAGGACAAACGATTATGGCACAGGGAAAAGTAGAAATCTGCGGTGTAAACACTGCAAAACTGCCGCTCTTAAATTCCACCGAGAAGGAGGTACTTTTTGCCCGTATTTCGCAGGGTGACCATGCTGCCAGAGAACAGTATATTGAAGGCAACCTGCGCCTTGTGTTAAGTGTCATTAAACGTTTTTCCCAAAGCAACGAAAATGTGGATGATTTGTTCCAGATTGGCTGCATAGGACTTATCAAAGCCATTGACAACTTTGATTCAACCTTAAATGTGAAGTTTTCCACATATGCCGTGCCCATGATTCAGGGGGAAATACGCCGTTTTCTTCGGGACAACAACGCGATAAGAGTGTCCCGTTCCTTAAAAGATACCGCTTACAAAGCCATCTATGCCAAAGAGGCTCTCACGAAGCAGCATCTGAAAGAGCCCACCATAGAGGAAATTTCCAGTGAAATCGGCATCTCCGCGGAAGACATTTCCTATGCGCTGGATGCCATCCAGACTCCCATGAGCCTTTATGAGCCCATTTTCACGGACGGTGGCGACACCCTTTACGTAATGGATCAGATAAGCGATAAAAAAAATAAAGAAGAGACGTGGGTGGAACATCTCTCCTTAAATGATGCCATAAAAAAATTAAACGACAGGGAACGGGAAATCATTTCCCTGCGCTTCTTTTCCGGTAAAACCCAGATGGAAGTGGCGGAAATGATCGGCATTTCCCAGGCACAGGTCTCCCGCCTGGAAAAAAATGCGCTCCGCACCATGCGTTCTTATCTGACCGCATGACGACCGGACTCTTCCTGCATGCTTTCTGTCCGCATCCCAACAATCCTGTCCTGCGGGCAATCCCGTCCTATGGGCAAACCGCTCTTATTTGCGATATTCAAACAGGCGGTCATTCATCCAGGCAATGGCATCCGTGATGCCGTCACCCGAAAATTCAAATACTGCATGCTGCTTCTGCTCCTCCGGAGTCTTGAAAAAATTAAAGGGCTCCGGCCATACACTGACATACAGCTTCTTTTCCCCGTCATCCTCTTTTTTCTCCAGCCGGTAACGCATCCCCTGATGGCTACCCGTATATTCTGTTTTCTTTAAGTACTCTAAGGATAAAATATCTTCCGGTTTTATCATATTTCTCCGTACCTTTCTTAATAGCCTTCTTTAAGAGTATCACATTTTTTACTGCCGTTCAATTTCTCTTTTTAACTGCTTCATAATCTTCTTTTCCAGTCTGGAAATATAGGACTGGGAAATTCCAAGCATCTGTGCCACTTCCTTCTGTGTCAGCTCCCTGCCGTCCGGGGTATTCAGACCGAAACGCAGGTTTACAATCGTCCTCTCCCTCTCCGAAAGCTTGTTGACTGCCTTCATCAGAAGCTTCTTTTCTGCCTCCATCTCCAGATCCCGGTAAATGATATCCTCGTCCGTCCCTAAAATATCCGACAGAAGAAGCTCGTTGCCATCCCAGTCCACGTTTAAGGGTTCATCTATGGAAACCTCCATCCGGGTCTTGTTATTTCTCCGCAGATACATTAAGATTTCATTCTCAATGCAGCGGGATGCATACGTTGCCAGCTTAATGTTCTTTTCCGGGTTAAAGGTGTTAATGGACTTTATGAGCCCGATAGTTCCGATGGAGATCAGGTCTTCCACCCCTACACCGGTATTGTCGAATTTCTTGGCTATGTAGACCACCAGACGCAGATTATGTTCAATTAAAATAGCCCTTGCTTCCTTTGCGGAGTCTGTAGCAAGCTCGCCGATAACCTCATTTTCCCTGTCGGTTTCAAGCGGCGGCGGCAGGATTTCCGTTCCGCCTATGTAATGAATTTCTTCCTTGGATACTTTTCCCGGATGAAAGCGAAGAAAGCTTCTCTCCCTGTTAAAAAAACGATATTTTATTTTTTCGGCAAGCTCACTGCCAGCCGCTACCATAACCATTCCGTTCATATTAATTTTGTTCCTTTCACACAAATTCCTTCTACCTTTTCTTAAGAAGTGCGGGGTGAAGCAAAATCTGATAGCTCCCCTGCACAGACAGGATATTTTCGCTGACGCCTATATACACCTGCCCTGGGCTTATCTTCTCCCCTTCCGCCTCTATAGTAAGCTCTGCGACCGGAATAGCCTTCTTTAAGAGTATCACATTTTTTACTGCCGTTCAATTTCTCTTTTTAACTGCTTCATAATCTTCTTTTCCAGTCTGGAAATATAGGACTGGGAAATTCCAAGCATCTGTGCCACTTCCTTCTGTGTCAGCTCCCTGCCGTCCGGGGTATTCAGACCGAAACGCAGGTTTACAATCGTCCTCTCCCTCTCCGAAAGCTTGTTGACTGCCTTCATCAGAAGCTTCTTTTCTGCCTCCATCTCCAGATCCCGGTAAATGATATCCTCGTCCGTCCCTAAAATATCCGACAGAAGAAGCTCGTTGCCATCCCAGTCCACGTTTAAGGGTTCATCTATGGAAACCTCCATCCGGGTCTTGTTATTTCTCCGCAGATACATTAAGATTTCATTCTCAATGCAGCGGGATGCATACGTTGCCAGCTTAATGTTCTTTTCCGGGTTAAAGGTGTTAATGGACTTTATGAGCCCGATAGTTCCGATGGAGATCAGGTCTTCCACCCCTACACCGGTATTGTCGAATTTCTTGGCTATGTAGACCACCAGACGCAGATTATGTTCAATTAAAATAGCCCTTGCTTCCTTTGCGGAGTCTGTGGCAAGCTCGCCGATAACCTCATTTTCCCTGTCGGTTTCAAGCGGCGGCGGCAGGATTTCCGTTCCGCCTATGTAATGAATTTCTTCCTTGGATACTTTTCCCGGATGAAAGCGAAGAAAGCTTCTCTCCCTGTTAAAAAAACGATATTTTATTTTTTCGGCAAGCTCACTGCCAGCCGCTACCATAACCATTCCGTTCATATTAATTTTGTTCCTTTCACACAAATTCCTTCTACCTTTTCTTAAGAAGTGCGGGGTGAAGCAAAATCTGATAGCTCCCCTGCACAGACAGGATATTTTCGCTGACGCCTATATACACCTGCCTAGGGCTTATCTTCTCCCCGTCCGCCTCTATGGTAAGCTCTGCGACCGGATACCCCGGCAGAATGCCCTTACTGCAGCCCACGCTGCGGAAAGGTATCATCCTGAGTCCCGCCAGACCTTCCGGATAAAGCTTTTCAAAATTCTCTTTTTCCATAAGGCAGACCGGTTGGCCGCTGATGGGTTCCCTAAGTCCGTTTCCGGTATCCACAAGTCCGGTAAACGTTTGCATCCTGTTCTGTCCGTCCGGTAGCTTAACCTTTACAAAGGAAGCCTCCTTCTGTTCTTTTCCCACCGCCCGGTATGCAAAAACCATGCATAAAACAGCACCGGTGAGTAGGATGCCTCCCATACCAAACATGTATTTTTTAAGAAACGGCAGCAAATGAAGCAAGGCAAAAAAGGCGCCTCCGAACAAAAACGCATAGCCTGTCATCTGCATAAACAGCTTCTTAAACAGGGCAAAACTGTGCGGTAGGAACGTTACATACAGGACTCCGGCATTCACGGGTATTCCCACAAACAGGATTTTTACAGGTACATAAGAGAATGGTAAAAAAAACATGAGGCAGTAACCCGCTCCGCCAAATGCTGCTCCGGCAAGCAATCTTTTCCACGTGGCAGTGTGATTGAGACTTCTGTTTACCAGAAGCAGCAGATAAAGATTCATGGCAAAATCCAGCAGAAACAGGCTGTCTATGTAGATTTCATACTGCATGTTTTCTCCTCCGCCTTATGAAGTTCATACATTTCCTGTATGAGAATGATTATAAAGCCTTACTTATGCAGAATTTGTCATTATTGCAAAACGAACGGTCTTTTTTTTCCGGGCTTTTTCGACAGCACAGAGACGAGATACGCTTTGCGAATCTCGCTCTGATTAGCGGTTGTCACCATAACAAAAAAAGCGGAAGATGTACTCTTCCGCTTTTTATCATAATTATTTGTTTCTCTGTAAGAAATCGGGTATTTTCAGAGACTTGGTTGCCACATTGGAACGTAAGTCTGCAGGAGGCTTCTGGATGCCACTTAATGCCTGATTGACATTAGGAATGGCTCCTGTGTTGCCGGGTGCCATCACTACGGGCTTTCTTGCTGCTTCCTGTCCGTTTACCTGATAGGAAGAAGGCTGGATAAATCTGCCGCCATTACCATAGGAACCAAATCCGGGCTTTGCGGCGGTCTTTTCAGCAGGTGCTTCCAGACCGGTTGCAATAACGGTAATGGTGCAGGTATCCTGCTTGGTTTCGTCATACATAGCACCAAAGATAACATTTACTTCGTCTCCGGTCAGCTCTCTTACATAATCGGATGCTTCAGAAGCATCGTTTAAGGTGATGTCACCGGATACATTGATGATAACGTGGGTAGCGCCGGTAATGGTCGTTTCCAATAACGGGCTTTCCACTGCCATCTTGACTGCTTCCAGTGCCTTGTCGTCGCCCTTTCCGGTACCGATACCGATGTGGGCAATACCCTTGTCCTTCATAACGGTCTGTACGTCTGCGAAGTCAAGGTTGATAACAGCGGGTACGTTAATCAGGTCGGTAATACCCTGTACTGCCTGCTGCAATACTTCATCTGCTTTCTTAAGTGCTTCCGGCATGGTGGTACGCTTGTCCACAATTTCAAGAAGCTTGTCGTTGGGAATGACAATCAGGGTATCTACATTACCCTTAATATGTTCAATACCTGCAAGAGCATTGGTCATACGTGCTTTTGCTTCAAAACGGAAAGGCTTTGTCACAACGCCGACGGTGAGGATGCCCATGTCCTTGGCAATCTTGGCTACGACAGGTGCTGCACCGGTACCGGTACCGCCGCCCATACCGCAGGTAACGAATACCATATCCGCACCTTCCAGGGCTGCTGCAATTTCTTCTGCGCTTTCCTCAGCTGCCTTCTCCCCTACTTCCGGCTTGGCTCCGGCGCCAAGACCCTTGGTAAGCTTCTCACCAATCTGTAACAGCTTGGGAGCCTTACACAACTGAAGTGCCTGCTTATCGGTGTTGACTCCGATAAATTCCACTCCGTCAATATTTTCATCTACCATTCTATTTACAGCATTGTTGCCTGCACCACCGACACCGACTACGATAATCTTTGCTGCAGATTCTGCATCGTTTGACTTAATCTCTAACAAGGGAATATCCTCCTTACTTCCTACTAAACTCCATATAACCTATCATATAATTATTTGCGTAAATTAGCAACCTCTTTTTTCAGAAATTTTCATAAAATAATAAAGCATTATTCTCCTGTGTCCGGGGTTAAAATCGGACGGAAAGTCTTGCCGCCGTCATCATCCCGCAAATCCAGGGTTCCGCTTTTGCCTGCAAGCGCTTCACTTAAATTATGAAGGCGGTTCAGCTTTTCATCCAGGTACTCCCGGCTCCCCAGAAGCACCTTAATATTTCCGGTGTACAGTGTGATTTCCTTGGATGTGCTTAAGGATATCTTGTCCGCATCAATCTCATACTTGGGTAAGCTTTTCGTAATTTCCAGAATGAGTTCAAAAATTTCCGGGTCTTCCACAGGAAGCTTCTGGTTCAGCACCACTTCATCCACGGCAATGCCCGATACCTCGGGAATGCCCGCCGTATAGGTGCCGGAAATTTCCATAACCGTTCCTTCATCGTCGAAATAAACGTTCTGACCCACATATTTTAAATAGCCTGCCAGATTTTTCTCCTTCACTTCTATTTTGATACTGTCGGGCGCCACAACCTCCACGGACATGGACGCAATGAACGGCACATCCTTGATGGTCTTGTTTTTGTATACCAAGGACAGGTAAAGGGAATTGTGGCTTAGTTCATCCGTCATTACCATGTCCTGTATTTCCTCACTGGTGTAGTGCACATTTCCGGTCACGGTCACGTTTTTTACCATGTGAGCCCGATAAAAAAGATAGCCGCCGCCAACCAGGACAATGAGCGATATCCAGAATATCAGCAGCTTGATATATATCCTTTTTCTTCTCATTTTTCTGTAATCATTGTTATACACCGTATATTCGCACTCCTAACTCCCGCAAATCCCTGCAG
Source organism: Clostridium sp. CAG:510 (assembly GCA_000434615.1). Taxonomy (GTDB): domain Bacteria; phylum Bacillota; class Clostridia; order Lachnospirales; family Lachnospiraceae; genus Acetatifactor. The sequence continues at coordinate 139,242 of FR880834.1, forward strand.
ATATTTTCATAGCCGCGCTCGATAAATCGTCCTCCGTCCACCGCCGTGGAACCCTCCGCTGCCGCTCCGGCTATCACAAGGGCCGCTCCGCCCCGCAATTCTGTTGCGGATACCGTGGAACCACGCAGACTTTCCACCCCCTGCACCCGGACCTGCCGGCTATCTTCCTGTTCTATTTTCGCTCCCATCTCCTTCAGGGCGGAAAGAGTATGGAACCGGTTTTCAAAAATGGTTTCTTTCAGTACACTTTCGCCTTCCGCCACCGCACAGACCGTCAAAAACAGGGACTGCATATCCGTGGGAAATCCCGGATACGGCTCTGTTTCCACATAACCGACAGCTTTCGGGCGATCTTCCATCTGGATATAAAGCCCTTCTTCGTTTTCCTGTATCAGGGCTCCCATCCGTCCGGCTGCCTGTAAGAATGCTTCCATCTGTCCCGCCGGTGCATCGTACAAAAGTACTTCGCCACCCGCCGCCATGCACGCGCACAGATAGGTCCCCGCCACAATCCGGTCTCCTGGAACACGGAAATGGCATCCGGTCAGCTTCTCTTTTCCATGAATACGGATGTCCCGAGTCCCGCCGCCCGTTATGTCGGCTCCGCAGGCATTTAAAAAATCGCAAAGACAGACAATCTCCGGTTCTCTTGCCGCTCCGTGCAAAACAGTGTCCCCTTCTGCACAGGCTGCCGCTAAAATCACATTTTCGGTAGCCCCCACACTCGGCATATACAGAGTAATCTCCGTACCCGCAAGTCCCTTTGTAGAAGCATAAATGCCCCGGGGATGTTCCACAATCTCCGCTCCCATTTTCGCAAGAGCGGAAAGGTGCATGTCTATGGGGCGCTTCCCGATGACACAGCCTCCGGGGTATTCCAGAAACACGGCGCCCACCCTTCCGAGCAGGGCTCCTAAAAGAATAACGGAGGAACGCATCCCCCTTACCGCTTCCGTGGGCATGCCGCTTAACGCCGGATAAAGCTCCACCTTTTCCGCATTTACCTTTAAGCTGTTGTTTTCCCAGCTCACAAGACAACCCAGGCTCTTCAGTAATGTCTGCATCAGGTATACATCCTTAAGCCGGGGGCAGTTTTCGATGACACAGGTTCCTTTTACCAGAAGCGTGCCTGCCAGTATAGGAAGCACCGCATTCTTGGAACCCTGTATTTTCACCTGTCCCTGCAGGGCTATTCCTCCATGGATATAAACGGTTTCCAAAATCATTCCCCCATAAATACCTGTTACCTTTATACTATTCAGGTCCGGGGGAATGGTTCTAAGCGTCCTTTAACGGTATTTTCTTTGCAACATTCAAAACAATGCCGATTTCCGCAAGCTGGAACAACACCGCAGTACCGCCGTAACTGATAAACGGCAGGGAAATACCGGTATTGGGAATGGTTGCCGTAACAACGGCTATGTTTAAGATAACCTGAATTGCCATATGCCCCATCACGCCTACCACTAAAAGAGCGCCGAACAAATCCGGTGCATTGTTGGCAATGACCATAAGTCTCCAGATTAACATCACAAACATCAGAATAATGGCAATGGCTCCGAAAAGCCCCAGTTCTTCACAGATAATGGAGAAAATCATATCATTCTGCGCTTCCGGGATGAAACCTAACTTCTGCATACTCTGTCCCAGTCCCTTGCCCCAGATGCCGCCGGAACCGATGGCATACAGTGCCTGCAGGGTCTGGTAACCGGTATCGCTGACATACTCTTCGGGATGCAGCCAGGCAAGAATTCTCTTAAAACGGAAGCTGGCAGTTTCGGAGTTTGCCATTTTGTCAACCATAATGACAAATGCCGCCGCAAGAGAAACGCCTCCCACGCCCATGACTATAAACTTTTTGTAATCGGAGCTTGCCACAAATACCATGAGGAATACAATACCCAGAATGATAATCGCAGAGCTTAAGTTGGATGTAATTTTCCAGACCATCAGGACAATGGGCGCCGCCATCGCCATCAGGGTAATAAACCCGCGCCAGGTTTTGACCGTTTTTCCCATTTTGCAGATGATGACCGCAAAAAATAAAATCATACACAGCTTGGCAATCTCCGCCGGCTGGATGGACAGACCGCCGATACGGAACCAGCGCTTTGCATGGTTTGACTCATAACCGAAAGGAATAATGAGCAGCAATAACCCCGCGGACGCTATGTAGCCTAAAATGTAAAACCTTTCCCAGAAATGGTAAGGAATATTGGCTACAACAATCATACCCACCAGTCCCAGCGCCGTTGCCTTCAACTGCTTTGTGAGGTAAAAGGCGGAGCTTCCGTATTTCTGCAGCGCCTCATAGGAGCTGGTGGAGTACAGCATAATCAGACCGAATCCCAGAAGGAAAAGTACAATGAACAAAAGGCTGTAGTCAAAGAAATATTCAGATTGTCCTTCTTTCTTTTTCTTTCTCACCCTATCACCCCTTCAGTTCGTGTACATATTCCTTGAAAATTCTGCCGCGTTCTTCATAATTATCAAACATACCCCAGCTCGCACAGGCAGGGGAAAGTAAAACGGCATCTCCCGGTTCCGCCGTATCCACACAGATGTCAAACGCTTCCCTAAAAGTATCTGCCATGCGGATTGCGGTAAATCCGTGCGCTCTTGCGCAGTCCGCAATAATCTTTTTGGTCTGTCCAATTAAAACCAGACATTTTACCTTTCCGTCAAAGGCTTCAATCCAGTCGTCAAACGGAATTTCCTTGTCAAAGCCTCCGCCGATCAACACGGTGGGACGGCTCATGGCGCGGATACCCTGAATGGCGGCATCCGGGTTGGTGCCCTTGGAATCGTTATAGTAAATAACGCCGTTTTTCTCCGCAACGTATTCAATACGGTGCTCTACCGCCCGGAATTCTTTGATAACCTTTTTGGACACCTCGAGGGGTACGCCCATACCGTCCGCCATGGCAAGCGCCGCCATCACATTTTCCACATTGCAGCGTCCCACTAAATTCATGTCCGTATGTACGTTTAAGATAACTTCCTTTTCCCCGTCAAGGCGTCTGACAATGTAGTCGCCTTCCTGATAGTAGCCCTCTTCCAGTTCATGGACGGATGAGAAAAATACCACCTTTGCGGGACATTCTTTTGCAAATGCCGACAGATACGGATCCTCATAATTCAGAACACAGATTTCATTCTTCGTCTGGTTTTTGCAAATGGACTCCTTGACCGCCGCATAGTTTTCCATGGTATGGTGTCTGTTTAAGTGGTCGGGCGTAATATTTAAGATAGCGGATACCGTCGGCTTAAAGCTGTGGATGGTTTCTAACTGGAAGCTGCTGATTTCCGCAACGGTAACAGAAGTTTCCGTTGTTTTATCCGCCTCCGCCGTGTAGGGGTTTCCGATATTGCCCACTACAAACACCGGCTCATAGCAGGCTTTCATAATTTCGCCCACAAGTGTGGTCGTGGTAGTTTTGCCGTTGGTTCCGGTAATGGCAATCAGTCTGCCTTTTTCCATCTGATAGCCTAATTCAATCTCCCCTGAAATGGGAATGTTTCTTTCCGCAAATTTCTGCACAAAAGGCGATTCTATGGGAACTCCGGGGCTTAAAACCACAGCCTCCACTTCTTTCTCCACATCCTCAGGTAAGGTTTCTCCGTAGCAGACCGCTTTGTATCCTTCCGGCAGCTTTTCCCGAAGTTCCTCTGCCGTTATCCCTTTCTTACTGTCAAACAAAATGCTTTCCGCTCCCATTTTGGTAAGCAGACCCACTGCGGCAATCCCGCTTTTCCCTCCGCCTACTACCAATACTTTTTTGTGTTTCAAATCCATTTTTCTAACCATGCCTTTCCTCGATTTACTCTTATATCATTATAATCCCAACAGGGCAAGAAGACTCACCATGGCTGTCAGAATCGAAAAAACTGCCGTAATTTTGGCTTCCGACCACCCGCATAATTCAAAATGGTGGTGCAGGGGAGCCATTTTAAGCAAGCGTCTGCCTCCGGTCAGCTTAAAATAAGCCACCTGGACAATGACCGATACTACTTCCAGAAAATACACCAGTCCCACAAGGGGGATAAACAGCGGCATGTGCAGGGCGTAACTTACCGACACCACAAAACCGCCGAGCGCCAGCGAACCGGTATCTCCCATAAATACGCTGGCAGGGTATACATTAAATAAAAGAAATCCAAGCAATGCGCCCGCTCCCGCGCCCGTCACCGGCTCTATCCCGCTCTGCATGCCAATGGCGGCTACGGAAAAGAACACCGTCACAATCAGGGTGACGCCCGTGGCAAGACCGTCCAGTCCATCCGTAAAATTGGTGCCGTTTACGGTTGCCGTCGTCACGAAAAACAGGAAGGGAACGTTGAAAACACCCAGTTCAATCTGCCTGTCTGAAAACGGTATTTTCAGTAGAAAAGCAGAGTCCGCATACCGGCTTAAATAGACGGCATAAAGTGCCGTCACCAGCAGCTGCAGCAGAAACTTTGCCCCCGGTGAAAGTCCCATGGAACGCCTGAGCACCACCTTTAAGTAGTCATCCAGAAGCCCCACCATTCCGAAGCCCGCTGTCAGAAACAGGATGGGCATTATCTTCGGATACCGCTTTACAAACAAAAGACCGGTAAGTATCATGGCTCCCACAATGATAATGCCGCCCATGGTCGGGGTTCCGTTTTTCTTCAAATGGGTACCGGGACCGTCCTCTCTTACGGTCTGCCCCACCCGCAGTTTCTTAAGAACAGGGATGAGAACCGGTCCCATCGCCACGCTTAACGCAAACGCCAGAACTGCCGGCAATAAACTGATATTCTGCATTCTGCGCCCTCCCGGTTAATTTTCAGCGGGTATTTCGGCGCCATTATTTTTATTATAATCCATAATACCCAAATAAGGAAGAATATTTTCAAAAAGCTGCTTCACAACCGGTGCGGCAATCTGTCCTCCGTAGTAGGTTCCCGTCGGATGAGTGATGATTGCCATGGCTATGATTTCCGGATCGTCCGCCGGTGCAAAGCCCACAAAAGACGCAATGTATTTGCCGGTGCCTCTGGGAAGTGTCTGGCTGGTTGCCGTCTTTCCTCCTATCCGCACACCCTCTATGTACGCCTTTTTTCCGCCACCCTCCGCCACTACTTTTTCCAGTATTTCCCTCATGGTGGCAGAAGTCTCCGACGATACAATCTGTTCCGATACCGGATATTCAAAGGTTTCCACACAGTTACCCTCTGCATCCGTTACTTCCACGCCGAAATGGGGTGTAACCAGATTGCCGCCGTTTACAATGGAGGCGGCGGTTGTCAGAAGCTTAATGGGCGTAATCTGGAAAGACTGCCCGAAGGAAATGGTGGCAAGCTCCACCGCTCCGATATTTTTCTCTTTATGCATAATGGTTCCGGCTTCTCCCGGCAGATCCACGCCGGTTTTCTGCAAAAGCCCAAACTTTTCAAAGTAGTCGTAATAGGTTTCCACTCCCATACGCAGTCCCACAGTGATAAACACCGGATTGCAGGAGTTCATGGTGGCATGCACAAAGTCCTCGGAGCCGTGCCCTCCCACCTTGTGGCAGCGGATTTTCCGGTCCTCCACAATAATGAATCCGGGACAGGAAAAGGTGGACTGCGGTGTTACCACTCCCGATTCCAGTCCGGCAGCCGCCGTAATAATCTTAAACGTGGAGCCCGGCTCATAGGTATCGTTGATGCAGCCGTTTCTCCACATGGCATTTAACAGATTCTGTTTTTCCTGTTCGGAAAGGTCATCCCCCGAGGAAATGCTGTTGCCCGATACGTCCGTTCCGCCTGCATATTTTAAGATGTCCTCCGTCAGCACGTAAGGCTCGTTCAAATCAAATTCCGGGGTGTTCACCATAGCCAGAATTTCTCCGGTTTTCGCATTCATAACAATGATGGAAACACTCTTGGCTTCCTTGGTTTCCATCGCCTGATAGGCAAGCTGGGTCGCATAGCTCTGAATATTCATATCCATACTGATATGTAAATCACCGCCGTTTACCGGCTCTATACGGCTTTCTCCCGCTTCCTCCACTTCAATGCCCCTGGCATCGGTCACTGTTAAAATGGTACCTTTCTTTCCTGCCAGATACTCTTCGTAAATGACCTCCAGACCGATAATTCCCTGGTTGTCGCTGCCGGTAAAGCCCAGCACCTTGGAGCCTAACTCTCCGTAAGGATAAAAGCGTTTGTAATCTTCATCCACCTTTACCCCGGCAAGGTCGTACTCCCGGATGCGGTCCCCGGTTTCTTTGTCCACGTTGCTTTTGATGCGCTCAATGGACGAATATTTTTCCACCCGTTTGCGGACATATTCTTCCGACAAAGACAGCTCCCTGCACAGCATGGAAATGACCGCTTCCCTGTCCTCTATCTGGTTATAAATGACGGAAATGGTGCAGACCGTCCGGTTATCCGCAATCACGGTGCCGTTACAGTCCAGTATCCGTCCCCTTGCGGCCTTGATGCTTCTTTCCCTCTCATGCAGCTCCTGCGCTTTCGCAGAATAATAATCGGCTTTCGCCACCATCAGGTACACAAGCCTGAAAAACAAAATCGCCAGAAGTCCCGCACAGATAAAAAACGTGACGGTTATTTTTTTCCGGTAATGGGTTTTATGGGGGGTATTTAACATAATAACCTCACAAAAAAGGTCTTGTTATACTCTATTCCCTTTTTTATGAGGTTATGTATTTTACTCTGATGGAATGGGGTCGTAATTGGTTCCTACCGGATTCCCGGTCTCCGGGTCTAACAGTTCATTGGTGTTCGGGTCAATGTAATAACCGGTTTCCGGATCTTTTTCAAAGCTCTTCCAGGCCGGTGTAGTACCCATATCGCCGTAATCCGCCGGGTCCGTGCTGGGTTCCTTTACCACCGGAGTACCGTATTTTCTGGTATCATCCAGCTTCTTTTCTTCCAGCTCCTTTAATTCCTTTTCGGAAAGCTCTTCCGTCATGAAGATGCCCATGTAAGGCAAAACTTCCGTCAGGACATTCTTGGCAATAATGGCTGCCTGTCTGGTACCGCCGGTCTGGTCCGGCATGTTCGGTCTGTCAATTACCACATAAATGGCAATCTGCGGGTCATCCGCCGGTGCAAAGCCGATAAAGGAAACAACGTATTCTCCGTTTCCTCGTGGAAGTGTCTGTGCGGTACCGGTCTTACCGCCGATTAAATAACCGGCAGGTCTTGCGGATTTACCGGTGTTGCCGGTGTAATTGGGGTCGCATACCGCTTCGCAGTACTCTCTTAAATAAGCGGATGTGCTCTCGGATACCACCTGTTTTAATACGCGCGGCTCAATGTTTTTTACAACGGCGCCGTTTGTGGTGCGTATCTGCTTTACCATATGAGGTTCGTAATAATAGCCGCCGTTAATTAAGGCGCTGTAGCCGGTAATCATCTGGATCATGGTGACGTTAAAGCCCTGTCCGAAGGAGCTGACCGCCAGGTCCGTCTGGTCGATTTTCTCCGCACCGTGCACCAGTTCCGCCGTCCTGGCTTCCCCTGCAAGGTCAATATTGGTCTTTAATCCCAGATTAAAATTTCTCTGGTATTCCGCAAAGGTTTCCTTTCCGATTGCAAAAGACATCCTCATTAATGCCACATTACAGGAGCTGGCAATCGCATGCTTTACGGTAACCGTTCCGTCGCCGTACCGGTTGTGGCACCGGATTTTATGACCGCCCACCTCCAGGCTTCCTCCGCATTCAAAGGTATCCGTATCATGGATTTTTCCGGTTTCCAGTCCCATTGCCACCGTAAAAGGCTTAAAGGTAGAACCCGGCTCGTAGGTATCCGTAATGCAGAAGTTACGCCAGATGCTGTTTAAGGTTTCAAAATAAGTATCATCTTCCTTCATCAATGTAATCTGGTCTTCGTCGTAATACGCACTCAGATCATAGGGACTGTTCAAATCAAAGGTCGGAGCACTTGCCATGGCAAGTACCTCTCCGCTGTTTACGTCCATGACAATACAGCCGATGTTGTTTGCTGCCTGTCCTTCTTTATAATTGTCCTTGTATTCCACCCAGAAATTGTTCAGCTTTTCTTCCACAATGGACTGGATGTTGGCATCAATGGTACTGACGATGGTGTAACCGTCCTGTGCAGGCTTCGTGGTACGCTCCAGACTGGAGTCGTCATTTAAGTAACCGAATTCCCTGCCGTTGGTGCCGCTCAGCAAATCGTTGTAATACTCTTCCAGACCGTACATGCCGATGCCGTCCGATGTGGTAAAGCCGATGACATCACAGGCAAGACTGCCGTAGGGATAGCCTCTTTTATAGCTTTCCTCAAACCATACGCCCTTGATATCGTTGCCCCGTCCCGGATTACCGTCCTCGTCCTTCTGTGTATCGTTCTGGATTTCCATGAAATCACTGATTTCCGAATAGGACATTTTTTTAAGCGGTACATAATAACTGCTGGTCGGATTATTGGTAATGTAATTTTTAACTTCCTTCATGTCAAGCTGCGGAAAGCATTCTTCCAGTGCTTTTAAGGTGGAGTCCAGATATTTTCCGTCCTTGGTCAGCATGACCTTGGCATCCAGTACTAAACTGTATACTTTTTCACTGACCGCCAGTGTGGTGCCGTTACAGTCTAAAATATCCCCCCGTCTGTACGGGAGTGTTACACTGTCGTATTTCTGCTGGGATAAAATCTGCTTGCTGTACTGCTCGCCTTTTTTACTGTTTATCCAGATTAACCGGGCGCTCAGTCCCACAAATGCCAATAAAATCAGACAGAAAAGTACTATCAGCTTCTTTTGCATACGGATAGGAAATTTCTGTCTTAATTTCATTTTGGCTTTTTTTGCCATTCTCTTATTCTTTTCTCTTTCTTTTCTGCCCAATGTGCTTTACACCCCGTCTTTATTTACTGTTTGGGTATATCGCCAAACTGTCTTACATAATCGCTGCCTTCGTTGTTGTAGTATACAATCTGACCTTCCTGTGCGTATACCATTCCCAGTTCACCGATGGCAATTCTTTTAATTTCGTCCAGATTAACATTGCTGTTGATACGGGCAAGCTCATCATCGTTGGAAAGCTTTAAGTTATTCAGTTCTTTCTCCAGGGATGCGATTTTTTCTACCTTTGCCGTTGTTTCTGCCTGCAGCTGGATATAACCGATTAACACGTAACCGGCAACCATCATCGCCAGGGCTAAGAATACCACATAACCAAAGTTCATATGATGTGCTCTTTCCCGGTTCTTTCTGGTTTCGTTGCTGATTTTCTTTCTGGGTTCTTCTTCTATTGCACGTCTGACATCGAGCTGTCTTGCTGTACTGCCATCCACATAATAATCTCCGTAGCCCCTTGTTCTTCTATTCTGTGTACTTCTGTTCTGTGTGTTTCTCCCCTGCGTCCTTGCCATATTTCTTTCCCTCATTTCTTTTTTGATGTCTTACCTAAGATGCTATGGTTTTTACCCTTTTATCTTATCTGTTTTTCTATCTGTCAAATTTTGTTTTCCGAGTTTTTTAAGCTGATTTTTCTTTATCAAATTTTCAGTTTTTACAATCTCTTGCGCCTTATCCAATTTCTTCGGCTTTTTCAAACACCCGTAGTTTTGCGCTCTTGGAACGGCTGTTTTCAGCAAGCTCCTCCTCACCCGGAAGTATCGGCTTTCTGCTGATAACCTTTCCCCTGGGCTTCTTTCCACACACACATACCGGAAATTCCGGCGGGCATGTACAAGGATTTTCTGCCTTTTTGAATGCCGATTTCACCAGTCTGTCCTCTAAGGAATGGAAGGTGATGATGCAAAGCCTTCCGCCTGGATTTAAGAGGTCTATCATCATATCCAGTGAATCTCTCAACACTTCCAGCTCCCGGTTGCATTCAATACGGATTGCCTGAAAGGTCTGCTTTGCCGGATGCCCCGACTGCCGGAACTTTGCAGGAATGGCTCCCTTTATAATCTCCGCCAGTTCCCCGGTGGTTACGATTTCTTTTTTCTCTCTTGCCTGCACAATGTGTTTGGCAATGTTCTTTGCGAACTGGTCTTCTCCGTAGTCCCGGATGATGCGGTACAGATCTCTTTCGGGATATCCGTTTACAATATCCTTGGCGGTAAGGGACTGTCTTCTGTCCATCCGCATGTCAAGAGGGGTATCAAACCGGTAGGAAAAACCTCTTTCTTCTGTATCTAACTGGTAGGAGGAAACCCCCAGATCCAGTACAATGCCATCCACTTTTTCTACGCCGTATTCGGAAAGCACTTCCCTCATCCGGCAATAGTTGCTGCGGATAAGCGTTACTTTTTCGGCATAATCGGCAAGTCGTTCTGTGGCTGCTGCGATTGCGGCATCGTCCTGGTCAATTCCGAAAAATCTTCCCTTATCGGACAGGCGTTTTACCACCTGCAGGGCATGTCCCCCGCCGCCGGTCGTTCCATCCACGTAGATGCCGTCTTCTTTGATATTCAGATTTTCAATGGTTTCCTTCAGTAAAACCGAATAGTGGGAAAACGCCATCTTCTGCTCCTTCTTGCTTTTCTGTTTCCAGTCCCTGTCTGGCCCTTAAGCTTAAATGCCAAGTCCAAGCTCCGACATGTGTTTTGCGATTTCTTCCATGTCTTCGTAGGTAACTGTTCCGTCGTATCTTTCCTTACTCCAGATTTCTGCCCTGTTTCCTACACCAATCAGCACCACATCTTTCTGCAGTGCGGCAAATTCTTTCAGTGCCGCCGGAATCAAGATACGCCCCTGCTTGTCTACTTCGACGACTGATGCGCCTGCCATGAAGAAACGGACAAACTTACGGACTTCCGGGTTGGTTAAGGAAGGCAGCTTCTGCAGTTTTTCCTGAAATGCGGTCCACTCGGTATTGTCAAAGACAAACAAGCAGCCATCCAGTCCTTTTGTCACCACGAATTCGTCTTTCAGAATTTCGCGGAACTTTGAAGGAATGATCAGCCTGCTCTTCGCGTCAATCGTATGGTTGTATTCGCCCATGAACATATCCGATCACCCGCCTTAAAGTTGCTGCCACGGAAAGGGATTTATTTACCACTTCAAACCACTTGGTACCACTTTCCACCACTTTTATACTGATTTTATAATAAAAAGTGGAATTTAGCAAGCAAAATAGAGGAATTTCTTTATTTTTTCTTAAGAAAATACTGGAAATTTTTCACGCAAAAACAGCAGGTACAATATCTTGTACCTGCTGTCATTTTCACTACTAATTATGCTTTTTGATTTTAGGGTAGTGCATCGTAACTGCCTTATACATTGAAACGGAACAGAATGACATCGCCGTCTTTTACCACGTAATCCTTGCCTTCCATCCCCACCAGACCTTTTTCACGGGCAGCCGCCAGGGATCCCTGCTCCAAAAGGTCTTTGTAATTAACTACCTCCGCCTTGATAAAACCTCTTTCAAAATCGGTATGAATTTTACCGGCTGCCTGCGGAGCCTTGGTGCCGATTTTAATGGTCCACGCTCTGGTTTCGTCCTCTCCGGCTGTCAGGTAGCTGATCAGTCCCAGCAGTTTATAGCTTGCGCGGATTAACTTGTCAAGGCCGGACTCTTTCAGCCCTAAGTCCTCTAAGAACATTGCCTTTTCATCATCATCCAGCTCTGCAATCTCCTGTTCAATCTGGGCGCAGATAACAAATACCTCGCTGCCTTCTTTTGCCGCAAATTCTCTGACCTTTGCCACGCCTATGTTGCTTGCGCCATCGTCTGCCAAATCATCTTCCGCTACGTTTGCCGCAAAAATTACCGGTTTGTAGGTAAGCAGATTGTACTCTGCCAGCCATGCTAATTCATCCTCATCCTCGGTCACAAAGCTTCTTGCCAGCTTGCCGGCTTCCAGATGCGCTTTCATCTTTTCCTGCAGTGCCAATTCTTTTTCCAGGGACTTGTCCATACGGGCTGCTTTTGCAGTCTTTGCAATTCTTCTTTCTAGAATTTCCAGATCGGAGAAAATAAGCTCTAAGTTAATGGTTTCAATATCTCTCATGGGGTCCACACTGCCGTCCACATGAATGACATTGGGGTCTTCAAAGCACCTTACCACATGCACAATGGCATCTACTTCTCGGATATTGCTTAAGAACTGGTTGCCAAGACCTTCGCCCTTGGAGGCACCCTTTACCAGACCGGCAATGTCTACGAATTCAATAACCGCCGGTGTCACCTTCTTGGACTGATACATATCTCCCAAAAGCTTTAATCTTTCATCCGGCACTGCTACGATACCCACATTGGGGTCAATGGTACAGAACGGATAGTTTGCCGATTCCGCACCCGCTTTTGTCAGTGAATTGAATAATGTACTTTTTCCTACGTTGGGAAGCCCCACGATACCTAATTTCATTTTTAATTTTACCTCCTTAAAAACATAGTATTTATCAGCATTTCTTAGTTTTAATATACTGTTTACGTACCAATCACGTACCAATTTTAGACTACTTTAAGCGCACGTGCCACTTTTTCCATTTCTTTGCTCTTCTGATCTTCTGTTGTATGCACATATAAATTCATTGTAATAGATATATTTGAATGCCCCAAAATTGTTTGAAGTGTCTTAGGGATCATTCCGGCTTCAATACATCTAGTAGCAAAAGTATGTCTCAAAACGTGCATAGAAAACTTAGGAAGATTACATTTTTCGCAAATTTTAAAAAGTGCCGTGTCATACGTGCTGTTTTTAACTGGTGTTCCTTTTTTGCACAGAAAAACCTGATCTTTCCATTCCATTTCAATCATTTGAAATGACTGGTTCTTTTTCTTCTGCAATCTCAAAATATTTACAGCTTCATCAGTCAGAGGGATTGTACGGTATCCGGCTTTACTTTTTGGCTCTCCTGTTCTCCATTCTTTGGTGGAATGTCTATATTCCGTTGCCCTTTGAATTGATATTGTCTTATTCTTAAAATCAACATCACTCCATTTTAATCCTACTAATTCACCAGTACGAAGTCCTGTCTGCAATATAAATCTGTACTGATATTCATAAGAACTCCCAGTAATGGAATTGCAGAATATTTTCTGTTGTTCTATTGTTAATGCTTCTTTTTTGACAGAACATTTTCCAATATTGTGTTTTACGGTCTTATTGCATGGATTCTTCAATATAACATCATTCTGATATGCATAGTCAAGCATATTGTAAAGTGCTATCCTTGCCTGATAGATTGTCGTTGTCCTATATCCTTCATCAGACATTTTGTTCATAATCCTTTGACAGTCAATAGTTGTGACATCTTTAAGAATTTTCTTTCCTATCACAGGTGATATATTCCTATCATATCTTTCTCTGTAGTTTCTACAGGTATTATATCTTACGGTCTTTTCTTTTATTTTAATCCAGTAGTCGTACCATGCATCCACAAGCATATCTTTTGGAAAATCAAGGTTTGTGTGTTCGTCCTCGTATTGAGAATCAGACAACCATTTCCTACACTCTTGCAATTTTGGAAAAACTTTTTGAACACGTTTTCCTATTCTGTTTGTGTATCTTCCAACATATAGACCGTCTTTTCGCTGGCTTATACCAGAACCCAGTTCTTTTCCTTTTAGGTCTTTTCCCACTATTTTACACTCCTTTCCATTATGAGAAAAGCCTTATGCAATTTCACATTTTATCACATAAGGCTTTATAAGTCTACAACTCAACATTTTCAGATATGAATTTTTCAAACTCTTTTCTCTTAATCAGTCTTCTTCTTCCTACATAGACAACAAAGGTACATCTGGGGTTGTTTGAAAGTTCTCTGATTTTGTTAATGCCGATGTTGCTGTACTCCGCAGCTTCTTCAAGTGTTAATGTGACTTTTTCCCAAATAGGAACTGTTTTTCCCACGTCTATTTCACCTACTTTCTCTTTAATTTCTTTAATTCGTCTGCTCAATGTTGATATTGGCAAGAAAGTGACAGCCGATATTTGCTCAAGGCTTTTACCACGGCATAACAGGCTGAACACTTTCTCTTCCTCTTCCGTAAAATTGGCATTTTTACGAATTTTATCAAGTTCCGGCTTAGTCAGTTTTGACAACCTCATAAGCCAGTCTCCTTTTCTAAATTTCAGTTTACTCAACTATTTCGACCGTGATTTTTACCCTATCACCGTTCGTAAAATCATAAGAGTTGGTATACCAAGGCTCTAAGACCTGCAACTGCCTTTTTTGCACTTTTTCCTGTTTTGTCCAGCTCATCGTTTATATCTCCAATTCCATCGGAAATATCATTGTATCCCTGTCCAAAAGCATCAAAATCAATTTTTATTCCAAGCAAAGATGCAATGCTAACTAAAAGTCTTTTAATGGCAATCGTTACACCATTTACTATAGGCATTACTTTTTGTAAAACAGGAATAAACAACTGACCTAATACCATGCCGGCTTCTTTTACATTTGTATTAAACTGTCGTATCATGTTGCTTGGAGAATTTATGGTATTAGCCAAATCTCCCCATGATACTCTTGACTGGTCTAAGATAGCAAGAACACGAAGTTGTTGCTTTTCTGCCTGTGACATTTCAGTAACAGATTTTGATAAGCCAAGATTGTATGCGTATGTTGCCAATGTTGCATTCGTAATATCAATACCATATTTATACAATGCCCTTGACTGACCAATTAAACCAGATTGTAGATTATCCGCAACGGTTTGGTAATCCACGTTGAACAACGAAGAAATATCACCAGCAAGCATTGTCATTGACTTTGTTACTGCTACTGTTGTTTCTCCAGTCTGTCCCAAAGAGTTTGTAACTGATGCAAGTTGAGAAGCATACTGTGTGATTTCTTGAATATTTAAGCCTAAGTTTTTAACTCCGCTTTCTACAAGAAGTCCTTTTTCAATGTCTACTTTAAGACCAGACATTTTATTTAGCTTCTCGTTTACTCTGTCAGTAAAACTTTCTGCATATGCATCTGCACTGTCGTATCCATATTTCTCAAAATCACCGCTCCATTCAGATGCTATTTTCCCAAAAGAAACAGCATAATAGTTGAACGCTTCAATATAATCTGTAGTTCCCTCTATGGATTTCCACAGGCTTTTTATTCCACGAATTACAAGGAAATACGTTGCGTAGAATTTGCCGAATGCAGCAGCTAAACCTTTGGCACTTTTAGTTGCCTTTTTTGAACTTGCACTAACACCATTTAGGCTGTTTTGCAAACTCCTTGATGAATTGTTTACCTTTGCTCCTTGTGCACTTAAATTAGCCAGTGCGTTTGTCAACGCTATAACATTTCCACTTACCGTAGGTGCCCTTGCAAGAGTTTGCATCAGCATAGTAAGAGACTTTGCTAATGCAGGGATATTTTGAACTGCTCTTGATACACTTACACCACCAAGTTTTGATATTGCAGTAACCAGTGAACTTAATCCGGTCATATCAAAACTTAAAGAACCTATATTGTTCATTTGCCTTATAAGGTTCTGTAATTGTGCTGAAAGAGGGGAAAGATTTTGAACTGCTTGCGTAGAAGCCTTATTTCCAAGTCTGGAAATTCCACTCAAAAGTGAATCAAGTCCGGTCATATCAAAACTTAATCCACCTACATTATTCATACCTTTAACAAAAAGTGACAGATCATCTTTAATCTTAATAAGATTGTTTGCACCTGTTGTGGCATTTTTCCCACCCATTTTAGACATAGCAGAAGCAACATTCAAAATTCCACTTGTATCTATGGAATGCACGTCAACCATTCCTGTTGACAAGTTTTGTATTGCCGCAGATACTTTGTAAATGGAATTTGTGTCTACAGATGAAAATTTTGTAAGTGATTTTGTTAATGATGATATTTCGGCTGATTTTCCACCCTTAAAGCCGGTTGCGGCATCCGAAAGATTACGAATGCCAGTAGAAATGTTAGAAAGTTTATGCGTATCGACATTCAAAGAATTAGAAAATTTTTGAAGACTGTTTGCCAGTTTTTCAACTGACTTACTCGCATTGTCGGCACTGGCTTTAATTTCTATTTTTAAGCTGTCAATATCTGTAGCCATTTTGCACCTACTTTCTATAATAGAAAAAGTGGCACATTCTAATTAGTGCCACTTTCATTTTTTTTCGGATGTGATATTTCAAAATTTGCTTTCATAGCCATTAAGCCTGCAACAAAGGCTTCTCTTTTTTTCTGCAATTCTTTTTCCGTATCAGATTCTTCTATCTGCTCCATGAAAGGTTTTTCTACATATTCCGTAGATGCTTTTCTGCCATTCAAGCAATGGTCTATTGCAACCGCAGTAGCAGATAACTGATACTTTCCATTTAGCCAATTTAAGAAATCAATTTCTTTAACTTTTTTCTGATGTCCATTGGCTATCAGTTTTAACATAAATGGAGTACATTTCCAAAATTCATCCCATGTAACTCCCATCGCATAAAAATTTGGAAACCATTCAACTGCATACATTTGTCTTAACGACTTGTAAGAATGAATTACTTCTTCTTTTCGCTCTTCTCTTCCGTTTTCTCTGCATTGCTCTCTTCCGCTCTCTGCATGAGAGTACGAAAAAAATTGCTTTCTTCTCTTTCTAAGTTCATTACTTCCACAAGACCGTCCCAATTTCCACCGACAATCATGTGATTTTCAAGTTCTTTTCCTGCTTCTTCAATGGACATTCTTGCACAAACCGCAAAATAGGCTCTCACATAAGAAAACTGCATTTTGCCGATTGAATCAATGGGAACTCCCATTTCCTCTAAAGTACAAATATTGTTTAAGTCCATAGGAACAGAATTGTATCTTTTACCGTTAATTTCAAAACTATGCATAATTTTTCCTTTCCCCTATGCTTTACATAGGAAAGGAGCCGCCCAAAGACGGCTCTCTTTTGCTTTGTAATCAAGTTCTGGTAGGCTGTTTAATCGTCAAAGCCAGTCTCAACAGCCATACTATTTATTTCTTCGGACTGGCTAATCATTCCCCCGGTGTAAATTCAACCTTGGTGTCCATGCCTTTGTATTCTTCAATGGTAAGGTTCATTTCCATTGTAAGAAGTTCATTTTGCCCGATTTCCGGCTGTGGAATTTGTTCGGGCGGCTGTGCTACAACAAAGAAAGCCTTTTCAAATCCGGGAATAATAGTTTCAAACCACATTCTCTTGCCACCGGACAATGCTTTGTAAGCAGAAATAAGGTTTTCCCATTCGGTAATCGTGTCTGATGTAGCGTTTACTGTAACAGGAAAAGAACCGCCAGTATCTGCACGACCTTTTACATATCTGGTGATTGCATCTTCTAACGCAGAAGCATCAATCTGTTCAGGTTCAATGCTGATGCCGCCAATGGCATTGATTCTTGTAAGTTGCTTAAAACTTGTAGGTTTTGTTCCGGCGGTTGTCTCTGTACCATATCCGAAAGTAATGCCTAAAGTAGAAATTCCGGCTGCTGCCATAATTTATACCTCCTTAAATTTGCATAAAAAAATAGAGCCGAATGGCTCTAATAGTTACAATTTATCATCAGCACCTACGCTTCTTCTGAACCGTGCAGTGCTTCTGTATGTTTTCTGCGAAGTGCTGTTAAACTCCGGCATGGAATTTATCTGAAATCGCAAACGCTTGAAAAGTCCGGCAACCGTAGACATGATAGCTTCAGCTTCTTCTTGACTTTCGTTGGTTATCACATCCACTTGGTACGATGCTGTGATTCCATTAACAGACCGTCCTTCAAGGTCTTGTCCTGTCTCTGTGAACGGCATAGCATGAAAGTACACCGTAGGGAATGTAGGGTCTGACAAATCCTTACTTTTGTCCGTCACATAAGCTTTAGGATGGCTCTGCGGTATCTTCATTTTTAAGTACGATGCAATCTTGACTTTGAAATCTGATACCCACTGATATTCATTATCCACTACCAAACACCACCCTTGCTGTCTGTGATACAATATCACGAAGTTCTATTGCAGTCAGGTACATAAATGGTCTTGACGGCATGCCTTCTGTAAAATACCATTTACCGTCATCCGCAGGATAAAACCAACCATATCTTCCGTCCGCAAGTTGTCTGATTGTCTTACCACTTGCATACTGCCAGTCAACACCTTCCGGTAGTTGATATGGATATGGTGACTGCTTTCCGACAACACCAGTACCAAACTCCACGAAAGCCGCATGGTCTGTACCTGCAACCACCGCCCAAACACCGCCACCCTTTACGGAGCCAACGTATTCCGCATGAATGCTTTGCAAAAGTTCCGATGTAAATATAGCATCGAGGTCAGCAATCTGCACTCTAGCAATCTCTATGCCCTTTTCTGCCAGTGTTTCAGCCAGTAGACTGCATTTATACTCTAAGTTATTTTCATAGTCTCTAAGAGCCTTTACAGCCGCTTGTATGGACTTTGGGTCAAACAGGTTAATGTTGATTGTCTTTCCCATATCACTTCACCGTCTTTTGCAGTAAAAATAAATCTGCTGTCAGCCCTTCATCTGCAACGCCTTTGACAACATAGTCCGCAGTCTTGCTGTCCACAAGTCCGTCATCGTCATGACCTACTTCCGACTTCTTCCAGATAACATCCCCTGCCTTAATCGGCAAATAGCCTTTGTCGGTCACAATCTGACAATACGAACTGGAATCATCAATACCAAATTCCTTTACCAGTACTTCCGACAGCTTATTGCTGATGTTGGCAGAAAAAAGGACGGGTTCTAAAAATTCCGTAATCGTTCCTTTGATTGACGGAATTTTTTCACCTGCCACTTCATCGTAAATAATGTTACCGTTTTTGTCACGGTTATAAATCGTGACTTTTTCTCCCTGCCGTGAGTACTTCATGTCCTGCTTGTTAATGTCAAGCATCTTTCTTCACCTGCTTGTAAATCTGATTTACACCAGTGCTTGCCAAACCGGAAACAATGCCTACCGCAATCGCATTCAGCACATCATTTGCCGGGAAATCCGGAATAACATACATTCCTACTACTCCGAGAATGCCGCCGACGATGCCGACTACAACCGGGATGTAGTTATCCTTAATAACTGGAATCAGCTTCGCTCCAATACCGGCCAGATAGCAGATAACCACGATTGCTACGCAAGTTCCTACCTGTGAAAAATCCATTATTCTTTACCTCCATTCTTCAATCTGATTTCTTTGATTTCCTCGTACATTTTGGTAGCCATTCCATTTCCACCAAGCGCATGATAAGCATTATACATCTCTACAAAATTCTCATACGCATAGCTTGGAATTTCTCCCAACTTCATGTACTTATCGTGATACTCAATAAGTTGCACACGCAAAAGAAGCATTGTTCCCTTGCTGTTCGCATCCCTATCTTTCTTTTGCTGCTTTAGGAGCCAGACGATGTAGCCTAATAAAATAGGCAAAACAATCGTGTACGTCTGTAATAAAAAATCTTTCATTTCATATCTCCTGTTACTTATTGTTGGCACACCGCCCACCACCCTTAAAGTGTGCCGCCTGCAACGATTTTGTTAATGTCAACAAAATCATCACGCACAATCTTCTTTTACAGCACTTTGGCAAATGGGAATACACCTACAAACAGGCTTTCACGGTCTCTCCATGTTCTCGACACACCGTTTTCAGAGTAGTTTGCCATGAAGTCTTCTCCAGATTGCGAATGGTCATACACAACCACGTTCACAATTACGCTTTCAAACCGTTTCAAGTCCTCTGCAATTTTTTCATCCGTGTAACTGTCCGGGTACATTCTCTTTGCCACAATGTCAGCTTTCGCTTGACTGATAAGTTGCTCGATCAGAGGATTATCTTTTGGGCTGTCAAACACAACCTCAGAGGTTTCATCGTCAATATGAAATTGTTTCAATCTGATTTTTACTTGCTCCAAAGTTGTGTAATCTGCCATGGTTTACCTCTACAATCCAAACTTTTCAATCAAAATCTTTTTCAGTTCCGCACCTCTGATTTCTTCCGCACCTGAGACACCGTGTTCTGCGGCTAACTTCTGCAAGTCTGCCGTAGACATACGGTTGATTTCCGTCTTTGTGTAATCATTAGTTAACACTACTTCCTCTTTTACTTCCGGTTCGTTGTCCTCCGGGATTTCTTCTCCCGGAAGATACCATTTGCCTTTGTATTTGACTTTGTAATCAAATTTCATCAGCACACCTCCGATTAGTAGCACTTAATTACATAGGTGCTATCCATTCTCTCGTAGGAAGGAAGTACGATTTCAGACACGGTTGTCTTAGTCTGTACAGGGTCTTCAGAAACAGAAACCGCAACAGCAACACCAGTGTTCACAATAGAAACATCTGCGGTAGGCTTGCCCATCAAAGTGCGCTCTTCAGGAGTAGTTCCGTACCAAGTATTTCCAAGTGAACCGGAAGGAATCAATGTCGCATATCCATCAGGATAAAACTTGGTTGCTACACCGGATTCATTCTTGTACTGCTTAGAGTAAACAATAATGCTGATACCCAGTTCGTTAGAGAAAATTTCCTTAACTCTTGCATCAGTCATCAGAACGTTAGCTGTAACATTCTGTGCTAAGATTGCAGACTTGATTTTCTTGTTCTGCTTAAGGTAGTCCATTGTCTTACGAGAGACAATCATAATGGTAGGTCTCTCGCCTGTAACAGCTTCCACAGAATCAAGAGCAACATTTACATCGTCCAGTGGATCGGAGTTTTCAGTATCGTTCCACTGGTCTGTGGTCTCGGACAATGCCGCATAGTTGTTCTGCTTGTAAGTGCCGTTAGGGTCGTAGTTGTAAGCATAAGTAACACCATCAGCCTGAATGGAAATCTTAGGAGAACCATCTTCTGTAGGAGCCAAAAGCTGCATAATCATACGTTCAGGAACTACATCAGCACCTTCCACAAGAGTATTTGCATCATCAAAAATTCTGCTTAATACTTCTGCTGCGTAAGGGTCTGTGCTGTCCTTAATACGCATGATTTCCTGTTCGTCCTGTTCTTTGATAATCATAGATTCACGGAAGAATGCCATTTCTGTCTCTTGCATCTTGAATCCTTCACGGCTTCTGATAGTGGAAACTGCATCAAAATTAGATGCTTTCAGGGTAACAGGAAGTCCCTTGGAAGTTTTAATCCACTTTAAGTCAAGTCCCATCTTCTTCTTGGCGGGGAATAAGCCGGAACCAAGATATGCAATTTTATTACTTGCAACTTCTGTATGCACAAGTGCGATTGCTTTCGCATTGTAGGCATCTCTAATGTTCATTATTTCCTCACTTTCTACCGCTATCTTTCAGCGGTCAGCGGCTACATCTGTCTGTAGTCGGTTTCAGTTATTCAAATACAATCAGTGATAATCCTGTCTTTACACCATCGGCAATGGTAATACCTGCATTTGCGTTAGCATTTGCTTCATTTACACAGGCAAAAGCCTTAATGATAGTTCCGTTGGGGTTGCTATCGTAAACATCGTTAAGCAAAATACCTACTGCTGCATCATCGGTGCTTCCGCCATTTACTTTCTTTCCTGTCGCACTAATAGGATTACCAGCCTTGCACACACCATTAGTGAAAGCACTTGCATCCAGTTTAATAGGAACAAATAATTCACCGCCCAGCTTTCTCTTAAGAATTTCTAACTGGGTAGTTACACTTGTTTCAGAGAATTTCATTTTGTGTACCTCCTTATAAGTACTGGCTAACTACAGCTTCGGCTTCTTTGTTTGTTCCGGCTAAAGTCTTGCCAATTTTTTCAGCCGCTTTTTCGGCTTCTGTTTTTGTGTCATTCTTTCCACCGCCAGCACTTCCACCGCCCGGATTTGTGGTTCCGTTTGCGATTTCCTGCTCTTTAGCCTGTGCCGCAGCAGTCTCTTTATCAGAGATAATTTTTCCGAGAACATCAAAATCAAAACTGCCGTCATCTTTTACAACCTGTGCCGCCTGTTCTGATGTGATTTTGAATTTGTCAGCCGCACTTGTACGCTGAGTTGCTAAAGTCTGTGCTTTTTCCAACTCTGCGATACGCTTATTTGCTTCCTCTAACTGCTTCGCTGCCTTTTCCTGTTCGGAAAGATTTTGGTCTTTCATGGCATTAAACTCTTTTTCAATGCCATGTAACCGTTCCAGTTCAGCATTGTTTTTGGTTGCCTTGGCATTTGCTGTCTGAACATCTTTGCCGTTTTCGGCAATAACCTTTTCAATCTGTTCATCAGTTAATCCCATTGCAGCTAAATCTTCTCTCTTCATAAATTACCTCCGTTATGTCCTACGTTTTTTTACGGTGCAACGACACCGAGTGACATTGCCGATTTATACGCTCACGGCATTGCGAATTTTTTATAAAATAATAGCAACTACCGCTTATGCAGTAGCCGCCTTATTTTGCTGTTGATTCATGTTATTCACAATTTCTTGTGCTTTCTTTTCTTGTTCTTCTACATCCTCAATTGTCTTATAAAGGTTACTGAAATATGGCTTTGATTGTAAGTAAGTCTTTTCTGAATCTCCCCACAATCCAACCGTGCGGACAGCAATCAAAGGATGTATGCCACTTTGCAGAAGAAGTTGTAATGTCTGTGCTTTCGTATACATATTGTCCTGTGGACTGTGATTGATCTGCACATCAAAATCTCTTACAGAAATTCCTAAATCATGATCTTTGATGCGAATAATATTGAGAACAACCTTCGCAAGTCTTTTTTCGCAAGACTTTACAATAGGGTCTTTTAATTTTGCCCTTGTTTTTGAAAAATCCCAACCGTTACGAAGTTCTACGGCACCTTGAGTATCTCCGCCAGTGTTTCCTTGCTTGTTAGGAATTGCCAAAATAGAAAGTGCATTGTCCCATACATCTTCCTTTGCGACTTGTGCCTGTGTCTGGTTAAGTTCTCTGTCCATGACATCAACATCTGATTTGTTGTCTTTATTTATGGACTTAACAACCAGTGCATGGCTCATTTTCATTTTTTCAAACTGTTCTTCGTCAATATCGCAGTTTACAAATTTGATCCATGATTGAACAAACTGCTCTATACCGTCCATTCTGTTGGACTGCATATTGTTAATGGCATCTAACATGCTTATAACAATTTCAATATCTGAAAGCCGTTCATGATTGTTTGGAAACTCAACAATGGGATTTCCACCAAATGCATGTAATTTCCAATCAACTACTTGGCTATTAACAATTTTGCATTCATGTGTATCTGTGTAGCACTGTTTGTATGATTTCCCGTTTTCGTCTTTTAATTCTTGCACGGAAAGAATAGGTTCTTCCGTTCCACGATTATAAATGACAAATGTATTCATTGGTGTAGGTGCTACAATTCTGAACGGAATATCACCATTGGAAAATTGAGCAGCTTTAAAAGATGTTCCGGTTGCTGATTGCCATTCGCCAGCCTTAATATCTTTTTCCTGTTTGTTTGCATTTTCCATATAATCATTAAGAGTATCTACAGCCTTATTTGTTGCATCATCCTCTTTTCGACTAACAAACTGAATAGGCTCACCATAAGTCTGTCCGACTTTGAATTGCACGATTTCGTAGGAATGGTTTTCTACTATGGAATTGCATATGTCCTCATTGGACACTTTTGTACGGTATAAAACAGGCTGATCGCCTTTGTAATAGTTCCAAAGATATTCGATTACGGTTTTGTTATAGTAAAATGCTCCAATGCAGTTTCCAATAACCTTAACAATGTTTTCATCAGTTATGGTTTCAACATCAGTATATGCAATTTTTCTACCATAACAGCCTTTTACAAGGTCTTGAAACAACATTTTGTTCATTTTATACCACCTTAAATAAATATCATTCCACTGCTACATGTTCTTTTGGGAACATCTTTTATTTCCTGTTTTCCTGTATCTGTATGATACACAATCATACGATTACATTTTTTGCATTTGTAAGTCTTATCTATGTGCGATTTAGAATCGCATTTACCGACAAGCCGTCCGAATTCCGGACAGTACACTCGGATTTTATTGTCAGAAATCATGCTTACCTCTTTTCTACGCACAAAAATACCGCCTACATTACGCAGACGGTATCTCCGGCTATTTACATTTGAGGAGGAGTGAAAAAATATTGGATTTTTTCGTCAGTTTAACATTAACATTTTTTTTATATGACATTCAATGACATCATTGATTCAAATAGACTTCTCCGTATTTCTTTTCAAACTGTTTCAATGCAGTTCCGTGAAGTCTGACAACCTGTCTCCATGAATATTTCATTTCTGTTGCGATCACTTCAAAAGTTTTCTTTTCGATGTACCTTGCGAACAGAATATTGTATGTGTTTTCATCTTCCATGCTGTCTATCTGCTGTATGATTTTCTCTTTTTTATCGACAAGTTCGTCCACCATGCCATCTATTTTCCGTTCCATTTCATCAATTTTGGCATATTTTGTTCCTATTTTGTCAAAATTCGGTGTAGTCTGTACCCTTTCACCGTTTTGAGGAGCAGATATACTTGCTGCCATATCTTTGAGCTGTGCGATTTCCGTGAGTTTATTATTTATCATCCGATTAAGGCGGCTTATCTGCCCTAAATATTCTTTTGTTGTCATCTAATACCTCCTACCCATTGAAAAAGGATTGCTGATTGCTTCTGCTCTTGCCATTTTTTTATTTCCGTAAATCATGTCACATAATTGTGCCGTAGAATCTATCCCGTCATCATGCTTCATTTTTCCTTCAAAAGTAGCAGATAAAATATTTTGGAAATACTTTCTGTACTCTTTTGTTTGATATTTCATGTCCACGAAATAAAGTTTTCGTATGTCTGGAGCATGATTTTTGATTCTATCCATTTTTGCAGTCTGATTGTCTGCCGGGTCATGGCTTGTGTTGATAGGGTATCCGTCTTTCTCCCATATCTTCTCACATTCTGTACGGTATGCAGATGTAGTCTTGGTTTCCTCAAAATGGACTTCTGCTGTCTTATTATTAAATTTATCTAAATGTCTTTCCATTCGTGAAGTAACTTCTGGTATTGTAATATCCTTATCACCATCATTGTAGACAACATCAGGAATATAATGCTCTCCGTCAATCTCATAGCAGATAGGCATTGATACAAAGTCACCGCCACCATAAGCAGGGTCATTAGCTGCAAATATCCTATCAGGCCTTATTCCTTCAAGTTCTGCCGGATTAAAGAAATTCATCATATCGACATTGAACATCTGACCTTTTCTTTCAATAGGCTCCTGTTGATACTGTGCAAACCACGATGCCATATCGTCATTGTTCTCAAAAGATGCCATACGTCTCTTGTAATCAATAGTTGTATATCCCAAATGATACGGATAATCAAAATTGCTTTCTCCGTTTTCATTCAGTGCCGGAATAATAACCTCTCTGTGCCGTATTCCTTTATATTCTGGGTCATTCTGTAAAAGGTCTAACCGTCTTCCTTGTACGTCTTTTTTCGCCCAACGTGTTCCAATTCCCAACAATTTAGCTTTTCCCGGCTTAATTCTTGGCATAAAGTTGTTATCGAATTTTCCCCATACGGTATTTTGCCTGTCCTCGCTCAATGCTTCATCAATACCGCTAAATAAGTCATCATAAACTCCAAGTCCGTCACAGTCACAGGCACCGTTCAATGTTCCGTAAATACTTCGCATGGTAAATGTTGGGTATGTTTTTTTTCGGATAAGGTCTACTGTTAAATCTTTTCCGTCAGTAATAAGCCTTTTTTCGGCTATATTCGGATATATTTCAGCATACGTGTATGTTGGGTCTGTAATCATTTCTATAATACCGTCATAGTAACCACCAGTAATTTTGTCTGAATATGCCGAATACAGATTAGACCGCTCTGGTCTGTTAGAACCAAACCACAAATTACCCATTTTAACGATAGCCGTTTTACCAATTCTTCCTGGGCTAAACACCATTCCTTCGTCCAGCACATCATCATACAAATCCTGAATGAGTTGTGCTACTTGCCGTAATGGATTTATTCTCGGCTGGTAGAATCTCTCTTCTATAGGCCTGTTTTTCTCCATGAAAAGCATGAAACTTTCAAATCTGTGATGTGTTTCAATCAAAAGAATTTTGTAATAGTCCTCAACAAGACTGTATTTTTCTTCGTGCTGTTGGCTGTATCTTTCAAGGTCAAGTATTCTACCGCCTGTCCTATTTATGCAGAAACGCTCTACGATACCCTTAGAACGCTCTGTAAGTTGCAACCCATACTGAATATCCTTTTCACCGTTAATTGCCACTCTACAGGCTTCTATGTAAGCATCAATGACTTGTTCATCAATCCCATGTTGCTCTATGTACTTGTCGTAGCTATTTACTGCCGATATAAGGCTCTGACTTGCCAAAAGAAAAGCACCTCCGCTTGTGGCAGAAGTGCCTTATAGGATTCTGCCTATAATTTTTTTTAGGGTAGCGCCATAAGTCACTTATATGGCGGTAATATATTACTCTGTTACTTTAACCATTGACTTGATTAACTGTGCTGTATTGTTCACAGCTTTTTCAAGTATTTCTGCATTTATTTCTAAATCTCTAACTTCTCCACTTCTTGTCAATCCTGCGCAAGTACAATCAGCAACCATTTCCAATACATCTATCAGATTTACATCATCCGGACAATGTGAAAGTAAATGGTGTCTTTCTGCTTTTATGTGAAGTTGATACCATTCGCCTTTGGTAAAATCGTCTCCGTTTTCCTGTGTATTAACAAAATCACGATAAAACATTCTTTCTTGAGATTTCTTTGTGCAATCGTGATGTTCTCCTGCTAAATCTACCATTCTTGATAATTCGTACATAACGCTTCCAACGTCATCTATATGCATATCGTTAGCTTCTTGGAATTTTTCAAAAGTAATACCTTTAGGTGCTGTTCTTGTGTCTCCGTTTGGATTTTTACTAATTTCTATCATAATCGTTCGTCCTTTCTTCTGTTTTAGGTTAGTTACTAACTCCGTTTGTTAGCCGGTGATTTTGTTTATTCTAATTCGTCTGCATGTCTTGTCATTTCAATCTGTGTTCCATTTTCATCTCTTGTACAGACAGTTACATATTTGTTAAGTCCACTTATCATATCCCCAAGCCTTATTTCAATCTTATCATCATTAAAGTTATAACACTTACGCATTTCTTCAATGCAGTTATTCATTTCAGTTATTTTTATAATCTCGCTTCCTAAATCATTTCTCACACTCTGAAAGCCTATCTTCCACAAATTGTTCCAATACGCTAAAACCTTTCGGCCTTTCAATTCCTTTCCTTGCAAGTTCTGAAAGAATTTTTTCCATTTCTTCTTTTACTAACTGATAAGCAACCTTCATTCCGAATTTCATTTTGTTCATTTAATCCACCTCGCTTTTTATCCATCAATTTTCTTCTTATTTTTCTTAATACACCACGTCATACAACATATATAATGCGTTCTTGTGTCATAACTAGTTGTGCAATCAATGTACTCGCCACTCTTGATGCAAGTTTATAGATATTCGCATTTGTCGCACTTTGTGTCTTTTTCTTTTGGTTTTCTTGTCTTGTATTCCTTAAAATCCTTACACTCATAGTCTAAGTCCGTTTCATTTCCCTTGCTACAAGTATAAATGGGATATTCTTCTCCTATTTCTTCATCGAAAATATAATCTTCTTCGCCGAATTTGCATTTTGAACAATCATTCATTACTCCACCAACTTTCTGCCGCACATACTCAATCCTCAATAAACAAATCTTTCGGTAATGACTGTCCTGTCAGAACCATAGAAAAATATTTCCGAATAGTCGGTACAGACCTTCCGGCTACTTTTGCAGCTTGCTCAAGACTTAATCCACCAAAAACAAAACCGTTATATGCTTCTATGAATTTTTCTTTATCCATTCGTTTCATTCCATTCATAGACATATCCTCCTTAACCCATGCAGACGGAATCGAACCGCCGACACACATCCTATGCGGATGCCGCTCTGCCACTGAAGCTATGTATGGGAATTGCACAGTAAAACCTTTTATGGCTTGCGCTTGCCATAACCAAATGTGCACCGCCTACTTGTCACTGACTATCCACACAATCTCACAGTCTTGTCTGTTCTCTACTTCATAGGCTTGGTTTTCGCTAAACATATGTGGCTTACGTTTCAGCTTGGAAATAGTTGCACGGAGAGTCGAACTCCGTCAGACAAAACCATGCCAATGCATTTCAAATCTGCAAATTCTACTTTGCAAAGAGTTTTCTGTTCCCGATAATACAACTACTATCCATACATCTCCCATCGACCTGAACTATTGCAGTAGTGCCATACTAAGTGGAGATAAAGATAAACGCAGATATTCGGACTTGAACCGAAACACCGTTTCCGGCTACTTGTGGTTTTCAGGACCACTGCCTTACCAATTAGGCTTATATCTGCACAATGCAAGCCTATTCCCATGGTATACTCCGCACTAAAATATTGCAGAACAATAGGCAAGCATTTTGGGGATTACAACGGCTTTTTCCGGAATTGTCGTTGTGTAAATCCCTTACAGTCAAAACATAGGTCATCTGCAAACAGACAACATAATTTGACCGAATTGTGACGGTGGGAATTGAACCCACGTTCCAAAATCTGCTCTGGCCATCTAAGCTACGTCACAATGTGCAATTCCATTTACGGCATTTTTTTAATTCGAGTGGGATTCTGCCACCAACACTCTATCCGGTAGCGAACCGGACACATAGTCGTGT
>FR880834.1:167868-177030 GCA_000434615.1 Clostridium sp. CAG:510
TGTAGGGAGTTGCACCCTACATAATGCGATGCTGTCCGACTACACCCATTTTATGTCTGCAAGGGCTGTGCAGAGTTACGACAACCACTGGCATTCGCCTGCCCGTAAGACCACTCACAGTACTTTGATGGTTGAAGTTCCGGCACCGTGGGATAGATGCCGGAAAATATACCGCAACATTAAATAAGGAGTCACCGCCTATAACGGCTACGTTTACGTAGGATGATTTCCACATTCATGAAAGTATAGGTTAGGTTGCGTTGTGTCAGTTCAACGCAAAGCCCCACAAGCCTTGCGACGGCTCTTTAACAGCTTTCCGCTATGGGGCGAAAGGAGTGTCAATGTTGGAAAACACATGACAGTAAACAACAATGTGAAAAGCAATAAAACACATTGCTGACAGGGCTAGCTGGATTCGAACCAGCGTATGCAGGAGTCAAAGTCCTGTGCCTTACCGCTTGGCGATAGCCCTATATTGCCGGTAAGAAAGACCATCAGCTTACCGGCTAATCGTGATACATTCGCAAAAATTATCTACAAACTGTTTTTTACGCCTACGCATGGTACTCTTTCAAATAGGGGAATTATTTGTCATTTCCCACACGCAGGCTATGTACACTTTTCATGCCTTGACTTCAACGGTTCGTAGGCATTCCCCAGCCTTCCATTAACCGCAAGTCCTTTAGGCTTTATGAATTTAACCCACTCTGTACGCATAAATGTGATAATTCGCATAGGTTCTGGTAACCACATATATTTTTATTTCTTTAACCTTTCCTCGATTTCGCTAATCATTGCTTGCACCAACTCTTTAGCAAACTTACTGTTGTTGTGCATTTTGATAAGCATATTGCCACGTCTTATTATTCTTTCCCAATCATCATCCGTCTTAGGATTAGCACACTCTTTATGGATTTTCCAAACCTCGGTGTATATTTCCTTTACTTCCGGTGGCATATCGTATATCTCCTTAACTGGCAAATCTTCTTTAGGCTCTTTATCAAGCCTGATCTTTTGGTGCTTCATCTGACAGCTAACCATTTCCGTAACGTTCTCACGGTCTCTCTTGATTCCGTGACCTTGCAGAAACAACTCACATTGCAGGACTTCACCGCATTTTGAACATTCGTCTTTAATCTCTTTCCCAAATATCTGCATACGCTTAATCTCTACTGATGACTATTGTTCTTAAAAGTATTCCGATGATGAACAGGATATATACCCATACAGGAGCCTGCAATTGAACCAGTATCCATGCTAAAACTATGTAAATGAAAATCATTACACATCACCCTCTTCCCTATGGTTTGCCCGATCAATGTCAAATCCTTCCGGGTAACGTGCCTTCAGCTTGTCTACATTTATCTGCATGATTTCTTCCAGATTCCAGCCAAAGGATTCACACAACATTGCCAAGTACCAGCAAATGTCACCAGCTTCTTTCTTGGCATGGTTAATATCAAGTTCATTTTCATGGAACACCCACTTCTTCACCATGTCGTTGAACTCGCCAACTTCTCCAGAAAGTCCAAGGCATGCGTTAAAGATGCCGCCAATATCAAGATGTCGTTCATCTTCTGCAATCAAATTCTGCTGTAACAGATATTTCATATCACAAGTCAGCATTTCTTTAAGCAATCTGTCTGTTGCCTTACCGTCATTCGTTCTCATTGCATGTTCCTGATATTCATTACCTGTCAATTCTCTATCTCCTTTTCATCAGCCATTCATACACCGTATATTTATATATTATATATACCCTATATCATTCGGTTTTGATTAACCTATATCTATCTATGTTTCCTTAAAGGGGTCTTTTTTATTTTTGAAAATATTTTAGGGGCTAAGTAAGGGCTTTTTCTCCTTTTCATTTAACCCCCTCCCCCACCTGCTGACCTTGCCAGGAACAGTTTGGAAAATTGTAGTTATTGTACCACTCATTTAATACAATTCTTTCCAACTATGCGCAAAATATCTATTTAGCGCATAGTTGAATTTGTAAAACCCTTGAAAATACTGGGTTTTAAATTGTATAAAATTGTGTATCACTTTTGGACCTGTCGGAGCCTTCCCATTGTTCCGAATTTTCTGACAATTCAAGCGATTTTACAGCTCCCAAAACTGGCAAGTCAGCAGCGCACAGAGCCTTTTCTGTATCGGTCATCTGTGAGCGTGTGCCGGGCATGTTCCATCCGTGCACTTTGTTTAATTTTGGCAAAATTTTCATAGGATGTATACTCTTATCTTTCATCAGTGAGAAAAGGCTTTCTTCGTTATCTTCTGAGATTTTTTTCTGCAAGTTTGAACGCTGAGAGCTTAACCGCCCACTATTCCAGTCATGTATAGTTACTTTGTCAATTCCTGACATATCGCAAAAGGCTTTTAAATACACTTCTTGATTATGTTTATAACAGAGACGTTTATATATATTATTATATATATACTCAACTTTAGTTATGTCATACTCGTTATATCGTGCATTTTCTTTTCTTAAAAATTTATTGCATGGCTTAAAAAGAACGTTATATAGTTCTGCTATAATGTCAAGCCATATTAGCGGTTTTATATTGTCTTCTTTTACATCATTTTCAATACAGTAATTTCTAACGATGTCAAAGGCAATATTCCGCATGTCTTCCACTGATGTTATTTCCTGGCCGTCTGTAGTTTGATATATTTTTTTATGCCTATCATTCATCTTACCACGTCCTAAATATTGATATATATATCATATTTCAACACGTAAAAAAATGGTAGTCTATTTTTTTGTAGTTTTTAGTCGGTTTTACAAACAAAAAAGACCGGATTCCTTCCGGCCTTTCAAGATGTCTTGCACTCTTTAACTTCAATCAAAAAAAGGGCATACTTTTTACATATGCCCTTGAAAACGTTTTATTGTTTATTTGTACTCAAAAATCAAAGTCAATTCTGCTTCTGGGTCATTTTCGCACTGTATTTAATATTTTTTTGTGTTCTCCATCCGTCTGTCCAGATCGTCCAAATATTCCAATACAGCAGCTACTGCTATATCATTTATAGACACATTATGCTTTTTTATACGTTCCCTCGTTCCTTTGGGCATCCTGATTTGTGCAAGATCATATTTTTGCCGGTAGGCATCTACCGCTTTTCGTGTATATTCCGGGGTTTTTTTCATGTTTGGAACCTCCTTAGATTTTATTTTTTCTATATTATATATCAAATTATATGCTTTTGCAATATAAATATTTATCTATAAATTTTTATATAAATATATTGACATTTAATATATAACATGTTATATTATCTATATCAAATAAAAGAGCCGTCCGGGAATCCTGGCAGATAGTCGGGCGGCACCCAAAAAAGAAAGGCACCCAGATTATAGCACGGGTGAAAAGGTAAAAGCAATATGAGCCGAATTGAAGAGCTAGAAAAGGAGTTAATAAAGGTTTGCGGCACTTATGAAAATGACTGCTCCAAGTGCCCGAAACAGAAGGAATGTGAAGAATATTGCAAATTGTCGCGGAAAGATAAGGAGGCGAAAAAATGTTAATAATTGGGAATTTAGCAGATGGAAAAAGGTGTGTATACGATTTGCCGTCAGAAATTAAGACGGCGGAGCAAATGCAAAGTCTTATATATGGCTCCAACAATGGAAGGCTTGCAGAAAGCCAACGCCCGGAGCTTTACAACCAGCCTAAGCTTTTAGGGCTTAATGGTCCGATGTGGAACGGCTGGGGAACCCTTAAAAGCACAGGCGAAACGGTGGCGGTTATCCGCTACGAAAAGCCTTGTAAATATTAGCCGAAACGCTCCGCCCTGGGGCGTCAGCCGTGGGATGGTCTCCCGGCTATGATGATGGCAGACCAGAAAGGGAAAAGATGACAAAATTAAAATTTGAAAATAACAAGATTTATAGCACTTCCAATCTTAGCGAAAGAACAGATGTTTTTGAAATCGTGGAGAAAATCCCGCAGGGCTTTTTTGTTTGGAACATTGGCGAGAACATGGGAACACATGAATATATACCAGTTTGCCAAGACCTGCACCCGGAAGACAAGACCAATTTTGAAATCAATATTGCAACACTTAAAGCCGTAAAAGTCACACCGGACGAATGGAAAAAGCTAAACAAAGCAGCCGCATGGGGAATTGGAAACCTTACACAAGCAGAAAAAGCCTTGAAGAGCAAGCGCCGGGGCTACACATCCGACAGGAAAAGAGCAGCTGCAGAACTCACACTTGATATTTTCCGCAGGATTTGCAAATAGTCGAAACCGCCGCCCGGCGGTCTGTAGGAACTGTCCCACCTGCACCGATGAGACAGGGCACACGATGAAAGGATGGTTAATATTATGGAATTTATGGAGAAATTGCAGAAACAAAAAGATGATTCAAAATCTGCATACATTAAAGCTCGGGACGAATGGGCGGACACCAGAACCGCCGAAAATATCAAGGGCGACTTTGAAAAATGGAAAATTGTTTGTGATAGAAAGCGTGATTGTATGCGCTTGGGTGTACTTATTTAGGCAAGCGGCGGCGGTTCCCGGGGTTCGATTCCCCGGCTTGCTTTTACCCGGAAACGGGAAAAATTGAAAATATGGAGGAATAGGAACATGACAAGAATTGAAAAAATGCGAAAAGATGGATACCCAAATATCATAAAAGGGAACGGAGGATTTAGGGCGTATTTGAAAGATATGCAACCTTTAGGCGGTGGAGATTATATGGCTATATATCGCTATCCCGGTGGGGAATGCTGTCACAGCCTGGAAGAAATAAAAAAATGCTTTGAAATCATCGAACAATAGCCGCCGCAGAGGATGACAGCCGGGAGCGATGCCCGGCTATATCTCTATACTTTTTTACAAATAATTTAAAATAAGGGGTGATTTTGTGCAAAAATATGAAAAAACTATAATAAAAATACGCCACGGCCTGAACGGGTACAGGTACGCAGCTTGCACGGCTTCCGGGCGGTTTATTGCGAATTTTGAAAAACTGGCGGACGTCCGGCGGTACTGGCTGACAGAAATCAATAACGGAACTTTTAGTATAATACGTGAATTAAATAAATATCCAGAATAGTCGGAAAAAATCCGCCTTTTTTCCGTGCTTAAAATTTGGATATTGTGCTTTTTTCCGATATGTGATACTGTGTATGTATATAGGCTTTTTAGGCTTTCTTTGCGTGTCACTCCGTCCGTCTCTATGTTCCTGCGCCTGCATGGTCCTTTCGGAGCAAGTCCGCCCTAAAGGGAGAAGTGAAAATTCTTACTGCACCGACCAATTTCTGAAAAATAAATTTTCAAGATATTTTCAAAAAAATTCTCAAAAATTAAAATGGACTTTTCATATTTCAAATCCAGTACCCCGGGGGGTATCAAAATCGTTGCATTATAATTTTGAAAAAAATTTAAGAAATTTTTTTCATGAATTTTCTTATGATTTCATCAGCTAAGGAAAACACTTCTCTTCCGTATGTTGCCAAAAAATCAGCAACTATTTCTTCTGTCTGTATGTCCATAAAAATGTTGTATGAAAATGCAAATGCATGGCATAACTCATGACAGAGAACACGGTCAAAGAATGAGCCATTGATTCTGTTGGAAATGTATATGCACTGCGTATTGCGGTCTGTCATTCCAAACGTGTATGTGTTGTCGGAACGCATTAACATGGTGCTGTGTGTCTCTACAAGCCTTAAATTCCAAACGATTCCATTTATTGTGAACAATTTACCACCTCCAAAGAAAAGGAGCCTAAATAAGGCTCCTAATCGTTTCTATCCGATTTTTGTTACCAGTGCGGACAGCTTGCTCTTAAGAACAGATTTCTCTTCCGGGGTGGCATCGTTGATGATTTCGGACATATCCGTTGCCAGTTCCGTCATGTAAGTATTAAGGTCACGCACTTTAGCTTCCTTGTCCGCAGTGGTGTTAGCTTTATGCAGTTCCTTATTTTCCATATAGGCTCTACGGCTCATGCCACTTCTGCCCTCTCTGGAATCACGCATACTGGTATTCATGGTAGGCTCTGTGTAGTACATACGCCCCATGTCTCTATCCATGTCACGGTACATTTCCGGTGTCATGTGGTAATATGGTGGCTCTTCATAACCTCTGCGATACGTTCCGTGCCCTTTCGGTGCAAATCTTCCGTCTGCATAGCGGTAATGGTCGTAGTACCGTCTGCCACCATCACCGTAACGTTCAAACATTTCCATGTTTTCGTCCGGGTCATATTCCTGCATGGTTTTTGTCAGTTCACGGTAGTACATGGCTTCTGACAAATCTTTCATCATATCAACGACTTTTCCCATTTCGCAAGTATCTACTTTGTCAATTCCTTTGTCAAACTGCGCTTTAGCGCATTCAGAAAGTTTTTCAATCATTTCATGCATTCTTTTAACATCCATGATTTCCACCTCCTACGCTTCACGAACGGCAATTAAATTACTGTTCTGTACTTCAATAGCCTGTGTGGAAGTGTTCTGAACCGCTACCGTACTGCAGCATCCACGAGGGACATCAATGTAAGCCTGTGCAGAAACATTGAATAAATTCTCTACTGCTGCCGGAGTTACAATCATTCTTGTGGACTGTAAAGGTTCTCCGTCTACCGCCAGTGCAAGGGAAATTTCCCCAACAGTTCCACCAGTGGGAATCTGAATGTTACCGGAATAACTTACAAGGAATCTTGCACGGCACTGATTAGTGATACCTCTTAACTTCACAATTCCAGATCCCTCTCTGTGAGTGATACAACCACTTCCATTTACGGCAGTTTCGGTAAGAGCAACGTCCGCTCCTGCTGCCACAGTCTGTAATGCTACTGCTGTATATTCAGCCATAATAAATACCTCTCTTTCAAAATCAAAGGGGCAAACCATATAGTCTGCCCCATGTTGTCAGTAATTCTGCATAGCAGACATAACCTTAAGGTTAAGTTACTCGATATGCAGTTTTAGCATCCGCAACCAGTGTTGCAACCACACCCGTAATATACATTAGGGTTGGGAACCTGGTATGCCGGGATGGGCGCAGGATTCACAGCGTTAATAATCTGCTGTGTCTGTGCCGCCATCTGAGTAGTGAGAAGTGCATTCTGACGATCCTGAGAAGCGGCTCTGCGCAGATCGTTGTTCTCCGCCTGCAGAGTAGCGATCTTATCCTGACATAAGTAGTCAAGGATTGCTCTTGTACCGGCATTCTGGCTGTCGATAATATCACGAGTATTGTTATTCATGGTGTTCTGCAATGCGCAAGTATTCGTTGCCATATTGTAGTTTACACCCTGGATAGCTTCACGGGTTTCGCAGCAGCAATTAGCAAGCTGGGACTGTAAAGCATTCTGTCCTTGCATCAGTGCAATGTTGGTGGTGTTAAAGCCTTGCTGTGTCTGATAGCCAAGATTGCAGATAGCGTTATCTACACCGTGGAAACCATTCATAATAGCGGTATTCTGTGCGTAAAAGCCGTCACATAATCCGCTGTTGATTCCGTCCAGCTTACCGATGATAGACTGGGTATCAAAACCTCTTTGGATATCTGCCTGTGTAGCAGCTGTAGCAACATAGCCACCGCCATTGTTACCGCCGAAGCCGCCCCAACCGCCGTTGCCCCAGCCAAAAAGCAGAGCGAATACAACGATAATCCAGAGCCAGCCACCGTCAGCCCAGCCACCGTTATTGCCGTAACCGCCATTTGCAGGCATAACCGGCATTGTAAATGGTGTGTTGTTAGATTCAAACATATTAGATTTACCTCCGTGTAATTTATTCATAAAGAGGTTCCCCAGGTTTTGTGCACAAACCTCTAATATGCAATCATAAATGAAACTGATTTTTTATCTGTGACATTACATCATCAGGATTAAGTCCTCTTTCTTTGCAGATGTTCCTTGCCATTTGCTCAATGCCTTGCATATTTCCTTTTTGAGCCATATCCAAAGCATTTTTAGCCATAGGATTAGACATGATCTGATTGTTAGACATCATGCTCTGCATAAACTGTTGTGGATTTGCCATGTTTTTAAGCATCTGTATAGGATTTATGTTCATTCAGCATCTTCCTTTCTTTGTGTCTGTGAAGATTTTCTTTGCGATTGTGAAGATTTCAACTGCTCTATCTTCTGTTCCAGTT
Organism: Clostridium sp. CAG:510; assembly: GCA_000434615.1. Lineage (GTDB taxonomy): Bacteria > Bacillota > Clostridia > Lachnospirales > Lachnospiraceae > Acetatifactor. The sequence goes on from FR880834.1 coordinate 175,998, forward strand.
CATCAAACCGCTTCATAAATACCTCTGTGGCTTCGTCTGATAAGTCAAATTTCGTCTTTTCTGCGGTATGCGGTAAATTGTTGGTGTTATCTTCCAAAACAGGCTTATAGAGCCTTGTGTAAATTTTCCCATCCGCTCCCCAGGATTTAGCATAGATCTCTGACATATCCTGTTTAGGAAAAAATGCCGTATTGCCATCCATAGGAACTTCATTCGGTGCTATGCACTCCTGCGCTGGCACAATGCGACCGTACATCTGTACTGCGTTTTGTTGTGTCTGTTGCATAAACTGCTGTGACTGGAATTGTTCCTGCTGTGGCATAAACTGTCCGTACATAGGTGTCCTATACTGCGGATTGTAGTAGTTTGGATTCATAATCGGCTGTGGCATGGCTATTCTCCTTTTCTTCCATTGATTCTATCTGTTTCGCAATTTCCACTTCATCAAGTGTCTGATATGTCGGTTTGTTCAAAAGTCCCAACGGGCTGAAATTCATAAGCATTACCAAGTTCTCCTATAACTTCTTCTGCAGCATGGACTACGATTGATTGATATTTAAGTGGTACATTTCCCATCTGCTCTTTGCTAAAAATACGTTCCAGTGCTTCATCTGAAAATCTGAATTTTGCCATAAGGTCATTCCTCCTTATGCTTAAATTTTGGCATAAAAAAAGAGAAGAAAATTTTCATTTTCTTCCCATAGTTTTCTCATTCGCATAAGGCTTTTCTACGTACCAATCACGTACCAATTTTTATAGTTTTATGTAGATTTATAAAGAATTACGTTAATATAAAAATATTGCAGAATGCCGTAAACATCAGTATTTGTAGGTATATAACGCATTACGTTAATATATGTCAAAAATGGCTTTTAATTACGATTCCTAATTTCATATATACTCATTCTCCTTCGATTTTTCCTTGATTTGCAAGGGTTTTCGGGTTTTGGCTTTTCGGCTACTACGCCATTTTTACGCCATTTTCGCATTGAGTTTTATGTCAGAAAACACTTTTGACTCAAACTGCCGTACA
>FR880835.1:0-27233 GCA_000434615.1 Clostridium sp. CAG:510
GCATCGATATGAGCCATAATACCAATATTTCTGGTTCTCTCTAAGGGATATTCTCTTCCAGCCAAGGTTGTTTCCTCCTTATATTAGTCATGACAGACAACAAAAACTTCGTCCTGCGATTAGAATCTGTAGTGTGCGAAAGCCTTGTTTGCTTCTGCCATCTTGTGCATATCTTCTTTTCTCTTTACAGCGGAGCCGGTATTGCCTGCTGCATCAAGAATTTCGTTTGCCAGTCTGTCTTCCATGGTCTTTTCGCCTCTCTTACGAGAAAACATTACTAACCAACGAAGGCCCAGAGCCTGACGACGTTCAGGTCTTACTTCGATAGGTACCTGATAGGTAGCACCACCGATACGTCTTGCCTTAACTTCCAGAACAGGCATGATATTGTTCATAGCCTCTTCGAAAACTTCAAGGGCAGGCTTGCCTGACTTTTCTTCTACTTTGGCAAATGCACCATATACAATCTTCTGTGCAACACCCTTCTTACCATCTAACATAACGTTGTTGATAAGCTTGGTAACCACTTTGTTATTGTATAAAGGATCTGCCAATACATCTCTTTTCTGAATATGTCCTTTACGTGGCACGGTTCTTCCCTCCTTAATAATGGTAACATCCGCAGTCCGCAGATGTTAGGTTAATTAAATCATCGGTACTCACATTGTTTCCCTATTGTGTGCGTGCGGTATATCTGTTTAATACAGAATCCAACACTAAAAATAGTTTCGTTTGTGAATCCAGTTGAATCAGCTTGCCTGATTACTTAGAAGCCTTAGGTCTCTTTGCACCATACTTGGAACGAGCCTGCTTTCTGTTGGCAACGCCTGCGGTATCCAAAGTACCTCTGATGATGTGGTATCTGGTACCGGGTAAGTCCTTTACTCTACCGCCTCTGATCAGTACAACGCTATGCTCCTGTAAGTTGTGGCCTTCACCGGGAATGTAGCTGGTAACTTCGATTCCGTTGGAAAGACGTACTCTGGCGATTTTTCTAAGTGCAGAGTTAGGCTTCTTAGGGGTAGCAGTCTTAACAGCGGTACATACGCCTCTCTTCTGAGGAGAAGAAGTATTGATTGCTTTCTTGTGTAAGGAGTTGAATCCTTTCTGGAGAGCAGGTGCTGTGGACTTCTTTTCAGTTGTCTGACGTCCTTTTCTTACTAACTGGTTAAATGTTGGCATTCTGTTTCACCTCTTTCTTATTATAAAATATAAATGATTTTTTATGTGCAACACAAAAAGAAATGCATCTGCGTGCACACTATGATAGTATACTTTTTCGCAGATGCATTGTCAACCTAATTTTTTGAAAATTAAGGTAAAATTTCTTTGATGTATCTTCCCAGGGCGTCCTGCCAGGAAGGAAGACGTTCAAAACCGTTTTCGGTCAGCTTGCTCTTGTCAAGACGGCTGTTTTCCGGGCGTTTTGCCTTTGCGGGATACTCGCTTGCCGGCACCGGCGTCACCTCGATTTTTACCCCTGCCTGTCTGAAAATCTCGCAGGCAAATTCATACCAGGTGCAGATACCTTCGTTGGTGGCATGGTAAATACCGTATTTGTCCGTCTGAATCATGTCCACCAACAGTCTTGCCAGGTCATAGGTATAGGTCGGGGAACCGAACTGGTCGTTTACCACTGTCAGCTTATCATGGGTTTCCGCCAGCTTTAACATGGTTTTTACAAAGTTTTTACCGTTCTTGCCGAACACCCAGGCAATTCTTACGATAAAATATTTGGAAAGGTTTTCCTGTACCGCAAGCTCGCCTTCGTACTTGGTCTGACCGTAAACATTTAAGGGATGTCTTTCGTCATCCGGCTCCCAGGGACGGGTGCCCTGTCCGTCAAACACATAGTCCGTGCTGATATACACCATTTTGCAGTCCAGTTTTTTGCAGACCTCGGCAATGTTTCTCGTTCCGTCCGCATTGACTCTTCTGCAAAGCGCTTCATTGTCCTCCGCGGCATCCACTGCCGTATAGGCTGCGCAGTGCACCACGACATCGGGAGCTGCCTCGCCGATAACCTTTTCCACACTTATCTTATCGGTAATGTCCATCTCGTCAATGTCCACACCGATGGCTTCTATATTCCGTTTGGCCAGCTCCGCCATCACATCATAGCCAAGCTGTCCTTTTACACCTGTTACCAATACTTTCATCATTGTTCTCCCATTCACATGGCATAAAAGGCGCAGCCTTTCGGTTACGCCTTTTTATGATTTATTCTTCTGTTGCAGTATCGTCGTTTTCGGTTTCTTCGTAAGACTCTTCAGGCGTTACGTTTTCATCCGTATCCTCGCCTAATTCTGCTGCTGTTTCCGCAAATGCTGCAGCCACCTCGTCGGAATCGTCGGAGAAATTGATTTCTTCCACTGCATTTTCAATCGCATCATCCGTGCTTAAGTGTGTGGTGCGGTATCTCTTCATACCGGTACCTACAGGAATCAGCTTACCGATGATAACGTTTTCCTTCAGTCCAATCAGAGGGTCAACCTTGCCCTTGATAGCGGCTTCGGTCAGAACCTTGGTGGTTTCCTGGAAGGATGCTGCTGACAGGAAGGAGTTGGTAGCCAGAGCTGCCTTGGTAATACCGAGCATTACCTGCTTGCCTTCTGCAGGCTCTTTGCCTTCTGCAATCAGCTTTTCATTCATATCTTCAAAGTCAAGGACATCAACCAGTGTTCCGGGAAGGAATTCGGTATCTCCATGGTTCTCGATACGAATCTTCTTCAACATCTGACGAACGATTACTTCAATATGCTTATCGGCGATATCTACACCCTGCAGACGGTATACACGCTGTACTTCGCGGATCATGTAGTCCTGTACGGCGCGGATGCCCTTAATCTTTAACAGATCGTGAGGGTTTACGCTACCTTCTGTCAGCTCGTCGCCGGCTTCAATCATCTGCTCATCTAAAACCTTGATACGGGAGCCGTAAGGAATTAAGTATGCCTTGGACTCTCCGGTCTCTTCGTTATGAACGATTACTTCACGCTTCTTCTTGGTATCGCGGATTTCTACGCGGCCGCCGAATTCAGCAATGATGGCAAGACCCTTGGGTTTTCTTGCTTCAAATAATTCTTCGACACGGGGAAGACCCTGTGTGATATCGTCACCCGCAACACCGCCGGTATGGAAAGTACGCATGGTAAGCTGTGTACCGGGTTCACCGATGGACTGTGCGGCAATAATACCGACAGCTTCACCTACCTGGACAGCCTCGCCGGTTGCCATGTTGGCACCGTAGCACTTTGCACAGATACCGTTGTGGCATCTACAGGTTAAAATGGTACGAATCTTAACTTCCTCAATGGGTTCACCCTTTTCATTGACACCGACGCTTAAAATCTTAGCGGCACGGCTGGGGGTAATCATATGATTGTGTTTTACGATTCTGTTGCCGTCTTTATCATAAATATCCTCGCAGGCGAAACGGCCTGTGATTCTGTCTTTCAAGCTTTCGATGGTTTCCTTGCCGTCCATGAATGCTCTTACCACGATACCGGGAATTTCGCTTCTGCCTTCGCTACAATCTGTTTCCCTGATGGAAAGTTCCTGGGAAACGTCAACCATACGTCTGGTCAGGTAACCGGAGTCGGCGGGACGAAGAGCGGTATCGGACAGACCCTTACGTGCACCATGTGCGGACATGAAGTATTCCAGTACGTCAAGACCTTCACGGAAGTTGGACTTGATAGGCAGCTCAATGGTACGTCCGGTTGTATCCGCCATCAGACCACGCATACCTGCCAGCTGTTTAATCTGCTGGTTGGAACCACGCGCACCGGAGTCAGCCATCATGAAGATGTTGTTGTACTTATCCAGACCGTTAATCAGCTTATCAGTCAGTTCCTTATCGGTTTCGTTCCAGGTTTCTACTACGGCACGATATCTTTCTTCCTCGGTGATAAGACCTCTTCTGAAGTTGGTGGAAATCTTATCAACGGTTGCCTGTGCCTGAGCCAGCAGTTCGGGCTTTTCGGGAGGCACGGTCATATCGGAAATGGATACGGTCATGGCAGCTCTGGTGGAATACTTGTAGCCCATTGCCTTGATGTAGTCAAGAACTTCTGCATTCTTGAATGCACCGTGGGTATTGATAACCTTCTCCAAAATCTGCTTTAACTGCTTCTTGCCTACATGGAAGTCAACTTCCAGCTTTAAGAAGTTTTCAGGGTTGGTTCTGTCAACAAAGCCAAGGTCCTGAGGCAGTACTTCGTTGAAGATGAAACGTCCCAGTGTGGACTCTACGATACCGGTGATGTCTTCACCCGCATCGTTTTTCTTGGTAATTCTTACCTTGATACGGGACTGTAAGGTAATAACCTGGTTCTCATATGCAAGGATTGCTTCGTTTACGCTCTTGAAGAACTTGCCTTCGCCCTTTGCACCGGGTCTTTCCTGGGTCAGGTAGTAGATACCGAGTACCATATCCTGTGTAGGAACGGCAACGGGACCGCCGTCGGAAGGCTTCAAAAGGTTGTTGGGTGACAGAAGCAGGAAACGGCATTCTGCCTGTGCCTCAACGGACAGAGGAAGGTGAACGGCCATCTGGTCACCGTCGAAGTCGGCGTTGAAAGCGGTACATACAAGAGGATGAAGCTTGATTGCCTTACCTTCTACCAGAATGGGCTCAAATGCCTGAATACCAAGTCTGTGCAGGGTAGGTGCACGGTTCAGCATAACCGGATGCTCTTTGATTACTTCTTCCAGTACATCCCATACGCTGGTGTCCAGTCTCTCCACTAACTTCTTGGCATTCTTGATATTCTGGCTGATGCCTCTTGCTACCAGTTCCTTCATAACGAAGGGCTTGAACAGTTCGATTGCCATTTCTTTCGGCAGACCGCACTGATAAATCTTAAGTTCGGGACCAACTACGATAACGGAACGTCCGGAGTAGTCTACACGCTTACCTAACAGGTTCTGACGGAAACGTCCGGATTTACCCTTTAACATATCGGAAAGGGACTTTAACGCTCTGTTGCCGGGTCCGGTAACGGGACGTCCTCTTCTGCCGTTGTCAATCAGGGCATCCACTGCTTCCTGCAGCATTCTCTTTTCATTGCGGACAATGATATCGGGAGCGCCCAGCTCAAGCAGTCTCTTCAGACGATTGTTTCTGTTGATAATTCTTCTGTAAAGGTCATTTAAGTCAGAGGTTGCAAAACGGCCGCCGTCCAGCTGTACCATAGGACGTAAGTCGGGAGGCAGAACCGGAATAACATCCATAATCATCCATTCGGGTTTGTTGCCTGAACCTCTGAAAGCTTCTACTACTTCCAGTCTCTTGATGATACGTGCACGCTTCTGACCGGTGGATTCCTTTAAGCCTGCCTTTAATTCCTCTGCATCTTTTTCCAGGTCGATGGCCTGCAGAAGCTCTTTGATAGCCTCTGCGCCCATACCTACACGGAACTTATTACCATAGGTTTCATAAGCATCCTGATATTCTTTTTCGGATAAAATCTGCTTATATTCCAAATTGGACTCACCTGCATCCAGTACAATATAGGATGCAAAGTAAAGTACCTTTTCCAGTACTCTCGGTGAAAGGTCAAGGATTAATCCCATACGGCTGGGAATTCCCTTGAAGTACCAGATATGGGAAACCGGAGCTGCCAGTTCGATATGACCCATACGCTCTCTACGAACGCTGGATTTGGTAACTTCTACACCACATCTGTCGCAGACAACACCTTTGTATCTGATCTTCTTGTACTTACCGCAATGACATTCCCAGTCTTTCTGGGGTCCGAAAATTCTTTCACAGTACAGACCGTCGCGTTCCGGTTTTAATGTTCTGTAATTGATTGTTTCGGGCTTGGTTACCTCGCCTCTGGACCACTCGCGGATTTTCTCCGGAGATGCCAGACCGATTTTTATGGCATCAAATGTCATCGGCTGATAAACTTCATTTTTATTTTCTGACATTTTGGTACTCCCTTCCATACTAATCTCTATTAGAATTCGTCTTCTCCGTCGAAGCCGTCACCTGCATCGTCAAAATCATCCTCATCCGCATCATCTGCACTTACCAGTTCGCCGTCATCGTCAAATTCCTGCTTCTGGTAACCCAGGTCATCGAGGGAATCCTTTTCGTAATCATTGTAGTTCTTACGGTCGCCTTCCATCTCGTAACGGTAATCGTTGTCGGTGTAATCCACGGTTTCCATAATTTCTACTTCGGTCTGGTCTTCTCTTAAGACGCGGACATCCATACCAAGTGCCTGTAATTCCTTGAGCAATACCTTGAAGGATTCCGGAATACCGGGCTCAGGAATGTTGTCACCCTTGATAATGGCTTCGTATGTCTTGACACGGCCGATAACATCATCGGACTTCACGGTCAGGATTTCCTGTAAGGTGTAGGATGCGCCGTATGCTTCCAGCGCCCAAACTTCCATTTCACCGAAACGCTGTCCGCCGAACTGTGCCTTACCGCCGAGAGGCTGCTGGGTAACTAAGGAGTACGGTCCGGTAGAACGTGCATGAATCTTATCGTCTACCAGGTGATGCAGCTTCAGGTAATGCATGTGTCCGATGGTAACCGGGCTGTCGAAGTACTCGCCGGTACGTCCGTCGCGGAGTCTTACCTTACCGTCACGGGAAATAGGCACGCCCTTCCAGAGCTTTCTGTGTGCTCTGTTTTCGGACAGATACTGATAAACTTCGGGAAGAAGCTCTGCTTCATGCAAGCTGCTGAAGCTTTCTCCCTTCCATTCCTTTCCGTCCGCGGTCTTTTCCATTCCCTTTGCTTTCCATTCCTCTGCTTCCGCAGCATCGAAAGGAAGGTTTGCATAATCGTTTGCAAGATCCAGTGTATCCATAATATCTGTTTCGTTTGCGCCATCGAATACAGGTGTCGCTACATTAAAGCCAAGAGCCTTTGCAGCCAGGGAAAGGTGAATTTCCAGAACCTGTCCGATGTTCATACGGGAAGGTACGCCCAGAGGGTTAAGTACGATATCCAGAGGACGACCGTTAGGAAGATAAGGCATATCTTCTACGGGAAGCACACGGGAAACAACACCCTTGTTACCATGACGACCAGCCATCTTGTCACCAACGGAAATCTTTCTCTTCTGCGCAATGTAAATGCGGACAGCCTGATTTACGCCGGGTGCCAGTTCGTCGCTGTTTTCTCTGGTAAATACCTTTGCATCCACTACAATACCATATTCGCCGTGAGGAACCTTTAAGGAAGTATCACGTACTTCTCTTGCCTTCTCACCGAAGATGGCACGGAGCAGTCTTTCTTCTGCAGTCAGTTCTGTTTCTCCCTTGGGAGTAACCTTGCCGACAAGAATATCACCGGCACGAACCTCAGCACCGATACGGATAATACCTCTGTCATCCAGATCCTTCAGGGCATCGTCGCCGACACCGGGAACATCACGGGTGATTTCTTCGGGTCCTAACTTGGTATCACGTGCTTCTGCTTCATATTCTTCAATGTGTACGGAAGTGTAAACATCTTCCTGTACCAGTCTTTCGCTTAACAGAACCGCATCTTCGTAGTTGTAGCCTTCCCAGGTCATGAAGCCGATAAGAGGATTCTTACCGAGAGCCAGTTCGCCTTCGGAAGTGGAAGGACCGTCTGCAATAACCTGTCCCTGTGCCACATGGTCGCCCTTGAACACGATGGGCTTCTGATTATAGCAGTTGGACTGGTTGCTTCTTAAGAACTTGGTCAGATGGTATTCTTCCTTTTCACCGTCATCATAGGTCATCTTGATGAGATTGGAAGAAACATAATCAATCGTACCTGCCTTCCTTGCCACTACACAAACACCGGAGTCAACCGCAACCTTGGTTTCCATGCCGGTACCTACAACGGGTGCTTCCGTCATCAGAAGGGGCACTGCCTGACGCTGCATGTTGGAACCCATCAGCGCACGGTTTGCATCGTCATTCTGCAGGAAAGGAATTAAGGCAGTAGCCACGGAGAATACCATTCTCGGGGATACGTCCATGTAATCGAACATAGCCTTGGGATATTCCTGTGTTTCCTCTCTGTAACGACCGGATACGGAGTTACGGACAAAATGTCCCTCTGCATCCAGGGCTTCGTTTGCCTGTGCTACATGATAATTATCTTCTTCATCAGCGGTCATGTATACAACTTCGTCGGTAACTCTCGGGTTGGCCGGGTCAGTTTTATCAATCTTACGGTAAGGTGCTTCTACAAAACCGTATTCGTTAATTCTTGCATAGCTTGCAAGAGAGTTGATCAGACCGATGTTGGGACCTTCGGGAGTCTCGATAGGACACATTCTTCCGTAGTGGGAATAATGTACGTCTCGAACTTCGAATCCGGCACGGTCTCTTGACAGACCGCCGGGACCCAGTGCGGAAAGACGTCTCTTGTGGGTAAGTTCGCCCAGAGGGTTGTTCTGGTCCATAAACTGGGACAGCTGGGAAGAACCGAAGAATTCCTTTACGGCAGCGGTTACGGGTTTGATGTTAATCAGTGCCTGCGGAGAAATTTCTTCTGCATCATGGGTTGTCATTCTTTCTCTGACAACTCTTTCCATTCTGGAAAGACCGATACGGTACTGGTTCTGTAACAGTTCGCCGACTGCACGGATACGTCTGTTGCCCAGATGGTCGATATCGTCATCGTTTCCTAAGCCGAATTCCAGATGCATATTATAGTTGATGGACGCAAAGATATCTTCCTTCGTAATATGCTTCGGAATCAGCTCGTGGATATTCTTTCTGATGGCTTCTGCCAGAGCTTCGCCGTCTTCTGCGTATTCTTCGATAATCTGCTTTAATACCGGATAGTAAACCAGCTCGGTAACACCCAGTTCCCTGGGATTGCAATCGATGAAGTGGCAGATGTCTACCATCATATTGGAAAGAACTTTCTCGTTCTTTTCTTCGGTTGCAATATATACGAAAGGAACTGCAGCATTCTGGATTTCGTCTGCCAGCTCTGCGGTCACCTTTGTACCTTCTGCGGCAATTACTTCGCCGGTGGAAGGGTCAACAACATCAGCCGCTAAAATCTGGTTGCGGATTCTGTTTCTCAAAGCTAACTTCTTATTGAATTTATATCTGCCGACTTTAGCCAAATCATATCTTCTGGGGTCGAAGAACATAGCGTTAATCAGGCTTTCCGCGCTTTCCACGCTCAAAGGCTCACCCGGACGGATCTTTTTGTATAACTCTAACAGACCCTCCTGATAATTCTCAGCAGTGTCCTTTGTAAAGCTGGCTTCAATCTTCGGTTCGTCACCGAACACTTCCCTGATCTCGTCATTGGTACCGATACCGAGAGCTCTGATCAGGACCGTAATGGGAACCTTTCTGGTACGGTCAACACGAACATAGAATACATCGTTGGAGTCTGTCTCATATTCCAGCCATGCGCCACGGTTGGGAATTACAGTACAGGAATACAGCTTCTTACCGATTTTATCATGGCCGATACCATAGTAAATGCCGGGGGAACGTACTAACTGGCTGACAATAACACGTTCTGCACCGTTGATCACAAAGGTACCTGTTGCCGTCATAATAGGAAGGTCACCCATGAAGATTTCATGCTCACTGATTTCTTCTTTTTCCTTATTGTAAAGACGTACCTTTACTTTGAGCGGTGCCGCATAGGTGGCATCTCTCTCCTTACATTCTTCAATAGAATATTTCACATCGTCTTCGCACAATTCGAAGTCTACAAATTCCAGACTTAAAGAGCCGCTGTAATCTGCGATAGGAGAAATATCGTCGAAGACTTCTTTCAGGCCTTCGTCCAAAAACCACTGGTAGGAATCCTTCTGGACTTCAATCAGGTTTGGCATCTCCAAAACCTCTTTTTGTCGTGCATAACTCATACGTGTATATTTGCCTTTGGCAATAGGACGTATTCTGTTTTTTTCCATTGACCTTTCACCCCGTTCTTATATGATATTGACCTATTTTGTCATTTATTTAGCGTACACAAAATAGACATAGCACACCACAATAGTGCATTGTCCATCATACAATAATATTCAATTTTAGTCAAGGAATTTTTTAGAATTTTTAGAAAAATTAAGAAAATAATGAATGAAGAAAAGCCACATGGCAAAATGCAAGCATGATGCCACGCGGCTTTTTGTAACTATGAGAGAAGAAATTACTTAAGAGTAACCTTAGCGCCAACTTCTTCAACTTTCTTCTTGATTTCTTCAGCTTCTTCCTTGCTTGCGCCTTCTTTGAGCATCTTAGGAGCGCCATCAACAAGGTCCTTAGCTTCCTTCAGACCAAGGCCGGTAATTTCACGAACAACCTTGATAACCTTAACCTTTTCGGAACCTACTTCGGTAAGTTCTACGTTGAACTCAGTCTTTTCTTCTTCTGCTGCTGCGCCAGCACCTGCTGCTGCAACTACAACGCCTGCTGCTGCAGATACGCCGAATTCTTCTTCACATGCTTTTACTAAGTCATTTAATTCTAATACGGATAACTCTTTGATAGCGTCAATGAGTTCCTGAGCTGTTAATTTAGCCATTTTCATTTCCTCCTGAAATTAATTTAATAGTTTTTAGTTTCGATTAAGCTTCTGCGGGAGCTTCTTCAGCGGCAGGTGCTGCACATGCTGCTGCGCCACCTTTTTCTGCCAACTGATTCATGACGCGAGCGAAGTTGGTAATCGGGGACTGCAGACTTCCGAGTAACTTGGAAATAAGTTCTTCTCTGGAAGGAATGTTTGCAATAACTGCGATACCGGCTGCATCATATACGGTTCCTTCAACAACACCAGCCTTGATTTCAAGCTTGTCAGCGGTCTTAGCAAACTTTGCAAGAATTCTTGCGGGAGCAGTTGCATCTGTAGTGGAAACTGCCATTGCGCTGGGTCCTTCGAGATACTGGGAAAGTCCTTCGAATTCGGTACCCTTGAATGCAAAGTTCATCATGGTGTTCTTGTAAACCTTGTAGCTGACACCTGCTTCACGTAATTCACGACGAAGCTGAGTGTCCTGTTCTACAGTAAGTCCTCTGTGGTCAACGAGCACGATAGACTGTGCACCCTGAATACGTTCGGAAATCTCCTGTACAACGGGCTGTTTTAATTCAACCTTTGCCATTTCATTTACCTCCTTATAGAATATGTGGAATATATCCCGGAAAACTTCCGGAATGTTCCTGCCGAAAGGAGTTATATAAGAAAAGCCTCCCTGAAGACAGGAAGGCAAAAAGTCTTAACGTCAACTCTTTCCTCGGTAGGTGATAATTCTTTACGCCTTGCGGCACCTACTGTCTTCGGCACGGTTTCACAACCTCTGATATATTAACATAAGGGGCTGACATATGTCAACCCCTTACTTAAACTTTTTTATGCAGCTTTTATTTAGTATTAGAACTTAGCTACGCTTACCTTAACGCCGGGTCCCATGGTTGTGGTAAGAGTTACACTCTTTAAGTACTGACCCTTTAAGGTTGCGGGCTTAGCCTTTACGATAGCATCCATCAGTGCGTTGAAGTTTTCGGAAAGCTGTTCTTCGGTGAAGGAAGCTTTACCTACGGGAACGTGGATAATGTTTGCCTTGTCCAGTCTGTATTCGATCTTACCGGCTTTGATATCGTTTACTGCCTTGGTTACATCCATGGTAACGGTACCAGCCTTAGGGTTGGGCATTAAGCCTTTAGGACCTAAAACTTTACCCAGACGACCTACAACGCCCATCATGTCGGGGGTTGCTACAACTACATCGAAATCAAGCCATCCATCGTTCTGAATCTTCGGGATGAGTTCGTCTCCGCCTACGTAATCTGCTCCGGCAGCTTCTGCTTCTGCTACCTTGTCGCCCTTAGCGAAAACCAGAACCTTAACGGTCTTACCGGTTCCGTTGGGAAGAACTACTGCGCCACGGATCTGCTGTTCAGCATGACGTCCGTCACAGCCTGTTCTGATGTGAGCTTCTACGGTCTCATCAAATTTTGCGGTTGCTGTTTTCTTAACCAGTGCAATTGCATCAGTGGTTTCATAAAAAGTTGCGCGATCTACCAGTTTCGCAGCATCGCTGTATTTCTTTCCATGCTTCATTCTAAAATCCTCCTATGGTTCTAACGACATTTAAGTCTCCCAGTCTGTTTCCTATTAGTCTTCTACTACAATACCCATACTTCTTGCTGTACCGGCAATCATGCTCATGGCAGCTTCTACGCTTGCAGCATTAAGGTCCGGCATCTTTAATTCAGCGATTTCCTGAAGCTTAGCCTTGGAGATGGTAGCTACCTTGGTCTTGTTGGGAGCTCCTGAACCGGATTTGATATTGCAAGCTTTCTTTAACAGTACTGCAGCAGGCGGAGTCTTGGTGATGAAGCTGAAGCTTCTGTCTGCATATACGGTAATAACAACAGGAATGATTAAGTCACCCTTATCTGCTGTTCTTGCGTTGAACTGCTTTGTAAATTCAACGATGTTTACGCCGTGCTGTCCAAGTGCGGGACCAACGGGCGGAGCCGGTGTTGCTTTGCCGGCAGGAATCTGTAATTTGATGTATCCTGTTACTTTCTTTGCCATAATGGCACCTCCTATAATGTGGTAATCTGGCGCTCTGATTTCTCAAAGCTCCCACCGTATGCTTTCGCATACCTCGTGTTGCCTATATTATCCGACGTCCGCAGCCATGCCGCTTCCACCGGAGAATACCAAAAGTTACTTAGAGCTTTCTGACTTCTGCAAAGCTGATTTCAACAGGTGTTTCCCTGCCGAACATCTCTACATTGATGGTAGCGGTCTGCTTACCATAGTCAAGCTTCTGCACAATACCCACGGTATCTTTCCAGACACCGGCTACAACTGCGATGCTGTCGCCTTCGCCAAAGTCAATGGAAACATTTTCCGTCTTGATACCCAGGGGCTTCATTTCTGCTTCTGTAAGAGGCACGGGCTTGCTTCCCGGTCCCACGAAGCCGGTTACGCCTCTGGTGTTGCGGACAACATACCAGGTATCATCGTTCATCACCATATTAATCAGAACATATCCGGGAAACATCTTCTTCTGGACGGTTTTCTTGGCGCCGTTCTTTACCTCTACAACATCCTGCATCGGTACTCTGACTTCCAAAATCTGTTCAGCAAGCTGCTTATTGTTCTCGATTGTCTTTTCAATATTGGCTTTGACTTTGTTTTCGTATCCGGAGTAAGTATGTGCTACATACCAATTTGCCTCTGCCATACAATAACCATGCCTTTCTCATACTCTAACCTGCCAAAGTGACAGGTGCCAGTTTCTTCCTACAAAGATGTAAGGAAATTCACACCATACTTAGCCAGTGCATCAATGGCAGCAATAATAATACCTAATACAATAGAAATTGCCACAACAGCGATGGACTGTTTGAACATGGTATTCTTATCAGGCCATATGATTTTCTTGAACTCAATAGACACGTTTTTGAAGAAGCCCGGCTTCTTGGTCTTGGTCTTTGCTGAATCTGCCATTTTCCTCTCCTTCTTCCAAATATATTATTTGGTTTCTTTGTGCATTGTATGAGTCTTGCAGAATCTGCAGTACTTCTTGGTTTCCATTCTGTCAGGATGAGTCTTCTTATCCTTCGTAGTATTGTAATTACGCTGCTTGCATTCTGTACATGCTAATGTAATTTTTGTACGCATTTTTCCACCTCCACGCGTTTATTTACTTAATAAAAATATGCATAAAAAAAAGACCTAAATCTCATCTCGCTTTGATACTATATCACACAAGGTGCCTTAACGTCAATCATTTCTTTTAGAAATAAACATTTTTCACAGGATTTTATGCAAATTTGTAAAAAAAACGCTTTTAAGCTCTTGCACATGGCTATTCCGGATGCTAAAATGTAGGCAGAAAAGTAGGTTTTTACCCTTATGCATGTTGATACCGCTACCGTGAAAAAGGATTTTCACGCGGCATATGCTTATTTCAAGGAAGAAAGGAGGGTTTTCTTTGGGTAACATGATTTCCAATACCGTCTACAATCACTATCTGACGGCCTACGCGCCGAAAAACATCACCCGCTTTGACACGCACAAGAAAAGCGAGCTGGAAAGCGTATACAAATCCATTTTAAAAATAAACAAAGAATCCCCCTGGTACCTTGACGTCACGCAGAAGGAAACCCAGGAGTATGCCGTGAACATCAAAGAGAACGCACGGCTTCTTTATAATACCATCGCTTCCATGGGCGGACTGGAACCGGAACGTACTTTAAAAAAGAACACCGCCTATTCTTCCAATCCCGATGCGGTGGATGTTGCCTTTATCGGCGATGCTGCCGACAGTGCTTCCGCGCCCACCTTAAATCTGCAGGTAAAAAGCCTTGCCGCTTCCCAGGAAAACAGAGGCTCCTATCTGCCGAACGAACCTGTTTCCCTGTCTGCCGGCACCTATGCCTTTGAAATCAGCACCGGCGGCATGAACTATGAATTCCAGTTCAGTATCAGTGAAAATGAAAGCAACAAGGATGTCCAGAAGCGTCTGGCAAGACTGATTAACCATACCAATATCGGCGTGCGCGCCCGTCTGGATGAGGGAGAAGCCCGCAGTGCCTTAATTCTTTCTTCCGCGCAGACCGGTCTTCCCGAAGGAAGGGATGAACTGTTCCGGGTAAGTGAGGGCAATTCAGACGCCTTAAGCGGAGCCGTTTCCTATTTCGGTCTGCAATACACTACCCGTCAGGCATCGAACGCTTCCTTCTTATTAAACGGTGAGGAGCGCACCACCGCATCCAACAGCTTTACCATCGGTAAAATGTTCGATGTGGAATTAAAAGGACTTACTGCTTCCGACGAAACCGTAACCGTCGGCTTAAAGACCGATGTGGACTCCATCACCGACAATATCAATTCCCTGATTGGCAGCTATAATACCTTTATCAGCGCCGCCGGCAATTATACCGAGCGTTTCGGCGGTACCAACCGTCTGGTCCGGGAAATGGGCGCCATTGCGCTGCGTTATCAGGACTCCCTGCAGAAAATCGGCATTTCCGCCCAGTCGGACAAAACCATGTCCATTGATGAGGATCGTCTGAAAGAAGCGATTGCTTCCGAAGAAGCCGAAGACGCCGGAGAGGATGTCTCTTCCTATCAGACACTGTCCGGCTTTGCCGAATCTTTACTCAAAAAAACAACCCAGGTTTCCATAAACCCGATGGAGTACGTGGACCGTACCATCGTGGCTTACAAAAACCCGGGACACAATTTTATCAATCCTTATATGACAAGTGCTTACAGCGGCATGATTTTTAACAGTTACTGTTAAATTCTTCTTCCGCCATGGCAAGGGCTGCCGCTATTACCTTATCCATATCGTAATAGCGGTACTGTCCGAGTCTTCCTCCGAAGAGCACATTCTTTTCCTTTGCCGCCAGCTCCCTGTATTTTTCATAGAGTGCGTTGTTCCGTTCATCGTTGACCGGATAATACGGCTCGTCGCCTTTTTTCCAGCTATCGGAATATTCCCTTGAAATAACCGTGTCCGGCTGTTTGCCAAACTCAAAATGCTTATGCTCAATAATACGGGTGTAAGGAACCTCCCTGTCCGTATAATTGACCACCGCATTGCCCTGGTAGTTGTCGCAGCCTTCGATGATCTCCTCTTCAAAATGCACCGTGCGGTACTGCAGCTCCCCGAAGCAGTAATGGAAATACTCATCAATCATACCGGTATAAAGTACCTTGCCAAAGCTGTCCGCCTGCTCACCCTTTGCTTCGTTTTCCTTTTTGAAATCTTCATAAGAAATACCGAGGCGTACTGGCGTGCCTTCCAGCATCTTTTCCACAATGGCGGTATAGCCGCCCTTGGGAATGCCCTGATAAGGGTCGTTGAAATAGTTGTTGTCATACACAAAGCGGAGCGGAAGTCTCTTGATAATAAAGGCGGGTAAATCCTTGCAATCCCTGCCCCACTGCTTTTCCGTGTAGCCCTTAATCAGCTTTTCATAGACATCCCTGCCCACTAAGGACAATGCCTGTTCCTCTAAGTTGGACGGATTTTCAATGGCTAAATCCGCAATCTGCTCCGCAATCTGCTGCTTTGCTTCCGCAGGAGTCTTGATATTCCACATCTTGCTGAAGGTGTTCATATTAAAAGGAAGGTTGTACAACTCATCCTTGTAAACAGCCACCGGCGAATTGATATAGTGGTTGAACTCTGCAAACCGGTTTACATAGTCCCAGATTTTTTTGTCTGACGTATGAAAAATATGGGCACCGTACTTATGTACACGGATGCCCTTAATTTCTTCCGTATAAATATTGCCGGCAATATGGTTTCTCTTGTCAATCACCAGACATTTTTTGCCATGCAGAGCAGCCTCCCCGGCAAACACCGCGCCAAAGAGCCCCGCCCCTGCGATCAGATAATCATACTTCATCTTTTTCCCCGTTATAGCCTCATACCGGCTTATTTGTTTTTGGATTTTGCTTTGTACTTGTCAATCTGGATAAAATCGTCCATAAGACCTAAGATCTTGTCTCTGCCTTCCTGGTTTAACTTTACATAGTACTGCATAACACGGTTCTCCAAAAGAACGGCGCCTAAGGAAGCATCCCTCTCTAATGAGCTGAAGTCTACCGGGTTTAAGCGGAGCTTATCGCACATTTTGATTACGGTGCCGTAAGCCATTCCGTCAATTCCTCTGTCCAGCGCGGTAACAAGGGTGCTGTACGGGATATTCATTTCTATAGCGAACTGTCTAACACTTCTATACTGTCTTAAGATTTCTTTCTTTAAAACTTCTGCTTTTGTCATAACTGACTCCTCCTTGTTTTCTCTTTACGAAATAGTGTACGTGATATCGTCTTTTTTTTCAATAGCCCTTACTCTAATTTCATAAAAATTTAAGGATTTTCGTTTTATACCAAAAGTCAGCCCCCATTAATTCCGTAACCGTCCGGGTGGTTTTTGTACCAGTTCCATGCCGTGGAAATAATGGTTTCCAGGTCATCGTATTTTGGCTTCCACCCCAGGGTTTCCTTTGCTTTTTCGCTGGAAGCAATCAGGGTGGACGGATCTCCCGCACGCCGGGGTTCTTCCTTCGCCGGTATTCATGGCGCAGCTCCTACTCTATGGTAAATCCATATGCTATTTCTTTATCCGCCGGAATGTGGTAATCCTCTTCCACATCCGCTCCCCAACTGTTAATGCCGCCTACGCCTCTTACCGCTCCCAGTATGGAAACCACCGTTCTGTGGACCGGCGGCAGTTCTTCCTGATGGGTGGCGTTCTCCAGTTCCTCCGCCGTGTAGGGCAGGCAGGAAAAAGCAAATGATTGTCCTTCTTCTGCGGTAAAATGCAGGGTTGACTTCTCTCTGCTTCCTTTTGTGTTATCTAAAACCATAGTTCTGTGCACACCCAGCTTTCGCGTATTCATGTGCACACCGCAGTCCTGCGGCACCAGATACGGTGTTACCGGCAGTCCCTTTACTTCATATTCCCCCGGAATGCCGCCCGCCATGCGGTCGGGATAAGTTTCTCCCGACAGTCCCTCGTAGCAATAGCCGTCCGCCGCTGTGGGCATAATAAAACGCATGCCGAATACAGGCAGTCCCGGCAGTCCTTCACTGCCGCAGTACCGTACTCTTACACCGATTTTTCCGTTCTCCGTCACACAGTATGTTACCCTGGTTTCCATGCCGGGAACAGCTGCGGACTCATACACAAATGTCATCACAAATTCTTTGCCCGGTATTGCCGCTCCGTAGCGGTTATTCGCCGGTGCCAGGGGAATTTCTATGGGTTCCCCGTCCAGAGAGGCTTCCATGTGTCTGCAACGTAAAAACAGATCTGCCGCAAGCCATGCCGCACTTTGATAAGAAAAACCATTTCCTCTGTCATTGTCGGTTGTCGCCCTCCAGAAGGTTGGCCTCGGAGCTCGGTAGAGCCATTCCTTTCCATGTTTATATAAGGATTCCATACCTCCTATCGTGGTAGAAAACAAGTAGGAAAAGTCTTCACCTTGAATGCCGATTGTCACATCACCTGCTACCATATTCAGAGCCATAATAATACCTCACTTCCTGCACTGCCGGTTTCTCCGTCCTGTCCGCAAACAGAATACCGTTCCCCGAAAATTCATAGTCACTGGGTCTGTCATCAAAGTCACCGCCGTACCGCAGCACACGTTTTCCGGTCACTTCATCCCATACCCACAATGCCTGGTCTATATAGTCCCAGATAAAACCGCCCTGGTACATGTCAAATTCTTCTCCCAGTTCCATGTAGGATTTCATGCCGCCCAGGGAGTTTCCCATATCATGCATATATTCGCAGAGTAAAAACGGCTTTTTCGGGTGGTTGGAAAGATACTCCCGGATTTCCTGCGGATAGGCATACATCCGGCTCTCTACATCCGAAATATCATCTTCCCATTTCCGGTTGTGGATCACGCCCTCGTAGTGCACCGGTCTCTCCGGGTCCTTTTCCTTATAAAAGCGCTGCATGGCAGCTATATTTTCTTCCGCATACGACTCGTTACCCAGGGACCAGAACAGAACGGATGCATGGTTTTTATAGCACTCAAAATTGGTACGCGCCCGGTCTGTCACGGCTTCCTTCCACTCCGGTACCGCTCCGGGTACATTCCAGGAAGGCTCCACCGCACCACATTTCTGCCAGGAGCCATGGCTTTCCAGATTGTTTTCCGCCATAAGATAAATCCCGGCCCTGTCGCACAGGGAATACCATTCTCTCCTGTCCGGATAGTGGCAGGTTCTGACCGCATTGATGTGGTTTTGCTTCAGGAAAGCAATATCCCATTCCATATCTTCCATGGTAATGCACCTGCCGCCTTCGGGACTCCATTCATGCCTGTTTACCCCTTTGATAAACAATCTCTTTCCGTTCAGACGGATTATTTTGTTTTCTATTCGTATACTGCGAAATCCCACGTCATACGGAACCGCCTCCGTCATTTTTCCGGCAGCATCGTAAAGACAGACCTCCAGAGAATACAGATACGGATTCTCATTGTCCCATGCTTTTACAGGCATCTGCTCACCCGTAAAAACAAGGGTCTGTTCTTCTTTATTCTCTATGCTCTTTTCCCGGATAAACAACACTGTTCCTTCCTTATCACGCAAGGTTGCCACGGCTTTTCCTGCCTGTCCCGTTGTTTTCCGGAAGGCTTCCTGCGAAATTTTCACTTCCGCCTGCAGGCTGCCGTTTCCGCTTTTTTCCTCATAATGAGGCCTTATCCATAAGTCTTCCACATGAAGCTCCGGTTTGGCATATAGCTCCACACTGCGGAAGATACCGAAAAAGCGGAAGAAATCCTGGTCTTCCAGATAAGCCGCCGTGCTACGCTTATGCACCTCGACTGCCAACAGATTCCCCTTTTCCCGGATAAAGGGAGTCAGTTCAAACTCGGACGGTGTAAAGCTGTCCTCGGCATAGCCGATAAAATGTCCGTTCATCCAGACATACGCTGCCTCTTCCACACCCTCAAAGCAGATGCAGACGCGTTTTCCGCAAAGTTCCTTTTTTAAGTCAAACCGAAGCCTGTAGGAACCCACCGGATTATAGGCTGCCTCACTGAAGCTTCCTTCTTCGCGTCGTTCTTCCCCGAGCGCACACGCCGGACGTCTGTAAATCTTGCCCTCCCAGGGGTACATGGTATTGATATAGTGAATTTTGTCATAACCCTGCAGTTCAATATGCCCCGGTACTTTTATCCTGTCAAACCGTGAATCGTCAAAGCCCTCTTCATAAAACCGGACCGGTCTTTCCGCCGCATTCCGGGAATAATGAAAATCCCATATTCCATCTAAAACCTGGTAAAGAGAGCTCTTTCCCGTCCGCATTTCTTCTTTATCTGCATAAATTCTGTGGTCACTGTGTGCCGGTAACTGCATGACCCGGAACACTTCCGGATCGTCTAACCATTTGATATCAGGCTTCATATATACTTTCTCCTTCTGAAATTCTGTTATTCTTTACTGCTATCTGCGTCATTGCCGTTGTCCAGATCCACCGCATACTGCATTATCATGTTGTTGTTCACATTGGTAATCTGTGACAGGCGCATGGACAGACATAAAATCCGCATCGGACAGTAGACCTGCCGCAACCGTTTTCTGCACATTCTCTATGTTTTCCACTGCCTGTTCTTTATATTTTTTTCTAAAATAAGCAGAGATACCGCCAGAACAATCAGAAGAGGCAGAACAATCAGTCCCGCAAATGTTCTGTAATACGCCTGCTTTAAGGATAGCTTCTTTCGTTTCTTCATGTGATACCTGCATACCCTTCCCCATTTTTATCTCAGTTTACTTCCCAGTGTCCGCTTTGTCAAAATGATTTTGCTTCCTGTCTCCCCATACATTCTTTTCGGATGTACCTGTAGAGCACCACATTGGTTTCACCGTTGATTTCTTCCGCCTCCAGATACTCCGGCAGCGGCATATCCATCCGGCATTCCCCACAGATGTCCACGCCGCATACCTTTCCTTTCTGTAAGAAAAACTGCAGCAGATGCTCCAGCATGGGCAGGGGCATGTCCCCCTGATTCCAGTTCGTCTCCGTAAACCTTCTGTTCAGGACATCTTTATCGATGGAAATGTAAAACGGCAGTCCCTCCTTTATCTGCGCCACCTTCGCCTTTGCCGTACCGTTTTGCAATTCTTCTTCCGAAAAGGTGAGGAGCTTGTCTTTCTCTCCCGTTTGTATGTTTTGTGACTGCGGTTTTCCGATTTCTATCCCGTCTATATCCCGCTGCGGCGGTCCAATTAAAACCAACTGCCGCAAATATGTGTTTTCCCCAAGCACCTGACCTGCCCAGTCCCCACAGCTTGTCATTCCCTCCACCATGGGCTTTTGCATATCCGTGTGGTGGTCAAAGCAGACCAAAACAAACGGCTCTTTTAGAAAATCCGTCATAATTTTGGTTACATAATGATAATTTCCGGAATCTATAAAATGAATTCCGGAAATTCCAAACGGTTCAATCCTCTTTCGGATTTCTTCATAGGCAGATGGGGAGCAGTACAAATGACTTTCCTCAATATCGGAGCAGTCAATCCACTGAAACTGTTCCCTGTCCCGGACCGTTTCATCCTCATAAACATGTGTAAAATCCAGTATCAGATTTTGGCATCTGTTTCGCACTCTGTTTCCTCCTGTAATAACTGCCGCAGCATAACTTCCCTGTTTTCCAGAAATAATTTCGTCACCTGATAGCTTTCCGTTTCCTCGTAAGAAATCCTGTGCAGTTCGCCTTCGTCAAAGGAAACAATATCGGCATCCGGTGTCCCCAGCAAAATCGGAGAATGGGTCACAATGATGAACTGGGAGCCTTTTTCCGCCATTTTCACCAGATGCAGCAGTAATGTCAACTGCCTCTGCGGTGACAGCGCCGCCTCCGGCTCATCCATAAAATACAGCCCTTTCTCATCATTTTCCAGAATAAACTCTAAAAAACTTTCTCCGTGGGAACGTGCATGAAAGTCCGTCATACATCCGTCATCGTTATAGTTGCGCGCAGCCTCCGATGCCACATTGTAAAAGCTCTCTGCCCGCAAAAAGTAGCTCCACTTCGGTTTCAGCATACCGCTTTGAAAGGTAATCGCCGACTTTAACGTTGAATAATCGTCATAGGTGCTGAAATTATAATTTCTTGTACCACCTTCCGGGTTCAGTCCCTTGGCAATCGCCAGCGCTTCCAGCAAAGTGGACTTGCCGGAACCGTTTTCTCCCACGAAAAAAGTAATCCGTTTCCGGAACTGAAACTCCCGCAGGCTGTTAAGCGCCGGAATTTCTTTTACATAGGAGCCGTCCTCCAGCTTGTCCCAGTCGATGGAGAAGCTGCGGATAAACATATCTTGCTGCGTTACAGCTTTATTCGCTGCAGCTTTATCTTGCTGCATTGCTGCTTTGTCGTTTACTTTTATCTTCGATGCCTCTTTTTTTCGTGCTTTTGCCTTGGGGTCTTCTAAAATGGCAAGCATTTCATCCACTGCCTCTTCCGGCGAGGGATGTGCATTTTGCCGCAAGTATGCCGTCATTCTGTCTATCATAAAGTCCGTGCTCATGTACCGCAGAATTTCCTGACAGAGGTCCTGCGGATAGCCCTTCTGTTCCAACAGGGAAAGCAGGGCTTCCTGTTTTTGTGTTCGTTCCTGCATGTGAGTTCCTTCTTCTCTCTTTTTCTTACAGTCCCCGAATAATATTCAGATAATCCTGTCTTTGGTCTACCACTGCATATATCACAATCCGTCTGTTAATTTCATCAACCTTGTAAAATACCAAATCCTTTTCCAAAATAAGCACCCGGTACTCCTGCCTTCTTAAAACAGGATATCGAGGCTCTGTTCCTATATAAGGGTCTGAACCTAATTTCAGTATCTCGCTCTCTATTTCCTCTAACTTCTTTAATGCCGTTTCCCTGCCAAAATTTTGGGCAATATACAAAACTATTTTCCGAATACCCGTATCGGCTGTATCCGTCCGGACAATATTATATTTCAAGCTTAATCCTCCTTAAGCATCTTCCGCAAGTCATCGAATGTATCCGTAACCGGAGCAACACGACCGTTTTTCACATCGTCCTCTGCTTCTGCCAGCACCTCCAGCAGTTCTATACGTGCTTTCATATTTTTATATTCTTCGTATGAAAGGGTAACGGTGTCACCTCTTCCGTTCACAGTAATGATTACCGCCTCTTTGTTTTCCCTGCATTGTCTGGAAATATCACTGTAATGATTTCGCAAATCTGCTGACGGTCTGATGGTTTCCTGCAAATTTATCATAATAACACCCTTTCTCTTTCATTTTGTATTTCGCATTTATTATATGCAGATTATATCATCAAACGACTATTGTCTCAAGTTTTTTAACAACACTCTCTCATAAAAAACAAATCAGGGATACCTGCTGAAAAGCACCCCTGATTAGCATGTCTTACCTTTATGAGCAATTAAGCCAGAATAGCCTGCACCTCTTCCAAATCCTTATCAATAGCTGCCGCTATCTGTTCTGCGGTAAAGCCGTTTTTGTGCATATTGTTAATCAATTCTGTGCATGCTTCTTTTCTGCCGCGTTCTAATCCAATCTCAATGCCGTCTTCCAAAATTCCTTCGCCTAAGTTACACATCTCGTTCACATCCTTTCTGAATTCTTCTTCCACAGGAACATCGTATTCCTGTAATATGTTTAATTTCTCTTCCAACGTAAGCTTCTTGGAAAATACAGCACCCAGAAGCCGGTGGAGTTCATAACCGTTCTCTCGTCCGGGCACCTCTTCTCCTATGCCAATCATAATGATATTAAGTAAATTTAGGTTTCCTTTCCACTGCTGTGCATCAATGATGTCCTCTTTGGTAAGATGAATATGGCACATACTGTTTTTCTCCATATTCATACAAATCCAGATGGAATACACATTTTTAATATCATCGTAATGGGATCCCACAAAGTCCCTTTCCTTCTGGGCGGAAATCTGTCTGCATACATAGAAAATAGACCGGTTTAAGATTTTATACTTCTTCGGCTGATTTTTCTGTATCTCCACGTTGATGATAATCTGGGTCAGCGGCTTCTTTTCGCCGTCGGATGCCTTTTCTCTGCTCCGTTCCGGCAACCGTACATAGCAGATAATATCAAATCTGGTCAGTCCCTCGTTGATTTCCTGGTTTTCCGTGTTGAAGCCTGTTACTCTCCGTCCGTTTTCTTCCCTGACGGCATTGGTCAGTCCCGGTTCCGCCGGTACTCTGCTGATATAAGGCTCGCCCTCAATATAGGGCACAATGTCCTTCGGCTTCATTCCCCGGAAAGCATCCACGGATTTTGCCAGAATGTTGGCTATGATGAACTTCTGCCCCGCAATGTTCTTGGCATGTTCATCGTACTGCGCTTCTTTCCCGGAAGCATTTACTGCAATCTTCAGTTCTCTAATCACGTTTTCCTCCTTAGATAGATTTTGATGTTTATTGGGTTCTAAGCAGGAATTCTTGAATTTTTAGACACCGGCGAGCGCCGGCAAAAGAAAATTAGAAAAAAGAAGTATCTGCTTATAGATGCAGTATATCGTAAGTTTGTGAACTACGCAAGGTTTATTTTAGGGTTTTAAAATAAAAATGCCAGTGGCCTTAAGTCTTTTCACAACGAGCTATGATTTAAGACTTTTCCACTGACATTCTTCTAATATGTCATATGATTTAACTGCAATTTGCTATGGCAAAAGTATGTATCTTTTCTATACTCCTTCCTTCACCTTATACGCAACCTGTTCCGTTCCCCGATATGCCAGATAAATTTCAAGCAGCGTATCCGTGTCCATATCTTCCTGCACCGTTGCGTAATAAATGATGCTGCCATCGGGCGCTTCATCCATCGCCCAAAACCAGAAAACCTGTGCATTCTCCCAGGAAGGTTGGTTTTCTTTTATCCATTTCTGTGCAATTTCCGTTGCCCCTTCGTACTCCAGCGCGCAGGTACGCAGTTCCCGTGTCGCCGGATTGATGGCTATGGGAATATCTCCCGCACCGCCGTTTAAGTAAATAAAATCTCCCAGGCGGTAGCAATATCCAAACCAGTTGCTTTCCCCGGCAAATTCTGTAACCGTATAATCTTCTGCCTTCTCCGTCGGAACTTCTACCAGCCAGGTATATTCCTTATCCACGGAGCTGACCGGAATATAAATGTTACCGTTTTCCCCGTCATAAAATACCCCCCGCACATCTGCTGTGGCACTGTCCGCTTCGGTAAGATACTCCTTCATGTCAAATGTTGTATCCGTCAAAAGAACTTTTCCGTCTGCCCTCAGTCTGTCTATCCGGAAGGAATAGGCATTCTCGGAACTTATGTTTTCCTCTCCCTTCCAACCGTCTTCCGTGCTCTCCTCTGACCATTCCTTATACTTATAACAGTAGGGCAATCCAAAATCCACCTTATCGCCCCACTGATAACCGTTTTCCGCTTTTTGCACGACTTCGTCCAGATAGGATGCCGCATCCTGTTTTCCGACTGTCTGTCCGCATCCCATTGCACAAAATGCTAATACCAATGTCAATGCCCATATCCCTGTTTTTTCATAAAAGTAGCTCCTTCCTGTTTTCATTTACCGAATCCTGAAAAGCACATCATTTTCCCTTTATTTCTCACTCATATAAAGCTGCATCCGGTTCTGGATAACCTGTGCCGCCTCCTCCGCCGTCTTTTCTCCTGACAGATAAGGCTCGACTTCTTCCATAATAATATTTAAGACCTCTTCGCTCCGCATATCCGGCGCCGCTGCATTTTCCAGAAGCTCCTGTAGCTTTTTTATGTCTTCTTCCGTTGCCGGATAGACCTCTATGGTTTCATCCCCGTAGGCTGCCCGGTACAGAGGGTCTGCGATTTTCTCCCCGTTATCGTTCAGATGATAAGTCTCGGTCTGTGCAAATGCATAGGCTTTGTTCAGATTTTCCTTATAAACCGGAAAGCCCGAAAGATACAGATTGTCCGCCGTACACAGGGCTTTTACCACTTCCCACGCTGCGTCTTTTTCCGTACACGACTCCATGATGCCGTAGGCTCCGCTGAAAACCATGAGGGTATTTCCGTTTTCCCTTTCCGTGGGAAATCCCACATACGTCACCTTTCCGTTAAAAACGGCAGGCTGTAACAGATAACCGGAAACACTGTTTAACACAACGGGAAGCAGCAATATCTGGTTGCTTCTTACCATGGCAAGTTCTTCCGTCTGCCCCATCACCGTACTTTCCGCCGGGTATCGGCTGACAAAAGAAAGCAGCTTTTGAAACTCTTCCCCGTCAAAAGAACAGGTCTTGTTGTCCCAGTCTATAAAAGAAGACGCATACTGCTCCATCATCTGGGCGAAAATCTGTCTTCTGGGAATGCCCTGCACAACCGTTTCCGGATTGGCAAGACCGTTTACAAAGCTTTCGTATTCGGCTATATTCCAGTGGGTATAGCCATCCAGATTTTCAGTCTTTCCCACCAGACTCCCTATCCAGAAGACAGAGGGTATGGCTGCCTGCATGCCGTCCTTATTATAAATAGCCAGAACATTCGGCAGGAAATCCTCTTCGCTTACTTCCGTGTCAGCGTTCAGGTAAGGCGTAAGGTCGGTAAGCAGGTCTTTCTCCACATAGGAAAAGGTGTCCGCCTTGGCTATATCCAGGATATCCGGGCCCTTTCCTGCCGCAATATCCGCCTGCAAAAGGGAAAGCGCCTGCGTGGTTTCCCCCGAATTGTCACCGTACAGCTTTATTTCCACCTTATATTCCGTACTGTTTTTATTAAACTCCGTAATGACATCCCTGATTTCGCTGCTGTCGTCAAGGGTCCCCAGAACCAGCACTTTCTTTTCTCCCTCTGCCGCATCCGTACTTTCCCGCTGCACCGAAATGGGCTGCCTGTCCTTTCCGCAGCCGGCAAGAAGCAGGGCGCATGTCATAAGAAGCAGCAGTTTTTTTCCTGCATTTCTACTTTTCATTGTGTTTTTCCTCCGTCAGCACACCGTCCCGGATATGCAGAATTCTGTTGCAGTCCCCGATTAATGCTTCATTGTGGGTAATCATGATAACCGTCCGGTCAAAATCCCTGACGCATTTTTTCAGAAGCTCCATAACCTCATCCGCCGCTTCCGAATTCAGGTTGCCGGTAGGTTCATCTGCCAGAATAATGGCAGGCTTCGTTGCCAGTGCTCTTGCAATCGCCACCCTCTGCTGCTGCCCGCCGGACAGTTTGGACGGAATTCTGTCCTTCAGGGTATCGAGTCCCAGTGCGGTCATGATTTCCTCCACATATACCGTATCCACATCCTTTCCACCAATCTCAATGGGCAGAACAATATTTTCATATACGGTTAAAATAGGAAGCAGGTTATAGTTCTGAAATACAAATCCGATATTCTCCCGTCGGAAAACCGTGGCTTTTTCATCCGGCAGACCGGAAATATCCGTTCCCCGTATGAATACACTTCCCGAAGTAGGACTGTCCAGACCGCCGCATATGTTTAATAGCGTACTTTTTCCGCTTCCGGAAGGTCCGATCACAGCCACAAATTCCTTTTTTTCAATTTCCAGATTTACTTTTTTGAGGGCATGAACTGCTGCTTCCCCTTCTCCGTAAGTTTTGCTGACACCCGTCAGTTTTAACATGATTTCACGCATACTTTATTTATCTTTCTATTAATGTTCCACTATTAATTTCAATAATCTTATCGACTTGCTTAATAATATCATTTTTATGCGTAATTAATATTACCGTTTTATTTTTAAGTTCAGTCTTAATTAATTCACAAACCTG
>FR880835.1:27303-71582 GCA_000434615.1 Clostridium sp. CAG:510
CTCATCAAATATAATTATTGGTCTATTTTGTGCCAAAGCTCTGGCCATAGCAATTTTTTGCTTTTGCCCACATGACAATCTGTTTCCTCCTACCCCAACATTATATTCCAATGATACCTCTTTAACCAAATTTTCGAGTCCACTTTTTCGGCAAGCTTCCATAATAGTATCTTCATGGCCATCGCCTAGCATTATATTATATGCAATTGTATCATTAAACAAATATATGTTTTGAGATACTACCGAAAATAATTTTCTGTAATCCAACAACGATAGTTTATTTATATCTATGTCATCTAATAAAATTGTTCCTTTCTGCGGTTCTAAAATTCTAAGAAGTAAATCTACTAGTGTTGTCTTTCCCGACCCATTTAATCCAATTATAGCTATTTTCTCGTTTTTTTTAATAATAAAATTGATATTTTTTAGAAGTTGTTGTTCTTGCTTATATGTAAAATATATATTTTTAAAAGATATTTTATCATGTATATCATTTATGCGTATATTATAATTGTAATTTTCTTCTTCTATTCCGATAAAAGAAGAATACCTTTTTACAGATGGTAATATTCCCCCCATGCAATACCCTATATTTAATAATGTGGAAACCGGAGTTATTATATAAACACAATATGTAACAAAAGCAAAAACACTTCCTACAGATAATTGCGATATAAAAACTAATTTAGCTCCCCAAATATATATAAATGCCAACAACACCTGCATTAATACAGAATCCGCAATATTATTCCATTGATTTACCATAGTCATTTTAATTTCTTTTTCTATCACAAAACTTTTTTCTTTTATAAATTGTTTTTTCTTATTCTCTTGTATTCCATATAATTTTATTTCACGAATCCCTCCAATAGTATCTCCATACCAGCTTGAATACCTTTGTGATGCTTCTATATATTCATTTATTTTTTCTTTTCTTTTTCTGGTCAGGAAATATGTTACAATACATTTTATTGGTATAAATCCAAATACTAAAAGAATCAATTTATAATTAAGAATAAATAAACCTATTATTCCGCCTATAAAACTAAATATTTGAGAAATTACGAGCATAAAATTGCTTTCCATAATACTCACAATGTTATTTATATCTAAGCTCAAGTTATTCCATATTTCAATACTATTAGTCTCTTCAAGATATTTCATCTTTATTTTTAATAAATGTTCAAAGGCCTCCTTTTCTAAATTAAATTTTAATTTTGATAAAGCTTTTATTCTTCTTTTTTCTTTTAAGATTGTCAAAAAATTATCTTCTAAATATAAAATCAAAGAAAATACTGTATACTTAACAACCTCATTTATATTATTCTTAAGCAGTCCTTCATCAACAATATTGCTATTAGCATAAGGTATAAAAACATTGATTATTGACGAAAATATTGCAAAAGTAAAAATTAAACATATGTCATTTTTTAATGTTTTTAATAAATTCATTATTTTTTTTAAGGCTTGCTTATCTGTCATCTTTTCTCCACAAAATATTTTACTTTTATAGTTCAATAATTCGATTAAATTTGTTTGCTATATTTTTTTTATTCGTAAGTACAAATATTGTTTGTTCAAAAGTAGTTGCAACATCTATATAAAATTCTATGAGTTTATCTTTCTCTATTTGATTCATCGATTTTAATGGCTCCTCTACTAAAATAAGAGCTGGTCTTTTTACAACTTCTTTTATGAACATTATTTTTTTTTGTTGGAAATCTGAGAGTTCTTTGGGAAATTTATTTTTTATATCTAAAATATCTGCAAAATCTAATAAACACTCTACATAATTTAAATCAATTTTTTTATCACTATTTTTTATGATATTTTCATAAACCGTAATTTTATTTACTAGTGTATTTTTATTACTTATTTTTTTTACTATTTTTTTACAAATAATATTTCTTTTACTACTTGATAAATTTTCCAAAAAATATCCATCAATGCATAAGGAACCCGATGTTATTGTTTCTTTTCCCAATAATATATTTGAAAATTCAGTTGTTACAGTTTTATTTTTTCCAAATATCGCAACAGCTTCTCCTCTTGAGACTTCTATATTTAAATTTCTCAGTACATAAACCAAAATATCTTCTCTGCAATAATTTTTACATAGCTCCATACATCTTACTATCTCATGTATATTTTTATATAGGTTATTATTATTTTGATTTATAAAATCAGCCCATTTATATTTTTGAAATGAGGAATTCACATTATTAATGTTAAATAAATCATCTTTATTTTTTATATATAAATAATGTCCAATTATTCCAGTCATCTTGGCAGTTGCCTTACTATTCCCCGAAAACCACTTTTTCCTTTTTTCCATTTCTTCAACATATTCGGGATACCCATCAGCAAATATTTCTATATTATTATTTTTTTTCAAATAATATCCGCACTGCGGTAATTTTTTGACAGATTTAACTCCATAACAATATTGATAATTAGCCGGAAATGACTCCTTTTTACCGTTTTCAACAGCAACTAATACCATTTTACCCTGTTTCCATATTTCAAATAATGTATCCTTTATTTCTTTTTCATACATGTGACTACTAACAGATAATGATACATTTATTATATCAATATCTATTTTTAATAAATGGTCTAATGCCTGTAATAGTAGGACTGAACTTGTTAACCATTGCTTGTCATATATTTTCACAATATAAAATAGGCAATCAGGGCAATATCTTTTTATTATTGAACATACCATTGAACCATGTCCTAACTGATCACTCCAATCATGAGACGCATAAATCTTGTTTTCTTGCATAGAAAAAAAAATCCCGCCAAAAATATCTTCTGTGAACGGCAATGTCAAGCTAGCCCCAGTATCTATTATTGCTATTTTAGTTTTCTTACATTTTACTTTTTTATTCTCCATGCTATAAAAGAATTTTTTTGACGATTATAATTCCTGCAATGCATCCTATAACTGCCGCTATGCCAAATAAAATCCCATTCTCCGCTCTGATGAGATGTTTCAACTGTCTTTTTGTCATGCCTATTTTCCGCAGAATATCATATTCCGCTTTTCGCTCTATCCTGTTTGCAACGGCATTATGGAAAAAATTTAAGAATGCCATTATTCCCGCCGCAAGACTTATTCCCCCTCCTATGGTTTCCAGTATTCTCAGACCGTTTTTTTCTTCCTGTCTTACCATCTCATAAGAAACGTAGGAAACCGCCTCCGGGCTGTTATGGACTATATCTCTTACGGCAGTCTCTTCTTTTTCCGCATCCTTTGCATCTATTGTTACCGCATACAATATCCCCCCATTATCATCCGTTTCCGTTTTTGGTAAAAAGCAGGTGATAAAACCTTCGTACATACAAATCTGTGGAATATCCGCCACAACCGCCAACACTTCCGCTTCCCTTACTCCGTCTTTGTCTTTAACCGGTATCTTTTCCCCCGGATGAAAGAAACTTTCCTGCCCTTTTAATACGGAAGCCGTCGCTAAAATAACATATTCACCACTCTCAAATTTTTTTCTGTCTATACATCCTTCCGTAACCGTCCAGTCTGCTATGTCATCAAAATCCACATAATACTGCATATAGGACCACTGTTCATCACATCCCAGATTTTGAGCATTCTGTCTGGAAAGCTGCAAATTACGCAATTCATTTTCTTTGTACTTCCCCTGGGCAATGTAATCATCCACTCTCGCCACAATGGCATCGGAAGTAATAAATGCTTCGGAAAGATACCTGCCCTTTACTTCCGCTCCGTGACATGCATCCTGCAGTTTCCGAATCAGTTCCTCTGTCAGTTCTGCCTCCGGTTCTCCTGTAAGCACTGAATAATACAGATAGGATTTTTCTCCCAAAATGCTATTTTCTCTTGCCTCCAGTACGGACTCTCTTGCAACTATAAAATCATAATCTATTTTTTTCAATCGGGAATATCCATTTTGCAGATATTTCGTAAAGCTTATGGTAAGTACAAACAAAAGAACACAAATGGACGTAGAAAGAATAACTGCAAAGGAGCGCATCCTGTTCCTTTGCAGATTTCTGTATGCAAACCGTAAAGTGCAATACCGTTTAGGATTATGTACCGGTACCTTCACCCTGACGTTCGGCTGACAATTTTGTGCCTCACTCATGGACAATTTCAATAAAAATCGGACCGGCCGGTATGTTCCCAGGATTACTGCCAGTAAAGTTATTCCTACCGCCCAGACAAACCATTCACAGTTTCCGGTCAAATACCTGTTTTCTCCGAAGAACTCCGGCAGAAAATGTTTTTTTGCTGCCAGAAAAATCACTCCCGTCAGAAAACATCCCACCGGTATAGCAATGATGTACTGTAAAAAAGTCTGCATCTGTATCGTGAAATACAGTTGTTTTTTTGTCATTCCCTGCAAACGCAAAAGACCGTAAAATTGTACATCCTTCACCAGCGAATTGCTGTATACCGAATACACCGAAGCATATGCTGCCATAAATACCAGAATACCGGTCACCGCTCTAACCATACTATCCGCTGCGCTTTGTTTCTGTTCATAAGCCGCGTTTACCACTATTTCCGGTTCCCCTTTTGGAAAAACAGCACTCCATTCTTCTGCAAGATACTCTCTTGTTAGTTTTCTGCCTTCCGCATCCACATAAACTATGCCTGCAGCCGCAGTTTTGTATTTTGCAAATGCCTGTCCGGACAAATAAATACTTGCATATTCTGCTTTGGAATTACTGTCGCAGATGCCGGAAACCACATATCTTACACCGGAAATAACTACCTCGCTTCCTATCGGTATTTCTTCTATGTATCTGCCGTAATTTTTGTCTATTGCAACCTCATTTTCCGTTTCCGGCCACGTTCCCTCTGTAAGCTTTGCGAAGCATAGGCCTGCTGCCTCTTTCTCCATATAATTAAGAACAACCTGCCTGCTGTTATATTCCCCCACCGTCCACTGTTCCAGTCTGGTTCCGTAAGAACAATGCAATGTTCGGTTTTCTTTCTTAAACTGTAAATACTCTTCATAGGTCACATTTCGGTACTCTGCCTCTGCTTCTGTTCCCATCTGTCTTAGATTACTCTGCAGGAAAAAAGCATTCAGCGCGTCAACAAAAACAAAGTATATCCCTACAAAGGAAAAGGCTATCGCTATTGCCAGTATCACAATACTGTTTTTTATCTTATTGTTCTTAAATATTCTGACTGACAACCTCAAAATATATCTCATAACTTTCCTCATAACCTATAATAATAAGGGAGAATAATCTCCCTTATTATAAGAAAAACTACACACACTAATAAAGAAATTATATCATCCTAACCAAAACGGCATTCCCTGCCTATCATATGTGACTCCATGACAAGAACTGAGATCGGCACTATATGCTGGTGTTGAACCATAGTACATAACTAAGTGAAAATGCATACATGCTTTGCATCCTTCTGTTGTTGTATCCATTTCTATTTTCTTATCTATTTTCTTGACTTCAAGTTTGTCCTCTTTATTCATCTAATTATTACCCTCCTTATAGTTTTTTTGTGTGCAGTATTTTCCTTTATCCCCACGCACTTCGCCTATGCAACTCACAAAAAAGTGCAACTGGTTTTAAATAATCTCCTGTTATTTTTTTATTCATAAATTTGCATCTAACACATATACAGCTTTCATATCCCTTACATGTTTCACAAGTTTGCAATGGACGTTCAATTAATGCCCTTATTTCTTTTAATTTATTTCTTTCTATGCCCTCAAATACATTCCCTATGCACTGTTTTTCTTCAATAGCTATTATACACGGATAAATTCTACCATCAGGCAAAATATTAAAAGAATTATACCCTCCTCCACAAGATGGAAGTTTTACAACTTTTTCACTAATTGGAAGACTAAAGTCGCAGAACTCATCATGCAAATCTTGTCGTATTTTACGGCATTGTTCTACCATATTATCCAAGTTGTATACATTCCACTTTTCACTATATATGTCCGGACCTATATTAAATTTTCTATACCCCTTTGTTTTTAAATTCTTTAGGTCATCGTATAGCAAGCCAACATTTTCTGGAGTCACTGTCATTCTTATAATAACATCTCTTTTTTTTCTTAAAATTTTATCTGCACATATCATTGCAGAATCAAATGTGCCCTTACCATTTAAATCTTTTCTATTTTTATCATGCCATTTTTTGTTTCCATCAATACTTATTGAAATTTCGTGAATATTAGCACATAAATAATTAATTGTATTTTCACTAAGTCCATAACCATTAGACGTAATTTCAAAATATGGTTTGTATTCTAATGTATGATTTAATGCATTAACTATATATTCTATAATTTCAATATTTAACGTAGGTTCACCTCCATGAAATCGAACCAGTAAATATTTATACTCATTATCATCCATATAATGTACAATCCAGCTAACAATTTGTATTGCAGTTTGCATAGACATTGACATATGGTTTTTTTCACTTCCTTCATAACAATATGTGCATCTCATATTGCATACCTGAGTAACCCATATTGTTACACTAAAAAAGCCACTATTTATTTCCATAAAACCTCCGACAATATTTCTTTATTTTTGTTACACATCTGTTCATATCCTACATTTTCCACCTTACGTTCAAACTCCTCAATGCACATAATGCAAAAAGCTGACACATTGCAATCTTTGCATTTATCTCTGTTTTTGATAAGTAGCTTCTTAAAATTCTTTTTGCCCTGACATTCTCTTATATTACTAATACTATGTAACTCGTTTTGTAACAAAAAGGATTTCAAATTATCTACCTCTAATGCATTTCCCAAATAATATTTTTTATTTTCCAAAGCAGGGCAGGGAAAAACATCTCCTGCCTGGTTAATACATATTTTTGTTCGTCCAGCAGTACAATTCTGGCAGAATAAAATAGATGATTTTATCTTACTTAATTCATGCGTTTCCATGCAATTTCCATTTTCTTTTAGAGTGTTAGGCATTAACCAATCCTCGTTATCTCGTCCCCTTCCTGTTGCTGAGAATTCTCTAACCATAGGAATAACACCTAATTCATTACATAACTGATAAAATTTATCCTTTCCATTATGTGTAATAGCTGTTTCAACCATGGAAACATATATATTTTGTGCAGGAAAGCCACTACTTTTGATTAAGTTTATATTATCTATAACTTTAGAAAAAATCCCTTTTCCACGGTGAAATGAGCATGTTATTTCATCATACCCATCCAAACTTATACTTATGCTATCAAATGTTTGAGTTATTTTTTTTACATTATTTTTTGAAATCAAAAGACCATTTGTTGACAACGCAAGGATTCCCGAGAACCTCTCCTTAATATAATTAACTATATCAAAGAAGTCTTCTCTTACCATAGGCTCCCCTCCTGTAATTACAATTTTAGATACTTTTTCAGCAAAAATTTTGTCAAGAATATTTTTCCATTCATGGATTGATAGTATATCTTTTTCATTTATTCCTACCGCTGATTCACAGCAATGTGTACATTTTAAATTGCATCTATTTGTTATAATTAAATACACTTCATCTAAGTGTTCGCTATGCGGAGAAACCAAAATATTTACGCGTATTAAATTTTCATATATATTACGGTAATATATTTTATCCTCTGCATGTGCCGCTAAGCAAACTTGTTCAGGAGTGTAACATGGCAAATATTCTTCTATTACATTCCAGCATTCCATAGGCATCTTTATATGTGCCCCGTTTCCTGTATGGCAGACAATTACCGTATCATCATTTTTTAATATATATGTAAAAACAGATAAAACATATATTTTTCCTAAATCAGACATCCTTACAATTACTCCTAATAATTTTTTTATTTCAACGAAATATGCATATTATAATTTATTTCTATTATTATTCATTTCCATCTATTTCTTATTTTCTCAGATTTGCTTCCTATCTTCCCTTATAAACATTTTATGTATAGTAGCCATACTCGTCTCCTGTTATCACCCAAATTGTCCTATTCATTTTTATGGAGCGAGTACTGCTACTATACAACATTACTTAATTTCTTTTCCCCTGTTTTTCTTTTAAGACATTTGGTGTCTTAGGTTGATAACAATAAGGCCAAGACACGGCATTTGCGGCCTTTACAGCCACTTTTTCCCCTATCAGGGCGATTATTTTATCTATTTGCTTCATCATTCTCCCTCCTTTTTTGGCTTTATTACAATTAACAGTGCTACCTCTGCCATAGTCACCACAATGCTCCATGCTATTTTGGGATTCCTCTGCGAAATAAGCACCGCAATTATTAAATAAACATTAGAAAGTATGGCTAATTTTCTACATTCCTTCTCCCTGTTTTTTGGTAAACAATTATCATACGTTACCCTTGCCAATATGAATTTAACACATATTGTTACATATAAAATTATCATGATACCAAAAAAAATATTTTTTATACCAGATAGCTGGCTAATTATTTTTACCCATAGAATATTTAATGTAAGATTTAGTCCGGTTACCATTTTACATCCCATCCTGCTTTTTGCATGGTAACCGCCCGTATATTGGCGCAGGCTTACAAACACTATAATAAAAACTAATGTTTGTATCCATGAATGCAGAAAAAATCCTATAGCAATAAGCATAGCCGTCTCTTCCATGCAGAAAAATAATGCTTCATACCCATATTGATATATTTCTATTTTCTCCTTTTGCACCACATTTTTTTGAACTAAAAAATCAGCTATCATATAGGATATTTTTTTGCTCACTGAATCACTTCCTTATCCACAATTTTAGCTGATTTTGTCATATTTTCCATATAGCTGGCACGGTTTGTATTCTGTCAGGCACGATTGGCATGTTCCGGCAGCATTACCGTTACCGAAAACCGATTTTCGTACTCTTCCCACAAGCAGAAGCCATCCATTCCCTGTACTAATTTTCTTACACTTTTTATCCCTATGCCATGATTATTGGTATCCTTTTTTATCGTTCTCAAAGAAGGGTTATTGTGAAAAACCGGTTCACTGACTGAATTTTCTACTTTTATAAACAGATTCCTTTTTTGTCTTGTGATTTCCACGGATATGTACCTTTCCTTCTCCTTTAATTCAGCCTCTATGGCATTGTCTAAAAGATTGGATAAAATAATACCTATATCTGTCTGCCTTTCCTCTCCGATTTGTCCACAAATTTCTATGTTACATGAAATGTTATTTTTTTTACATAGGGACACTTTATCATTGAGGACGGCATTCACTACCGTACTGTCTGTATAATAATACAGGTCTCTTTCAAATTTACTTTGCAACAGTTCCTCCAGATACTTTGTCGTTTCTTCTACTCCCGATGTATAAAGCATCCCCCGGACAACCGTCAGGTAATGTTTCAAATCATGCCGTAAAATCCGATTATTCTCGTATACTTCATCCAATTTATTCAGTGTATTTTTCTCCTCCTGCAGCTTCATAATAAGAATTTCATTTTCCAACTTATATTGCTGCTGCCTGTTCAGATAGTACAGGCACAAAGATACTGCCACACAAATAGCAAGTAGCCCAAATGCCACGAAAATAAGCTCTGTTTCCTCTTTTTCTGTCAGTCTCCCGGTTTTGGTTATATTTACAACTACACAACCGGTCAGCAATGCTCCCCCGTATAACAGACCTCCTATAAGCCATTCCTGCCACACTGCCTTTTTTCGGCGGCATAACAGGATTATCACCATGAGCATCAGCAAAAACAGCAATTTATGAAGAATCAAAGTTAATATTCTTATCGCACTTCCCATTTCGGTCAATTTTTCCAACTCTACCTTTAATATCGTGGTAATCCCATAAACGATAAGCATATTGGATGTCATCTGTATCACATAAAAAATCAGATTATACAGAAATTTACTTTTCCAGCTTCCTTGTAAGAAAAAAAGGGAAAATACAAAACTGCCGGTAAATATACACAACAGCGTTATGCCGGCATTTTCTGATATATCCTGTAAAAAGCCAAGTCCTGCCACAAAAGCAAGCATTATCATGCTATACACAGTTATGTTCTTTATACGGTCGTTTCTTTTCAACACTATTGTCAGAAATGCAATTACGGCAGCCGCATCAAACAGGCTTGCCCCCCATTCTGACATTTTATATACGACATCCATGCACAAATTTCTCCAATCCTCTTATGTATTCTTTTTGTATTGTTTCCCTGTTTTGTCTGCTGATTGGCAATTTTTCTCCATTATCCAAAAGAACTCCCTGAGAGTTTATCATGGCAATATACCGCACGTTAACAAGATAGCCCACATGAATCCTTAAAAAACCGTAATCTTTTAATTTTCCCTCATATTCTGTCATTTTCCCCCGTTCCCTTTTTATCTCATTTCCGATATGTATTTCCATATAATGTCCTTTACTTTCCACATAAATGATTTCTCTTACCGGATATGTGCATGCCACATTATTTTTAGTAAAAGAAAACACATGCATTTCTGAGGCAATCTTCTTTTCCGCAGTCAGAATTGCTTCTTCCAATTCCTCCCTGATATGACTCTTTCGTACAAAGCGGAGCGGCCGGTACTTCAGACTCTGAAATACCAATTCTGCGCGATTCGTAAGAAAAATAATGGTGAGAAAGGGGGATTGCTGCATCAGAGCATTTGCGACGGATAATCCGTTTACATCCGGCATATCAATATCAAGAAGTACTACATCTATCCCTGTTTTCAAAATATCTTCCGTCATAGTGCTTCCATCCGAAAATTCATAAATTTCCGGGGCCGTGCATAATTTAGGCGCGATGTTCTGCAATTCTTTTTGAGTTATTAAAATATCCGTCCTATCATCGTCACATATTCCTATCTTCATAAAAATCTCCCTTTTTAACAAGGTTATTCTTATTAAAATAATATCATATTGTGTTTATTTTTGCTATCCCTTTTCCTTATTAAAAAAAGACCGTAGGCAGCAATATCCTTTCTTCATGGCATTGCCGTTTACGGTCTCTGTTTCAAATACAATCTTTATGCTCTGTGAAATTTTCTTATTGATAATATTTTAGTTTCCGCACTCCACGCTGATTTTGTTGAAGGTGCTCATGATGTCCTCGGTGGTGATGGCTGCCTTTTCCGCACCGGCTTTGTCGATGATGGCTTCGCCCTGGTGCATCATGATAAGGCGGTTGCCGTATTCCACGGCATAACGCAGGTTGTGGGTTACCATGATGGTAGTCACTTTCTTTTCCCGGACAATCTGCTCTGTGAGCTCCATGATGCGGTCTGCGGTCTTGGGATCAAGCGCTGCCGTATGTTCATCTAAAATTAAAAACTCAATGGGTGTCATGGTGGACATCAGAAGCGCCAGCGCCTGACGCTGCCCGCCGGAAAGGGACCCTACCTGCGTGTGAAGCTTATCTTCCAGTCCCAGATTTAAGGTAGAAAGCAATTCCTTGTACTCGCCGATTTTGGCTTTGTTGACACCCGTCCTTAAATTGAAGGGCTTACCCTTGTTGTCCGCAATGGACAGGTTTTCTAAAATGGTCATGGAAGGGCAGGTACCCTTGGAAGGGTCCTGGTAAACACGGCCGATTTTACGGTGGCGGAGGTAATCCTTTTTGCCTACGATGGAATGTCCGTTTACCACAATGTCGCCGGAATCAATCGGAATGCTGCCGCAGATAATATTTAACATGGAAGTTTTGCCGGAGCCGTTGCTTCCTACCACCGCTACGAAATCCCCATCGTTGATGGTCAGGGAAAAATCCTGAAACAGGCAAAGTTCATTGACGGAGCCGGGATTATAGTACTTGTGAATGTTCTTTAATTCAATCATTTTGCGCTCCCTCCTTTAATCTTTGCCGTCTTGTTTCTGTCCATGCTGACAACTAAAATAATCAGGAACAGAACTGCGGTAATCATCTTCAGATCCGTGGAAGGAAGTCCCATGCGGAGCGCCAGCGCCACGCACGCCTTATAAATAACGGAACCGATTACTACGCTGGAAGTAACACGCACAAAAGTAACTTTCTTTAAGAGGCTGGTGCCGATGATAACGCTCGCAAGACCGATTACCATCGTACCGGTACCCATGGACACATCGAAGAAACGCTGCTGCTGGGCGTAAACACAGCCGCTCAGGGTAACAAGTCCGTTGGCAATGGCAAGACCGATAATCTTTACCTTGCCCTTATCCACACCGAGGGAGGTAACAATGGTATCATTATCCCCAACGGCACGGAGTAAGAAGCCGGATTTGGTGCGCATGTACGCATCCAGAAGATATTTGGTAATCAGGGTAATGACCAGTACCACGATTACGGTGCGGTACGGTTTTAAGGCTGCCGGGAAAATTTTATTTACAAAGTCATTGTCAAAAATCGTCTGGTAATTGTAAATGGGGAAATTGGCGCGTCCCGCAATTCTTAAGTTTACGGTATAGAGGGCTGTCATCATGATGATACCGGAAAGTAAATCCCTTACCTTCAGCTTCACATGGATAATGCCGGTGAGAACGCCTACCGCCACACCTGCCAGAAACGAAACCGGCAGTGTGAGGAGCGGGTTTACTCCCTTTGCAATCAGCACGCAGGTCAGTGCGGCTCCCATGGGAAAGCTTCCGTCCACCGTCAAATCCGGGAAATCCAGAATTTTGTAGGTGATGTAAATTCCCAATGCCATGATGGCATATATCATA
Organism: Clostridium sp. CAG:510; assembly: GCA_000434615.1. Taxonomy (GTDB): domain Bacteria; phylum Bacillota; class Clostridia; order Lachnospirales; family Lachnospiraceae; genus Acetatifactor. The sequence goes on from FR880835.1 coordinate 39,957, forward strand.
CCCTGTTCCAAAACACTAAGTATCAGTGACACGTCATATCCTCCTGTTTACTCTACGGTAATTTCATCAAATTTCTGATAAGCGCCTGCTACAAAATCATCGGATAATGTCAGGTTGATTTTTGCTGCGGCTGCGGTGTTTACATATAAGCTGGGCTCGGTAATGGTTTCAAACTTAAGATCGGATGCGTTTGCTTCGCCCTTTAATACCTTGGCTGCCATCTTACCGGTCTGCTTGCCGAGTTCAATGTATTCCAGACCCATGGAAGCGACACAGCCTGCCTTTACCTGTTCAACTTCGGAACCGAATACCGGGATGCCTGCGTCATTTGCCTTGGCAATAACGGTCTGCAGGGCGGATACTACGGTGTTGTCTGTCAGGTTTGTGATGCAGTCTACCTTGGTTACCAGATCTGCTGCCGCCAGGTCAACATCGGCGATGGTGTTGATGCCGACATCTACGATTTCAAATCCGTAATTTGCGGCTACTTCCTTGTACTCTGCAACGGTGCTTACGGAGTTTGCTTCGCTGGTGGTGTAAATGATGCCGACCTTCTTGGCATCCGGCATAATTTCACGGATCATCTGTAACTGGGCGTCTACTGCCAGTGCATCGCAGGTACCGGTGATGTTGCCGGCCGGCATGCCGTCTTCGGTTGCAAGACCTGCGCCGACAGGATCGGATACTGCGGTGTAAATAACGGGAATATCGGTATTTAATGCGGAGTTATAAGCGCTCATGGCACTGGGTGTTGCAATGGCACAGATTAAATCCACTTTCTTGGAAACATAGTTGTCGGAAATGGTGCTTGCGGTACCGGTGTCTGCCTGTGCATTGTCAAATAATACGGTAAGGTTTTCTCCTTCTACAATGCCTTCCTCTGCAAGACCTGCTAAGAAGCCTTCACGGCAGTTGTCTAAGGAGCCGTGCTCTGCGAACTGGGAAATACCGATGGTGTAGGTCTTTCCGTCCGTATCGGTTACGGTTGCATCACCGGCATCCGGTGTGCTTTCTGTGTCAGCGGTAGTGGTGTTGTCCGTACCTGCCGCACTGCCGTTTGTGCTGTCTGCCGCATTACTGCCGCATGCTGCCAGTCCTAAAATCATTGTGGTTGCTAAAACTGCTGCTAAAATTTTCTTCTTCATACTGTTACCATACCTTTCTGCAAATCTTTTTTAATTTCTGATAGCTTTGAGACCGGCTGGAATCCGGATGGTACCTATCCGGACGTTGTAATTTCTACAACAAAAAACCGTCTCAAGTAAATCTTACTTGAGGCGGTAATAATCATTAACGCGGTGCCACTCAATTTCGATGCTTTCTGCATCCTCTCCTCCAGACACTATCATATCTGTCGCCATGATAACGGGTGCGAATCCCGCCGGTGCCTACTGTTGTTCGGACCGTCCTCGAAAGCCCATTCAGCGATTGCTCCTATGCTGCCGTTCCACCAGTCGGCTGCTCTCTGTGATAGTAATCAAAAGCCTACTCTTCTTTCTCATAGGTTTGAAGCACTATTTATTTGTTGCACTTACAATACGCTCTTAAAAGTCATTTGTCAACTGTTTTTTCAAATTTGTTACCATGCGCTGCGTGAAGGAATAATGTCCTACTTCATTCCCGCCGGTGCATGCAGGGGGCATTTGCCCGTCAGTTCATAGTGGCAGTTGCAGCACTCGTCCCCGTCTCCCAGTACCTTGGTGCGGGAAAATCCGTTGCCCATGTAGTGGGAAATCATGTAGTCCACACCGCAGATACCGGGCAGCATGTCCCGGACACCGTATTGTTCCGCAACCGTTACAAAGCCGCACCGTCTGATGTCGATTTCAAAGGAATTGTCATCAATATTGCGGTAATCAATCAGCCAGTCATTGGGATGAAGCGCCCCCGCTTTCTGTCTTTCCACATGTCTGGCTGCTTTCTTGCGGAAGCTGTTTAAATATGCCTTTCCCACCATATGTAAGAACGGCTTCGGCACGGAAAGCAGCATCTTTTCATTCATTTTCCACATCAGGTCATCCGCCTGCTTTCTGTCAAGTTCCAGTTTCTGCATGCTCTTGTACCACGCCACATAGGACGGTGCATAAGCATAGTTAAAGGAAAAAATACTCTCGCCGATATCCGGCAGCTCCTTTACCACTTTCTTAAATACTGCACCGGAGCTTTGCCTAAACTGTTTCCAGAAATCAGCTCCGTATGTTTTCTTAATGTATCCTTTGCTCCGCATCATGGTAAGATGATAAATAAAACCGTACATATATAAAAACCCCTCTATTCTTTCCGCAACCTGCAGACACCGTTATCTGTCCGCGGACTTCATCTGCAGTATCCAGTTCATAAGTGTGTCAAACACCAATTTGGAATTGCCGCAGTTGCAGTGGTTTCCTGCCGACTCCTTATCCGTGAACAGACGGAAGGTCAAGGAACGTACATTTTTCAGCGCATTTATTTCCTCGCCAATCATTTCGTAAGGAATAAAATGGTCCTTGTTTGCGCCCACAATCAGGATGTCCTGGGTGATTTTGTCCGCAATGTCAAGCATCTGGTAACGGCTCATGTTGCTGGCATATCCGTAAGCATCCTTCGCCTCGTAGGCGTATTTTCCGTGTTCCAGACCCCAGCGCACCATCTCGTCCTTCTCCGCTTTTTTGCGGAATACCAGATTGACAATGCTGCGGCAGTGCATGGAAATGAGCTTCTTTGCCAGCTTAAACTGCCTTGTGCCTGCGCCCTGGGATGCCGATAACAGCACATCCTGAAAATTCGGGAAAATACTCCAGGCAATCACACGGGATATCCGGCTTTCAAAAGCCGCCGCTCTCGGCGCTAACATGCCTCCGAGGGATGCGCCGATAATCGTCACATCCGAAAGGGCAAAATAGTCTAAAACCGCTTTCACGGGGCGCTCCCATTCGTAGGTGAAGTGCTTACCCTGCACACGCATGACGCCGCCCTGTCCGGGGCCTTCAAACAGATAGACCTCAAAACCGTTTTCCGCCAGATACAGCATGGGGAAAAACAGTTCTTCAAAGTAACTGTCGTTGCCGCCGTGCAGCAGGATGACATCCTTCGGGGCTGCTCCGCTTTCCCGCGTGCCGTACTCCGTAAAGGGCTTCACATGCATAACCGGCAGCTTTACCTCTTCGTAGGGCACCTCCGCCCGCTCCACTCTGCCGCTCTCAAACCATTCCTTATAATAGTCGTAGAAAAGCTCCGTGCCTTTTTTATAATATTTCTTCTTGTCCGGGTCACCGTCATACATGAAAAACTCACTCATGCGGTAGTAGGCAATGGCATTCTCCGTTCTCTGCTCCGCCATCGCTTTGTCCCCCAGGGAAATCAGCTTCGTTTTCCAGTCCTCGCTGGTATGGATGGTCGGTCCGACTTTTTTGATTTCTTCCAAATCCCCGCCGTCCCACATCACAAGCCTGTTTAACTGGTAATTGAAATTACTCTGGGTATTCAGTTCGTACATGCCCTTCTTGAACGTAACTGCCATAATAATCGCCGCCTCCGTAATCTGCTGCACACTACTGCAGTCATTTCTTATCCTGCAGCAAGATTATTAAAGCATATCCGTTCTGCTTCTGCTTTTAAATTTCTGCTATTGTTATGATTTTCATGCTGCCGCTGACCGCCGTGGGGGGAATCCCGAACATGCGCTTATTAGTGGCTGCAAAATGGGAAGGGTCGGAAAAACCGGCATCCAGCGCTGCGGTGGTAATATTTTTCCCTTTCATCAGCCCGAGGTAGGTAAAATACAGCTTACGGAAAACCAGATAATTGGCAACAGACATGCCCGCTTCCTTGCGGAACAGATGGGAAAAACGGCTCTCCGACATGCAGAAGTGACTGGCAATGGATGCCACCGTCATGTCGCTGCCGATGTGCTCGTCAATGTAAACATATGCCTGCCGGATGCGCTCGTCGCCCACCGCCTGCAGGCTGGCGGGAAGCCCCAGCTCTTTTAACACCTTTCTTAAAAAAGACGGATAGGCTGCCGCCGCATCCGCTGCTTCCCGCATATCTCGGTACCACTGTAAAACGGTCTGTGCCTGCTTTTCGGTGATGAGCCGGCTCTCCCGGATGCACTGCGCCACAAAGGTGGTTTCATCAAATAAAAACAACAGCAAAGACGGCATGGAAAAAGGCTTCCCCTCCTCATCCGGGGCTCCGCACACGGTATGGGGCAGCCCGGAGGGAATGACGGCGCCGAACCCTGTCATTTCCTGCCCGTCCACCTGAAAGCGCACCGGACCTTTTAGGGAAATCAGAATGTGCGCCGCCGAGTGCCTGTGCATCTCGGGGTCCTTATATTCGGTTTTTATCATCAGATGATTTTTTGCCAGATATATCTCATTCATAATAACTAAACTATAATAAAAAAGCCCTGTTTTTGCAAGGTTTTTACGGTTTTCCCACACTTCCGTCCTTGAAAACCTACTAAGTATATGGTATTATGGGTATATCAGTTACAGAAAGGAATGGGAATGTATGAAAATTTCAACCAAAGGACGTTATGCATTAAGAATGCTTTTAGACCTTGCCGAACATCAGAACGAGGGGTACATTGCCTTAAAAGACATCGCAGAGCGGCAGAATATATCCAAGAAATATTTAGAGCAGATTGTGGCAATCTTTAACCGCTCGGATATCTTAAAAACGAACCGCGGCTATCAGGGCGGCTACATGCTTGCCAAAAGTCCGGACAAATACAGCGTGGGCATGATTTTACGTCTGACGGAGGGCAGCCTGGCACCCGTTGCCTGTCTGGACCAGGAACCCAACGAATGTGAACGCAGCGCGGAATGTGTCACTCTCCCGGTATGGGAAGGTCTGTATAAGGTCATCACGGAATACCTGGACGGCATCACCCTGCAGGACATCATCGACCAGCAAAAGACCCTGATTGCCAACGACTACATTATTTAAGATTTAAACAGGTATTCTGCTTTTCATTTGCATACAAGCCAAAAACGGCATAAAAAAAGGGCTGTTGCTTTCCGGAAGGATAAGCAGCAGCCCTGTCTTTATTCAGTTTGTTTTCTTAGGCGCGTAAGTAAGGAAACATACTCCCTACACGTAGGGTACGATGTTTCGGATATTTTTCATTCTCTTTGCAAGAAGCAGAACCACGAACGGTGTCAGTGCAATGGGAACAACGTCAGCAATACCAATCCAAAGGATGCAGTATACATATCCTAATCCGGTGAAGTAGGAAAGGGAAATGCTGGTGGTGAGAATCATCAGAACACCAAACAGAAGGCTCCACAGTAAGCTTACGCCGATGAATTTGCCTTTTCCTTTTTCGATAACAGAAAGAAGGTCAGTCTTGCCTGCACGTAAGTGAATCAGTGCGGGAAGTGCTGCGGACAGACCAACGGTAATACCATCTGTCAGAGGGGAATGCAGAGGAATGAAGTTACCGGAAAGCAGAGCCCATACGACGGTTCCGATGTAGCCTGGGAAAAAGCCTGTTACCGGTCCAAACAGATAACCGATGGCAACCGGAATGAATGCGAATGTACGGAAGTGAACTGCGCCGGGAATCAGGGGAATCGGTCAAAGGTAAGCCCAGAGAACACCGGTCAGAACACCAAATACTACGAAGAAGACGATGTTGACGAAAGATAATTTTTTCTTCATTTTTTTGTTTCTCCTTTGTCTTAGAAAAATGTTTGTTGTTTATATTTACAGGCTCCCCGTACGCGCTCCGGGGAACCCGCAAGATACCTTATACCGGGATGTAGAAGAAAATATGCAGTACAATGGTAGCCGCAATGGCAACCGCATTGGCAAGGATAAAGTAAACATCGTACTTGCTTGCCTTAATGTTTTTGTATGCCGTTCTGTGTACCGAGAAGTTAAGCTGGTAATAATGCATCGCCAGAGAAATTGCCTGACCCTTGCTGATAACACGGAACAAAAGCGGGAATGAGAACGTAACGTAGTTCTTAATCTTGGTCACCCAGCTGCACTTTTCGATTTCCAGACCCCGGGAGCTCTGCGCCTCCATGATGGCGTTTAACTCGGTGATAATCATGGGGATAATCTGGAATACCAGACCGATACCGAATGCCAGTGCATAAGAAATTTTCCACTTCTGCAATCCTAAAATAATCTCACTGAAGTTGGTAGTGAGAAGCACCGTATAGAAGGATGCAATCATTAAGAAAATTCGCAGGGAATACACAAAACCCTTGTAAAAATCGTACCAGTCGAAGCAGATCTGCATACCGCCGTTGCCGATAAATGTCTGGAAGAAAACAGGACCTCCTTCCACGGCAGGCTGTTCAAACAGCCCCAGCACAAACCACAACAGGAAAATAAACAAAAGCAGCACCTTCAGCTTTTTCACCAGAACAAATATGTACTTCTGAATACCGCACACATTCCACATTACCAAGAAAAATACCAACAAGAACAGCAAAGCCACACCGGACTTCACGATACTGGTCAGCACCGCCATCACGATAAAGAACATGAACTTTGTACGCGGGTCCAGTTTGTGAAGCAGTGAATTTCCATCTACATATTTTAAGTAATCCATACCTTTTCTCCTTCGTCGCCTATGATTCCGTTACTTTTGCGATAAAATCGTCTACATCGAATACAATTTCATCCAGTCCCAATTCCTTGGAAAGACGGACAACCGGCGGGAATTCAATGTTAATCTTATCAAAGATATCCTCGCGCTCTACTAACTCTTCCTTTGTTCCTTCAAATACCTTTTCACCGTGGTTTAAGATAACTGTGTAATCAGCCAGACGGAATACAAATGGAATCTCGTGGCTTATCATGATGATGGTCTTGCCTGCCTTCTTCAATTCCAAAACCATTTTTTCCAGATCCCCGATTAAGAAGCCGTCCATACCGAGGGTCGGCTCATCCAGAAGGATGACATCCGCACTGGAAAGAAGCACGGACAGAATGGTCAGCATGTGCTTCTGTCCCATGGACAGGTTTAAGGGGAAATTTTCTTTTTCTTTCTCTAAGTGATAACGGGTCAGGATTTCCGTGATGTTTTCTTCGGTAAAATCCACACCCTGCATACGGGCACAGAAGGTCAGTTCCTTCTCCACCGTCTCCTCGAACAGCATGTGCTCGGGATGCTGGAATACCAGAATAATGTTCTTGGAAATCTGTGCCACGGATTTGCCTAAAATGGACTCACCTCTGTAATCCACTTCGCCGCTTGTGGGCTTATACAGACCGTTTAAGTGTTTGACAAATGTGGTCTTGCCGGAACCGTTCTGTCCCAAAATGGCAACAATCTTTCCTTCCGGTACCTGGGCATTTACCTGTTTCAGACCGATAAATCCGTCGCTGAACTGCTTTACCAGATCCTTTACACTGATAACCGGATTAAAGCTTTCCGCAGCCGCCTCTTTTTCCGCACGGGTCTTAGCGGTTGTTCTGCCCGCAAGCTCCGCACGCGCCTGGTCCATATTGTAAAACATCTTTACATCGGGAACCTTGGCGGAAAGCGCTCTGTATATTTCTACTTCCTGAGGAAGGATAACGCCTAATTTTTCCTGCAGCTCAAAATTCCGGAAAAACTCATCCCTGCTGCCGTCAAATACAACCTCGCCGTCCAAAATGCCGACTACATGGTCCACAATGCCGGCGGACCATACCAGATTGTTGTCCACGATAACGGTGGTGTTGCCGCTGTCTCTCAGTTCTCCTAAAATATCCTGCACCATCTTTTTACCGTTGGGGTCTAAGGAGCTTACCGGCTCGTCCATGATTAAAATATCGGGCTTCATGGCAAGTACGGAGGCGATGCAGACAGACTGCCGCTGTCCGCCGGAAAGATTGTCCACACTTCTCTTGCGCAGATACTGCAGCTTTAAAAGGTCCAGTACATATTCCATGCGCTCTACGATTTCCGCCTGGGGCATACCGATATTTTCCAGGCCGAAGGCAATAGCATCCTCTACGCCGTAACCGAACAGCTGGTTTTCCGGATTCTGGCTGACCACGCTGACAAACGTGCCATCGGGAACATCAAAGCTTCCCTCTAATTCGCCGTTTCCGATCAGTTTCGGAATAACCTGGCTGAAAATCTGTACCAGAGTGGATTTACCGCATCCGCTGGGGCCTACAATCGCGGTAACCTTTCCCTGTTCGATGGAAAAGCTTACGTTTTTCAGCACCTGCGGTCCGTCCGTCGTATACTTGTAGCTTATGTTATTAACTTTATATTCCATTATCGTCTCCTTACCCAGTAAAAAACAAGGGTATGCACTTGATCAACACCCTTGTTTCCCCACTTTTCCGAATTAACGTATAAATTCATTTCACTACATGTTCCCCTGTTTGTCAAGCCAATTTTCTAATATTATATCTACTTTGGTTTCTTGCATTTTTCGCTTAATTTTCCCAGAAAATATCATCTTTTTCACGCAGTGTATACCTTATTAAAGCGTTGTCATTTAAGTTTTCACGGTGCATGTCTATGGCAGTAATCTGATGACGGTCATACGCCGTATAATAGTAGATGCCCTTGTCCGCATTGCAGCAGGATGTGTAAATAGTGATTTCGTACTTGCCTTCCGCCACCTCGCAGCAGCCTCTCTGCTGGTCTACGGAGCCTAAAATGTGGAAGAACTGGCTCACACTTTCCTCTTCCGACTCTCCCGACAAAGAATGGGCTCTTACAAACGCAACCCTTGCAAAACGGGAAGCAGAGGACAAATCTCCGGGCAGTCCCAACGCGCCCATGCCCCTGCTGTAAGCAGAAAGAGGAATGTCCTTCCCGAAGGTGTTCTCCGGCTGCTTTTCCGACAGACCCATATACTGATTTAACAAAAACATCTGGGTCGGGAACGGCGGGTTGTTGGTAAGCACCCCTGCCGGGTTGTCATATACATGCAGTCCGTCCTTCGTGCATTCCACAACGATACAGTCGCCTTTGTCCGCAATCATCCAGTGAAGCTGGGAAGCCGGAAACACATCGTTAAACGTGGTTCCCACTAAATTCATGCGGGCAAGCGCCTGCCTTGCTTCCTTTACGTCCGCACATTTCCCTAATATATAAGGGATAAACTCAAACTGCGCTACATTTTCCCTGCCTTCTTCTATTTCCTGATAGGCAGCATTTCCCACAAAGTTAAGCCCCGCCATACAGAGTCCTTTTTCATTCACGGCATCATAATACAAAGGATAATCCGCCGTTGCCGCATCTTTTGGTACAAATTCCGCCGGCTGCTCCGCCACATGTGCCATACCGACTATAGCATAATGCTGGGCACAAAGTCCTATGTGCCGGAACGTGAAGGGGTAATTTCCGGGTGTCACCGTCACCTCATCCCCATAGGAAAATTCGTAATCAAGAGTTCTGCCGAAGTAAAAATCCTTCGACCGGTAAGTTGCCGCTGTACACATATCAATCACACTTCTTTCTTTATTCTTCTTTTTTCTTTTTCTTCTGTTCCAAAGGCATCTGTGCTAACAGTATTGCCGCAAAAATAAGGGCACATCCCAAAAGCTGTCTGCCGTTTAACTTTTCTCCCAGGATTATCCAGCCCGCCAGTACGGAGAAAACGGACTCCAGACTCATAATCATGGAAGCAATCGTCGGATTTAAGCCGTTCTGTCCCACAATCTGCAGGGTATATCCTACACCGCAGGAAAAGATGCCGGCATATAAAATGGCAATCCACGCGGAAGGGTTCATCAGTCCCGGCAGCCACTCGGCAAAGCCCACCGCCGAATGCTTCATATCCACAAAGTACATAGGCACCATGCTGAGCAGTCCGCAGACAAGGAACTGGATGCAGGACATTCTGACGCCGTCCACTTTGGGGGAAAAATAATCCACGATTAAAATATGTACGGCAAAGAGAAAGGCGCATAAAAGTACCATCAAATCGCTGTTCTGGAAGGTCAGGCTGCCGTTCATGCAGAGCAGGTAAAGCCCGCCTATGGTAATGAGCATGCCCACCCAGATGTTCCAGCCGCATTTCTTTTTTAAGAAAAGTCCCAGTATGGGCACCAGCAGTATGTAGCAGGCGGTCAGAAAGCCCGCTTTTCCGGAAGCCGTACCCATGGTAATACCGAGCTGTTGGGCGCTGCTTGCCAAAAACAACGCCGTACCACAGCAGATACCGCCCGTTATCAGGGTTTTCTTTTCTTCCTTTGTCTGCGGCTTTTTGCTGCCCAGACCCATTTTATCCAGTAAAAAGATAACCGGCACTAAAACGGCGCTGCCTATCAGGGAACGGATACCGTTAAAGGAAAACGGTCCCACAGCGTCCCCGCCCGTGCTCTGTGCCACAAACGCCACGCCCCAGATAAGCGCGGTCAGCACCAGTAAAAGGGAATTTCTAATCTGTCTGCTTTTCATGTTGTCAAATCCTCATCTTCTGTCATTCTTACTGTCCTGTAGGTATGCTGATTTTTCCTTAGGAAAACAGCTTTCTTACTTCTTCACCGTCAAATACGACCTCGGGCACATGCTCCACCTCGATGCGGTAAAGGGCATTGGCGGCGATGTGTTCGGCTGCCTGCTCCAAATCGCGGATACCGGTGGTGTTTTCAAACTGCTCCACCACAGCGGTAAGACCGTCCTCGGTCACCACGCATTCGTTTTCCTGTAAGCCTATGCGCTTTAAAACCTTAGGAAGCGCAAAGCGGCTGAAAATGATTTTCTTTTCTTCCGCGGTGTAGTCGGGAATGTCAATCACCGCAAAGCGGGACATTAAGGGCGCACTTATCTGCTCCTTGTTGTTGGCGGTGGCAATGGGGTATACTCCCACGGTGGGCACCATACACTCCATGTAGTTGTCCGTAAAGCCTAAGTTGTCAAGCAGGGTCAGAAGCACATCCGCCGGGTTGCCGTTTCCCTTGCCGGAAGCGGCCTTGTCTAACTCATTGATAATAAATACCAGATTGGACTCGCCCGCCATGGAGAAAGCTTCCATAATGATGCCGGGCTTGGCATTGGCATAAATACGGGAGCTGCCGGTAAGCTGCTCCGGGTCGTTGATGGAGCTCATATCCAGTGTCGTCCAGGGCAGCTTCAATATTCTTGCCACCGCATAGGCTATCTGGGACTTACCGGTACCTGCCGGACCCACCAAAAGCAGACCATAGGCGGGAAGGGTGTGGGTACGGTTAATCTGGATAATGGTTTCCATAATACGCTGTTTTACCCTCTCCATACCGTAAAGTTCTTCATCCAGAATGCGTCTTGCTTCCACAGGGTCGATGGCTTCAAAATAATTGCTCTTCCACTGTACGTTCATCATAATGGAAAGGGCACGCTGGGCATGACGGCGCTCCTCGGGAGAAACCTCGTTGGAACGGGCTACCGCTAAGTTTCTTCTTGCCCAGAGTCTGATATTGTCGGGCAGCGTTCTGCCGGCGCAGGTCATGAAATCGGAAATGCTCTGCAGGCTGGTAAGCTTCATTTCATCGCCCACTTCATCCGCCTCTTCGTCCTCTTCCACTTCTTCTGCGGCGCTGCTGGCTAAAAGTCTTTCAATCATAAACTGTAAAAAACCATCCTCTGCGGAAAGCTTGGTGCCGCCTCCGAAGGTAGTTTCGCGGATTTTGTATACGGCATAGCCGTCTTCTGTGTTCTGACCGGAAAGCCTTACATGGATGTGGTTTTCGCCCAGCCATTTAATGAGGTTTACAAACCGGGCATCCACCTTTAAGATGTCCGCCACACAGGTTTCTCCGTTTTCCTTGAATTCAAAAGCCGTCTGCCTGGTCTGGTTGGTAAAAAGTCCCGTTGCATGATGGGGATGCTTCTTTTCCTTGTTGGCAAGCACCAAAATCGGCTCTTCCGGCGTCTTTTCCTTGGCACTCGATAAAAAGGTTGTATACGTGCAGATAACCTCCGTTTTTTCTCCCGGAGTGTTGCTGAAATCAAAAACAGGCATAAAGTCCTCCTTATGTATGTGGTCCCGTTTCCGTCACAAGGCCGTAATTATTTTTATTATAGCAAAAAATCGCCGTAAGTACTATGCCTACAGCGATTTTTTTGAAAGTTCAGGGAGTTTTATTTATCTGCTAAAAGGTCCTGATCCCAGCCTACCTTGATGAAGTAGCCGCCAAAGGTATTGTTGAATACGTCTTCGGTTGCCTGGGACTGGAAGGCAGCTACTACCTTGCGGTAAACTTCTGCCTTTTCAGGGTCCTCTAAGTCAGCGCTTCTTACGGCAATCAGGTTCCAGTATGCTTCTTCGTCCAGAACGGTATCCTTGTAGATAGCTTCTTCTGTCTTTAAGCCGAAGTCCAGTGCATAGTTGCCGTTTACGATGGCTGCGGTTACATCGTCCAGTACGGAAGGAATGGTGTTTGCTTTCAGTTCCTTGATGGTGAAGTTTACCTTGTACTCTGCGATGTCATCCACAGTGGGGTTAAAGCCGGCATCTTCCTTTAAGGTAATGAGGCCTGCTGCCGCTAAAACCTTGATGGCACGTCCGCCGTTTGTTACGTCATCAGGAATGGCAATAGTGTCGCCGTCCTTGATTTCGTCTACGGAAGAAACCTTGTGGGAATACAGGTTCAGGGGAATGATGAAGGTGTAGCCTGCCGGCTCGATTGCATAGCCGTGCTGCTCTAATTCAGTGTCCAGATAAATGTGATGCTGGAAGGCATTCAGGTCGATATCGCCACTGTTTAAGGCATTGTTAGGAGTTACATAATCGGAAAACTGTACGATTTCCAGGTTGATGCCCTCATCCTTTAAGGAGTCCTGCGCCGGTTTCCAAAGGTCTTCGTAAATAGCGCCTACCACACCGATTTTGACGGTAACGGGGTCTGCGGATGTGTTCTCCTTGCTGCCGCATCCGGTGAATACGGTGGCAAGGGATGTGAGTATCAGTGCAAGTGCGATAATTTTTTTCAGTTTCATGTTTTTTCCTCCTGCAATGTGTCCGAATTGTCGTTTCAACTTATGTACACATTATGCATGAAGAAAACCTATCTGTCCAATATGCTAAGTAGATATTCAGTTATAGGATGAAACTATAACTTATTCCGCCGTTTCCGTTCTCAATCTATGTCAGAGCCGGCACATCATTGTCACCGTAGTCGTCATCAGGGCGCTTAAGCCCACCAGACGCGCTCCGGATTGCTGCACCGCTTCCACAACCGCTTCCGGCGGTACATCCTTTCCTAAATCTATTACATCGAATCCGTAATTTTCCAAAAGCACCTTCACGATGTTCTTGCCGATATCGTGGATGTCTCCCTTTACCGTGGCAATCACCACAGTGCCTTTCTTTTCCTGTCTGGTTCCCGTGCTTTCCACATACTCCTTGATGGCGGCGAAGCCTGCCTTGGCTGCCTCCGCGCTCATTAAAAGCTGGGGCAGGAACTCACAACCTGCGTCCACCTTTTTTTGAGGTTTTTAATATCCTCTTTTTTGTTTGTGGAATCGGGATGTCCCTCCGGATAGCAAGCACCGCCCACGCAGAAATCGCCGTATTCCTTAATGGTTGCCACCAGTTCGGAGGCATAATGGTATTCCTTAAAAGGGTCGCCGTCAAAATCCTTCGGTCTGTCCCCACGGAGCGCCAGAATATTTTCAATGCCTGCCTCCTTCATTTCGGAAAGAGCCGTTCTGATATCCTCTTTTCCCGCTCCCACACAGGTCAGGTGGGCAATGGTGGTTACGTTCTCCGCTTTCTGGATTTCCTCCGCAATATGCAGTGTATTGCCGCGGTCGCTGCCGCCTGCCCCATAGGTCACGCTCATGTAATCGGGATGCAGCGCCGCCACACCCAGAGCTGCTTTTTTCACGGACTCAAAATTAGCGGTGGTCTTCGGTGGAAACACCTCAAAGGATATGGTGGTTTTGTCCTCGCGTAATATATCTGAAATCTTCATGTGTTTCTCCTTATTTTATATATCGCCGGATCCTATTCCCTGAAAATATGGTAGCAATAGCCCTCTGTTTTTTTACTCTCGTACATAGCCCCGTCGGCATCCCTGTAAATCTGGTCAAAGGAAATCTGCTCATCCTCATGGCTGAATGCGGCTCCGAGGCTGATATAAATTTTCCGTCCCTTCATTTCGGGTATTATGATTTTTGCGAATTCGCCAAAAAGCCTTTCGATAAAAAACGGTGCCTGCTCCTTCTTCATGTCCGGTATGTACAGAGCAAACTCGTCCCCGCCGAGTCTCATTACAATATCATCCTTACGGCATGTCTTCTGTAAGGTCTCCGCAACGGCAACAATGACCTCATCCCCCACAATATGACCGTAAGTATCGTTGATGGATTTGAATTTATCACAGTCAATCAGACAGAACAGACCTTCCGTTTTTTTCTGCAGAAATGCCGTTACCCTCTGCTCACCGCTGCCTCTGTTGTAAAGTCCTGTCATGGAGTCCGTTTCCGACAGATAAAGAAGCCTGTTCTCCCGGCGTTTTTCCTCGTCGATGACCTCCATACAATACATAACCCGCAGAAGTTTTCCATCCTTATCGGTATCCGCCTTGATAAATCGTTCTCTGCACCAGCCGAATATACTGCATACAAATTCATGTGCCAGAGTATTGGTCCCCGCCATGCGTTCTTCCAGGGTGGAAAGGTCCGTAAATGCCAGCACGCTTTCCTTATATTTATCAGAGCAGATTGACTCCACCACATGGGCAATCTGTTTTGAAAAATTATCCGCATCCTTAGTCTGCATGCAGGCATCGATTTCCGGAACACTTTTTATTACCCGGAAAACGCCGGTCTTTACATTGATGATATGCATGGTCATATAAATTTCCGCCAGCGCCGCATAACTGCTCAGTTTAGCCGCCTCGTTGGACTTACGGAAGGAATTGCGCAGTTTTAACAGAGAGATAAGCAGGGTGGCAATCATATCAAGGAAACCTGAAATACTCTCCATATTTCCGATGGGCGGATTGTCCACGCCTACAAATCCACGGATTTCGTCACGATAGCGCAGCGGAATGACCACTAAGCTTTCCACGTTCTGTACATTCAGAATGTCATAGGTAGAAGGATAGGTGTCTTTTAAGACCTTCACGCTGGGGATTACCACGCTTTCTCCCTTTTCAAAGCTTTCGTACCACCAGCCTATAATATCGAAATCCACATTCTGCAGCATATCCTTCTGCGGCAGGATGCCTTCGTTACACCATTCATAGGTGTTGTTCGTTACATTTTTCTTTACATTGTCTTCAAAAATATAGATCCTGTCCGAACCTATATGCTTGCCGAAGAACTCAATAAATTCGTTTATCTGTTCATCCGGTATGTCATATTCCAGTGCAGACCGCAGAGCTTCATTGATGATCAGCTCATACTGTATATTTTTCATACTATTTCCTCTTCTTTTGTTCCCCTGTATTTTCCGGCTCGTCCCCCCACGGAAGCCAAACATCCATATATATTTTATCATATGCTTTTTCAATGGACAATGCAAACTATTTGATGTATTTTATCCGGATTTTGACGAAAAATTTTCTGTCCGTGAAGAGGAAAAAAACCGCCACGTAGAAAACGGCAGTAAAAAAAACGGCCGTCCGGTAAACCATCCACCGGGATGATTCAACCGGAAAGCCGGGGTAAAACTACAGGGACCGGATACGTTCCCTCACCTTTAACACCATGGAGGGAGAAACGGAAAGTTCATCTATACCCATATTGAGGAAAGTTTCCGTCAGCTCTAAGTCTGCACCTAATTCGCCGCAGATGCCGACCCACTTGCCTTTGGCATGCGCCTGCTTTGTTACATATTCAATCATTTTTAAGATAGCCTTATGATGAGGATTGTAGAACAGATCCAGCTTGGCATTCTGCCTGTCAACAGCTAAGGTATACTGGGTCAGGTCATTAGTGCCGATACTGAAGAAATCCACCAGCTCTGCCAGTTCATCACTTATCATCACTGCTGCAGGTGTTTCAATCATGATACCCTGCTCCGGAATTTGGAAGGGGATCTGCTGCTCCTCCAGTTCCTTCTTTACTTCCTCTGCGATTTCATAGATTTTTTCTACTTCCCACACGGACGTAATCATGGGATACATCACGGAAAGATTGCCGTAAACCGCTGCACGGAACAGTGCCCTGAGCTGGGTTTTAAAAATCTCCGGTCTGGTCAGACAAATGCGGATAGCACGGTAGCCCAATGCCGGATTTTCCTCTTCTCCCAATTCAAAATAATCCGCCTTTTTGTCGGCGCCGATATCAAGCGTACGGATAATCACCTTTTTGCCGCCCATCATCTGCAGTACCTGACGGTATGCCTGAAGCTGTTCTTCTTCTGTCGGAAAGGTATCTCTACCTAAATATAAGAACTCGCTCCGGAAAAGACCGATGCCCGCCGCATCATTCTCCATTACATATCCCACATCGCTTACACTGCCGATATTGGCATACAGGTTGATTTTCTTTCCTTCTCTGGTAACCGTTTCCTTGCCCTTTAAGGTTTCCAGAATATTCTTCTTTTCCTGTTCTTTTTTAATTTTATCTTCTGCCTTCGCCAGTTCCTCTTCCGTGGGTGAAAAAATAACTTCTCCGCTTGCGCCGTCCACAATGGCAGTTTCCCCGGTTTTGATTTCCTCTAAATTCACCGGCACTCCTATAAGCGCCGGGATATTCATCATACGCGCTAAAATAGCGGTATGGGAGTTGGTGGAACCGTGCACCGTTACAAATGCTAATATTTTACTTTTATCCATCTGCACGGTTTCACTGGGAGTCAGATCGTCCGCTACTATAACGGAGGGTTCCATACCGGCGAAATCCACGCTTTCCTGACCACACAGAATTCGAAGCACCCTTCCGGAAATATCCCGGATATCGGCAGCTCTCGCCTGCATGTATTCATCGTCCATGGCGGCAAACATCTGGGCGAAATTATCTCCGGTGGTGGCTACCGCATATTCCGCATTGACACCCTCGTTTTCAACAATGTGCAGCATGGACTGGACGTAGTCTTCATCCTCCAGCATCATCTGATGCACTTCAAAAATAGCGGCGCTGGCTTCCCCTACTTCTTTCAGGGCTTTTTCATACAAAGCCGCCAGCTGTTCCTTTGCCTTTGTTAAAGCGTCCTCCACTCTTTTCTTTTCTGCCTCGATATCCGCTGTTTTCTGACGTCTTACAGTCATTTCCTTTTTATTTAATACAACAATTTTACCGATAGCCACACCGTCATAAACCGGTTTTCCCAACAATTTTTTCATATCCCTCTCCATTCCTTTCTCCGTCCTCACGACACTGCTTAATCTAAATCCGCCCCGTTTGAAGCAATCACTTTTTTGTACCAGTAGAAGCTGTCCTTACGGATTCTCTCGCACTGCTTCGGGTCATCATCCGTTCTGTCCACATAGATAAGACCGTATCTCTTTTCCACACCGTTTGACGTAGAAAGCAAATCCACCGCACTCCATGGACAATAGGCAATCACTTCCACGCCCTTGTCAATCGCCCGTTTTACGGCCCTGATATTTTCCCGCAAAAAGTGAATACGGTAATCGTCATGTACCTTTTTATCCGCTGTCAGGGTGTCAAAGGCGCCAAATCCGTTTTCGGTAATCATAAGCGGTTTGTTGTAGCGGTTGTACAAATCCCGCAGCATGTATTCCATGCCGACGGGGTCGATTGCCCAGTCCCAGTCCGTAGTGTCCAGCTTCGGATTGGCACACATTTCATAAAAGCCGGGATGGGTTTCAAATCCGGAAATTTCCCCCTTTTTACCGGAACGGTTTACGCCGCTCCAGGAAATTTCCTTGCTGCCCTCCGGACACCATTTCGCACATTCACTGGCGTAATTATTCAGCGCCAGGAAATCGGAAATGGCTGCCGGGTCCGCCAAAAGTTCCAGATCTCCTTCCTCCATCACCGGAGCCAGGCCATGCTCCTCCAGATAAATCTGCGCCGCTTTATTGTAATGCCCCTTAAAATACACATCTGTGTAGTAGTCGTTCCTAAGTGCCTGTGCATTCTGCATAGCCATAACATCCTCCGGTGCACAGCTCAACGGATAAATGGGGCTGTAGCCTAAGGGGGCGCCCACCATGCCTCCCGGTACCAGTTCATGCACTAATTTGTTGGCAATCGCCTGTGCTAAGTTCATGTGATGGTTAATCTGATAGCGCTTCTGGTTATCCGGCAGCACCTCATCCGGGATATAGCATTTCTGTGTCCAGTACTGTACGATAATGCTCTGTTCGTTGATGGTTGTCCAGTATTTTACCTTGTCCTTAAATTCATTGATGATATATCGCGCATAATACGCAAAGTCCTCTACAATCCGTCTGTCCAGCCAGCCGCCGTATTTTTCCACAAGCGCCCAGGGCAGGTCATAATGATATAAAGTAACGATAGGTTCTATGTCATTTTTCAAGAGCTCGTCTATTAAATCCCTGTAATACTGTATTCCTTTTTCATTTACTTCTCCCACGCCGTCCGGAAATACACGGCTCCAGGCAATGGAAAAACGATAGGTGGTAAATCCCATCTCTTTCATAAGAGCGACATCCTCTTTGAAATGATGGTACTGGTCACTGGCGATTTCCGCCGTGGCAAAACCGAATTTTTCATAACTGTCTTTATTGATAATATCCTGCTGGCTGGCTTTCTTGCCGTCCTCATATGCCGCACCCTCTACTTGATAGGCACTGGTGCTAGCTCCCCACAAAAAACCTTCCGGAAATCCGTTCATACCTTTTCCTCTCTTCCTTCTAAAATTGCTCTTCTATAACTTTTTTATAAAATACGGCGCCTCCCAAGGGAAGCGCCGGACTTAATTATTTTGCAGCCTTAGCTTCTTTTGCCAGCTGTCTTTTACCGAGCAGATAGGTAGAAACGAAGGAAATAATCACTGCGATTACCATAACTGCCATTGCGATAATGAAGTTTCTGAAACCACCGCCCTGTTCCGCAGGAGTAATGTATGCTGCGAAGGAAATGAAACCGGGAGTGGAAACCACATACTGGGTCATACCGAGTAAACCGGCAATGAAGCCACCGATACCGCCGCCGATCATAGCGCCGATCAAGGGGTACTTCTTAACAAACAGGACACCGTATACGCCGGGTTCTGTGATACCGCACATAGCTGTGATTCCGGCACCGGCTGCAACGGATTTTTCTTCCACATTCTTAGCAATCAAGGCTGCTGCCAGACATGCACCGCCGACTGCCACGTTTGCGGGAGCCATACCGGTACAAATCAGAGGGTCGCTTCCAAGTTCAGCCATCAGCAAGAACAGAGGAACATAAGTCGCATTGTTCATACCGAAGAATACTAACCAGCAGGTACCTGCGCCGACGATTGCTACGGAAAGAGCGGGAACGGTACGGTACAGAGCCAGTAAGCCATCACATAACCAGGTACCTACGGTATTGCCGATAGGTCCTAAAATCAGAAGTGTTACGGGAACGGTAATCAGCATGGTAAGCAAAGGTACCACAATGGTTTTTAAGTAAACCGGCATATGCTTCTGTAAAAACTTATAAATCACAGACATAAACAACACGCCCAAGATAATCGGGAAGATATTGGCATTATAAGAAATTGCCTGAATCTTTAAGCCGAAGAAATCCAGTCCCTCTACGCCGTTGATACCGCTGTAAAGAAGAATGGCTGCCAGGAATGCACCTAAGTAACCGTTACATTTCAATCTGCTTGCTGCCGCAAAACCTACGAAAATCGGCAGGAAATAGAATGCTGCCTAGTTAATGGCATAGAATACCTGATAGGTACCGGAATCTGCTGTTACACCGCAGAAATTGGTAAGCAGTGTCAGCACGGCACCGGTAAGACCTCCGGCAACCAGTACCGGAATACAGGGTGAAAATGTACCGCCGATAAAGGAGAAAATGGCATCTATAATCTTGCCTTTTTTCTTGTTGTCGGACTTTGCGGCTTCAATATCATCTACTCTGCCGCCGGCCTTAATACCGTCGTGTTTTACCATCTCTTCATACAGACTGGGAACATCCTGTCCGATGACGAACTGGTACTCTCCGTTCTGCACAATCAGGTTCATCACTCCGGGAACCTTCTTTGCCTCCTCCTCATTTAATTTGCTGTTGTCCACAAGCTGCAGACGCAGACGTGTCATACAGTGTGTTACGTTTGCAATGTTGCCTTCTCCGCCGACTGCCTTAATCACGCCGTCAGCCATTGCTGCATAATCTTTTTTTGCCATAGCTTTGTCCTCCTTTGTTAATCTATAATTTTAAGCTTTCGTAAAGCCAAAAAGATTCCGTCTTCGTCAATCCTTGCCGTTACCATGTCCGCTTTTTCCTTAACGCTATCATCGGCATTTCCCATTGCCACGCCGATACCTGCGTAGGAAAGCATTTCCAAATCATTGGGACCGTCCCCGAAGGCGATGGCATCTTCCCTTGTTTTGCCGAGATATGTCAGAAGCTTTTCCATACCATAGGCCTTGTTGATGCCTGCCTGGGTAATTTCCCCGCTGGAGGTGCCGTCCTTCATAAAGCTCATGGGCACTACATCGAACTGACTTCCTAATTTTTTACGAATTTCCTCCACTGTATAGGAGGTATCGTAGTAAAGAACCTTTTCCACATGAGAAAAATCGTCCTTGCTTTCCACAAACTCCATATTGGCGAATACCGTACTAAACTGTTTTTCATCCACCTCGTACTTATGCTCCATTACATCGAAAAGATGTGCTTTTACACTTCTTTCCGTAGCCGTATGGTCCACGCACTGTACGATGTACGGAAGCTTCTCTTCGTCTATAAAAGACCAGATATTCCGAAGCTTTTCTCCGGGAATTGTGGTTGCATCTATTACCTGATCCTGATACCGGACGTACGCTCCCGCCGCCAGCACCCCGCCGTCAAAGGAAAGCTCCTTTATAGTTCCCTGCAGCTGCCCTAAGCTTCGCCCGGTGCAGAGAATGAGCTTATGCCCATTCTCCCTTGCCAGACGTAGGGCTGTAATTGTGGAGGTCGGAATCGTGGTGTCAAAATTCACCAGCGTTCCGTCGATATCAAAGAAAAGAACTTTTTCATCTGCCATTTTTTACTCCTGCACCGGACTGTAGGCCAGCACATCATCTTCGGTCGTAACCGTTCCGTCCATCAGTGCCTTGATGTTTTCCACGGCATCTATATTGGAGATAATCATGGGAATGGACAGGTCGTAGCCTTTTTCTTCCAGCACCTCTTTATCAAAGGTAATCAGCTTCTGGCCTCTCTTTACGGCATCGCCTTCCTTGACATGGCCCTTAAATCCCCTGCCGCCTTCCTTAACGGTATCCAAACCGATGTGAATCAATACCTCCGCACCGTCCTGGGTTGTCAGTCCAATCGCATGATTGGTATGGAAAAATGCGGTTACGGTTCCGTCACAGGGGGAAACCACAACGCCGTCCTCCGAAAGAAATGCCACACCGTCTCCCAGCATTTTCTGGGAAAACACCTCATCCTTTACTTCTGTTACCGGCATTACTTTTCCCTGGGTAATGGAGCCTAAGGTTCCCGGGTTCCATGCAGGAAGTTTCTTTTTAGTAAAAAGTCCCATGTTCTCCCTCCTTATTCCTGTTTCATATCCTTGCCCCAGTCAGTACCATTGCTCTTAATGAGTTTGGAATACCAGTAGAAGGAATCCTTTCTGATACGCTTCATGCTGAGCTTGGATACATCGGTACAGTTCACTAACTCTTCATCTGTGGTGTCAATATAAACCAGACCGTAACGTTTCTTGATACCGTTGCCGGTGGAAAGCAGGTCGGTGAAGGACCAGGGATTGTAAGCAATGACTTCGCATCCGTCTTCGATTGCCAGTCCCACATTGTAAATCTGGTCTCTTAAGAAGTTGATACGTGCTTCGTCATGCACCTGTCCGTCCTCTCCCTTGGTTTCGTTTGCACCGAAGCCGTTTTCGGTAATCATCATGGGAAGTCTGTAATGATCCCATAAGTATCTTAAGGAGTAACGCATTGCGGAAGGGTCGATCTCCCAGTCCCAGTCGGTATATTCTACATAAGGGTTTGCGCAGAGAGCAAATTCTCCGGGGTAGTTCGGGAACTGGATGTCACCCTTGTTGCCGAATTTGTTCAATTCGTATTCCAGTCTCTCGGTGCCCGGTTTTGCATCATGGGCGGTGTTGCTTCTGTAGCAGTTCACGGCAATGAAGTCAATCTTTGCTTTCTTCATAAGTTCTAAGTCTTCGGGGCGGATATCGGGATGAATATCCTTTTCCTTCCAGTATCTCTTTACGAAGTTGCTGTATTCGCCGTAAACATAGGTATCGTTCCAGATTTTCTCGGTCAGTTCCTCCGCATTCATGGCTGCAATCTGGTCTGCCGGGTTGCAGGTCTTGGGATAAATGGGAACATATCCGGGAACGGGACCGATTTTACCTCCTTCCACCATTTCGTGGCAGGCAATAACAGCTTTTGCATGACAAAGGTTCATGATGTGGTTGATATCCCACTGTTCCTTTTCCCAGTCGGTGCATCCGGCATCGGTGCCGAGCCAGTGTCCGTAAACAATCTGCATATTCTGTTCATTGATGGAAAGCCAGTATTTTACTCTGTCGCCGAAATTTTCAAAACAGGTCCTTACATAGTGGTCAAAGGCATCAATGGTCTTTCTGCTCTTCCAGCCGCCCAGCTCTTCAAATACCCACACCGGTAAATCGTAATGATACAGGGTAATGATGGGAGTAATGCCGTTCTTAATGAGTTCGTTAATCAAATCATTGTAGAAAGCAATGCCTTCCGGATTTACCTTTCCGTCGGAATGGGGAATGATACGGGACCAGGAAATGGAGAAGCGGTATGAAGAAAATCCGCATTCTGCCATCAGTGCCACGTCTTCCTTGTATCTGTGATAATGGTCTGCACAGATGGAGTCGTCTGCATACGGTTTTTTCTTTTTGCTGTTTAAGTCAATCATGGCAGGGGTTCTGCCGCCATCGGCAACACCACCTTCTACCTGCCAGGCTGCGCTGGATGCGCCCCACATAAAGCCTTCGGGAAACTTAGGGTTTTCTTTGTAGTACATAGGTTATCCTCCTTTGTTGTGACGGGGATACTGGCTCATCCCCATTTATTTGTTCTTGTTATTTTTATAAAAAAGCCCGGACAAAGTCATTCCTTTTCTTGCACAAGGTTTCCTCTGTCCGGGTTTTGCCGAATCAACGTAACAATCCCTTAAAGATTGAATATTTAATTTTCCTGCTCCGACTGTTTTTTGCTGCATTTTGTCAACCGGTGCAGGTGTACGGTCAGATAGATAAGCTCTTCTTCCGATGCTTCATAATCTAATTTGTCTTTGACGTATTTTTTAATATCCGCCGCACAGGCATATTCCCCGGGACATTTCTTTACCAGCTCATTGTAAACGTCCGCTGTGTCGTCTCCGTAGCTGTAATCCTTTTTCACAGCTCTCTGGATAAAAAATTTCAGGTGCGTCATAAAACGTCTGTAATCAATGCTTTCGTCCTTAAAATCCAGCTCCAGGTCATCCTGTACTATGGTAAGAATATCCCGGGTTAAATTTAAGAACTTCACATCCTTTTTTTCGTCGGTATCTTCTTCCGCATTGATGATATGCAGGGCAATAAAAGCGGCTTCATCATCGGAAAGTGCAACTCCCTCCCGCTCTTTTACAAGCTTCTGCGCCATCTTTCCGACTTCATATTCCTTTACATAGTATTCCTTCACTTCCCAAAGAAGTGCGTTCTGGAATACCATTCCCTGTTCTTCCCTCTGGATAGCAAAATCCAGATGGTCGGTCAGTGTCACGTAGATGCTCTTGCGAAGCTTCCTGCCTACATGCTCACAGGCGTAATCAATGATGTCACTGGTCAGCTTCATATGAGTGTAGGAAATATCCTGTACAAGCTTCATAAACCGGTCGTGTGTTTCGTCAGGCAGCCGGAATACCTTTTCCACCTGGGTATCCGCTATTTCTTCACCGGGCTTTTTATGAAAGCCAATCCCCTTCCCCATAACAACTATTTCGCGGTTTTTCTCATCTAATGAACTGACAACGTTATTGTTAATTACGTTAAGCACTTTCATAAAACATAAACCTCTGTAAAAAAATAACTGCATCATACTCATAAATCCAATTCATCTACAAGCACAATACAGTTTTGCCTACTTAAAGTAACAACCTGTCAAGTTTTTCATTCATTTGATAATTTCACTATACTCTTTTGCCAATGCCATGTCAACACCCCTTATGCAATTCTCACATTTTCACAAATAAGCAAAGGGAGTTTTTGTGCATTTTTGCCAATCTTTAAGGTGTTACTTCCATATATAATGTGTTTCTTTCCGGTATCTTTCCGCTCTTTGCAAACAGGTCCCGGATGGTTACGAATTCATATCCCTGCGCTTTGAGGGCGGGGATTATTTTCTTTATGGCTTCGACGGTCTGGGTATTCCCCTCCATGTCGTGCACCAGAATAATGAAACCGGGATGCGCCTGCTCTAAAATACGGCGGGTTCTTTCTTCGGCGCTGACCTCCGGCAGCCAGTCCTCACAGCCGTAGCCACAGATAAAACCCAGATCCACCAGGTCGAACAGTCTCTGGTCACAGTCGATATAAGGCGGACGGAAAAAAGCGGGCTTTTCTCCCGTGATTTCCTCTATTTTATTCGTTGTATAGGAAATTTCCTCTAAAATCTCCTCATCCGAAAGCCCCGTCATGCCCGGATGGGTCTTAGAGTGATTTTCCATGGTGCAGCCCATATCGTAGGCACGTTTCACCAGATAGGCCGACTCCTCCGTAATCTTCTGTCCGATTAAAAAGAAGCTTGCCACAATATCGTTTTCTTTTAAAACATCCAGCACCTTGTCCGTAGTACCTACGGAGGGGCCGTCGTCGAATGTCAGCGCCACCAATTTTTTCTCCGCCATATTTTCAACCTTTCTGCAATCTGCCAATTCTTTTTTGCCAATTCTTTTTGTTCCTGCTTCCATACCCGTTTTCCGTCCGGTTAAAGCCGGCTTTTAAAATCTTCATAGGTAAAGGATTTCCATAAAGTATATCGGTCTCCCTCTTTCAAATAAACAGAGGGCAGGGGCATTCCGTTAAAGGTATTGTTCTTTACCATGGAATAAATTGCCATGTCCTCAAATACAAGCCTGTCGCCTTCCTGCAGCTTCCGGTCAAAGGAATAGGTGCCGATGACATCCCCGGCTAAACAGGTCGGACCCGCAAGGCGGTAAGTAAATGCCTTTTCGCCCTCTTCCCCGCTTTCCCTAAGGGGCGGGCGGTAGGGCATTTCCAGCACATCCGGCATATGGCAGGCAGCGGAGGTATCTAAAATGACGATGTCCATTCTGCCTGTATCCTTGCTGCCCGCATCCATACCGCCGGGTTTATCGGCAGGCGGCGCTGCACATGCCGTTTTGGCGGCAGATTTCTCCTGCACCTCCAGAACTGTCGTATACAGGTAACCGGCATTCAGCGCCACCGCCTCGCCCGGCTCTAAATATACCAGCAGACCGTATTTTTCCTGCATATGCCGTATGGCGCCTTCCAGCGCCGGCACATCATAATCCGTTCTGGTAATATGGTGACCGCCTCCGAAATTTATCCATTTTTTACCGGCAAGATAGGGTCCGAATTTTTCTTCCACCGCTTTCAGTGTCACAAGCAGGGCATCCGCATTCTGCTCACAGAGGGTATGGAAATGGAAACCGTCCGGAAGGCTTAAAAGTACCGGCTCCTGTTCATACGCCTGCTGCCATTCGGCAAGCGTCACTCCCAGTCGGCTGCCGGGTGCGCAGGGGTCATAAATGGCATGCCCTTCCTGGGTGGATTTCTCCGGATTGATGCGAAGTCCCACCTGCAGCCCCGCCATCTTTGCCCTCTCTCCGAATTTTTTCAACTGCTTTACCGAGTTAAAGACAATGTGGTCGCAGATTTCACAGATTTCGGCAAAGTCCTTTTCCTGAAATGCCGGAGAAAAAATATGGTTTTCCATGTGCTTTGGCATCTCTTCTTTGCAGAGCTTTGCCTCGTAAAGCCCGCTGGCGGTGGCTCCTGCCAGATACCTGCCGATAAGAGGATATGTCCGGTAAGCGCTGAAGGCCTTCTGTGCTAAAAGAATGCGGCAGCCGGTCCGGTCGGATACACCCTTTAATATTTCTAAATTTTCCTTCAGCCTGTCCATGTCAATCACATAGCAGGGAGTCTGTAATTCCCTCATCATGGTACCAGCACCGGATTTTCATCCACTACCCAGGGAAGTCCCCACTTGTTCAGGGCTTCCATGTAAGGGTCGGGGTCAAATTCTTCCACATTGAACACGCCGGGCTTTTTCCACTGTCCCGTAAGTACCATCATGGTGCCAATCATGGCGGGCACGCCGGTGGTGTAGGAAATCGCCTGGGAACCCACTTCCTTATAGCATTCCTGATGGTCGCACACATTGTAAATATAAATGGATTTCTCCACACCGTCCTTCACGCCGGTGAAAATACAGCCGATATTGGTTTTTCCTACGGTACGGGGTCCCAGGGATGCCGGGTCGGGCAGCAGCGCCTTCAAAAACTGGATGGGTACGATTTCCCTTCCTTCGTACATCACCGGGTCCGTGCGCAGCATGCCCACATTTTCCAGACACTTCATATGGGTAAGGTAGCTCTGTCCGAAGGTCATAAAGAAACGAATTCTCTTTACGCCGGGAATGTTTTCCGCCAAAGACTCAATTTCTTCGTGATGCAGTAAATACATATCCTTCATTCCCACGCCGTCAAAATTGTACTCTCTCTTGATTTCCATGGGCTCGGTTTCCACCCAGTGGCCGTTTTCCCAGTAAGAACCGTTTGCGGAAACCTCGCGGAGATTGATTTCCGGGTTAAAGTTTGTGGCAAAGGGATAGCCATGGTCGCCGCCGTTGCAGTCCAAAATGTCGATGTAGTGGATTTCGTCAAAATAATGCTTTAAGGCATAAGCGGAAAATACGCTGGTTACACCGGGGTCAAAGCCGGTGCCCAAAAGACCGGTAATGCCCGCTTCTTCAAATTTCTTTCGGTATGCCCACTGCCAGGAATAGTCGAAATAAGCCGTAAAGCCTTTTTCCTTGCAGCGTTCCTCGTAAATTTTACGCCACGCAGGGTCATTGGTATCCTCTGCTTCGTAGTTGGCGGTGTCCACATAGTCCACGCCGGTCTTCAGACAGGCATCCATGATGGTTAAATCCTGGTAAGGAAGCGCTAAATTCAGCACAATGTCCGGATTCACCCGGTTAATCAGAGCCACCAGCTCCTCCACATTGTCCGCATCCACCTGTGCCGTGGAAACAACCGCTTTTGTCTTTCCTTTTAATTTTTTCGCCAGTGCATCGCACTTGCTTACGGTACGGGAGGCGATGACGATTTCGTCAAACACCGTGTCATTCTGTGCACATTTCTGAATAGCGACGCCCGCTACGCCGCCGCAGCCGATTACTAAAACTTTACCCATTTTTACTCTCCTTTTCTGTTTTTACTAAGCAGCGCCAGCAGGAATTCCCTGACCGCCTTGCATGCCACCGCTGTGGAAGCCCCGCTGTTGTCCAGCATGGGATTTAATTCGTTTACATCGCAGCCCACAATGTGCAGGCCGCCGCATACTTCCCGAATTGCCTGCAAAAGCTCCGTGAAAGTGACACCGCCTGCCTCGGGGGTGCCGGTTCCCGGGAATACGGACACATCCAGTACGTCCAAATCAATGGTAAAATACACCGGTCTGTTCCCGATTTTTTCCACCGCCTCCTGCAGATTGTTTAAGTCGAAGGGATGCAAAAACGTATGTCCTTCCCTTGCCCAGACAAATTCGCTGCGGTCCCCGGAACGGATACCGAACTGGAAAACCCGTCCGTCTCCCACGTAATCATGGCATCTGCGGATAACACAGGCATGGGAAAGGGGCTCTCCCAAATAATCCTCCCGCAAATCCGTGTGGGCATCAAAATGTACGATACAGACATCCGGGTATTTTTTATATACTTCCCGGAATGCGCCGAGGGTGACCAAATGCTCCCCGCCTATCATGAACGGCACCTTGCCGTCCTCTAAAATCGTGGCTGTCCGCTCCGAAATTGCCTGCAGGGCTTTTTTGCTGTTTCCCATGCAAAGCTCAATGTCACCGCTGTCAAACACCCGGTAATCCGTCAGGTCTTCGTCCTGATAGGGGCTGTAGGTTTCCAGTCCGTAGGACTCACTCCGTATGGCCTTGCTTCCGAAGCGGGTGCCCGGGCGATAAGACGTGGTGGAGTCAAAGGGTGCTCCGAAGAGGACAACTTCCGCTTCTTCGTACTCCGCATCACAGCCGATAAAAGTTTCGATATTCTGTTGCAGCATGTTATTCTCCTTTTCCGGTTCCGGCGCCGTTTGCCGGAAATCCACTGTGTCCTGTTTAATCGGGAATGTTTTCCACATCCTCAAGCATCTGTTCCACATATGCCGGCAGGGCAAAACAGCCCTTGTGCAGATTGGTGGTGTAATAGCGGGTTTCGATGTCTAAATTTTTCCAGTGCTTCGTCTTCAAATCCTTCACCGGGTGATACTTCTTGGAAGCAAATCCAAACAGCCAGTAGCCGGAAGGATAGGACGGAATGTGTGCCTGGTATACTCTGCTGATGGGGAAGCTCTCCACAATACGCTTGTGCGCCTTCTGGGTTTCCAGTCTGTCCTCATCGTAAAAAGGGCTCTGATGCTGGTTCACCATAATGCCGTCCTCTTTCAGCGCCTTGTAGCAGCTTCCGTAAAATTCACGGGAAAGCAGGCTTTCCCCCGGTCCGTAAAAGCCGGCGGAATCCACAATAATCACATCATATTCCTGTTCAATGTGACGGATGTAACGGAGGCAGTTTTCCGTATAAATGGTCACTCTCGGGTCGGTAAGTC
Source organism: Clostridium sp. CAG:510 (assembly GCA_000434615.1). Classification (GTDB taxonomy): domain Bacteria; phylum Bacillota; class Clostridia; order Lachnospirales; family Lachnospiraceae; genus Acetatifactor. The sequence continues at coordinate 68,782 of FR880835.1, forward strand.
CCGATGCGGTGAACGGCAGATATTTCTTGCTGGCTTCCACCACGCCTTCGTTTACTTCCACCATATCGATTTTTTTCACATCGGGATACTTTAAAAGCTCCCTCACCACACCGCCGTCTCCTGCGCCGAACACCAGGATTTTTTCCGGATTCGGGTGTACCGCCATGGGAATATGGGTCAGCATTTCATGGTAAATAAATTCGTCCCGCTCCGTTAAAATGATGTACCCGTCAATGGTAAGAAATCTGCCCAGCTCCGGCGAATCAAAAATGTCCAGCCGCACGTATTCGTTTTCCTCCGAATAGAGCTGACGGTCCACCTTCACCGAAAATTTTACATTCGGTGTATGTAATTCAGAAAACCAGAATTCCATTTTTCTCCTCCTCTAATACAGCGTGGCTTCCCGGATAACATTGAGGCGTTCAATGGTCTCATCCTCCGGTCCTGTCATGGAGCAGCCTTTTTCCTTCGCATAGACAATATAGTCGATGATTTCCTGCGTAATGCGTTCGCCGGGCGCCAGAATGGGGATGCCGGGCGGATAACACATCACAAATTCCGTACAAATCCTGCCGTTGGTCTCCCGGATGGGAATCATCTCTTCCTTTTCCGCATAGAAAGCTTCCTGCGGTGTCATCACCACGGAAGGATTGATATATTCATGGTCAAACAGACCGGTTCTGTCCTTTTTGTAACGGCGGCGGATGTCGTACAGGGCGCTGACCAGACGCTCCGTTTCCCTCATGCGGTCGCCGATGGAAATGTAGGCTAAAATGTTGCCGATGTCACCTAACTCCAACTGGATATCGTATTCGTCCCTAAGCTTGTCATATACTTCGATGCCCGCCAGTCCGATGTCCAGTGTATAAACCGTCAGCTTCGTGGTATCAAAATCATAGATGCTGTCGCCGTTTATGAGTTCTTCCCCGTAGGCATAATAGCCGTCTATTTTGTTGATTTCATTCCGGGCATAGGCGGCAATTTTTTCCACCTCTTCAAAGGCTTCTTTTCCCCGCAGCGCTAAATTTCTGCGGGAAATATCGAGACTTGCCAAAAGCAGGTAGGAAGCGCTGGTGGTCTGGGTCAGGTTGATGACCTGCCGCACATAACCGGCGCTGACATTGGGCCCCGTTAAAAGAAACGAGCTCTGGGTCAGGCTGCCTCCCGACTTGTGCATGCTGACGGATGCCATGTCCGCTCCCGCCGCCATTGCCGTAATGGGCATATTTTCCCCGAAGTAAAAATGGGTTCCGTGGGCTTCGTCCACCAGCACCAGCATGTTGTGGGCATGGGCGATTTCCACAATCTTCTTTAAGTTGGAACAGATGCCGTAATAGGTGGGATTGTTCACTAAAATCGCCACCGCATCCGGGTTGTCCTCTATCGCTTTTTCCACCTGGGAAATCTTCATTCCGAGTGCAATGCCCAGCTTTTTGTCCACATCGGGATTGACGTAAATCGGCGTGGCGCCGTTTACTACCAGTGCGTTAATTACACTCCGGTGCACATTGCGGGGCAGAATGATTTTTTCTCCCTTTTTGCATGCCGTCAGCACCATGGACTGTACCGCCGATGTGGTGCCTCCCACCATCAAAAACGCATGGGACGCGCCGAACGCCTCCGCCGCCAGCTCCTCCGCTTCCTTGATGACGGAAATCGGATGGCAGAGATTGTCGAGCGGCTTCATGGAATTCACATCCAGTTCCACGCACTGTTTTCCCAACAGCTGCACCAGCTCCGGGTTGCCCCTTCCTCTCTTGTGCCCCGGCACATCAAAGGGCACTACCTTGTTTTTCCGGAATTGCTCCAATGCCTCATAAATAGGCGCTCTGTTCTGATTCATTCCTCAACTCTCCTCGTACCGTGAAGTCCTGCGCTTTTTATCTCCCGCTTTGGGCCTCCCGTTTTGGGTTTCCCGCTTTTGGGCATAACCATTTCAGGCATAACATTCGGACATAACAAAAAGACGCAATCTGCATATCCATTTGCAAATTTGCGTCTTCATTCCAAATACCCCCGTCTCACCAAAAGGCTGCCCGGAAGAATTTCGTTTGTGCATTTTCATTCGATACTTAATTATTAGAGTCTATATAGCAAATATTTCACTTTTACTACTCTTATTGATCGTTTTGCAAATATGATATGTTTCAAAACAAGCTCTCGCTCTATCAATAATGTGGAAAATTTACCTGGAATCCCTCTAATAATCTATACCGTTTTCCATTGATAAAAAATGTATCAGAAAAAAATAAATTCGTCAATCACTTTTTTTCCGTTTCTGCAGGGTCTTGCTCACATGAAAATATGCCGGAATGAGGAAAATATCCGCCATTATCCAGGCAAAGGGGCTGCCGAGGCATACGCCGGTAAAACCGATAAACGGCACCAGCCCGAATCCTGCCGCAGACCTTGCCACCATTTCAAACACACCCGCTAAAATAGCAAACTTCGGGAAGCCCATACCCTGAATCAGAAAGCGGATAATGTTTACCAGAGCAAGTGGGAAGAAGAACAGGGTGTTCAAAAGCAAGAACTTGTGCACATCCCCGATAATACTTAACTCGTCCTTTTCCACAAAAAGGGTTGCCAGGGCATCTCCGAAGAACACCGCGAGCAGAAGCGCCATGGCAGAATATACCGCACCCAAAATCACGCAGGATTTCAAACCCTTTCCGATACGCTCTAATTTTCCGGCGCCCACGTTCTGTCCGCCATAAGTCGCCATAGTCGAACCCATGGCGTCATACGGACAGGCTAAGAAGCTGACGATTCTGCCGCCCGCCGTCATGGCTGCCACCGCC
>FR880835.1:71601-73463 GCA_000434615.1 Clostridium sp. CAG:510
CCCCCCCGCCGCGGAGCCTAAGGTATTGGCTGCGGCCTGCAGGATAACACTGCCGATTGCCGTGATGGAATACTGCAGTCCCATAGGCACACCCATGCCGCACAAAGACAACATCATGTGACCGTCCATAGCCCATTCTTCTTTGCGGATGCGCAGAACTTCAAATTTTTTCACCATATAGATCAGGCACGCCACACCGGAAACGCCCTGGGAAATAACAGTTGCCCAGGCAGCTCCCGCCACGCCCATGTGCAGGCTGATGATAAAGTACAGATCCAGTACAATATTGATTACAGAAGAAAGCACCAGAAAGATGACCGGCGTTTTACTGTCACCTGTGGCACGGATAACACCGGCGACAATATTATATAAGTAAACCGTGGGAATACCTAAGAAAATTATGAAAATATATTCATAGGCGCCTTCTATAATGTTCTCGGGAGTTCTCATCCAGATTAAGATATCCCGGCAGAGTACCGCCGTTGCCACGGTCATGACTACGGAAAAAATAATACCCAGCCATACACAGTTGGCCACATATTTTCGCATACCCACATAGTCCTGAGCCCCGAATTTGTGGGAAACCGGAATAGCAAAGCCGTTGCAGACACCCATGCAGAAGCCTATGACTAAGAAGTTTATGGAGCCCGTCGCACCTACGGCCGCCAGATCGTCCACGCCTAAAAACCGGCCCACTATCATGGTGTCCACCAGATTATAAAACTGCTGGAATAAAAAGCCGAACAGCAGGGGAATCGCAAAATTCAGTATCAGTTTCATGGGATTTCCATTGGTTAAATCCTTGGTCATAGTTATCCTTCCTCCATTTTTTGGTATTACTTTATTTGTTTCTTTTAGTATTTCTTTATCTGTTTCTTTGGGTACCTTTTTATTCATTTGTCAGAAATTGTTTTATTCTTTTCCAACCATGAATATATACAGCAAAGGCAACAAAATTGCAAGCGATTTTTTGTGAATTTTTTATGACATCGTAAAAGTAAAATGTGGTATGATGAAAGAAAATCTACGGAAAGGCTTGGAGATTTTATGGATTCTACATTGAAAAGAACCTGGGCGGAAATCGACCTTGACGCTCTTGCCCATAATTATACGGTTCTGCGCAACCGGATTGGCGCAGATGTGAAATTTTTAGGAGTGGTAAAAGCGGATGCCTACGGACACGGCTCTGTACAGGTCAGCCGGCTTTTACAGGAGATGCATGCGGACTACTTAGCTGTCAGCAGCATTGACGAGGCCGTTGAACTTCGTCTCAATGACATTACCATGCCGATTTTAATCTTAGGGCACACCCCGAAGGAACAGGTCGGCCGGCTTATCAAATACAACATCACCCAGGCAGTTACCTGCAAGGCAAAAGCACTGGAATACAGTGAAGAAGCCGTCCGTTTAGGCGGTACCCTTAAGATCCACATCAAGGTGGACACCGGCATGTCCCGCCTCGGTTATCTGTGTGACGGCGATTATTTTGATACCGGTGTGGAGGGCATCTGCGAAGGTTGTTCCCTGCCGGGACTGGATGCAGAAGGCATCTTCACCCATTTTGCCGTTTCCGATGAACCGGGCGAACAGTGCGAAGCCTACACCAGACATCAATTCCAATTATTTACGGATGTTATTGCAAAGGTAGAGGAAAAACTGGGCAAACGGTTTTTAATTCGCCACTGCGCCAACACCGGCGCCGTCGCCCGCTATCCCGAAACCTGGCTGGACATGGTCCGTCCGGGACTGCTTTTGTACGGTTACGGAGAATTTGCCGAAGAATTGGGACTCCTGCCCGTCATGAGTTTAAAAGCCACCGTCAGCACCATCAAGACCTATCCCGCCGGTACGGCTGGGAGGTA
>FR880835.1:73483-116160 GCA_000434615.1 Clostridium sp. CAG:510
TCCGGCTGTCAGCTACGGCGGCATTTACGTCACCGACAAAAAGACCCGCATGGGCGTTATTCCCTACGGTTATGCAGACGGCTTTTTCCGCTGCCTGTCCAACCGCTGCAGCCTGATGACATCCGAAGGGCCTGTTCCCCAGCGCGGCAAAATCTGCATGGACATGTGCATGATTGATTTGACTGACAAAATGGGTGTGGACGTAGGCAGCGAAGTGGAAATCTTCGGTCGCCGCAATTCCATCAATGACCTGGCCGCCCTGGCAGGCACCATTCCCTACGAGCTGACCTGCGCCGTCAGCAAGCGCGTTCCCCGTATCTATTACCGGGACGGCAAGATAGTGGAAAAAGAACTGCTGCTACGCGGATAGGGAATTACTTTTTGACTTTTTAATAAGATATTGCCTGCTGAGTCAAACCGTAACATCGTAAAAAGAAGTTCTATTTGACTCCCTGGCGCCAAGGTTGCTACAGAGTCAAACACCCTCAAAACTTTTCAAGGAAAATTTTGACCCTGGCAGAATAAAAATTCCACAGAGTCAAAGCAGCTATCTCTTCAGAATGCCCATTGTTTGACTCTGTGGAAAGAAACCTTAAAATAGGTCAAAAGCTTACAGGAAAAACTTCATTTTCATTTGACTCAGATGAAATGAATGCCCAGAAAAGTCAAACAGAACCCAGAAAATTGCTTTCTGCATTTGACCCCATGATAAGATATTTCCTACAGAGTCAAATTTGACCCAGAAAATGAAAATTCATTTATACCACCGGCTTCCCGTCCTCTGCATATTTTTACATTTCTCGCATAAATGTTCCACCGACTCCGGAGACTCCACATTAGTCTGGTGTGCTCCGGTTGCATACACCATCTGTACCAGCAAATCAGGATTTTTCAGCATGGGGCAGGGTCTTAAGTGGTTTCTGTTGAACGGCTGTCCCTCGTGATATGCCCTAAACAGCGGACTCTGCAGTATTTCCGGAATAATATGGGTTTTAATATTCGTATTGGGAAAATGAATAAATACACAAGGCTCCGCATCACCGTTGGGTATCTTGTACCGTCTCTGTTCCGGGGTCGGCATCCGCTCCGGCACCGCATTGTTTCCCACTGGCATGAAGTGGAAATAAAAGCCGTGGTCTGAAAAACAGACACCGCCCCTGTTTTGTCTGAATTTATGTCCTCTTTTCTCAACTGAAACCAATTCCAAAAACTCAGGCGGACTTGCTTAAGTCTGCCTGCTTTCTTTGCCTTTCGTTTAACCGGACAAGTGTTGCTTTCTTTGTTTCCTCCGGCTTTCTTACGATGTCCTCCAGACCGGCTCCGTAGAGCTCCATAAGAGCAAACATCGTGTCCGCCTGCGGATAACCTTTTCCGCGCTCGTATTTATACACAGCCTGTACGGACCCAAGGCATAAATATTCCCGCACATCTTCTACCGTAAGGTGATTTGCCTCACGCAGCCGCCGCAAGTTCTGTCCGATAACCTGTATGTCGTATTCCGGTCTGCAATCCATGATATTCCTCCTTTTCTGTATCTGTACTTTCTGCATCCGAAAAGCTGCTGCCTCTTTTCGGGTATTCGCTTTCTGCAATGCAAGTGTCTCCTTGCTTTCTCGTGCTTACGTCCAGTAAGGCTTCTGGTCTTTATGGGTGTAGCCTTTTAACTTTTCCCGGTAATCACTCACCCTGTTTTCATAATACAAACAGGTTTTTTCTTTCAGACGCCCCTGCTCCTTCATTTCTGTAAACCTGCTTTCCAGCTCCTGAAAATCCGCCTGCGCATTGTCCTTATAATTGTTTGACATGTTCATGTCAATTTTGGTCATCAGCGCATCCAATTCTTTTTCATATCTGCTCTTAAAGAGAACCATATTCTGTTTCCTTTCTTCCTTCCCCATTTTGCTTTTTCTTTTGGATATAGGACTCCTTTTTTCCTTCCTGTACCCAACTCACTTGCATTCTTTTGGGTATAGGAAACTTTTTCTCCTCACTGTACCCAACTTGCTTTGCTTTCTTCCTTATCGGGACGCCTTGAAATTATAAATGGGTTTCATAATGTCAATGACATCCACGGAGTCTTTGATAACATCAATAATATCATCCAGTGATTTATATGCCATAGGGGACTCATCCAGCGTGTATTCATTGACAGAAGTGGTATAAATTCCTTTCATGGACTCTTCGTATTCTTTCATGCTGAGCTTTGCCTTGGCATCCGTCCGAGACATCAGACGGCCGGCGCCGTGGGGCGCCGAAAAATTCCAGTCAGGATTTCCCTTTCCTACGGCAAGAACACTGCCGTCCCTCATGTTAATGGGAATTAATACCTTTTCGCCCTTGTGTGCCGCTATGGCTCCTTTTCGCAAAAACATTTCTTCCGTATCAATGTAATTATGAATGGTGTGGAAAGCTTCCCCGCCTGTCATGCCGGTTCTTTCCAGAAGGAGTTCCGCCATCTTTTCCCTGTTTCTTTTGGCAAAAGCCTGGCAGATAACCACATCATGCAGATAATCTTCCAGATATCGTCCGCTCAGATAGCAAAGATCCTCCGGCATCGTGGGTTCCGACTCATACACCTTAAAATGAAGCTGCTTTAAGGCTTCCTGTATTTCTTTCCTGCGTCCCTGTTCCTTGTAGGTGCGGATGATTTCCTCCCTCTTTTCCAGATATTCCCCATAACCTCTGTCCAGATTGACCGCCAGCTTCTGATAAAGCTCTGCTACCTGTTTTCCCAGATTCCGGGAACCGGAATGGATAACCAGATATTTGGTTCCGTCAGAGGCCTCATCAATTTCTATGAAATGGTTGCCGCCTCCAAGGGTTCCTAAGGATTTTGCCAGTCTTTTTGTTTCCTTTAACTGCCTGTAACAGACGAGATCCGTCAAATCAAAACGCTCTATTCTGCCGTCCCAGATATCCCTTCCCGAAGGAATAAAGTGGGCTGCTTCATCCACTTTTTCAAAATCAATATCGGCTTTTCCTAAATTCACCGTATACATACCGCAGCCGATGTCCACGCCTACCACGTTGGGGACAGCTTTCCCGTTAATCGTCATGGTGGTACCGATGGTGCAGCCTTTTCCCGCATGCACATCCGGCATAATACGGATTTGGGACCCCTCCGTCATGGGATAATCGCACATCCGTCTGATTTGCTCTATGGCTTCCTCCTCCACTACCTTTGCGTAGCAGAGCGCTGTATTCATCTTTCCTTTTATCTCTATCATAGGATACTCCTTTCCGCCCGGCCCTGTCCTGTCTAATTACTTGCCTGCCGTGCCCGCTATTGTATATACCTGATAATCCTATCATAGAGTCTGTTTTCTTTTTTATCACGGAAAAAAAGTTGCGAACTCGTCAACGAGCGCCATTTGACGTTCCATTCTTTTCCTCAGTTCTTCGCGCATCCTGTCGGGAGCCGTCACCTCTATGTAGGTTCCGAAGGACAAAATCTGGATAAGCACATCCATTTCATCATCCGCATCGTATTCCAGTGTGACAAGATAATTTTCCGCATCCCGGCGCTCCACTTCTTTTTTATAGTGGGAAAACTTCATCATGGCGCGCTCCAACGCATTCCGTTCATCCGTCAGCATGAATTTCAGTACCTTTTTCTCCCGCTCCTTCAACCGGACATTCTCCGGAAATGTGTCTCTTAAAAGTTCGCACTGCACAATTCTTCCTAAATTAACGGTCTTAATGCTCTGCCTGTCCGCGCACAGCACCCGGAATTTGTCCTCTTTGTCGGAATACTCCAACTGAACCGGCTCCAGAATTTCACACCGTTTCTGCTCCCTGCTGTTCAGGAAAGTAACTTTCAATTTTCTTCTTTCTGCGATTGCCTGCCTGATTAGCCGGAAATTGGCAATATAGGCAGGGTCGTTGTAATCGTCCCCATCGGCATACCGGTCAAAATACACGATATCCTCCGGGAAAAACAACGGCTCCGTGTCGGTGAGCTCCCGGGGACAAGCTACTGCAAAATCCGCATTTGACACGGCAGTGGCTGCTTGCTCTGTATTTGCCGGCACAGGTTCCAAGAACAATTTTACCCGTTTATCCAGAAGAATGGTTTTCAGCCATCTTTTTTCCAGTATGGTCAGGGGCATATCCGGGGTGTGCTTTAAGGGCGTGTGCAGGTTTTCGTCTAAAAGCTGCCACTCCTGTTTTTTTAACGCCGGTATCATAATAAGACTGCTTTCCTCAAAAGCAGTCTCCGCCACTATCTCATACATTTTCTTTTCCGTCAGCCCGCCTTCTATAGCCAGGTTCAGCATTTTCGCCACCGCCCGGTAATAACAGCCGTAAATTTCATGAAAAAGCATTTTCGTCCTCGTATTGTTTCAACATTTTTACCATATCTATTTTTATCTGGTTCTTCACATCCTCGTTATCGCAGCGTATCGCCTTGATACGCCCGAAGAAGGTCCTTATCCACGGCATCATCTCATAGGCATCCAGCACATCCGCCGAAAAACGGTAGGTTTCCTCATCCACTTTGGAAACGGTTCCGCATCTTTTTTCCCGTTCCAGCCTGCGAACGATAAATGCTTCGTCCGTCCCCACATAAATATCCATTTCGATATGCTCGTACCGCCGGTACTTGGCACAGCTCACACCCCACATATGCTCTCCGGCACGTTCACACACCTTAAGAAGTCTGTCATAGTCCGCACAAACCTCTCCCGCTTTTCCTTTTTGTATGTAATCCACCCGTAGGGAATAGGGTCTTAAATTGTCCGCATCCATACAGAACAAGTAATTGCGTCCTCCCTGTGTGCTTACATAAAGCTTGTAAGGAATGACCGTCTGTTGCTTCACGCCTGCATCGCCCCGGCTGAAGGAAGTAATCTCCAGTAACCGTTTTTCATGGATACCTTGTAAAATCAGCTCCGTAATTTCGGCATCATAGGCGTTCATTATATAGTGATTTTTGAAGGTCAGATATTCTCCGGCGCAGTCATTCTTATCGGACAGACACTTTCCGTTTTCATCATTCCTGCCGGACAGACACTTTCCGTTTTCATCATTCCTGCCGGACAGACACTTTCCGTTTTCATCATTTCTGCCAGTCGGATAAGCTTTCTCTGCATCCGCCTGCATGCGGTCTTCCAGGTAGCTGCCAATCACGCCCAGCGGGCTTTCTTCCGTAAAAAAACGGATGGCTTCTTTATATTCCACAAGACAGATTTCATTCTCCGAAAGCCGATATGTGACCGTCCTGCCGCTCTTTTCGGAAACGACTATCCCCAGTTCCTCGTATTCTTTCAGTTTTTTCCGAAGGGTGGACTCATCGAAGCTGATGGGATTCTGAAATGCTGTGAGATATTCCGTATCCATAATCCGCAGAATTTCCTTCAATGAATACGCTTGGGGAACGTCCCCATAACTGTCCGCACCGGACACTTTCCGAAAATCCACACCCGCATCCGAAAGGATATCTAACAGCAGAAAATGCAGTGTAATATCCTTGTTGGTGAAGCTTTTGGCTTTGAACGCCTGATACAGCGGATTGTGGGTGACGCTCCTGCCCTCCAGGGAAATAAAGGCGTTTTTGCCGGAGGGAGTCTGGCGGAACGAAATCAGGTGGCCGAGATAACTCTGAATACGGCGGCGTTCGTTGTCGTAACTGCGGGCGCTTTTCCTGTCATATTCTTCTCTGGTCTTGAAGCCGTACAAAAAGAAATCGCGCATGTAGCCGCGGATGTTGTCAAAATTTTTAATTAATTCCGAATAAGCCACGGCTGCCCTCCCTTCTCAATATCTGCAAGACATCCATTCTGCAGATGTCACCAACACCGTCTTCGCCCAATCACTTCCGGCACGTTTTTTCCGTTTTGTTAATCATAATGAATAATAAAATCAGGAAAAATGCAAGGTATACAGGCATCAGTTTCAGGCTGATATAGTTGGCTATGAGTCCGAAAACGGGCGGCATAAAAGTGGAGCCCACATAAGCGCTTGCCATCTGGATGCCGATAATGCCCTGCGAATTTTCCGCCCCAAAATTATCGGGTGTGGAATGGATAATGCATGGGTACACCGGGGCACAGCCCAGTCCGATGATAACAAATCCCACGACTGCCGTAACGGTAAACGGCAGTGCAATGCATACCACACCCGCAAGCGCAATGCTGACGCCCAGCCGTATCATCTTATTGTCACCCAGCTTGTCGGATATAAAGCCGGATAAAAATCTACCTGTGGTAATACCGATAAAAAACAACGAACCGTATGCCGCTGCTTTTTCATTGCTGATACCCCTTGTGCCTTCCAGGTAACTGCTTGCCCATAGCATGGTGGTGGCTTCCGCCGCGCAGTATGCCAGGAAGCCCAGCAAAAGGTAGGGCACTCCTTTTATTTTGAAGGCGCCCTTTATGCCTAAAAGCACGGTTTCCCCGCTCTCTGTCTCCGTCTGTTTGTTGACCTTCCATAACGGAAGTGTCACCAGAATTACCGCTGCAATGGCAAACTGCAGGCAGGAAACGGTACGGTAGCCGTTCGTCCAGGTGCTGTGCAGCAGGGCATAACTCATAATGTACGGGCTGACAATCGTACCCACGCCCCAGAAGCAGTGCAGCCAGCTCATGTGACGGGAACTATAATGCAATGCCACATAGTTGTTCAGTGCTGCATCAATAGCGCCGGCGCCCAGACCGTAGGGAATTGCCCAAAGGCACATCTGATAAAATTCCGTAACGGTAGAAAAACCAAATAAGGCAACGGCCGTGAGCAGGACGCTTACGAACGTTACCGTTTGGGTCTTAAACCGTTTGGTCAGTCTTTCGGACAACAGTCCCGAAATAATGGTGCCACCCGAAATAATCATGGACACCATGCCCATATAGGACAACGGCACGCCGAAATCCACGCGGATGGTAGGCCATGCCGAGCCCAGCAGCGAGTCGGGCAGCCCCAGACTGATAAAAGCTAAATAGATAACTGCTAAAAGTAATAAATACACAAAACTTACCTCTGTAAAACGAATTTTTTCGCAAAACTGCCTTGCTGAAAAACGGATATTTTTCGAAAAACCGCCGATGCAGAAAATTTCTTTTGCTGAACTATTTTAACTGCAGACCGGCTGCAAATGCCTTGCCCACTACATCTCCTAAAGCCACATAGGTGTTGGCAGCCGGATCATAGGCAATGGGTTTTAATTTCTTAACATCAATTTTTCCGTCGGTCATCACGGAGTCATCCGCCGTCACATTGACGATTTCGCCAATCAGAATGCCGTTTTCAAAGCTCTTTACTTTACATTCCAGAGCCACGGGCAGCTCGTCAATCAGCGGTGCGTTTACCATGCTGCTCTTTGTTGCATGGAAGCCTGCTTTGGCAAACTTATCCGGCACCTTTTTTGCTGACTCAATACCCACATAGTCGCAGGGAACAACCGTACCCTCCGTTGCCATGCTTACAGTGAAAGCACCGGTAACAGCCAGGTTTTCGGTGGTCTTGTGCTCAGAAAGGCTGATGGAAATTTCATTCATATCGGAAATCATGCCCCAGGCTGCGTTCATGGCATTGGGCACGCCATCCTTGTCATAAGTACCGATAATCAGCACCGGCATGGGAAATATCAGAGGCTTTGCTCCTAAATCAATTCTGCTCATACTAATCCTCCTTGTTTTTACGAAGTAAAAATCCGAGCCCTCCGGCGAGGAGAGGATTTTCCTCCTTGTTTTTACGAAGTAAAAATCCGAGCCCCTCCGGCGAGGAGAGGATTTTCCTCCTTGTTTTTATTCATTGTATATGACTTGCTCCAGTCACATAGTCTATTATAACACCCGGCTGCACATTATAGCAATAAACGCAGAAGGAAATTCCTTCCCCGTCGTCTTCCACCGAATAAGCCTCCATCAGTACGCCGCCTGCCACTAAATTATCACCTTCAAAGACAGGCGTCACCCGGTACAGCACATGGTTGTCGTTCCTGTCCAGATATTTTGCCACCTGCTCCTCAAAGGGAAGCATTCCCTCCACATTCATATAGTGAGTTCCGGTAATGAGATTTTCTTCATTGGCATTTTCCGCCGTCAGACAGTATGCTATCAGATGGCAACGGTTATACAGAAACGGTGGGTCCGAGTCAATCAGTCCCTCATACTTTGCCTGCCGCCAGCCGGACGGCTTCACACTGCCAATCTTTCCTCTTTTTCCGGTGGGCATCAGCTCCCTGCTCACGTTGGCAAATGCCACGCCGCACCGTCCCAGATTGTCCAGCTCGCTGTAAGACTCAAAGGTGTCCGTGGTTTTTTCTTCTTCCGTAAAAAAGGGAACATTGTCATTGACACAAACGTAGGGCTCTCCCGTATATTCCGGAATGGTGAAGCCGTCCGTAATGCCGGAGTTATTCTCCTCTTCCGCTCTCCAGGTACCGCTGGAAACTTCTTCCGTAATCTCCCCGATAATCTGCTCAATCGGGGCAGCGCAGGATGCCGTACCAAGTGCGCAGATTGCCGCAAGGACTATAACGGCTATTCTGTTTTTCCATTTCCATTTAAAATTCTGCATTTTCCTGTTCCTATAACGAAAAAAACTGTTGTCCGGCACGCCTGTCCTTGTGAAACAACAGTTTTATTTTACAGCTATTTTTATGTTTTCCGCTATTTTATTTGCGGCATCTTAAAAATTGCAGAAGCCTCTGCCACGCGCCGTTTCCTGCGGCACATCCTCTCCGCTGACATAGCCTGCATGAAATGCCATGTTAATGTCCCGGAGTTCTTTTTTGCCGTCGATGTAATCCTGGTACATTTGCTCGTGTGAGATAAAGAAGTAAAAGAAGTGTAAAAAATTTTGCCGTCCCCTGTCCGGCTGACTGCCGGACGGGTCGGGCTTTAGTCGGGCAGTTCTACCCTGCCGACAAAAGAGTAATAGATTTCGATTTCCTGTCTGCGGAGCTTCCCCCGCCGTTTCCCGTCAGGGGCTTCCGATTCGTGGACTACGATTTTCTCCACAAACTCCCGCAACAGGGTAGGGGTGAGTTCCTCAATGGTGGTGTGCCTGCGGAGAACGCCCATAAACTTCTCGGCGTTTGCGGCGGCTTCCAGCGTCCTTGAAAGCTCGTTCTGCAAAGCGGCGGCTTTCTCTTTCAGTTCCTTTTGCTCGGCTTCGTAGTCTGCCGAAAGCTCCATGAAGCGCTCGTCTGATATGCGCCCCGCCACGCTGTCCTCATAAAGCCGCTTGAAGATAGCGGAGAGTTCCGTAATCCGCTTTTCTGCCGCTTCCAGCTCTTTCTTTTTTGCGGCGTTCCGGCGTTTGTCACCGTCCTCGCCCTGCTGGATAAGCTGCTTCATAAAGCGGGCTTCGTGCTTTGCGGCATAGCTGGTGACTTTCCGTAAGTTCTCGGTCACTCCGGCGGTGAGGTAGTCGGTGCGGATAAAGTGCGCCGTACAGTCTGCCGTGCGCTTCTTGTAGCTGCCGCAGATATAGCAGTCCTGCCGCCGCTTGTCCGTCTGATACCTCTGCTGGTACATGACGCTGCCGCAGTCGGCGCAGAAGAGTATGCCGGAGAACAAGCCCACCTCATCATAGCGGTTTGGGCGTTTGCGCTGTCTGCGCAGCTCCTGCACACGCTCCCATGTAGGGCTGTCAATGATTGGCTCGTGGTGGTTCTCAAATACCGCCTGTTTCTCCACGGGGTTCTCCCGGCTCTGCTTCACCTTGTAGGACACTTTTTCCGTCTTGAAGTTCACAAGGCAGCCCGTGTATTCCCTGTTTTCAAGGATATGCACCACGGTGTTTGTCGCCCACTTGCACTCATAGCCGGGGTGGTAGCGGCGGGTGCTTCCCGTCCGGCGGTATTCCAGTGTTCCCGGCGTGGGGATTTCCTGTTCCGTAAGCATACGGGCTATCTTGGTCGGCCCGTTCCCGGCAAGGCAAAGGCTGTAAATCTGCTGCACTAACGGGGCGGCTTCTTCGTCAATGATGAAATTTTCGTTTTCGTCCATGAGGTAGCCGTAAACAGGCTTGCTTGTGACGGGCTTCCCGCTCATGCCTTTTGAGCGTTTTACCGCCCGGATTTTCTTGCTCGTATCCCTCACCAGCCATTCGTTAAAAATGTTGCGCAGCGGCGCAAAATCATTCTCGCCCTGTGCGCTGTCCACTCCGTCATTGATAGCGATAAAGCGGACGCCTTTCTGTGGGAAAATCATTTCTGTATACATTCCCACTTGTAAGTAGTTCCGCCCTAATCTTGACATATCCTTTACAATGACCGCTCCCACAAGCCCCGCTTCAATGTCGGCAAGCATGGACTGGAAGCCGGGTCTTTGGAAATTTGCCCCCGAAAATCCGTCGTCCGTGTACCATTTCAGATTCGTAAACCCGTTCTGTTTAGCGTAGGATTCAAGGATTCTTTTCTGGTTGCTTATGGAATTGGATTCCCCGGAAAGCTCGTCCTCATGGGATAGCCTGGGATATAAGGCGGTGATTTTTTGGGTGGTCTGTCTTGACATAGATTCCTCCGTTTCCGACAGCCAGCCCCACTATTCCGTATGGACAGTATACCACACGCCGGGGCTGGCTGTACAGTCTTTTCTGTTACTTTACGCCCCGTCAAAATGACGGTTTTCCTTTTAGGCTTATCGCACTATGCGGAGAACGGCGGCAGGCTCCCGGCGGCGGCTTCCGCTTCCAGCAGCTTCATCATCTTATCGGCGGCGGTGTCGGTTGCGTCCTGTTTGAAAAAGCCGGAAACGACAAGCAGGGTATTGCCTATCCGGGTTTCGGTCACGCAGTCCGGGCGGCGGGCGGGGCGGTCTTTCTTCATGGTGTCGGTCATAGGCAGATCTCCTTTCCGTTCAGCAGTGTTTTAAGGCGTTCCATTTTTTCCCTTGCTCTGGCTTTTCTGAAATTCTCCCCGGTAATGCGGACGGGGGTACACATTTCAATAAGGCGGTCATAAATCCGGGCATGTGGCGTGTCCTCCGGGTTCTGCAATTCTTCCAACGTCAAATTTGTGGTGACTATTAACGGCTTTCTGCTGCGGTATCGGCTGTCAACCACGTTATAGACTTGCTCTAAGCCGTATTCCGTGCCACGCTCCATGCCGAAATCGTCAAGGATAAGCAGCGGGAAGCTGCAAAGGCGGGAGATATATTCGTTGCGGTCTTTGAAGCTGGCGGCAAGGTCATTGAGGATAAGGGCAAAATTCGTCATGCACACGGAAATCTCTTTCTCCATGAGGGCATTGGCGATACACCCGGCAAGATAGCTCTTGCCTGTGCCGACACTCCCCCACAAAATCAATCCGTGGTTTCCGTCCTCTATCTGCTCCCATTGTTCCACATAGCGGCGGGCTTTCTCCATTTGGGGGCATTTCCCGTTGTCGTTCCCGAAAGTCCATTCCCTCATAGCCGGGTCTGTGAAACCGATTCTTTTCAGCCGTTCCACTTCCTCCCGGTGCTTCTGCTCCCGGTCTGCGGCTTCCCGTTCCTCCCGCCGTTTCCGCTGGCAGTCACATTCTTTGGGGTGTCGGTCACGTCCGAAAAGCGTCTTGCCCTCCGGGAAGTAGGCTTCTTTGGGCTGGCGGCAGCTCCCGCAATACAAAAGCCCGTCCTCGCCTATGTAGTCCTCCGGCTCTGCTTTCTGTGCCGTGGCAAGCCGGAAAGTAGCGTTATCGTAATCAAACATAAAATCGTTCCTCCTTGTTCATGGTCTTTTACGCCCTGTTTACGGGGCGTTGTGTCTATGCTGTCAAAGGCTCTCTCCCTCTTTGTAGGAATAATCGGGGATTCCCTTTTTCGGGTTCTCCTTTTTCTCCCGGTTTAACCAGCGGCGCAATGCGGCGGCATGGCACACATAATCATTCCCTGTGGCAGCTATGAACTCGCTCATTTCCTCGATAAGCCGTTCCAGCCTATCCGGGTATTCCTCTTTCAGTTCCGCATACTCGGATTCAGAGAGGAAAATATTTTTATATCTCCCAAATGGGGCGGGCGGCTCCCCACTCGCTCCTTTTAGTTGGTTCTCTTTTAGTTGGTTTATAGTAAGTTGGTTAGGGGTCGGTTTTCCGTCCAACGCAAAGGTCGGTTTTCCGCCCTTATGAGGGTCGCTTTTCCGGCTATCAGAGGGTCGGTTTTCCGGCTCTATGGCTGTCATATGGTCGGAAAACTGTACCACTGGCACTTGCGGTATTTTCACATAAAGGCGGTTCGGTGCGGAAAATCCCCGGCGTTCCCTCACCAAAAGCCCGGCAGCGTCCAGCTCGTTCAGTGCGGATTTTATGGCGGTTCTGCCTTTATCCAGCGTTTCCGCTATCTCCGAAACGGGATAGAAAATATACGTCCTGCCCTCGCTGTCCTGCCAGCCGTTCTTCTGTGAGAGAGTGATACGGTCTAGCAGCAGCGCATAGAGCAGCCTTGCGGTATAGGACAAGTCCATTTTCAGCAGGAAACATGGATAAGGGAAAAACTGCGGCATTGCGGTGTCGGCTGTGATGTAATCGGTTATGGTTCTCACCTCCTGTCTGTGGCTTCTGTTACACAGTTAAAACGGCTTTTTCGGGGGTAAAGGATATAAATATCGTCTACCCGTTGAGGGCGGTCTGAAAAGCCTTGATTTATGGGCTTCTTTCATAGCCTAAATGCGTAGAAAGGTGGTATCTTTTCCGTTGTCTGTCTGCTTCTTTCCGGCGGCGCACTTTGGCGGCGCAGTCCGTGCAGTATTTCCCCCGGTTTGATTTGGGGAGAAAATACCCGCCGCACTCGGTACAGCGTTTCCTGTCTGCCCGGTGCAAAAGGGCGGCTTCCAGTTTCCCGTCCAGCGGCAGCACGGCGGCAATGAACCAGCGGCACAAGAGGGAATAGCTGATACTCTGCACACACACGCAAGGCTCGCCGTTATCCAGCACAATACAATTCCCGTTGTCATAGTTGCAGCACTCATGCACAAGCCGACACGCCGCCCGGTGCTGGCAGTAGTCCATATATGGGCGTTTACCGTTCATTCTCCCGCCCCTTTCCCCGTTCCGGCTCACGGCGCAGGATTTGGTCTATATTGCCCTTGACGGTCTGCAATTCCCGGACATTTTCTTTCTTCTCCCGGTACTCGTTGTAAAGCGTGTTCTTCTCCCTCATAAGCTGCTCAATCTCCGCCTGCAAGGTCTTGGACGCTGGCAGCTTGGAGATTCCCTGTGCCTTGAAATACCGGGCGGCAGATTCGGAAATGATAAACTCGCTTTCGTGCTGCTCCCGGTAGGCTCTCCGGGCTTTCTCCGTTTTCTGCGCCCGCAGTCCGTCACGGGCGGGCTTGGTCTTGATGTACGCTAATAGCTGCTTCTGCAAGTCCTTTTTCTCCCGTAAAGTGCTTTCCACGGCTTTCAGTTTCCCGGTCGCTTCATGCAGCCCGGCACTGGCGGCGGCAAGGGCGGCTTCCAGTTCTTCCGGGGAAGAAAAGCCGGATTCCTCGTATACGCTCATGGTCGCCGCCATTTGCTTCAGATTGTGCAGGGTCGCCCATTTCTCGTAGCCTTTCCCCTTGCCCTCGGCTCGTTTCGCTTCCCGGTCTACCATGCGCTGTACGCCGTCCTGTTTCGGTGCGTTTATGGCGGCTTTGTTACGCTGTAAACGCTCCCTTATGCTGCGGGGGTGTTCTTCTTTGGGTGCTGTCTTTTCGGTGGCTCTCTCGGCGTTCTGTGCGTTCTGCTCCAACAATGCAAGTACGGCGGCACGGTCAAAATCATCACCCAGTTTCCGGGCGGTGACTGGCTTCGTCCTGTCCGGCGTGAGATACGACAATCTCCCTCGGCTCTCCTTGACGGTCACGCCCTGTTGCAGCAGCTTCCCGGAGAAGTCCTCAAAAGAAACAGCAGAGGACAGGGCGGTGCGGATCGTGCGCCGCAGCTTCTCCTTGTCGGTTTCAAATTTTGTAAGTTTGGGCGGCTCTCCTGTGGCGGCAAGGGAAGCGTTCTCTTTATCCAGTGCGGCTTGTCCTTTCCGTTTCGCCCAATACTCACGCTCGGTGACACGGTTCTTGCTGCCATTGAGTAAATCAATCTGATAGAGGTTTTCCCGGTGGCACATCTCCATGACTTCCGCTTTGAAATATTCCATAGCTGCGTCCGTACAGCGGTGCTTGCAGCCCTCCCTTGTGTCTGCCGGTCTTTCCATGTAGGGCAATAGTGGCACTTCCTCAATCCGTAGGGAATTGATTACGATATGCACATGGATGTTGCCGCTGTGGTTATGCCCGTCCGGGTGGGTGCATACAAGGGCTTGGTGTCCGGGGAAATGCTCTTTACAGAACTGCTCGCCCAACTGTTGCGCCCGGTCTACGGATAGCCCATTGTCGGCAGCGTCACGGGGGTCAAAGCTGATAATGTAATGGTGGCTCTTTACGTCCTCTTTTCTTTGGTTCTTGCCGTATTTCAGATTGGAGCGCATACACGCTATGGCAAAATCTTCATCACCGCAATTCAGAGAGGAAATGAGATAGCCTGTCCTCGGAACAATCTGCCCGTTTTTATCAAGTGTGGGCTTCATGGAAAACTCGTCATGCTCAAAGGTTAGGTACTGCTCGGCTGCTCCATAATCGGCATTTTTAGAGCTGATATGTTTGAACGTTGCCAACGGCTTCACCTACTTTCTGCAAGACTTCAAACTTCAAGGCGGCAAGCTCCGCTGTGGCGACTCGCACCTCTTGGGAGAGGGCGTTATAAGGTGCGCCATACTCGTTCAGACAGCGGGCAATCTGGTTCAAGTTGCCGCCGATTTTCCCGTACTCGGCGGTTAGCTTCCCAACGGCAGAGAGCAGTTCATCATTGACCGGGGAAACGGTAATAACCGGACGTATGCTTGACTTAATGAGGGCTTGCCGGATAAACTCGGCTTGGCTCATTTTGCAGAGGGTGACACGCTCGGAAAACTCGGCGTATTCTTCCTCGGTCAAGCGTGTCTTGATTACCCGGTGGCGGTGGGGCGTGTTGTATCTTTTCATGGTCGCAGACCTCCTTTCCTTTATGCTTTGCCCTTTCACTAACAGGAGAAAAACAGGGGCAAAACGGAAGTGTTTTTTGAAAAATCCGAAAAATTTTTTCGGTGGATTTTTCAAGCGGCGCAAGCCGCAAAAGGCGGGCTTGGGGTGGCAACCCCAACAAGATTCCCGCAGGACAAAATTGAGCGTTTAGCGAAATTTGGTACTGTGGTAGAATCTTGCTCTAAGAAAGTGGCGGCTTTCCCTGTGTGGGCTTTTGCTGATACCCTCGACGGAGAGGGCGGGGCTTCTGCCAACTTTGCGGCGGTATTTCTCCCCCTAATACCTACAACACCACGTAAAGCAAAATTGACGGAGATTTGCGAAAATTTCTTTCTATCCCCCTTTTCACGGCATAATACCGACGATTTTTGAAAATGCCAAAAATGGGCGCAAAAAAACAGGAAACCTTTTTTGATTTCCTGTCTTGGTGTGCCGTTCTATGTAGCGGCGGTTATTCTGTTATCATTCCCCAGAAGCAAACTTGTAGCCTATGCCTAAAACCGTCTTTATGTAGGTGGGCTTTTTGCTGTCCGGCTCTATCTTTTTCCGTAGATTGCATATCACGCTGGCAACGCTTGACTGGCAGCTTTCGCTTTCTTTAATCTAACAAAAAATTCTCCATATCTGGATTCCAATTTAGTATGGCTATAATCTCTGCATGGTCTGCTATAGAAGAAACAATAATTTCTCCATCTCCCATAAAGCAAAAATAGCCATCTGATAAAGTTTCTAAGTTCTCTATTGGAATATCCAACCATTGACCATCCTGAATGCCCCAAAGCTGTATTTCCTGCGCTGATATTCCTTGATATATAGTTGTTCCGATAAATAATATTTTGCTCTGTCCGATGCTGGTCTGAACGCAATCTATAGTCACATTATCTGCATTAAACTCTTTATAAGCTATCTTTTTTAATGAATCTGCTTCCAAGAGGACAGCCACAGTTTTATCTAATCCAGCAACATGAGGAGTATTCAGAATTTTGCACAATACAAATATTTCATTTACATCTTTTTGTGAAAAGTGTCCGCAATAAATCTGGTCTATCACAATATCTTCCCGACTGATATTTCCATCTTCATAACTTTCCATTACTGTTTCCAAAATGTATTCATTAAATTCTGTAAATGCACTTCTGTCATCCGCTTCTTTACTGCAACTTGCCAATAAAAATACACATGCCACCATTAAAACAAGTACATCTAATTTCTTCATGAAAAACACCTCCTATCTTTTTAATCTTTGAGTATATTGTCAACTACAAACCGAATCTCTTCTTCTGACTGTTCCATGGCATTCCACTCAGCCATTAGGTCAGAGTTTTCCGGGTCAAATTGTACATCAGTTGCATACATGATTACATAAGTCGCATTTTCTGTTGCAAAAAGATAGCGGCCAATACCAGCAATGCCGGATTGCTCAAATTCTTTCGCTGACATACAATAGTCGGCATATTGGAATATATAAAAGAGAGTTCCACGGTATAACACCTCACCAGATTCATCCGCCGGGGTTTGTGCGTTATAAACGGATTTAACGCAAAACTCCCACATAGTAGAATTGTTTGGAACAAAAATATCCTCAATTACCTCGTATTTGCCTTTCCAACTATCGGGCAAAATCAGCGTAAGCCCAATTTCCTCCAGCACAACATTCTCCTGTTCTACCGGTACTTCAATAATGATTTCGTGGGCAAAGGCTATTGCACCTACACTGAAGCTGGATACCATAAGAAGCAAAGCTGCCGCAGCTGCTAAAAACTGCCGGATCCTTTTCTGGCGGTGCTGTGCCGCATAATTAGAGATTCTTTCTGCCTGCTGAACAAGCCGGTCATCAATGTTTCCAATATGTTCTGAAAGTTGCTTTTTATTCATACTTCGATATCCTCGCTTTCTAAATACTTTCTTAACTTTCGGCGCATTTCATATAACATAGATTTCACTTTACTCTGTGTAAAACCTGTGTTTTCACAGATGTTTTCAATAGAATCAAAATACCAATATCTCCTGATAAAAACAGTTCTCTTTTCTTCACTCTGCCGCCAAAGGAATTTATCAATCGTGATTTCTATACGTCTTGATTCAATTTCCGATTCAGGACTTTCCGTTCCAGATACACAATCGCCTAATTCCTCTAGAGAGGTAATTGCAATAGGATTTCTTTTTGCCGCAGAAATGTATTCATATTTTTTTAATGCAAGATTTCTTGTAATTCTACTGATAAAGGCAGAAAACCTGTTTGGACGCTCATTTGGAATCGCATTCCATACAGCAAAATATGTGTCATTCACACATTCCTCGCTATCTTCGCAGCTTAAAAGAATATTCTTAGCAATGTGTGTGCATAACCTACCGTATTTTAGGGCGGTTTCCTTGATTGCTTCCTCCCTTCGTTCCCAATATAGTTCTACAATTTTGTTATCGTCCATATGAGTTTCCCTCCCCATATTATATAGTGAAAGCTGCTTTCACTATATAAGTACGGTTTTCTCGCTGTAGGTTGTAAATATTATCAAAAATCTATATTTTACACCAAGATTTTTTGTTCCCCTTGGAAACAAATTACGTATAGCTAAATTTTTCCCTGCACTTTATAATTATACACATTCAAACGAGCAGCAACAATAGACTTTGCTAATTACTATTTTCTTTAAAAAATACAGGGAAAAAGGGATTCCACAATGCGGTCGTTTGGTTTCTGTTTCGGAATAGTGTGGTGCTGGCGGTCTACCTCTTGTTTTCGGTTGCTTGCTTCTTTACCGTACATGAGCATTTCTACAAGACCTGTCATGCAGCCGTCGCAATTTGCTTCGATATATCCCAGAGAGTCCGCCACAATTTTTTCCCGCTCTTCTCTGGTGGTGTCTTTAATCAGATAACTCATATTTTCTCCTCCAGCTTCTTATAAAAAGCAACCGCATCCGCAATGTCTTTCTCGTCCGGATGTCCCTTGGCAATGCCGCCGAGCAGCTTGAAAGGGCCAAACGTATCGTAGCCCTTGCATCCGAAATACCCGATGTTGACCGCATGTTTGCTTGCCGTCACTTCTTCTATGGATTTGTAGGCAGCGGAACCGCCGTAAGTACAGATATAGAAAACCTTCTTGTTTGCCGGAAGATTTACGGATGCAAAATTCAACACCGTCTGGTGAAACTTTCCATAATAGATACCGGAAGCAAATCCGATGCAGTCATACCCGGACAGTTCCATTTCTTTCACCCTGGTGGCATCCACCACTTCCACGTTACATTCTTTGGCAATAGCCTCCACTATTTTCTTCGTATTCTCATGATGCACCGAAGCCATTACAATAATGCTTTTCATTTTGTTTTCTCCTCTTCTGTATCTTCCGGCCACTCCGAACCGATGTCCAGTTTGTTTTCGACAAGCCACTCATCCTCTACGGAAACCGTCTTTGTTTCTCCCTGGCTGTTTTCCAGAGTCACGGTCACTTTCGGCCTTTCCCCCGGCATCAGGGCCTCGCACCCATAATCGCCGTCAAAAATATGCTTTATCTTCCACATAATAATACCCTCTTATAAAATATAGTCCTTTTTGAGGGGAATGGGAAGAGTTTCGTATAAAAATAAATTTTACAGATACGGTATTAGAATTTACACAAAAACGGAGTCAGATATACCGGTAAAAAAGAAATCTGCCCTTCTCTGTCTATATCTTTTTGCGAGATAATAACACAATCCCTGACCGTTTTGGAATATTTTTTATGAAACTCTGTAAGGGACTCATGTTTTCCGACTCCCGTGGATTTTACTTCTATGGCAGATACCTTGGAGCTCTGGGTAATCAGGAAGTCTATTTCATAATAATGTGTACTTTTTTCCCTCTTCCATGTATGATAGAACAATTCCCTGCCTGATGCGGCTATCATCTGGGCTACCAGATTTTCATACAGATACCCTAAATTTGCCGGCAGTTTATCCGCCAGCAATTTTGCATATATATCATTCTCTGCCACCGGTCTGTCTATAAACATCAACGTGATAAACAGCCCCGTGTCCGCAATATACATTTTATAACTGTCCAAATCCTTCGTAAGCGACAGACTTACTCTTGGGTCCGTTGTATTATAAGACGGAAGAACTGTTTTCGAGTCTATTAAATCATATAGTAATTTCTCTTCTTTTGATGATTTTCTCTTCCCTGTCAGTGCACTGGTACGATATTTTTTTCCGCCTTTGGAAAGCTGCGCCGGTATGGAATGATACATGGCTGAAATCATTCCGGACGGATCCAGCTTTCTGAAATCGTCCTCATACAACTTGATAATCTGGCGTTTTACCATATCAATCGCAGAAAAGTTTTCTCCGTTTACAAAGGCTTCTACTGCCTGCGGCATTCCACCGACAGCCATATATAGCCTTATATCTCTCATAAGCTTACGGTTGACCTGCTGCCCAACGCCTTTTTTCAGCATATATATTTTTTCCAGCAATTCATAATTGCCATTGGTCGCATCACAAAATTCCTCATAGTCCATCGGATATACCTGTATCTTCATTTCTTCAGACGGAATGAGGATATCTTTAATATTTTTCCGAATGGATATTAAGGAACCTGTTTCTATATAGTGATACCTGCCATCCTTAACAAGATGCTTAATGGCTTGTCTTGCTTTGGGAAAAAGCTGTACTTCATCAAATATTATCACAGACTCATGTTGATATAAATTGATACCGGTTATCGCCTGCAAGCGAAGAAAAAACATATCCGGATTATGAATATCATCAAAGCACGCCAGCATTTCTTCGGATGTCTTTGAAAAATCAATCAGTATATAGGATTTATATTCTTTTTGGGCAAACTGCTCAGCAATGGTAGATTTACCGACTCGTCTTGCCCCCTCCAGCAAAACCGCATACTTGTCAGCATACTGTTCTTTCCACTCTTTCAACTCGTCATATGCTTTTCTCTTAAAATACATGCCTGCCTCCTATAAAGTTTCAATAGAATACTACAACCTGCATTATAAGCTAAGTATATTCTATTATTTGCAATTCTTCAATATTTTATTTCTCAAAATCATGCAAAATTTCAAAACTTTTTTATAGTAAAACATGCAATTCTTCAAAACTTTTTCTTTAAAAATGATACATTTCTTCAAAGTTTTATCTATGATACCGCATTTCTGGGTAAAACATGCAAAACATGCAATTGTCAATCGAAGCGAAAAATTTTATAATGTGCTATGATAGATTACAGAAATAAAAGCTTTACCGGAAAGGAATTTTCTATGAACACTCCCGACTTTTCAAAGGAAAACATCAAGCCCTTATTCGACTCCAAATTTGTCAGAGTCTTTGATTTGCAGTATGCGGAGGGAAAGCATTATTATGATGCCACCAGACGCACCGGCGACGATCTGGTCGCTTCCAAAACAAAAGAAGAATTTAAGAACATGCATGCGGATGCCGTTACCTGCATCGTGGTTCTTAACATAAAAAACGAAGAACCCAGACTGCTTCTCAGCCATGAGTTCCGTTATCCCACCGGTCAGTTTCTCTTAAGTCCGCCCGCCGGGCTCATCGATAAAGAAGATTTACAGCCGGTTATGACAGCAGCTTCTGTGACGTCCGATGCCGCAGCAGGCGCCGCCGGTACGGACATACGGACCGCTCCTCTTATTAAAACCGCCATCCGGGAGCTTAAGGAAGAAACCGGCATTGTATTCGGAGTAAACGACACCGCCCGCATCATCAATCCGCTGCTTTTCAGCACCCCCGGCATGACCGACGAAAGCAATGCCCTGGTGCTGCTTTCCATCAACCGGGACACCATGCCGGATTTAAGCACCGCCGGCGCCGTAGGCAGCGAATGTTTTGACGGCTTCTCTCTTTTAACGAAAGAGGATGCTCTCCGAATTTTACGACAGGGCACGGACGACAACGGTATTTTTTATTCCATATACACCTGGGCTTCCCTCATGCATTTTGTCACAATGCCTTTCTGATGCAGATAATCGTCTAATTCCATGTTCCGGCACATGAACGGCTGCGCTCCTCTGCGGAAAATCCAGCTGGTGCAAAGCGGCATATGCAGGATTGTCTGCGTGGTTTTATTGCACCGGGTAGCGATGGAGGATGCCGTTTTCGGGTCATTCCCGCCCATGTAAATCATGGTGTCGCAGTCATCCACTATGGTATGGGCTCCCATGTCATAGCTTTGTTCCAACTGGGATAAAGACTGCAGGATTAAAATAGCGGAAATTTTCCGGGAACGGATGTTGGAAATCATGTTTTCAAAGTTGTCAATCCGGCAGTTTGTGGCAAAGTCGTCCATGAAAAAACGGACCGGCACCGGCAGCCGGCTGTCCGCACACCGCTCGTCCGCGTAGGTGCAGAGCTGGTTCATGGTCTGGGTAAAAAACAGGTTTATCAGTAAATCCATGGACCTGTCCGTGTCCGATACTTCCACAAATACCGCCGTTTTCTGCCTGCCGATAGATGTCAGGTTCAGCTCGTCATCCCGCATCATCTGCGCTAATTCCTCCGTGTCGAGGGAGCAGAATTTGCTGATGGCGGTCACGACAATGGTGTGGAACGTTTTATCCGGCGCCTGATTGACATTCTGGAACTGTTTATACGCCCAGCTTGTGGGATTTTTCTTATGCAGGTTCTCCATCATGTTTGCCAGAATGCTGTTCCGGCTATCGCTGTCATCCCTTCCCGCCGCCCGCAGAATTTCCAGTATCATATGAAAATTGTGCATACCGGACTCCTCCGGTATGGTTTCTTTCACGTATGCTATCAGACTGCTTATCAGCATCATGGCGGAATCATCCCAGAACGGGTCCGCCATGTGACGGTGTTTCTCGCTTACCATGATGTGGGAAAGCTGCTGGATTTGCTGTGTGTTTTTCACATACTGCAAAGGATTGTAATGGACGGATTTTTCCGGGTGAATAAAGCTTAGTTTCACCACCCGGTAGCCGTGCTCTTCCATGTAGTGTCCCCACTGCCGGTGCAGATTTCCCTTGGGGTCCGTCAGCACATAACTGCCCACGCATTCCAAAAGGTTCGGCGTAATAACGGTCCTGGTCTTTGAAGCGCCCGTGGTTCCCACCACCAGCACGTTGTTGTTGAGTCTGGTCTGCCGGTCGTCCAGACTGTATCGTTTTCCGTCCGGTAAAATCATAAAACCATATTTTTCTGTGCTTCTGTCTGCCATGTTTTCTCCTCCCTTTTATACGTGCCCTGCTGTTCCGATACTTCCGTTTTACATCAGGTCATCCGTTACCCAGTCACAAATTCCGAAAGCTACCGCCTCTTTCGCATCCATGTAGTTGTTAAATTCGGTCGCCCGGTTTACCTCTTCGATGCTTTTTCCCGTGTGCTTTGCCAGAATTTCATTTAATTCCTGCCTTGTCTGCATCATCAGGTCGGCAGTGTTTTTGACCGATGATACGGAGCCTCCCACCCCGAGGGGAATCAGCGGCTCATGTATCATGACCTTGCTGTGTGGCAGAATAAACCGCCTGCCTTTCTGACCGCCGGCAAAAATAACGGCGCCCATGCTTGCCGCCATGCCCACGCAGTACATGTTTATCGGTGCCCTGCAGGACTGTATCAAATCGTAAATGGCAAGTCCCGCATTGACCTCGCCGCCGGGGCTGTTTATGTAAATATTGATTTCCGACTGTTCATCCTCCATAAGTTTTAACATCTGCATGGTAAAGGAAAACACAAGGCTTTCATCGATATTGCCGAATAAAAACACCTTCCTGCCTGTAAGTGCGTCCGTCAAAAGAGAAACGGTGCGGATGCCGTCCGCTGTCTCCCGTTCTACTTCCGGTACATTATTGTATGTGTTCGTCATGTTGCTGCCTCCTGTGGTGGTTATGGTCTGTCTGATTGTCAGTGGATTGCATGTTGTTTGCTATGCCGCTGTTTGCCGTTTCGCTGCCTGTTGTGGTTTTTATTTTAGTATGCGGTCGCCCTTTTGTCATTGAACGCATAGTTTAACCGGGCACCGCTTATTTTAGGACAAAAAAAGAACCCATATCCTTGTGATATGAATTCTGTGTTTTCTGTCTTTATTCTTCCCGCAGCCCCGTATCGGACAGTCTTTCGTCTATCCGCAGGTCAATCAAAAATTTAATCCCCAATGCCAGCAGGCCAAACATATGACAGTGCATGCCAAAGGAAAAGCCCCTCATCATTACCTTCCACAGTCCCTGGGAAATGCGGCGCACTTCTTTTCCGAAAGCAAGCTTCTGAAAACATTTATGTCCCAAAGCATCCCCCTCGTAGGTGCGAAGTGTTTTCCGGACGGCTTTCATGGATTTTCCGTGCTCCACGTATTCCATCTTGGCATCAAAAAAAGCGGCAAAGAAAAGAGTATACCGGACGAGTCCTTCATAATCCCGGTATGCGCTTCCGCCGGCTGTTATCTGCTCCTGAACCGTATGGGCAATCTGCAGCCAGCACTTTGCGGACTCCGGTTTGTACTGATAGGAAATCGAGTCGTCGTTTTTCCGGTAGATATAGCCGATATCGTCCATAAAACCAAACTTTGCCTGATACAGATAGCATTGCAGGTTAAACAGCTTGTCCTCCGCATAGGCAAGATTTTGAAAGCAAATGCTATGTGCGTCCAGAAAAGCTTTGCGGTAAAGCCGTCCCCAGACATACGAAAGCGTGCCTACGGAAAAGAAACCTTTGAACCGGAAGTCCTCCTCTTCCCTGTCAAGTAAAGAAAAAGCTTCATGGCCTGCTGCCGGCAGAAGTCTGCCGTTCCAGTTTCTCTCGTAATTGCAGACAACAACGTCCGCCTGCTGCCGCTCCATCTGCTCCGCCAGTTTTTGCAGGATATCCGTTCCCGCCAGGCAGTCATCCGCATCCAGAAAAAAAAGATATTCTCCCCGCGCCATTTTCATGCCGGTATTCCGTGCAGCACCTGCGCCGTTTTTCTCTTCTTTGTAAACACAAACCCTGTCATCCGTCTGCGCATAACTTTCGCAGATGGACAGACTGTTGTCCTTCGACATATTGTCCACTAAAATAAGCTCCCAGTCTGTAAAGCTCTGCTTGAACACGCTGTCCAGCGCCTCTTTTAAGTATTTTCCCGCATTGTAGGTCGGAATTATCACGGATATTTTTATCGTTCTGTCAGGCATATGGTCTTACCCCTTTTCATCCTGTTTACTTTGTGTTTTCACCCTTTTATCCTGTCACCCCATGGCTCTCATCTTTTCATCCTGCCGAATGCTTTGCTCCCCATTCTTTTTAACAACCGTAAAAAATCCTTGCATTCCGCCGTCCGGCAGTAACATAGCAAGAGCAGTACATTCGGCATCACCATACATATCACAAAACGCACCAGCAGATTGCCGAGCGCTCCGCCCTCATACCATCTGCAGCATACATGGGTCAGTCCCCATACCGCCGCCATAACCATCAGATGCCAGGCATATTTCAGGAAAAATTTCACCGGTTTTTCATGGAAACGGTGCTTGTAAAGTACATAGGGCTCCACCCAGAAGGAGGTCAGCAGGGTACTGCAAAGCGTTCCTAAAAATACTCCGGCAATCCCTAAATTTTCCACCAACAGAATGGAGATAACCAGATTTAATACAGCTTCAATCAGGGATTTATAACGGTCGTACCAGAACAGACCCATGGACTCCTTGAAGATGAGCACCGCCCGTCGGGTACCCGTCACAAAAAAGTTGATGCACAAAATCAGCACGATGTCCTCCGTAAACAGATATTGCTTTCCGAATGCCAGCTCCACAAATGGGTTCAGCATTTCCAAAAGGCAGATGCCCGCAAACCCAAACATCCACTGTCCGATGAAAAATAAATCTGCAAATACATGCCCTACTTTTTCGCCGTCCTCGGTAGCTCCTAAATTGCCCACACTGGCGGTAACCCCCTGCAGCGCCTGGTCAAGCACCTGCCTCACGGAGCCGATCACCAGATAATAATTGGAATACACACCCGCACTGATGACCCCAACAAAGCCGGATATCAGCAGATTGTCGGTATTGTTGACCGCCACCTCGCCGATTTTATGCATCAGC
The DNA here is from genome assembly GCA_000434615.1 of Clostridium sp. CAG:510. GTDB lineage: Bacteria > Bacillota > Clostridia > Lachnospirales > Lachnospiraceae > Acetatifactor. The sequence goes on from FR880835.1 coordinate 98,502, forward strand.
ATGGCTTTTACATTTTTTATAATGTCCTTCCGTTCGTTTTCCGGCAGTTTTTCCTCACACGTTTCTTTCAGATACGGAAACAGCCGGTCTGCCTGCTTCGACATCACAATATTCGCCGTAATGGTGCAAACCACCGCCGCCAGCAAAAACAGAATAAAATTTTTCGTGGTCAGCAGAATAATTATCTGTAAAATATCCTGAATAACCAGAAATCCATTGTGGTTTATCACAGTCAGATAATTCATCTGATGCGCGTCCACCAGCGTCTTTTTGTAAATCAGCAGATAGGAAATCACCGAATTTAACAGATACAAAAGGTAAATCAGAAGCAGGTGGTCCACATCCGGACGGTTCTTCATAAGCACATTTAAAAACGGGATGAGGCACAGACCTGCCACCAGCACGACTGCTGCCGTTATCCGATAAAAGGTGCGGAACATCCGCATTAAAATCTGCTGTTTTTTCGTGTCTTTTTGGGCAATGGGACCGTACAACGCATAGGTAATTGCCGTGCCAACGCCCAGCTCCGACAGGGATAAGATATTCAGAATGTCCGTAAAAAGACCGTTGATACCCACATAGCCTTCACTCAGTGTATGCGTAAAAACCACTCTGGTGAAAAATCCCATCAGAATGGCTGTAATCTGCGCTATAAATGCCACGGAGGTATTCACCATGGAATACTCTGTCCTGCTTTTTTCCGCCATATTTATTGCTCCCCTGCCACCGTGTACTTTTTAAGCTCCGATTTCAGGTATTCATAGCGGAGTTTCTTTTCTTCCTTCGCAAAATGCACTGCTCTTTCCTGCACCGGGTTGTTCCCATAATCAAGGACTTCCTCTCCGAACTGCTCACTGGTGAGGTCAAACCGGCAGTCACCGACTACATTGTAGCAGTGATAATTGCCGCCGGGTCTTAAAATGCCGTACACCTCTCCGCCGAAGATATCCTGCGCCAGAAAAGCTGTAATGGAGCACTGCCCCAGTGTTTTATTATCTTCCGTCCAGCCATCCCGCAGTCTGGGTGCACAAGTATCTGCGCACCAAATGTGCGTCAGTGCATCGTATAAATCTATGGGTGTATGTATTCCCCTGTATTCGTCCGTTATTGCCGGAACTGTCGCATTCTGCCAGCCCCAGAAGTTGTATTCCATAAAACACATCCTTTCCTTTATTTACCGTACTTATCGTCAAAGCTGCGGATTTCCGCCAGCACATCTTCCGTACTGCTCCTCCGGCATTTTTATCTGTTCTTTTTTGCTCCAGTATTCCCGGGCTGCTTTGAATTGCTCCTTTGTCATATTGGTCTTCATTTTCTTCCTGACAAACGCAAATCTGCTTAAATCACAATCCCGTTGCAATGGTCTATCTCATGCTGGATAATCTGCGCCGTAAAGCCGCTGTATTTTCCGTGTTGAGGTTTGAAATCACCGTCCAGATAATCCACTTCTATTTCTTCGTACCTTGTGCAGGCTCTGACCCCATCCAGTGAGAGGCAGCTTTCCTCCGTCCGATATTCGCTTGCCTTCTTTGTAATTATCGGATTAATCATGGCAAACTGAAAAGGTCCCGCCGCTACCACGATAATCGCTTTATTCACACCTATCATGTTTGCTGCCATGCCCACACATATTCCGCTGTTCGCCCTTAGTGTATCCAATAAATCCGTTACCACCTGCCGGTCTGCTTCTGTCGCCGGCTGTGCTTTCCGGGAAAATATTTTTGTTCCTTTTACTATTTTCTTAACCATAACTCCTGTCCCTGTCTGCAATAGTATTTCTTTCTAAAAAATGCATCTATGCAAATATGCCATTTTCTATTTCAGCAATTTTCTTATCTGCCCATCCGTCGCTATCGGATAAATTTCATGCATTTGCTCCACTATCTGCCGCCAAGACTCCTGCGGGTCGTCCTTATAGTGGGAAGTCACATAATCATAGCCGAACAGGTGCTCCGGTGAAGAATACACCGCCACATCCCAGCCGTATTCTGCGCCTTTTTTATTGACACGCTTCTTGAAGTCGCAGTTGCAAAGATATGTCTGCATCATAAGTCCGGTAACCGCACCTTCAAATCCCTTATAACCATCCTTGCCAAAACCTGCAAGCTTCTTCAGTTCACTGGAAAATATTTCCGTGTCTTCGTTTCCCTCCATAAAATTTTCCATAATTCGTTTGTGCTTCAAAGGTGCTTTTCCGTCTTCATACAGAGCATCAAAATCATACCCGTCCCGCCGGTAGTTGGCAAACACCGGCAGCCATTTTTTAGATATAAAACCGGCTTTTTTATCGAAGAACTTACCATATACGATGTCATGTTTTCCGGCTATAATCGCCCGCCATAGCCAGGGGTCTTTTTCCGGAATATCACACCACCAGTATTCCGGCGTCGTTCTTTCTTCCATGGAAAACCCCGGGATGTCATTCTTAAACAAGGGAAGAAATCCCACTTCATTGATGTATGCGATTGCTTCCTCTACCGTATGAATGCACTCCGGGTCATCCCATTTCACTCCATACATAATCCATTCGCCTGCTTCGTTACCCATTGCCTACTCCCATTTTCCATGCTGTTTCACTTTCAGAGAATCAATTTTCCATGCGTTTTAATTATAATACATTGTGCATGTATTTGAAATATTTTCTCCAAAATAATGCTGTGTACCGGTTAGCATAATAAAAATCTGCTCCATTAAGAAAGATCCATCTCCTTCACAAAGGCACTTTCTTTTCTGTTTTACATTTCAGTGCCTGCCTCTTGAAGATTTGTAGGCACTTCCTTTTCTGTTTTACATTTCAGTGCCTGCCTCTTGAAGATTTGTAGGCACTTCCTTTTCTGTTTTACATTTCAGTGCCTGCCTCTTGAAGATTTGTAGGCACTTCCTTTTCTGTTTTACATTTCAGTGCCTGCCTCTTGAAGATTTGTAGGCACTTCCTTTTCTGTTTTACATTTCAGTGCCTGCCTCTTGAAGATTTGTAGGCACTTCCTTTTCTGTTTTACATTTCAGTGCCTGCCTCTTGAAGATTTGTAGGCACTTCCTTTTCTGTTTTACATTTCAGTGCCTGCCTCTTGAAGATTTGTAGGCACTTCCTTTTCTGTTTTACATTTCAGTGCCTGCCTCTTGAAGATTTGTAGGCACTTTCTTTTCTGTTTTACATTTCAGTGCCTACCCCTTAAAGATTTGTAGGCACTTTCTTTTCTGTTTTGCATTTCAGTGCCTACTTCTTGAAGATTTGTAGGCACTTTCTTTTTTGTTTTGCATTTCAGTGCCTACCATCATGAATATCAGTGCCGTTGTTACGTATGCTTTGTAAATGTTTCAGCGTTAGATTACGGCATAAAACAGGGCTACCGCCCAGCAAAAAATATTTGTCAGTGCGACAGCCCCTTAATTTGTTACTTTTTTATTGCCTATGATTTAATCCCACTTCTCCACTGCCTTATTATAGTACTCCATCAGCACCGGCCTGGTAAGCCGGTTGATCTCCACATCTTCCGCCATTTCGTCCTTTCCAAACAAAAAGAGAGCCGAAACATTCTCCGCGCTTAAGTACTTTGTCTCCACATCAAAGGTCAGCTCTTCCTTCAGTTCCTTCCGGCTTGCCATATTGAATCCCCAGTCGCCGAACGCCGGCACCTGCAGATGATACGGCTTTACATAAAATCCTTCGCTTTCGATGGTATGGTTGATGCACCAGAAAGCTTTTGTGGCATAGTAGGGGCTGGTGGACTGCACCACCATAACGCCGTCATCCTTCAGGTGGTTGCCGCACATCCGGTAAAAAATATTGGAGTACAGCTTATTTAAGGACTCACTGTTCGGATCCGGCAGGTCCACAATAATCAGATCAAACATATCCTCCGACTTTTCCAGATATTCATAAGCATCTGTATTGATCACATGCAGCTTTTCCGATTGCAGGCTGTTTTCATTTATTTCCGTAATGTTGGGATTGGTGGAACAGATGCGTATCATCTCGGCATCCAGATCCACAAGGGTAATGTCCTTTACCTCGTCATATTTGAGAACTTCCCGGACTGCCATGCCGTCTCCGCCTCCCAGAATGAGTACATCCTCCCTTTGGGAAAGTTCACTCATGGGAACATGCACCAGCGCTTCATGATAGCGGTATTCATCCGCCGTGGAAAACTGGCAGTTTCCGTCTATGTAAAGCCGCACGTCATCCCGGTGCTTCGTCATAACTATTTTCTGATACTGCGTCTGCTCCATATAGATAATGTGGTCTCTGTACAATCCGTCTTCAATACTGTCGGAAATATTATCCGCAAACAGGATACCCACTGCCATTCCTACAGCAAGGATACCCGCAATCACACGGTAAATCCGGATGTTTTCCACCCGCTCTCCAAAACGCCACAAAATCAGCATGGCTGCTATAATATTCAGAAGTCCGCACAGAAACGATGTGGCAAAGTATCCCAGCTGAGGCAGCAACAGCAGGGGAAAGGCAATAGAACCCAAAAGACCTCCGATATAATCGAAGCTGAAAATGGAGGAAAGCGTAACCGAAAGGTTATTTTCGTCCGCCTCAATAATCCTTGTCATAATGGGGATTTCCGCTCCTGCCAGTGTACCGATCAAAAGAATTTCCGCATACATGACGGCAGCATAATTGCTGATGTAAATATTGGAAAGAAAAAGCAGAAGGGAGCTTACGCCCCCAACCACACCGATACTCAGCTCAATTGTCACAAAAACGTGAAACAGATTTTTCTTAAAATATTTGGAAATATAAGAGCCAAAACCAAGCGCTGCCATATAGAGTCCGATGGTTATGGAATACTGCAGGGTACTGTTTCCCAAAAGATAGGAGCTTACCGCACTGATAATCAGTTCATAACACATGGAACAGCCCGAAATAATCAGGGTTGTCAGCATTAAGAGTCTGTATTTTTTACTCATGTCATTTTCCTTCTTGTCTGCTTTACAACATCATATTTTCTCCGGTCATGACGCAGATTGCCACATTTCCCGGTCATGGCACAGATTGCCACATTTCCCGGTCATGGCGCATTTTACTGGATAACGCCGCTTACGATAAAAGCAATGCCCAGAAAGATACCGAAAATCATAATACCGGCTGCCTCATTCTTTTCCTTCAGCGCCACATTAAAATTGAATTTCCGGTTTACCAGGTCAACTAAAAAGTACGCAATGATAAATGCCGCAATGCCGACACCCGCAAAGGCTACGGTGTCCAGCACTCCCTGTAATAATTCTACTGCCTCGCCCACCGTATTGGAAATGATGGCAGAACGGATGACAAACCCGAGGCTGGCATAAATCCCCGCTGAAACCCAGCCTACCGCTTTATTCCCCTCCCGGATTTCCTGCGGAAAATCCACCGGAATAACCAGATCAATGATAAAATAGCCAAGCATCATCATGACAAGGCCGACCCCAAGATACACAATTGTTTCCAATGCTACTGTTAACATACTCTTTTCTCCTTTTAACTGTTGGCTGTTTTTAGTTACTGTTGGCTGTTTTTAGTTACTTTTAACTGTTTCTACTTTCCGCTGCTGATTCCTCCGCTTGAAGAATTCCGGCTGTTGATGCTCGACTGCCTTATGGAATTGGAATAGGAATCAAAGTAGCCGTTGCCGATATTATGTACGGTGGAGCCGTCATACATGGAATATGCCGATGGCGTGCTCTTGTAGGAGTTCGCATCCGAAGAATATCCCGAACTGTAATAATGACTCCGGTACCAGCTTGTATCTGCGCCGGTGCTTCTGTACGGGGAATTGTCCGAAGCATAATTGTACTTACGGTTCGATATCTGTACATATACCACATTTTCTTCCGATTCCGGATGGTAAATCAGGCAATATTCCTTCTTGGTAAGAATGGCTATTTCCGCATCTGCCTCATCATCCTTCTGGGTAACGGACACGGTATTACCGTCCACACCTTTGATGATGTCCTTTGCCACATCATCCGTAGTAGCATCCTTAAAATACTCGTACACCGTTGCCGTCTGGTTCGCATTTCCCGTAATGGATGTCTTATAATTATATTGACCTGCGGATTCCAGATACGTGGAAATCTTTTTGCTGTCGGCCGCTGTATTGGAAAACACTGTATTAAAAATAGGCGGTATAACCATAAACAGGAGCATAAGGGCAACGACAATCCCCAATCCCCGGGCACTGTTTTTCGGTTTTTCAAATCCGGTTACCACAATCTGTTCTTTCTCTACATATTCTCCCTTAGAGTATTCCGTTCCGTCACTCCACATCTCCACCGACAGGGTATGGTCTTCGGCTTCGTCTTCAAATTCCAGAAACGTTGCGCTCTCTCCCGGGTCCACATCCACATCTCCGCCGGAGCTTCTGACCACCTGTGTCCCTTCGTCCACCTTATGCCATTCCGGTCCGATTCTGCCTCCCACATCGTTTGCCGGCCATGACACCGAATATTCATTATAAAAATCATCACAGGAAAGCCATGCCTCTCCATTGCGTGTCCGCAGCCGGTACTCCGTCCAGAATTTGCCCGGATCCTGAGTGTTTTCATACCGGATAAAACCGATTACCTTTCCTGCCAGGCCATTGATGTTAAGCAATGTTCCAATCTGATAGCCCATTTTCTCCTTCCCCCTTTGCCTCTTCTTCTCTGATGTCTTTACTTCTGTTCCGTATCCGCCGCCTCTGCCGGGGTTCCCGGTTCCGGTGCAATCTCTCTTTGCACGGAACGCATCACGATTTTTTCCGCCCCGAACAGCGTCTTCAGTATTTCCGTAATTCCTTCCACCACTTCATCCGTACAGGAGAAGATATCCACTGCCGCATAACCGTATTCGGGCCATGTATGCACCGAAAAATGAGAGGTGGAAATTACCGCAAAATAAGTCACCCCTATGGGTTCAAATTTATGAATACATTCCTCCACGATATCCGCGCCCACATATTCTATTGCCCGGTGCGCTGCCCTCTTAATGGCTTCCGTATCGTTTATGATTTCCGAACAACCATATAAATCCGCAATCAGCTGTACTGCCATTTTCCCCGCCTTCCGTAATTGGTCTTCGATTCTTCCTTTGACGCTCCGCATTTGCTGCAGTTTGCGGCATCGGAGCGATTGTATGCCCCACAGTATTCACACAGCCAGTCCGGCTCATTGGTCGTAAGCGCCTTTTCTTCCTCTGTCAGTGCTGCTGCCTCTATATCCTCCGGCAGGTAAAAGATTGTTTCCACACCGCGGGCTCTTCCGCAGGAAGTGCATGCGTCAAAGCGTGCTTTAATCCCTTTCTTTCCACAGTACGCACAGTCCCAGAGACCTTCAATCCTTGTTCCCATAACATTCCGCCTTTTCTCGTAAACAAACATTTTTGACCATTATATCATATATATTGTAGTATTTCCATTATAAACTTCGCACGTTTTCAGAACCCTTCGTGCAAAAAAGGCAAAAAAATACCGTCTGCACGGCATTTGCCTGTTGCAGGCGGTATTTTCCCGGATATATTCTATTTTTCTGCCTTGATCAGGTTTTTATAAAACCGCACGGCTCCCGGCAGACAATTGTACTCAATATTCTCATTCAGTCCGTGCATTCCCTTCATCTGTTCCGGTCCGTAAACCACCGGTGCAAAACGGATACAGCTCTTGCATACCGGCTGGTAGAACTGGGCATCGGTCGCTCCCGTCATCACATAAGGGCTTGCCGGAAGTCCCGGGAAAGTTGCCGCAATGGTCTGCTCCACAAGGCGGAACGCCTCTCCGTGAATGTCCACAGGCTCTGTGTAGTCGTTGGCATGCAGCACTTCGGTTTCCAGTCCGTGCTTTTCAGCTATCTTCTGGATAATCTCCAAGCTTTCCTTTTCTCCCTGATGGGGAATGAAACGCATATTGGCGCCCACATAGGCTTCCTGCGGCAATACATTATAGGCATCGGAGCCCTTCTGTACGGTAAACGCAATGGTTGTCTTTAACATGGCTCCCGCCTGTGCACTGATGGCCGGCAGAACGGCATTTAAGAGCGGACGGAACAACCACAGATTACCGAATACCAGTTTCATTCCGAAGCCTGCATACGGAGACAGACGGGTAAACATGGCCGCCACCTCAGGCAGCATCTTTTTTTTGAACGGGGAATGAGTCTCTACTTCATTGACAAAAGCTGCCAGTCTGGCAATGGGAGTTCCCTTTACGGGAGTGCTTGCATGACCGCCGTTGCTTCTGGCAGTGAACTTTACATCCCCCTTTCCCTTTTCAAAAACACCTACCATGGCAAAATTACCATGGATACCGCCGATGGGGTCCGTAATAATACCGCCGCCTTCATCGCATACTAAAAATAATTCAATACCTCTTTTCTGAAGCTCTGCCACAATCTTGGGCGCACCGTCCCCGCCCCACTCTTCTGTGCAGGAGGATGCCAGATACACATCGGTAGGCGGTACAAAACCTTCCGCCAGCAGCTCTTCCACGGCCTGGAAGAATGCCATGACCGAAGCCTTGGTGTCGGAGGTTCCTCTACCCCACACCTTACCGTCCGCAATATCTCCGGAAAAAGGCTCATGCGCCCACTCCCCTTCCGCAGGAACCACATCCTGATGGCTCATCAGAAGAATGGGCTTCTGTGAAGACTTTCCTTTCCAGTAAAAAAGCAGATTTCCGTCAATTTCCGTTTTTTCCAGTTTTTCATGCACAAGGGGAAACAGCTCCTCCAGGACCTTGTGGAAGCCCAGAAACTTTTCCACCTCCGCCACATTGGCATGGGATGTGGTATCGTACTGCACCATTTTAGAAAGTTTACGTGCCAGCGCCAGAGACTCTTCCTCGGACTCTTTTGCTACATAGGTCGATGTTTTCGACGGCATCAGAAGTGTCCTTATGACCGCAATGAGCAGAAGCAGCAGAATGAGTGCAAGCACTGCAAGAAGTATAAAACCAATGTATTTCATATCTGACCTCTTTCCTTAAGATTCTTTGATATTCCCGGTCCTACTTCCTGCCGCATTCTTCTTTTTAAACAGCAGGTAGGCAACACCGATGGCAATGGCTCCGGAAGGAATAATCATAAAACTGGTGGAACCTGTCAGGGAAGGCACCAGAATAAACAACAGACTCATAACCACTAACGGCAGGGCTGCTATCTTCATATTTTTATGATAGTACTTGTATGCCATGGCGCCAAACAGCGCCGGAACCACGTTTTCAAATGCCGGCTGCAGAACCTCACTCTGTAAAATGGGCTGCAGGGGAACCATCAGAAGTACGCCGATTGCCAGCACCAGTATGGTAACCAGGGAGGAAGTGGCAATGGAAATCGTGGAAATGATTTCATTTTCCGGAGTTCCGGTCTTTGCCCCCACCATATCCCTGGCATTGACGGCACAGGGGATTTTCATATTGATGAGGTTGCCGGTGATAAATGCCAGATAACCGCCTCCCGCTCCCAGCATAGGTGTATAAATTAAAAATTCTGCAATACTGCTGACCAGCCATACCAGTCCTACGGAAAGAAATCCCTTTCCTACCGCCCCAAGATCCGGATAGGCTCCCAGCATCCCGCCTATCAGAAAAGGCGCTCCTACCAGCATGATCAGTGTGACAATGCTGACGATTCTGCCGATCACATGGGTCTTTCTTGTATAACTGTCCCAGACAGCTGTTTTCTTATCTTCTTCCATTTTGTAATCCTTTCTGTCATATCCTAATCCGAATATTTTCCTGTCGGGCATACTTTCCCGTCAGGCACGCTTTCCTGTCAGGCAGCATTTCCTGTCAGGCAGCGCCCTACAGCAGTCCCGCCAGAACAGCCGCCAGCATACCGGCAATCATGCTTCCTGCAATAGAAAAGCTGTCTACCCAGGCCTGTTTCTTTTTCTCTATCAGATAAACAAAGCCCGCCATGACAAGCGCCGACACCGCCAGCACAATCAACGGAATATAGTCCCCGTTAAAGGTAAACAGACCGTTTTCCGATACAAAACCTCCAATGTATCTTCCCATATAAGTGCTTACCAGTCCGATAAACATGGCTGTCATTGCCATGTCCCCGAAACCGGGCTTACCGCTCTTTTTGTCCGCCGTCAGCTTCTTTGTGTATTTTTTATTCAAGAATACTGACATAACCATTCCCCAGATAATGCAGATGCTCATCAGGAGCGCAATGGTGGAGAATGCCCCCGGTGTCATTTCCGCAGCCGAAAGGGTGCTCAGTCCCACCTGCTCCGCCGCTGCCTGGGCCACCTGGGTTTCATAGTGCAGAGCGCCGATTACGGACAGGCGCAGCCAGGGCCAGGGAGTTCCCAAACTTCCCGACAGTGCAATGACTCCCAGCAAAATTCCCACACTGGGCAACAGGGAAAACGTGGCGCTGGAAATAATCGTACGCTTCATTTTCGTGGTATCCATGCCGATGGCCTTGCCGGTGCGGTAAGCTCTCACTAAGAAAATAACACATACCACTGCCACGAAAGCAATGATTCCGCCGCAGATTGCATACATTGGCACACTGTTTAACTGATTTAAGATTGACATACGACTACTCCACCTTCTTTTACCGTAATATTCATATCGTCCTTCACATAGGCAAGAAACTCTTCCCCGAGACTGTCGATGACAGGCATCTTGCTGTTCTCCAGCCATACATCCGCTAAAATAGCGCCGGCTGCAGCCAGGGAGTCAATGGGTTCGGAAAACAGCATGCAGGCCGGCTGTCTGCCCATGGAACAGGCGCAGTACAGTACCAGTCCACCCGTGGTGGAGCCGATAGTAGCCGGCAGGCACAACGCCTTTCCCGCCATCTGCTTGCCGTAAAGGTCCGGGTTGTTCTGGTCGCCGCAGGTTGCTTTTTTATCTCCAAACTGTAATGCCTTCTGGAAGGATGCCAGTGTATTGAGTCCTCCGTGGGACACCAGGGCTTTTGCTTCCACAGTCCCTTCCGCTATCACTCTGCCTTTAAATTCTTTCATCTTTCTGCTCCTCCCTTCGTAATCTGCTCTAAAATTTCTTCATCCGTATAATATCTTGCGCTGGTATAGGTTCTCAATTTATTGCTGGAAGTGATGACAGGCATCTTTCCGCTGAGAGGATTGTTCATGTACATGAGAGGACATATGTAGGAAGTGATGACACCGGTCTTTTTTAAGACTGCCGCATAGGGCGTTTCCTCAAATTTCTTAAGAACCGCCGGTGCTGCCGTAAAGACAGTCGGAATACAAACCTTGGTCTTTCCGGCTTCTTTTAAGCCCTGATCCACTTTTTTCGTCCAGTCAATCAGCTGGTTTAAGCTCATATGTGGGCATCCCATAAAGCACAGCTTCGGGGTGGCATCCTTCTTTTTCCAGATGACCGGATAACTGTCATAAACCCGCTGCAGCTCCGCATCGTCCACCACATAAACTTTAGCGCCATCTGCCACAAGGTCTTTTCCGTATTTCACTGCCTCCGGGGTAATGTTTTCCACATGATATAAACCTACCGCACCGTTAGACGCTGTTGCGGCGCCGAAATCCTTCAGATAGGTCTTTGCCGCTTCATCCAGTTCTCCGCCAAGCCACTTGTCCAGCCCCTCTATATAGGGTACGTCAGCCATAACCTTCATACCGATGGCAGAGCCGAGCAGCTGCGCCTCCGGCTTCTTTGTGGTCTCAATTTTTACCACCCAGGTTGCTTTTCTGCCTTCGTCCGTAAGCAGACCGAACCGGGGCACATAGCCTGCAACCGACCCCATAAGGTCAATAATGCCGGAATTCCGGTTGCACCTTGCCCCCAGAACAGAGTTGGCATAAACAACCGCCGAAGACTCTGACCAGGAAAGCACCTCACCCATTGCCGGTGTGTTGCCTACTTCGTCCATGTAACAGGTACAGGTATAGGCATCTTTATCCATGATTCCTATCTGTTCCAGCTGCTTTTCATAGTCCTCCTGCTTGGAATACATGAAATTCTTAAAAACAAAATTCTGTAAAAAAGAGCTTGGCACGTTGGGATCAAGCGGTCTCGGGTCTGCGGAAAACTTATGTTTGGACACATTTCCGGACTCTATGAGCTTATCCATCAGCTCATAAACCGGTGCCAGCGCCTTCAGCCCGAAGGAGGTAACCAGGTGATTGTATTTACTCGTTACGGGCACCATGGCATCGGCGCCGAAGACTTCTCCGTACCGCACCAGTGTCTGCATTACCTTTGCCAGGACATCGCCCTGTTTTCCATCTAAAATATCCTGTTGTTCTTTTGTTAAATTCATTTGTGTCCCTCCCATCAGATTTTCATGGCTACTTCATAAGCACGCCATACCACGGTTCTCAGGTTGCCGACACCGTTGCAGTCACCAACCAGGTAAGTCCTGCTGCCGGCCTGCGTAAGCGGATTCGGAATATAACCGGCGGAGCTGATTACACTGTCGCAGGAAATCGTCAGCTCTTTTCCCTCTGCATCCTTACATACAATGCTGCCATCCTTTACTTCCTGTAAGGTAGTTTCCAGGTACACCGGTACATTATGCAATGCAAACCATTCTCTTAAATAGGAGCTGTTTGCCAGGCAGACACCGGTCTGTGCGATCAAGTCATCCTTCATTTCCACAATGACGGGCTTTTTCCCCTGCAGCGCCAGTTCATAAGCAATCTCGCAGCCGGTAAGACCGCCGCCGATGACTGCCACCGTTTCTCCTACCGGGGTGCCGGTCAGATACTCGCAGGCCTCTACCATCTTTTCGTGACCGGGCACTCTTTTCAGTACACGGGGAACGGAACCTGTGGCAACAATCACCGGGCTTCCCGCAAACTGCTCTGTATTTTCTACTTTTTCATTGTAATGAATTTCCACATTCAGATCTTTCATCTGCTTGCGATACCAGGTCAGCAGATCTCTCAGCTTACCCTTGTAGCTTTCTGCGCTGGCTGCCACAAACGTACCGCCCAGATGATCCGTCTGCTCATGAATCACCGGTTCATGTCCGCGCAGCTTCAATACTCTGGCCGCTTCCATACCGCCGATACCACCGCCGATAATATGTACCTTTTTCGGGTTGCCGGTCTTGATAATCCGGTGCTTTTCCCACTGCATGGTCTCCGCATTCACAGCACAGCGCGCCAGGTGCAGGGAATCAGATAATGCCTGGTCGTTGGGCACGCCCTTGTAGTGGCACATGTTAAAGCAGCCGTTATGACATAAAATACAGGGACGGATATCGTCTTCTCTCTCTTCCATCAGCTTGGTTACCCATTCCTGGTCTGCCAGGAACTGTCTGGCGAATCCGGCGCCGTCGATTCTGCCGTCCTTTACCGCTTCTGCCGCAGTCTCGGGATCCATACGCCCCGCACATACCACAGGGATATCCACAAACTTACGGATATGTGCCACATCCTCCAGGTTGCAGTTTTCCGGCATATAAATGGGCGGATGTGCCCAGTACCAGGCATCATAAGTACCGTTGTCGCAGTTTAACATGTCGTATCCGGCATCCTGCAGATACTTGGCGGCCTTTTCGGATTCTGCCATATCGCGTCCGACTTCCACATATTCTTCGCCGGGAAGCGCACCCTCACGGAAGCCCTTGGTCTTTGACTCTACACTGTAACGAAGGGATACCGGGAAATCCTGTCCGCATACCTTCTTGATTTCTTTTACGATTTCCACCGCAAAGCGATACCGGTTCTCAAAGGAGCCGCCGTACTCATCGGTACGTTTGTTGACATATTTTAAGGTAAACTGATCCAGCAAATAGCCTTCATGCACAGCATGGATTTCCACACCGTCCACACCTGCATCCTTAAGCAGCTTTGCTGTCTTGCCAAATGCTGAAATAAATTCCTGAATCTCTTCCACCGTCATCTCCCGGGAAGGTACCTTGTCCGACCAGCGGTTCGGAGACGGGCTGGGCGCTGCCGTAATCTTGTCAAGATCCATAACGGGCTTGGATAAAACACGCAGCACCTTGTTGGTATACAGGGTTTCCATCATCTTACTGATGGTAAAGGAACGCCCGAAGCCTGCCGTCAGCTGTACAAACAGCTTGGCTCCCGTCTTATGGAATTCCGGCATCCAATCTGCCAGATCCTCATACATCTTTTTATTTTTATACAACCAGCTTCCGAACATGGGGTTGTACACTGGCTGACAGCCCGGCAGCACCAGGCCGCAATTGTTCTTTGCTACCTCCAGGATAAATTTAGCGCCATCTTTGTCAAAATGGTTTTTTTCCATCCAGCCCAAAAGGTTGGTTCCTCCCATGGATGTCAGTACAATGCGGTTCTTGATTTCGCAATTTCCGATTTTCCACGGTGTAAACAGTGGTTCTAACTGTCGTCTCATGATAGCTCCTCCTTTGTTTTCCTACATTCTCTCTTGTTCTCGTATCCCATTACACAAGCTCATTATACCATTCTTTGGGAATTTAGGATATGGGGGATTTTTACTTTTGGGTATTCTGTGGAAGCATCCTTCTAAATAAAATTCGGAACGATATCAATGTAAATTTGATTTCGTTCCGAACGATGCCTGTTGATGTGGAAATTGTTTGCTGTGCTTTCGATATAAAAAGAGACTGCATATGCAGGCAGCTTTCACATATAGTAATTGTGCCAAGTATAGAAATTATCCTTAAATTGGAGACTTCCGCATAATGTTATTACTAAATAATTTTCTTGAAAATTTCATATCATTGCGTCTCATCCAATCTCATGATATTCTTGAGCTATATAACGAGTGAAGAGATTTGCCCCACAATTTGGGGCAAATCTCCTTACTAATTATTCGCTTATAAACCTTCATTCTCCTGCTGTTGCAAATAAAACATTGCTTTCTGTGTTTCAATCTCCGCTTTCAGTTCTTCTTCTGTTGGCAAGTATAATTTATACTTTGAAGCGAACAGCTGCTCATTACCATGCATCACCGAATAACGTGCAATATCTTCATCTGTATCAGAGCAAAGCACAATACCAATTGTAGGGTTATCTCCCTCTCCACGTTTCAATTCATCATACATGCGGATGTACATATCCATCTGTCCCACATCAGCATGAGAAATTTTTTCAGTTTTCAAATCAATCAACACAAAGCACTTTAAGATATAGTTATAAAACACGAGGTCGATATAATAGTCCTGCTTTTCCGTATGGATATGTTGCTGTCTGGCAACAAATGCATATCCTTTGCCAAGTTCCATAAGGAATTTTTGCAAATTGGAAAGAATACTCTTCTCAAGGTCGCTTTCCGTAAAATCGGTATTTTGAGCAAAGCCTAAGAACTCAGCAATTACCGGACTCTTGATAAACTCATATTTATCATTCTGATAACCGGCAGTCAATTCCTTCATCTCATTTTCCACAAGGTCCTGACGCTGTGTCTGGAGCATTCGATAATAGTATTGTGAGGAAATATTACGCTGTAGAGTGGCCACACTCCAAGTCTGCTCTAATGCTGCTTTCTCATACCAATCTCTAGCATCTTTATCATTCACTTGCAACAAGGTACGGTAATGCGTCCAAGATAGAAGTAATTTTCCACTTGCCGAGTGGAAAATCTCAGGATACGTTTTGTAAAACGAATAAAAATGATACAAATTTGTTTTCGTGTATCCTTTTCCATATTCCGCAGTCAATTCTTTTGCAAGCTTCTCTATAATACTTGCACCATACTCTGCTCTATTATCTCCTTGCAACTCTTCCTCGGCAATACGATAACCAATAAGCCAGTTTCTCTGCACAAGTGCAGAATTCACTGCCTGATATGCGGCCTTTTGCGAGGATTCAATAATCCCGCACATATCTTTTAAAATATCATCACTTTTCACATAACTACTCATAATGCTATTCTGCCCGATGTTTACCAAATCATTCTCCATATCATATCTACTCCTTTTTATAGAAACCTCTTCTGTTTACCTTTAAATACTCGCACCTATGTGTCGTTCACTTTTATCTGTTTTTTGAACAGACAAATTCACCTTTTATAATGTCAATAAAGTTTTAAGGTTTGAATAAACAAGTTTTATTAAATCAGGCTCTTTCAATGCTTTTGCTATAAGTTCATATTCCCTTAGTAAATAACTCGGCTGATATTTTTTCCCATCAATCTTAGAATATGGCCCATCGCTTTCCACTAAGATTTTCTCTCTCGGAATAAGCCTTATCCTTTCCGAATTACTCAACATACCGGCATTTATTGAAAAATAGCAGTCCAAGTCAATAAATTCTTGCTGCTCTTGCAAGCTTCCCGTAAACCAATGTAAAATACAGCGTCTTGGTCTCCATCTGTCTATTATTGGCAATACTCTCCAGAGAACTTTACACCGCACTGTCCAGGAGCCTCATCACTTGATTTGTTCCTAACGCTGAATTCACAAGATGTGACGTTACTGTTGAATCCTTTCCACCACTAAAAGAAACCATCATATCTTCCACCGCATATTGGTCTCTGTATGATGAAATAAAACGCATTGCTTCCTCTGTGATATAATTGTATCTTTCCTTGTTCGCCTCAACAAAAACAGCCACATTTCTATCAAAGTAACTTGAATCAATATCATCTACCAGTCTATCATACTCTTCTTTAATAGCTTTGATTTTATCTAACGACCATTTGTTAATCTCTGTTATAGAAATCTTTTCTTTTTTGCCATCAATAATATATGCCCCGCTACCATACCACACGGATGAATTTTCATAACAATGTGGATTTTCTTTCCCTTGCACTAATGCAAGTAACAACCGCTCCTCTGGAAACACAGGTCTAATATCCGTTGATATGTACTTACCCTCTGTTCCGCATTTCGGACACACCGGTTCAAAAATCGGAACGTTACATTCTTCACACCAATATAATGTCGTTGACATTACCGTTTTGGTTTGACAGGATTTTTTTATGCATACATCGGCATTCATAGGTATTTTGCATTTTGGGCAAATTCTTTCTACCATGAAACTTCCTCATTTCTCAATCATTCTATTTTTCTTCTCGCTTTTCGTAGGTTAATACAATATCATAACCTAACGCTTCCATCATCTGAACAAATGTCTTATTCACTACACCATCTTTCTTTTTTATTATGCGATTAACATATTGTCCAGTCGTTCCAACAACTTCTCCCAACTGTTGTTGAGTCATCTTTGCTTCTAAGCACTTAATCTTAGTATCAATTTCAATGTCATTTTTAACCATTTTTTCTTTCCTTTATAATACGAATCAGATTATTTAACAACACTGAATAAGTATATAACTTTTTCAACATATTGTCAAAAACGACATTAATTTTCTTTACATAATATCCTCATCCATCAACTTTACACATTTCAAAATACTCACACGTCACGCAAAAGCACCTGTCCTGTTTTTCTTCTTTCCCCAAATCTTGCAAATCCAATATTTTCATTTTTTAATTTTCCGCATTCGCTGCCTGCTCCTTTTCCACATCAAACCTATACTGCAACACATAGCCCTAAATATCTCCTGCAAGTTCCCGCTCAATTTTCTCTTTTCTATAATCAATCAAATCAGAAACCAGAAGTATCGCCTCTGACACTGCAACCAATAACAATCCCGCCTTTGCCAGCATCTTTCCCGCAGAATCATCCGATTTCTTCGCTTCCTCAGCACACTTCCCGAGCAGCCCGATCAATCCGATATTGGCTAAACGCTGTAAATTCCTATTCTTAATATATGAGTAGAGGCTTTTACAG
>FR880836.1:0-15247 GCA_000434615.1 Clostridium sp. CAG:510
ATTATGCCGTCCGTTCCTACCATCTGGTCCTGCCATCCGATTTTCCGCAATCTTTCCGGCACCGCCGCAGAAAAAGGCTTCTATGTTGCTATGATATTTTATTTTAAGTGGATAACCGTAAATCCGCAACCGATTAAATTGCAGATATAATGTACTATTTTGTATAGATTCCCATACCGGTCTGACTGCAATATTCCTGCAGGTTTGCAGCGGATTTCTGCATGTACGCTTCCTGGTCCGCCGCATCAAAATGTTCAATGGCAAGATAACCCCGGTAGCCGTACTCTTTCATCTTGTATACCAGTTCCTTTATGGGGATGCAGCCTTCCCCCACCGCCGCGGGCAGGTAGCATTCCTTTATGTCCGGGGTTGCATTTTTCTGTGTTTGCAAAGGTTTATCGGAGCTTATTTTCCTATCCTTGCAGTGCACATGCACAACCTTATCTTTGAGTTCCTCCCACGCTGCAAAAATATTCTCCCCATGGATGATAAAATTGCCCGTGTCAAAAGTAAAACAAAGCCCCGGAACCTGCTCTGCAAACCACTGCATGCCGCTCACGCAGGCAATGGGCGAATTCCTGTCATCAAAATCCTCTATCACAACGGTGATGGGGGTGTCGGCAATATTCCGGCTGCCTGCCATTTCTACGATTTCCCGCAGTCCATCCGCCATGCGCTGTGCCTTTTCACTGTGGGAAAGGTAGTCCCACACTTTCTCCCTGTCCGGCACACAATTCACAAACTCTTCCGTTTCCACTGAAAAAAAGCCGGGCACAATCAGTATTTTTCCGGCTTTCGTTTTTCTTGCAATTTCAATATGTCTGCGGGCTTTTTCTGTTTCCCTGCCCCGCTCCAACGCATAAAATTCATAAATGCAGCTCACCTGTAAGCCTGCAGTCTCAAGCATTTCCAGCGTTGTCGGGTGTTCCAGGAGGTAGGTACAGTTAATTTCTACAGCAGAAATACCCGCATTCTTCACCTCTGCAAGCAGCTCCGGAATATGTTTACCGGTCTGCTCCTCCGCCTGTAAAATATGGTCAAAAAAGACAGAAAGTCTGATTACTTCACTTCCTCGCATGCAAGCTCCTTCCGTGCTCCCATAGGCGTACAAAACCGCACCGCATTTATAATGATCTGCTGAATTTCCGGTACATAGTAAATCGGATATTCTTCATGACCCGGCTGAAAATAAAAAATCTTTCCCATTCCTCTTGTAAACGTACAGCCGCTGCGGAATACCTGTCCGCCGGAAAACCAACCCGCAAAAATCACATCGTCTGGCTTGGGAATATCAAAATATTCCCCGTACATTTCTTCTTTGGGCAGGAAAATTTTCTCCGGAATACCCGCTGCTATGGGGTGGGTGGATGCAAGACACCAGAGATTTTCCTGCTCTCCGTGCTTCCATTTTAAGGTCATGGAAGTGCCCAGAAGCCGCTTCATTATTTTGGAAAAATGTGCAGAATGCAGGGCAATCAGTCCCATTCCCGCGAGCACGTGCTTCTGCACCCTTTCCGCCACTTCATCCGAAAAGGCATCCTGCAGGGCATGGCTCCAGAAAATCAGCACATCCGTGTCCGCAAGCACCTCTTCCGTCAGACCGTGCTCCGGCATATCAAAAGTCGCCGTCCGCACCTGAAAATCCTCTTGCTTCCCTAAAAAAGAAGCAATGCAGCCGTGAATACCCTGCGGATAAACCTTTCGGACGCCCTCATATTCTCTTTCGTGTTTGTATTCGTTCCAGACCGTAACCCGTATCATTTTTTCTCCCTGTTTTCTGCTCTTTCCTTTGACTCAAGTAGGCTTTTCCTTTCGCAAAGTCAAACCCCAGTCACATTTTCCACTTTTCCCTTTGACCCAGGAAGGTTCTTCCCCTCTTGGAGTCAAATTTAAATCCGGCTTCCCGCTTTCCTCTTTGACTCTGACAGGCTCCTTCCCTCATAGAGTCAAATCCCACTCCGGGCTTCCTGCTCTTTCCTTTGACCCAGCTTGGCATATACTTTCGCAGAGTCAAACCCCAGTCACATTTTCCACTTTTCCCTTTGACCCAGGAAGGTTCTTCCCCTCTTGGAGTCAAATTTAAATCCGGCTTCCCGCTTTCCTCTTTGACTCTGACAGGCTCTTCCCCTCTTGGAGTCAAATTTAAATCCGGCTTCCCGCTTTCCTCTTTGACTCTGACAGGCTCTTTCCCTCGCAGGGTCAAACTCAAATCCGGCTTCCCTCTTTCCTCTTTGACTCTGACAAGCCTATCTTCGCACAAAGTCAAACCGTCAGATTCAAACTGGGCTTCCTACTGCATCTTTGCCAAGAAAGCCTCTACATTGCCAGCGATGTCGCCCTTAAACACGGCGGAGCCTGCCACTGCCACATTGGCGCCTGCTGCAAGCACCATGGAGATATTGTCTAAATTGATGCCGCCGTCCACTTCAATATCAATGTCCCTGCCGCTTTCCTGCACCATTTTGCGGACTGCTTTCACCTTGTCCGTGCAGTAGTCAATATAGGACTGACCGCCAAAGCCCGGCTCCACGGTCATAACCAAAATCATATCCACTGTTCCGAGATAAGGTCTAACCGCTTCCACATCCGTGCCCGGTTTAATGGAGATACCGGCTTTCTTGCCCTGACGATGAATTTCGTCAATGATTTCCGCTGCCTTTTCGGTTGCCTCCAGATGAAAAGTAATCAGGTCCGCACCGCAATCGATAAACTCCTGAATGTACCGCTCCGGTTCCACAATCATCAGATGGACATCAAAAACCTTGTCGGTAGTTTTACGGATGGATTTAATCACCGGCATACCATAAGAAATGGATGGCACAAAAAGTCCATCCATTACATCTATGTGTATATACTGGGCGCCTGCCTTGTCCGCCAGGGCAAGCTGCTCACCTAATTTTGCAAAATCTGCGGATAAAATAGAAGGGGATAAAATATTTTTCATGTGTGTGCTCCTCATAAATGACAAATAGGTTTATTTTCTGCTCCCGCATAAAATGCCGCAAGCATTTTCCTTTCTATTATACATCATTTCAGGAGTTTTTCCACATCCCTTTTTAACTGCTCCCAATCGTCCTCATGTTCCACATAATAAAGCGGACATTTTTTGCCGCCGCAGTCATAATGCCGCAGAATATCATCCGTGGAAAGTCCGTATTTTTTCACCAGATATGCCAGCAGATGTATTAGGGAGTCGTAGGTTTCTTTAGTAAAACTGCCGTCCGCACTTTTGTAACAGCATTCAATGGAAATGGAGTCGTAGTTTCTGGTTTTCACCGCATAGGCAATTTCCTCAAACGGAACACATTGAATAATTTCCCCGTCATAACCAATGATAAAATGTGCGCTTGCTGACCTTTCGTGTGTGTCTTTCAGGGACTCAAAATAGCTTCGGTTCTGCGCAGCGCTGGTATTGCGATTTGCTGTATAATGTACAAAAATACTGTTGACCTCCTGCAGTCGTTCTCCGGGTCGGGAGTAATCGTTTGGCGTCAGAAAAGCTTCCTCCCATTCCGGCTTTTCTACGTTCTTATAATCCAGAACGGAAATCTGTCTCTGCAGATTTCTCACAGCCTGCGCAGCTTTTCCGTCGGAAAGCAGGCGGATTACCGAAATGATAAGAATAGCCGCCAGCAGAATAAAAAATACTTCGGTAAATAGGAGCCTGAGAAATCTTTTTCCCGGCTTTTTGCTGCGCACCCTGCGGTGCCCAATCTTTGTATACTGCTCGTTCTCCGGCTGCACCTTTCCAGCGCGATGCTGTCTTTCAATCCTCATTCCGTCTATGTTGTACTTGTCTTCTGACCGTTCTCTTCTGGCTCGGTATTCCTGTTCTGCCTGCTTTCGCTTCTCACGGGAATTCTTTTTTGCTTGTACCGCCGTCACTCTTCTGACATAATGCGCCGTCTCCGATTTTGCTCTTCCAGTCCGCTGCACGTTCCCAGATTGCTCTCTTCTGGCATAGCGCTCTTTCTCCGGCTGCGTTCTCGGTGCAAATGCCATGTCTAAATTTAATTCTTCTCTTTCGTTTCCCTCATCCAACATAAAAAAAGCCTCCGGTTGTTCAGTATAGCAGATTTCCACTGCTAATTCTTAAAGAACCGGAAAGCTTTTTCTTAATTTTTTATGAATGGAAAACAATAAATTGCCAACTCTTATGCTATCAGGAATTCCAGTGCAGGCGGTGAAGCTCCCCTTCGGTCTGCATGCCGGCAAATTGGTTCTGGCGCAGGGCTTCGTACAGCACAATCGCCACAGAATTAGATAAATTCAGGGAACGGATATCCGGCAACATGGGAATACGGATGCAGGTTTCCTCGTTGTCCACAAGGATTTCTTCGGGTATACCGGCACTCTCCTTGCCGAACATGATAAAATCATCCGGTCCAAACTGCACATCGGTATAGACATGTTTTGCCTTGGTGGTAGCCATCCAGATTTTTGCACCGGGATGCTTTGCCAGAAACTCCTCATAATTCATATAGCGGGTTACATCCAGATGCTCCCAGTAGTCCATGCCCGCTCTTTTTATGGATTTCTCATCCAGATGAAAACCGAGCGGCTCAATCAGATGCAGGGATGTGCCTGTTGCAACACAGGTTCTGCCGATGTTTCCTGTATTCGCCGGGATTTCCGGCTGATGAAGTACAATGTGCATTTTCTATTTTCCCTTCTCCTCGCGCAGCTTCGTAATAAAATGCGCCAGGCGTTCCATCGCCATTTTCAGCTTCTCCAGTGAATAAGCGTAGGAAATACGCAGGTAGCCCTCGCCGCTTGCGCCGAACGCATCACCGGGAACCGCTGCCACTTTTTCTTCCTCCAGGAAACGGGTGGCAAATTCTTCGCTGGTCATGCCGAACTCCTTGATACAGGGGAATACATAGAAAGCGCCGTAAGGCTCAAAGCATTCCAGACCCATTTCACGGAAAGCATGCATCAGGAAACGTCTTCTCTGGTTGTAGGCGGTACGCATTTCAACGATATCCTCGTCGCCGTTTTTCAGAGCTTCGATAGCGGCATACTGTGCCGTGGTGGGCGCGCACATAATTGCAAACTGGTGAATTTTCGTCATCTGCTCGATAATATTCTGCGGTCCGCACACATAGCCGAGTCTCCAGCCGGTCATGGCATACGCCTTGGAGAAACCATTGATCAGAAGGGTTCTCTCCTTCATGCCGGGCAGACTGGCAATGGACACATGCTTGTCCTTGTAGGTCAGTTCTCCGTAGATTTCGTCAGACATGACATAGATGTCGTTTTCAATAATAATATCTGCAATCGCCTCTAAGTCCTTCTTTTCCATTATGGCCCCGGTCGGGTTGTTGGGGAAAGGAAGAATTAACAGCTTTGTCTTGGGAGTAATGGCTGCTTTCAGCTCCTCCGGTGTCAGGCGGAATTCGTTTTCTGCCTTCAAATCGATAATGACCGGCTTGCCGCCCGCCAAAATTGTACAAGGCTCATAGGAAACATAAGAAGGCTGGGGAATCAGCACTTCCTCTCCTTCGCCCGGATTTATCATGGCGCGAATACCGATATCAATGGCCTCGGAACCGCCCACGGTAATCAGCACTTCTCTGGTCGGATGGTAATGAATGCCCTGTGTCCGATAAAGATAATGACAGATTTCCTCACGCAGCTTCATAAGACCTGCGTTGGAAGTATATTTGGTATGTCCCTGTTCCAGAGAATAAATACCCTCATCGCGGATATGCCAGGGGGTGGCAAAGTCGGGCTCGCCCACACCTAAAGAAATAGCATCCTTCATTTCGCTGACAATATCGAAAAATTTACGAATTCCGGAGGGTTTTAACTCTACGACCTGTCTGGATAATGGATCTCTCATGGCGTAATCAACTCTCTTTCATCTTCGTATTTGCTGGTTAAAATGGTGCCGTGGTCTTTGTATTTCTTTAAGACAAAATGGGTAGCGGTGCTCAGCACGCCGTCCAATGTGGCAAGCTTGTCGGAAACAAAATTGGAAACCTCTCTCAGAGACTTTCCCTCCAGAGATACCAGAAGGTCATACCCACCGGAAATCAGATATACGGAATTTACTTCTGCATATTTGTAAATTCTTTCGGCAAAGCTGTCAAAGCCCTGTCCTCTCTGCGGGGTAATACGCACCTCAATCAGTGCATTTACCTTTTCAATGTTGGTATTTTCCCAGTTGATCATGGTGTGATAACCGCAGATAATGCCTTCTGCTTCAAGCGCAGCCAGTTCATTTACCACATCCACTTCTTCCACACCTAAGATGACTGCCAGTTCCTTCAAATCCATACGGCTGTTTTTCTCTATAATACGCAATAATTCTTCTCTCATAGGTTTTCTCCTTTTATCTTGCTGAATTCATCCGAGACAGGACGGTCTAAGAAACGCTTTTCCTCCTGGTTTATGACAACTCTGTCGTTGTTATCCGTTATCTTTCCGATTACCGCTGCCAAAATTCCCGCTTCCTTCAAATCTCTGACCAAGTGTTCGCCGTTGTCAGTGGTAATGAGGAGGCTTCCGCCGGAGAGCATTTCATAGGGACTTATGCCGAAAAACTCGCATACTTCCACACACTCCTGTCTGATGGGTATTGCTTTCAGGTCTACGGCCAGTCCAACACCGGCGCTCTCTGCCAGTTCCCAGAGGGAAGCAAAAATGCCTCCGCCAGATACATCATGCATGGCGCCCGCATTGGACTTTATGGCGGTGGCGGCCTCCGGAAGGATGGACAATTCCTGCAGGAAAGCCTGCGCTTTTTCTATCATATGAAGCGGATAACGTTCCGCTAACCGTTCTTCATAACGGGTGGCTAAGAGTCCCGCCCCTTCGCATCCCACTTGCCCCGTAAGAACAATGTCCTGACCTGGCCGGATGTGATTTTCAAAAAGGGCTTCTCCTTCCACGCTGCCGATGGCGGTTGCCGTCACATACGGAACACTGCAATTTTCCGACACCTCCGTGTGACCTCCCGCAATCTGAATATGTAAAATGCCCGCCGCTTCATTGGCTTTTTTCATCAGCTCCCTTAAGAAGCTTTCCTCCGTATCCGCCGGAAGCAGAAGTGTCAGAAGCACCGCCACGGGATGGGCTCCTCTTACGGCTATGCCGTTCACCGCCTTCATAATGGGCACATATACTTCTGACGGAGATGTCACAAAAAAGGTCTGGACGGACTGTACCGTGTATCCGTTTTTCTGCGCAAAAACAGCGCAGTCTTCCCCTATGCCTGCGCCATTTTTAACTTCCTTATTCTGATTGGTAATCTGCTTTAAGACGGAACGTTTCAAAACACTTTCCGATACTTTACCGACCTTCATACACAATACCTTCTTATGTTTGCTCTGTCTATTTGTCTGTTCTGCTTATTGGGTTCATCCGTTTATTTTCTTATCCGGTTCATTCCTTATTCAGTGGGTGCTGCAGGCGCCGCCGCTGCCGCTGCCTGCTGTGCGTTAAGAATGGCAATCACGTTTTTCACATGGTCAATGCTGCCGGTGCCGCACGCTGCCATAATCTCATTATACGCATTGGCATCTGCGGTTGAAACACCAACGACTGCGCTTCTGGGAACCATTTTGTAGTTGCTGCTGTTTACCACTTCCCTGCTTACCTGCACGCCGTCCTCTTTTACCACCTTCCAGAGTCTTGCCTTGTAGCCGATGTGGGCACCTGTCACACTGATGTAACCCAGCGGATAAGCAGCATCCGGATAAAGGGCGTCAGATGTGGGGTTAATGGTTTCCAGTATTTCGCTTTCATATTCCACCGTACGGTTCGCCGGTCTTGTTTCCACACCATAGATGGTGAAGGTAATCTTTTTATCCTCTGTATGTCCTTCTATGTAAACAGGATGCTCTGTATTGTTTACAAATTTGAAATCCTTACCGGAAGACTCGGCAATCGCCGCATCCGCGGAGGGACTTACATAGCTGACAATCATGGAGTGATTGTAACGCTCCGTCACATCCAGCTCGGATAACAGAACGGCATTGTAAAGGGTGGTAGAAACCTGGCAGATACCGCCGCCGAGGGAGTCAACAACCTTGCCGTTCAGATAAGAACCCGCCATATAGTATCCGTTTTTCTCGGAGAAAGGAGAAACTGTCTGGTAGGTAGAAAATTCGTCTCCGGGATAAAGGGTAGTGCCGTCAATCAGTCGGCAGCCGTTGGCTATGTTGCCGCTTCTGTTGGAATTGGAACTCTTGTAGGTTGTGGTATAAGTACCCAGCACATCTTTTACTAAGGAAAGCTCTTCCTCATTTCCCCGGGGCTGCTCCTCTTCCACCGTCAGGGCAATGGTTTCGTTTCCTCTTGCCCACTTGTTTGTCATGTAATCGTACACTTCATCAATGGAAGTTTCCACATCCAGACGATACCCTGTCTGTCCGTCCGTAATCTTAAACGCACCGTTTTCACGGGTCAGTGTATAGTCAATGGCCTCCCGGTCAAAAACGCTGCACTTCTCTACCAGCACATTATTGATGGCGGTTACATCAAATCCCAATTCAATGGGATAGACCTTATTTTCATTCTCTAAATCCTTCAGCTCCTTGTATCGCTGCACCACATTGCCGTGCATGCCGAGCTCCTTTGCCTCTTCGATAATGTCGGTATTTTTCCAAGAAAGCCCCAGCTCACCCGCCGTTACCGTCACTTCATTATCGCCTGCTGCAAGAAGTGTGATTTCCGCTTCTTTCAAAGAATCCACATACGCATTGATTGCTTCCGCTGCTTCTTCTTCTGTCATGCCGGCAAGAGAAATCTCTTCCGCATAGACGCCCTTTTTCAGAGTGTCATCGCCCTTTGCCTCCACGTTTACCGTAAGGAGGAAAAAAGCACAAAAGACAGTACCCAAAAGCAGCATTGCTTTTGAAACCATTTTTTTCATATCCTCTACTCCTCAAAACCTTCCCGCAATTGTCATCCGCGGGAAAATATGCTACCATAATGCTGCGGAACATGCTGCACATGGCGGCCAACCACACTGCCTGCTCCTGCGGCAGCCTACATACCAAGTGCCATGGGAAGCACCATCGCTATGATTAAGAAAATAATAATCACGGCGGAAATTATCTTTTTTGTTTTCCTGCTGTAGATATTAAACATAACGCTACCATGCCTTTCCACAACCTGCAGACCCCTGCAGGCACTATTTTCTACTGAAAGGATATTATATATGAAAACATTATTTTTGTCCAGTTTAATCAGTTTTTGTCTGCTAATCTTCCTTTTGAACAAGCGCCATTCCAAAATGGAAAAGAGCATGAAGGAAGCCTTCTGGAAACGGGAAGAAGAGGCCAACCACACCAGACGCAAATCGCTCGACAATCTTCCTTATATTACCATTCCTCTGGAGGAGCTGCCGCTTGCCTGCCACATCACCGGCGATGCCGCAGCCGTCCGAAATACCGGCGATGCCGCAGCAAATGAAACCATCTCCGAGGAATGCAAGGAAATCTTAAGGAGCCTGTCCACCCGGAAAATCGTCAATTTGACCGGATACACCAACACGGACTTAAAGCTCTCCTACGGCACCGCCAACATCACATGCCTTACCGAGTACGACCAGAACTACACCCTGCTTGTCTCCACCCTGCAGAAATGGGCGGAAGTCCTGTACCGGGGCGGGGCAGATAAGGAATGCCGGCAGGTTTTGGAATATGCCGTTTCCATCGGCACCGATGTGAGCCACACCTACTTTCTTTTAGCGGATCTGTATGACGAGGAGGGCGAAAGTGACCTGAAATACAGCCTTATCGAAAAAGCTTCCGGGCTTTCCTCCTTAAGCAGCAAGGTCATCGTCCGTACTTTGCAAGGATCTGGTCCGTATAGCGGCTGGCTTCGCTCCGGGTCAGATGCTCAATCGAATACTCTACCGTAATTTTATGCAGCTCCAACAGTTTATATAACCTTTCTTTTTGCGCCGCCGTTGCCGGCGCATCTTTTTTCACCTGATAATTGAGTTTATGCGGCTGAAAATATTTCTCAGCGCCCTCTTTTCCGGAAAAAAGCTCCCATAGCTTATCGTACAGAGCGACCGTTGCCATGGCATCCCCCAGCGCCCTGTGCGCCTTATGCGAAATTCCAAAATGCTCACACAGATAGGGCAGGCTCCGGTGGGGCAGCTCCGTCAGATATACTCTGGCAATTTTCAGGGTATCCAGCCCTTCCCGTTCAAAGCTTCCCTTTCCGTTCACCACCGCTTTTTTTAAGAAAGAATAATCAAAAAGCACACTGTGTCCCAGCAGAATATCCTCTCCCGCAAAGTGCAGGAAATCCGGCAGCACCTCGTTTATGACATGCTTGTCAGAAAGCATGTCATCCGTAATGCCTGTAATCCCCGTAATCCGTTCCTCCAAAGGCCTGCAGGGGTTAACCAGCGTCTGGAAGGTGTCCGCTATTTTCCCGCCACGCACCTTCACGGCGCCGATTTCTATGATTTTGTCTGTTTTCGGGTTTAAGCCTGTGGTCTCCAAATCCACACACAGGTAATCACTTATTTTATCCATTTTTCTTGCCGGCAGCTTTCTTTTGTTTATAGGAAGGACATAAATCCGTAAGGAAGCACTCGTCGCACTTAGGCGTCGGCGCCTTACAGATTTCCCTGCCGAAGGTGATAAGCTGGATGTTGTATAAAATCCAGTGATCCTTGGGCAGCACCTTCATCAGCTCCTGCTCCGCCTTAACGGGGTCGTCCGATTTCGTAATGCCGAGCTTTAAGGAAATCCGCTTCACATGGGTATCCACCACGATGCTGGGCTCATGGAAAATGTTTCCCCGGATCACATTGGCAGTCTTTCGCCCCACACCTGCCAGGGATGTCAGTTCGTCGATACCGGAGGGCACTTCTCCGTTGTATTTCTCCATCAAATCCCTGCAGCAGGCAATGATGTTTTTCGCCTTGTTATGGTAAAAGCCGGTGGAATGGATATCCTGCTCCAGCTCCTTTAGGTCTGCTGCCGCAAAGGCCTCCACGGAAGGATATTTCACAAACAGATCCTTCGTAACAATATTCACCCTGGCATCCGTACACTGGGCGCTTAACATTGTGGCAATCAAAAGCTGCCACGCATTTTCATGGTCTAAGGAGCACCTGAAGTCCGTGCCGTAATGGGCATCCATTCTCTCTAAAATTTCTGTTACACGTTTTCCGGCCATAGTACTTTTGCCTCCCTTGTCAGCGGATCTCTGTGGTCATAATCAAATAAAAGGAACGCCTGTTCCGGCAATCTCTTCACTCCTGACACATCTGTCGCCCACACAGAATAGGAAAACGGCTCTAAATGTGTCATACGTGACAACTGGGGCGCCGGTATTTCCGACAGATGCGGCAGATACCTTCTTTCCGCTTCTTCCTTTTTATAAAATGCATGTATTACAGGCTGCAGATCATGTAAATCAGGAGCGAAGTCCGGCCGGCTCTTTAGATTTTCCCGCACATACAAATCAAAGAGAAGCAGCTCCTTATACAGTTCTTGGCGCTCCGGATGGATGGTTTTCGCAAAGGAAAGCAGCGCCTGATACCGGTAAATCCGGGAGGGAGTTTCCACAAAGAAGCCCTGTTCTTCGTAGAAATCTGCCAGTGCTTCGTAAAAAGCAAAGGCTCCCTGCCCAAAATCCGCTATCATCACCGGCAGGCTGTGTGCAAACTGCCCGCTGTTGTAGTAGATTTCCACCATTTCTTCTATCCGTTTCAGCCGGCAGATTTCCATGAAGGAGAGCCAGTTGGTATACAACACCTCATACGGTGCGTAATCGGTATAAACAAGACCATAGCTTTCCGCCATCTCTGCCATATAGGAGCCTTTCAGCACCTTTAAGAAGCCAAGCTGGAGCTGTTCCGGCTCCATGGCATATACGTCATCAAAGGAACAGGCAAAGCTGTCATAATCTTCATAAGGAAGACCCGCTATCAAATCCAGATGAATATGCACATTGTGTGCCGCTTTTAAGGCAGCCACCACCTGTTTCAGCTTTTCAATGTCCATCACACGGCGGATTTCCCGCAGCGTATCGGTGTTTGTGGACTGCACGCCGATTTCAAACTGTACCAGACCGGGACGCATCTTTGCCACCAGTGCAATCTCATCCTCCCGGAGAATATCTCCCGCAATCTCAAAATGGAAGTTAGTGACACCATTGTCATGGTCATACAGATACTGCCAGACAGCCATGGCATGGTCGTGATTGCAGTTAAAGGTCCTGTCTACAAATTTAACCTGCTTTACCTTTTTCTCCAGGAAAAAAGCAAGCTCCTTCTTTACCACCTCAATATCCCGGAAACGCACGGTTTTATCAATGGATGACAGACAGTAGCTGCAACGGAACGGACAGCCGCGCTGGGTTTCATAGTAAATAATCCGGTTGGTAAAGGGCGCCATATCATCGTATAAAAACGGTACGTCCGTCAGATTAAGAGGTTTTCTTTCCGGTGTCATACCGCTTCTCAGCATAAGACCCGGAATATCCTTAAGGGACTCCGGATTTTTCTTCACATAATACTTCACCACCTGGGCAAAGGTCGCTTCACCTTCGCCGATAAAAATACCGGTGAGATACGGATATTTCCGCAAAAGCTTATTCGCATCATACGTGACCTCCGGTCCGCCTAAAAACACCGGCAGCTTGGGCAGAAGCTTGTGCAGCTCGCCCATCAGCTTTTCGACCATGCCGATGTTCCAGATATAGCAGGAAAAGCCGATAACATCCGGCTTTCTCCTGTAGATATCCTCTAAAATGTCCTCCATGCGGTTGTTGATGGTGTATTCGGCAATCTCTACCGCATCGGTATATTCCCCGGCAAACCTTTTCAGGCTGTAAACCGCCGGATTGGAATGAATATATTTGGCATTTACTGCCACCAGTAAAAATTTCATTTTCTCACTTCTTCCGTTCTTTCCATGATTGTAGCATTCTTCCCCTACAAAAACTTCTGTATCAGACCCTCTGTCAGATAATCCGCTAACTCCATAATCTGGTTTTCCTGCTCGGCAAACAACCGGATAACTTCATTATAATCGCCGGACAGCTCCGCTTCCATGATATTCTTGATCATATCGAGGTGACGGTTCAGGTACATGGTCAGCTCGCCGTAATCATACTCGGAATTATTGTCCGACCAGAATTTAGCCAGCCCGGCGGCATTGTCCCGCCACAAAGCATCCTGCTTTTCTTCTTCCGCTATATCGCCGTCCTTCATCGCCTGCAGGATTTTTCCTGCAATTTCTATATGCTCTTCCAAAAGATCCGTTAATGCGGAAATCTTATTTTCCGAATAAAAAGGAGCAAATACCGAGGCAATATCCTCTGCGGTCTGCAGCAGTCTTTCTTCCACAGCACTCTTACCGGGAAGGTCATTCAAAAATGCCGACTGGAATATAAGCTCCCAGTAAATATGCTGCATCCAGCTCTCCCGCATTTCGTTGTTCAGCTTCAGTTCTTCTTCCTGCATGTCGTTCTGTCCTACGCCGGAACAGATATACAGTTTTCCTCCCACCTGCAGATTATAAGGATTGACACCGGGATTGCGCATCATAATATCCGGCACCGTCGTCCGGTACTTCTGCGCTAATTTATAAAAAGAGTCGCCCGGCTGTATGATATGAATTACTGTTCTGCAAAAAGCCATCGTACACTCCAAAGGATAAGTTATTCTACTATATGCAGCGCTATGACAGAAGTTTCATATCACCGGGTAACAGTCAAACACACACTGCCACTTCACGCAAAGCAATCAGAATGCTCGTAGACTCTTCACATGCAGCAATCCGGGCGTACGCCGTCACTTCACCCGCGACAGTACGAGTACCACTGCAAATGTCAGTACCTCGGCACATGGGAAGGAAAGCCAGATGCCTGTCATGCCAAATAAAGTGGAAAGCAGAATAGCAAAAAAGATAATCGCAACAACCCCGCGGAGCAGGGAACCCGTGATTGCGGGTCCGGGCTTATCCACAGCAGAAAAATAAGCCACCAGCACGATATTGATGCCGGCAACCAGATAGCCGAGAAAATACAGCCGTATTCCGTCATCGGCATAACGGGCAAGCTCTGCACTCTGTTCGCTGTTAAAAATGGAAATCAGCGGACCGGTAGCCAGAAAAACGATGCCCACTATAATGATTTCCGTAGCCAGGCCGGTAAGCAGGCTCCACCTCAGGAGCTTTTTCACATGCGCTGTATCGCCTTTCCCGTAATATTCACTGATTAACGGCTGGGCGCCCTGCGCCAGACCGTTAAAGATAGACATTGACACAATGGAAATATTGGCAATTACACCATACGCTGCCACGCCGATATTACCTGCAAGGGACAAAATCAGCATATTAAACACAATTGTGGTTACAGCGGAAGAAATCTCCCCCACAAAAGCCGATATTCCAAGCTGGCAGCAGGAAAACAGATGCCGGGGGGAAGGCCTGTGGAATCCAAATTCCACATGATTGTTCTTACCGAAAAGATGCATGCAGCATACAGACATAGTGACCGCCGGACACACTGCCGTTGCCAGCGCCGCACCGTTCATCCCCAGACCCATGGGAAACATAAACACATAGTCAAACACAATATTGAACAGACTGCCCGCTATGGAACCCAGCATGGCTGTTGCCGGTGCATGGTCGTTGCGCGTGAAAGCCGTAAATGTATAATTCGTCATGAAAAAAGGAGAGGCTATCAGAATGATACGCAGATAATCCTTACCCAGTGCCGTCAGCGCCGCATCGCCGCCCAGAAGCTGCAGCAGCTTTTCCGGCAGAAAAATACCGATAAGGATAAATGGAATGCTGCACAGCACACTGCACAAAACGGATTGTGTAAAATAAAAATTTACCGGTTCCCCCTTCTCCTTGCTGATACGGTACCGGGTAGCCGAGCCGATGCCGATCATGGCGCCAATGGCATACACCAGACCGAATACCGGCAAAATCAGATTTAAGACGGCCAGCCCGTCCGCACCGGAATACAGGGAGATAAAGAAAGTGTCTGCCAGAATGTAGACAGAAATGCCCACCATTCCGGCAACACTTTGCAGAACATATTTTGTAAATTGTTTTAACATAATTACTCCAATGTAGCAAGAAATCTGTGGAATGCCCTTCTGCCCTCGGGCGTGCGCTTGTAAACGCCGGCATCCGTAAGGACTTCCGCAAACACAAGACCCACTTCTTTTTCTAAAATGCCCTCGATATTGTCCGCCGTCACGGTGTATCTGGGCAAGAATTCCTCCACCCAGTCCGCATGCTTGCAAAGCTCTTCC
>FR880836.1:15270-41128 GCA_000434615.1 Clostridium sp. CAG:510
GCTCTTCCGATGCCCGCAAATCCTTACCGGCAAGAATGGCATCCTTTAAGTCCGCCAGTTCCTGCTTCAACCGGGCAGGCAAGACCGCCAGACCCATAACCTCAATCAGACCGATATTTTCTTTCTTGATATGGTGCAGCTTCGCATGGGGATGATATACACCCAGCGGATGCTCCGCCGTTGTAATGTTGTTGCGGAGAACCAGATCCAATTCATACTTGTCCCTGCGCTTTCTGGCAATGGGGGTAATGGTGTTGTGAGGTTCGCCGTCCGTTTCCGCATAAATAAAGGCTTCCTCGTCCGTATAGCCCCTCCAGTTTGCCAGAATTTTATCCGCCAGCGCAATAATTCTGTCCGTATCGGTACCGCTCAGACGGATAACGGACATTGGCCACTTCACAATACCTGCTTCCACATCTTCAAAGCCTGCTGCCCGGAAGGTTTCCTCCACCGGTGCTTTCGCCATGGCAAATTCATAATGACCGCCCTGGAAATGGTCGTGGCTTAAAATGGAACCGCCCACAATCGGCAGATCCGCATTGGAACCCACAAAATAATGCGGGAACTGCTTTACAAAATCAAAGAGCTTGCAAAACGTGGCATGCTCGATTTTCATAGGAACATGCTCCGAATTAAAAACGATGCAGTGCTCATTGTAATATACATATGGAGAATACTGGAAGCCCCACCGGGAACCGTTGATGGTCACCGGAATAATGCGGTGGTTCTGGCGTGCGGGATGATTTACCCTGCCTGCATAGCCTTCGTTTTCCTTGCAGAGCAGGCACTTCGGATAGCCGGACTGGGGCGCATTTTTCGCCGCCGCAATGGCCTTGGGGTCTTTTTCCGGTTTAGATAAATTGATGGTAATATCCAGATCACCGTATTCGGTAGGCGCCACCCACTTTTTATCCCTTGCAATCCGGTAGCGGCGGATGTAATCCGAATTTCTGCTTAAATCATAGTAGTAATCCGTAGCCGCCTCGGGAGAAACCTCTTTGTATAAATCGTAAAACTTCCGGATGACTTCGCTGGGACGGGGCATCAGAAGCCCCATGATTTTCGTATCGAACAAATCTCTGTAAACCACACTGTCCGCCGCAAGCATTCCTTTTTCCGCCGCATAGTCCAGCATCTCTTTTAAGATGCCTTCTAAGTTGCCGGTCTCATCGGCTGCGTCCACAGACACTTCCTCTGCGGCTCCGTCAATCTGTTTTCCGGATGTTTCCGCCCCGTTCTGTGCGGCTCCGTCAGCCTGTTTTCCGGATGCTTCCGCCCCGTTCTCTGCGGCTCCGTCAGCCTGCTCTCCCTGAACCTCCGGGCTATCCAGCCCGAACAGTTCAATAAGTCTGTTGGTTGTATAAATTTCGTCCTCTTTTTCTACAAGGCCGGTCTGCAGTCCATACCGCACCAGCCGTCTGATTGCATTCTGTATCATGTAAAATCCGCACCTTCCTTACAGTTCCACCGGACCGTCGCCGATTTCCACTACATAAAAGTCTGCCGCATAACCAATTTTGTCCGCATATGCCCTGCCGACTTCTTCCTTAAATTTATCAATGGCATCGTTCTTCACAATGCTGACCGTACAGCCGCCGAAACCGGCGCCCGTCATACGGGAACCGACAACACCGTCAATTTTTCTGGCCTCTTCCACCAGAGTGTCCAGTTCAATGCCGGTCACTTCGTAATCATCGCGCAGAGAGTCATGGGAAGCATTCATCAATCTGCCGAAAAGGGCAATGTCATTTGCCTTCAGAGCCGCAACCGCTTTTATGGTACGCCGGTTTTCCGTAACCGCATGTCTGGCACGTCTGACACAGACCTCACGGGTAATGTATTTCTTTGCTTCCTCAAACTGCTCTTCGGTCAAATCGCCGAGGGATTTAATGTCCATATGCTTCCGGATGTCCGCCAGCGCTTCTTCGCACTCGCTTCTTCTTTCGTTGTACTTGGAGTCGCCCAGACCACGCTTCTTGTTGGAGCACGCAATGACAATTTTGGCATTCTTAAGTGCAACCGGCGCATATTCATAGGATAAATCCGCCGTGTCCAGGAAAATGGCATGACCTTTTTTACCCATGGCAATGGCAAACTGGTCCATGATGCCGCAGTTGACACCGTTGAACTTATTTTCGGAGAACTGACCGATTAAAGCCAGATCCTGATTGCTTACTTCAAAGCCAAACAACGCACGCAGAATGGCGCCCGTCAGCACTTCCACGGAAGCGGAGGAAGAAAGTCCGGAGCCGTTGGGGATGTTGCCGTTCAGTAAAATGTCCATACCTGCGGGAATTTTCATGCCTTTTTCTTCAAATGCCCACATCACACCCTTGGGATAGTTCGTCCAGTCCGCCTCCTTATAAGGCTTCAAATCATCCAGAGAAGACTCGATAACCCCCAGATTTTCAAAATTCATGGAATAAAAACGGAGCTTTCTGTCCTCTCTTCTGCGGACAACACCGTAAGTACCGATGGTCAGTGCACAGGGAAAAACGTGACCGCCGTTATAGTCCGTATGCTCCCCGATTAAATTCACACGTCCCGGTGCGAAAAAGACTCTTGCGCCCTCCGCGCCGCCAAATACCTCTGCAAATTTTGCCAAAACCGTTTCTTTCATCGTAGCCTTCTTCCTTTCCTTCACATGCAGGCTCTTGCTGTTCTGCTGCCTTTTCATTCTATACTGTTTTCATCCAAATTCCTGTCACTGCGCCACATACCAGCCGTCCGCATCAAAATACGTGCCGAACGGGCTGCTGTAGTCCTGTATTTTCTGTAAAATACGTGTATATTCGTCGCCCTCCGCCAGTGTGGGACGGAAATCGTTGAGCCCCTTCACCGATGAAACCGAACAGGGAATGACCCTTCCCACAATGTCTTCCTGCTTCACGCCGTCCACAAAAGTAAACTGCTGTTGGAAAATCATGGTGTCCTTATCCTTGGGATTGCGGTTACCGCCGAAGCAGAAATTCGCCAGACTGTAGACAATGAATTTGCCCTGATACAGCTCTATACCCTGCAGAACATGGGGATGGCTGCCGAGCACCAAATCCGCTCCCCAGTCCACACATTTCCTGCCAAGAACCATCTGGTAATCCTCCGGCTGCGTTTCACTTTCGATGCCCCAGTGACAGCAGACAACAATAAGGTCCGCGTCCTGTTCTCTTAAAGAGTCTATGTCGCTCTGGATAATTTTTTCCACGGCGGCGCCCTGCTCCACCTCATTGACGGCAATCAGCCCGATTTTAATGCCCTTGGTTTCATAAATGCCGGTAACCGCATCGTAAGCATAGGTAAGCCCCGCTTCCTTGAAGCAGTCCACCGTATCGTCATGCCCCTTCTGCAGATAATCCATGCAGTGGTTGTTGGCGAAGCCCACAGCCTCCACACTGCCGTCATTCAGAATCTGAATATAAGAAGGGTCTCCCTTCATATTATAAGTAGTTTCTCTTCTCTCTTCGGCATAGGTTAAGGTACCTTCAAAATTTACGACAGTCATGTCATCATCCTCAAAGATATCCTTCACATTTTCCAGGAAGTATGCATCTCCCTCTTCATCATACTTCTGCCGGAAGGAATAGGCATATTCCTGATTCTGGTGATTTCCGAGGGTTACATCACCGGCTGCGGAAATCGTTATTGTGACATTTCCGTCAGAAACAGTTTCTCCCGGTTGTCCCTTATCATCCTTGCCGGCCGCATCCTGCCCTGCATTTTCGTCCTGAGCGCCGTCTGCCTGCTCCGGGGAATTATCATCCGTCTCCCCGGCTGCCGCATTGTCCTTCGGCTCAAGCGGCTCCCAGATCTGATAAGGCGGCACACCCGTCTCTGTATCCGTATCCGCACCGCATCCGCTTACTGCACTTCCCATGATGAAAACCAACAGAAGTGCTGTCAATACTCTGTAACGTCTTTTCAAAGCTTCCCCCTACTTTTTCCGCCGTCTTTTTACGCTGCATTTTCCGCAATGCCTGCTGTCGGTGGTTTTTACTGCATTTCCTGCAACACCTGCTATCAGCATCTTTACTCGATTTTCTGCGCCTCGTTGTCCGCGATGACCGCTCCTATTGCCGTGGCGTAATCTGAATACTCAGGGATAGTGATTTCCACATCCCAGAGATTTTTAAATGCCTCTATAATCTGGCGGCATTCAAAGAATTTCGTCAGACCGCCTATGAGTATGTACTCTTTAATGCCGGTGTTGGCGGAGGCTAAGATACCTGTCTGGCAGATATTTTCAATTACCATGTGTACAATTCCGGCTGCCACGTCCTCAGGTCTCGACTGGGAGTCCGCCTTGCCGAAGTTGGACGCCGTAACATCCAGATTCAATCCCGGCAGCTTTTCCTTGGACAGGTCGCCTACGCGCAAGTCGATTTTTGCCACATCGCCCTTACGGGACAGGGCAGAAATTTCATGAATATCAGAAGTACCGAGGGTGATGGCGGAAAGACCGCAGATGGTACCGCCGCCTAAGCCCACACCGCCTAAATGCTTCATTTCCGTTTCCGTTACCTTTACAAAAAAGCTGCCGGTGCCCATGCTGACCACGATAACTTCCTTTTTATCCGTCAGGTAATAGCCGCCCGTGCCGGTGGCTTCAAATTCGTCCACCTTGTAGGTCGGGCGTCCGTACACCGGTTTATCCACATACTTGCTTCCCACGCCGGTGATATATACACCGTCCACGTCGGAAAGCTCCAGATTATTCTCATAAAGATACCGTCCGAACGCGCCGTACAGGGAAGCCACCTGGCTGTCCGCCCTGACCACCATGGGAGCCAGCATTTTTTCCTGCTCAAATGCCACAATTTTGGTCGTGCTGCTGCCGATATCGATTCCTATTTTGATACCCATATTTTTATTTTAACCTTTCCCTTTTTCTGTCTGAAAGCAGTCCGCTGCCCTTTCGTTTCCCTCTAACGCAGCCATCGTCTTACTGCTTTTGTATACAAAACGATATATTGCCTTAACAGTATAATACCAAGGGAATTCTGTCAAGGATAAACCTGCGGAAATCTGCAGTCTTTCCCTCATGACCTGCCTCCGGCAGTCCGCCATTTTCAGGGCATTCCTATAGGTAAATCCGCTCCAGACGGTACTTTCCGTCCTCCAGCGTCAGGATTGCCATGCTTTTTCCATCGCCCCTGTCCTGCTCCGCCGTTCCGGGATTGATATAGACCTTGCCGTGCCTTTCCATATGTGCAAACACATGCGTGTGCCCGTAAACAATAAAATCCGCATCCGTTAAATCATAGGGCAGATCCATCTGGTTGTGCACCAGATAAAACATTTTTCCGCCTATGGGCACCGCCAAAAATTCATGCAGGTAAGTCGCCCAATCGCCCCTGTCACAGTTTCCACGCACCGCATACATGGGTACGCCCAGTTCCTGCAGAGTGTTATATACATGTTCCCTGTCAAAATCCCCCACATGAATGAGGTAATCACATTTCTTAATCTGTGTCAGAAGCTCCTCCCGGCATACGCCGTGGGTATCCGAAACCAGTGCTATTTTCATGTTCCGCCGCCTTTCCCGCTTAAATATATTTCTTCCGGTTCTCTCGCGCTCATGTAATTCTGATTATACCATAATAACGGTTTCGTTAAAATACTGGAACCCTTTTACCGTATGTAATATAATGGTGTTATTCTAAGGAATTCTTTTTTATATAAGGATACTTTTCTAATGGTAGGGAAAGGAGTAATAAGAATATGACAACAAGAGAAGAAGCTTTAAGCTATGGGCTGTCCTTTCCGGGCGCCTACCAGGATGCCCCCTTTCATGACCCCAACTGGCAGCTGGTGCGGACAGAAGGCAACAGGAAGGTATTTCTCTGGACATATGAAAGAAACGGTTTTATCAATCTGAATGTAAAGGTTTCCCCGGAATGGCGGGATTTCTGGCGAAGCGCCTACGCCTCCGTCGTGCCCGGCTGGCATCAGAACAAGGAGCATTGGAATACCGTTATTCTGGACGGTACCGTTCCCGATGAAGAAATCCGCCGCATGATTGCGGAGAGCTACGACCTGACTGTCAACACGGCCGCAACACGCATCTATGAAGCAGTAAAGAAAATCCCCAAGGGTAAGGTTGCCACCTATGGTCAGGTTGCCGCATTGGCCGGAAACAGCCGAATGGCGCGCGCTGTCGGCAATGCCCTGCACCACAACCCGGACCCCGCCAACATCCCCTGCTACCGGGTAGTCAATTCCAAGGGAGAGCTGTCCGGCGAATTTGCTTTCGGCGGCGCAGGCAGACAGGCACAGCTTTTAGAGGCCGACGGCATCGAAGTGGTGGACGAAAAAGTGGATTTGAAGAAGTATGGGATGGATGTGTAGGGAATATGGCATTTCCTGTTTTTAACCCATGTTATTTCCATTGACACCGGTAGAATTTACACCGTTATTGATGTTATTGTACGGAAACTGTCCTCTCGGAACATTGTTGTTCGCATCGTTATGATAATTAACCGCACCATACCCGTTCATGGACTTGAAAATTTTATCCTGATTTTCAATCACTGCACTCATTCGCGGATTTAAGTTCTGTTTAATGGCTTTCGTCATACCATGATATACCGCTAATTTCACAATCACATAGAACAGTAAAATCTTAATCAGGAATATCAGCAATGTAAAGATGGTGACCGTTCCTTCCGAATAATCTCCCTGCTGAATTAAATAAATTAAAAAACCTTCCAATGAGCTTGCTTCCATAATCGAATCTCCTTTTACATAATATTATTTTTGTTATCATTTGGCATAATGTTATTTGCCAAATGTGCTCCTATATACTATCAAAAAATAACAATATATGCAAGAATATCCTGGTTTCTGCGACGTTGCTTTTACCTTATCAAGGAACTTTTGGGGTGAAGAATTATTGGTATGGCTTTTTAATATAGCTTTTTAACATGCCGGAAATTTGTTGACCGGAAAACAGATAAGTGATATGCTTTGAATAATTAGAGTTTAAAATAAAAAAACCGACTAAGCAAGTCGGATAGATAACAGAGGAAGCGCGAGACGGGAATCGAACCCGCGACCCCCTCCTTGGCAAGGAGGTGCTCCACCGCTGAGCCACTCGCGCATATGAAATACAGGACTGCTCCTGCATTACAAGAAGGTATGAAATTAATTGTTGTGAAATTCTTATGTAATAAGAATTTCAAGCGGGTGATGGGAATCGAACCCACGTATCCAGCTTGGAAGGCTGGTGTTCTACCATTGAACTACACCCGCACATTTAAAGTGCCCAGAACCGGAATCGAACCAGTGACACGAGGATTTTCAGTCCTCTGCTCTACCAACTGAGCTATCTGGGCAAATCAAATCTTTGCGTCACAACAATGGGTATTTTACATAAAGACTGGCAAAATGTCAATACCTTTTGAGAATTTTTTTCAATTAGGAAGTAAAAAGTTTAATTTGGACATAAACTCTTTACTTCCTAATGATTGTTATTGCTCGTTATGTAACAAATAGTCTCCGTTCACTCGATAGAACTCACATAGTTCTCAACACACTTTACAATTTCCTCCGGAAGTGGACTTTTCTCTTTTTCAACCGAATCAATAATTGTGTCAATCATCTTTCCATTTCCCATATGATCTTTTACAAAATTGTATTCCTTATCTGAAAAATCAAAAAATTTTTGTACAACATACGGAATATATGTGTTCAAATATTTTTGTTCTGTAAATCCGCTTGATAGATTTGACCGAGCTAGTATAGTAAAATATTGAAAAATAACATCGTTTCTAATAAATGGGATCAAATGGTGTACATCCATAATCATTACAATTTCAATCGCTTGCATACAAAACTGCACTACCAGTAAATAAAACAGTTGTGCTTCATCCACATTATTCATAAAAGGCATCGCATAACAATTTAATTTTAAATAATTAGTACACCTATCTCTTAATGACATCTCAACATCTTCTACCCTATCAAATATTAACTGCTCTCTTATCTGTGGTAATAAGTTGTTTTCTATATCTTCATATGTTCCATTTTTTTCATAAAAATCCTTAATATCTTTATATTCTGTCGAAAACATTGAAAGAATCATTTCTTCAGCCACTTTCGTTAAGGATGAACGATACTCATCTCCATCATTACCTGTTATATATTCTATTGGTAAAATATAAAAATCATCTATGTACTCTCTAAGCAAATGCAATC
This sequence comes from Clostridium sp. CAG:510, assembly GCA_000434615.1. GTDB lineage: Bacteria > Bacillota > Clostridia > Lachnospirales > Lachnospiraceae > Acetatifactor. Next base: position 23,461 of record FR880836.1, read on the forward strand.
CATCTTGAATGCATTCCTTCACATATTTATTTATATACCCAAAATTAATTTCATCTTCTGTGCCTTTATAAAATGCAGCCATTTTTAACAACGGTTCATTTATCAGTCTGATTTTTCCTACTAAAACAAATTCATAATGTCCATTATCCACAATATCTATACGAACTGCTCCTGCAAGAAAAGCTACTTTGTCATCTTCTGTTATATGAGTTATAAAATATTCTATACTTTTTCGATTTCGGTACCAAAACATTTTTACATCGCCAATTAATCTTTTATAATCTGTAATAGAAAAATTTTCTAAATTTGTTTCATATCTCTCAAGCAAAACCTTATAATCATTCATAATTCGCTTTATAGGTTTTAACTCAATCATCAACTTTTCCCCCTTAAATTCAGCTATATGGAATAAAAATCCGGAAACTCAATGTAAGATGCAATAGCATCAAAAGTTTTTTTCATAACCATTTCACAATCACTAAATACACTACGCAAGTTCTGTTTCATATAATAATCTGGTACACAATGATATGTATGTGCCGGATTATCACAAATTAACATGGAGGATTCTCTAATTGCACCCCAAATGCCATGTGCAAAATTGGTAGCATATTCATAATATATCTCATATAATTCATCTTCTCCACACTTTTGAAATTTCGTTCTAACACCTATTTTATCAAAATAACCAACACTCATACTAACAAAAACTTCATCCATATCTTCATTCACTATTACTTCCATTATTTTTTCATTAATCTGAGAATTATCCGAAACAGTATATTTTTTCTCTCGCAACTTTGCCATTACTAATTTATACTTACCATTACCATATGCCTTAAACTTTTCATAAATATCAGGCTCTTCACCTTCCCGCTGCATTATATATTTCAAATTGATATATGTCTCCAACATTGTTCTAAACAGTATTCTTCCTCCAATACCGTTCTGCATCTGTTTTTCCACAATTTCTTGATATATTCTATGAATATAACAAGTCATCCCCATAATTACAGCATATTTACTATCCATCTTTTTATCTTCGTTATTAGCAGAAAAATATTCCATTATTTGCCTTGCAATTTTATAAAAGTCCATCGATGCTTCCTCGCTCCATACCATAGCCAGCGGATTACAGTCTGAAATCCTACCTAACACATTCCATAATTTCTGAGAAAATTCCTTACTACAATCTAGGTTGCACAAACCTTGAAAGGTAGATCTGATAATAGGTCTATATGTTCTCATAGCTTCATCTACATGATTATGTTTGTAATACTCCTTTAAAGCTGTAGGAAGTATACTAATGTTGCTAGAAAAATGTAATTTACCATTTAATACATAAAACCAATCAACTATAAAGCATATATCCGTACTTAATTCGTCATGAAATCCATTTGTTTCTTTTATGATTTCTAAAAATACAGTATTTCCACTATCAATCTGAATAGTCCAATTTGATATTATATAGTCTTCACACGAATGCACATCATCCATGATTAAAATATCCACATCATCAAAAAAAGAATGCAATGCAAAAAAAGAACTATATGTCGTAACTCCTATAGCCTCTGCCATCAAAAAACTGCTTTTATCCTTCGGCAGATAATCTTTCTGTTTCCCACAAAAAGCAATTGCTCTTAACCCATATTTTAAATTTGCCTGCTCGACAACCTGATGCACTAATTGATTTGTTGGACACAAAAACAATACTTTTTCTTTATTCTTTCTTCGTCTATATTCTCCAATCAATAATCCTACTAATGTTTTTCCACTTCCTGTTGGCAATTCTAATGCAACCGTCTTTTTATCCGCATTTTCAATATACAAATTTAGCATAGCTGCTTGATAATCTAAAGGACCCATAATTTTCTTAAATTTATTATCTTGATACATTTCTTGCGGTGAAAAATATAAAAAATCTTCTTTCTTTCGTGTTATAAATGCCATAAATACACCTCCCCTGTCTATAATTTTAATTATTATATTGTGTTAAAGCTTAATAATGTGGGACTATATATCGTCAAATCTCATTCAAATTTAAAACACTCCACGCTGCAATTCCCGATCTCATAAAATCAGCATATTATGTACACGGAATCTTCTTATACGTCAAAGCCGCCAGTTCAGTACGGCGTAAGTCCACCTGTTTAGACAAGATGCACCACGTTAGTTATAAGTAGCTCTTATATAATTACGCGAGTAATTTTCACTTCAGGATATCTAATCCCTAAATTTCCGGAAGTACAATTTTATCACACAAGAATATTTATGTTATACCTCACATATCTCATTGATAGGTATGCTATTTCACGCTGCTTTTATAAATTGATTTGTACATGATATTGCTCTAATTTATCAAGAAATACATACTGTTATATGACGGTATCTGTATGTAGGTATTTTTTACTTACTTAATATGACATTATCACATTTACCAGTATTTATCAATATTTTTTATTTTAGATAATCTCGTAATCTATAAAAGCAAGGCTCTGACACCCTGCTTTTTTCCTCTACTCCGTCTCTTTCAGTAAAATTCTTTTTTGAAAAGCCCCTCTCTTTTCGACCTTGGCAACCCTCACACGTTCCAGTTCTTCCACAGAATACCCTCTTGCCTGTGCCGCTGCGTAAATCACTTCCAGCAGGTCTGCCAGTTCCTCGATATTCTGGTCCTTATGGTACTCTGCAAGCTCCTCGTCAAGCTTTGCATCTACCATTTTCAAATATGCCTCTTCGGAAAGGATCTCCGTTTTGCACTTTCTTCCATCTGCTTCAATAATTTCAGGAATTTTGTCCCTGACCAGTTTGTTATACACCTTTACTGCCATCGTAAACCCACTCCTTAAACCCTGCTATTTTTGCCGATTCATAAACCGGTTTTATCACCTGCTCCAGCCTTCCGATAAAGGAAGCTTTGTCCAGACCATCCGCGTATAGACGGTTTCTGATTTCCATATTGTTCAGATGATATGGGGCAATTTTTTGAAACTCACCTGCCACCGCCTCGTTCTGTCGTTTCAACTCATACGCCTTATATTCCAATTCCCCGAGTGGCTCAAAATACAAAGACCACACCGGCAACGAATTGCTTTTGCTGCTGTTTATGGATTTCGTGGTGGGATGCAAGTTCCACAACTCATCATGTGACACATACTGCCAAGGCACAAAATGATCCACGGAAATGGTTTCCCCTACCAAAGTCACATCTCCATATATATCCTTAAGGGAAGGAACTATTTCCACAATCAGCTTCCAATACTTTCTCACGCGTTCTATATCCCGTGAAAACGGTGCTTCCAGTTTATCGGCAATTCCCGGAACGCTAGGATTCTTGCTCTGCAGATAACGGATAAGTTTCAGCTGCGTCCAGCCTTTCAAAATATCTTTATGCCTACAGAGATATTCCGCCCACAAAGCATCTACCTCAATTACTGTCTCAAGGCCGGAAATCAGCCTAAAATAATACAACAATCTTTTTTGCTTATTGATTTCATCGGTCAGGTTCTGTTTCGGACCGTACCACATGTTTTTTTCAATTCTGATTTCATCGTAAAAAGGAGCCTGCAGTCTGTACGGTACATTTAACGTCAGATCCGATTTGTACTTCGTAATCTTCCTGTCATCGGTGGTTTCTAGAAACACAATAATCTTTTCCCGTTTTTCAGACGGCATAAAGCCGTATTTTTCATAAATATATTTTACGACTTCTTCCAGATTGTCGGTGATGCCGATCGGCCCCAGTCGCAGATGATACTCCGTCACCATGTACCAAGCATCTGCAATCATTTCGTTGATCAATTCCTCAAACATAAATCTGCAATGCGTTCCATCTACTTTTCGGAGTATCGCCTGAAACCAGAAAAACTTGTAGCAATTGGAGGTATTGTTAAACAACCGGCTCAGATATCCTATATTCAGTTCTTCAGAATACGGTAATTGCATGGGGGTGCTCCTTATGAAAGGGTTAAATTAACTTGCCAAAAATAATTTTGTATGTTAAACTTCACTTTCCCTGAAACCTACAAACTTGTTTGTACGTGCATTTGTTATTTATTAAATGTTGACAACCTATAGTTGGTTGCGTGCATTCTAATGCTTTATATTTTTCCTTATACGTGCAAATATATGTTGTCGTAAAATATTGTTCTATATCCAACGTCTTTGTACCAGAAAAATCCAAAATTGTATAAAGTGCACCTGTTCCAAGAATTTTATTCCTCGTAAAGTTTTTCTCTAATATAATAAAATATGCCTTATTAAAATTATCCTGAACAACTTCTATCATGTGCCTGTCCATATTTATATGAACAAACTTAATATTTAATTCTCGATCATATCTTTTTATATTTCCATTAGATTGATCTGATAAAAAGGTTCCTTTAACAGACTCCAGCCTTAACAACAAATTATATATTGTTGCCAATTTAGAATAAACACTTAAAAATTCCTTTAATTCTTCCTCTTTTCTAAGAGCTGCTTCTTCAGCTGCTTTTCTATCTGCCTCCGCTTTTTCTCTCAAAATTTTCTTTTTTTGAGCTTCCTGCTTTTCTTTTTGTTTTTGAATCCATTTCCGCTGTTCTTCTTCCTGTTTTCGTTTCTCTTCATCAGCAAGTCTTTTCTTCTCTAAAATATAGTTTTGGGTTTTTACATATTCTTCTCTCTTTTGTCTTACAATATCTATGATATTTTTCCCATTATAAAAGATCAGGCCTTGACAATCTATCTCATACTCATTCAAAAGTCCTTCACATACCACTACACTCTTCCAATAACCTTTGTAATCTCTCATATAGAAGCACACCCTTGCCTGTGCTTCTTCGTATAGCATGTTTGATCCCATCTTTAAGTAAAAACAATAACCTTGTTTATCTTGAATCTTCATTAAGTGCTCCGGATATTGATCATCATTAAATTCATTTTCTTCCGAGATAATATATAAAATTTTAGTTTCAAGATACTTCTTTTGAAGATTAACTTTTTCCGTTTTTATATTACTTGATAGTCTATAATATACAATTCCAAAATCATAATCTTGGGTATATAATGTCATTTCATATCTTCTTTTACTGTCTGATAACTCATTTATAGCTACTCTGTACCTAACTTCATTTTTTATTTCTGGCAAATTTTTTGATAACCAACACTTAAGTACAATTTTTGACTTTACGGAAAGCTCACTCTCTTCCTGATACTCACAATTAGAATTTGCAAATTGCTTCAATAACCGAAAATGCTGCTTGCGTACTGAACCAGCAACCAGTACAACTACCTCCCCACATCCACAAGGGCATGTTAAGTCACTGTGGGTATTGCTCAATTGTCTATAATATTCCAATTTTTCAGGTATATTTATTTGCTTACCATCAATTACTTCATACATATCTGCTATATCAAGATAATTACCCTTATACAAACAGTAGCTTCTCATAGCAACCCCTTTCTTCACCCAAACACACATTTATCTGGCTGATATAGTTAATTAACTTGTCAACTTTTTCAGGCAAACAGCATCTTCTTACATATCCCTACTGCCCCGATACATCTTCCTCCTCTGCAACCATTGGCAAAGAATCCTGCTTATCAAAATCATAAGTTACATTTTCAGATTTCTGTTCCGTGAACGTGGATGAGCCACCGATGCCAAAATACTTTTCAAAGAAAATCTTCAGCTTATCAATAACTCCCTGCTTCTTCTTAGCTCTGTTTCCACCACCGAAACGAGAAATAGGAGGCATAAGTCTATCTATGTCCGTTCCGGCTGTTTTGATTTCTCCATCACGGAATGCATTTTCCATAAACTTTCTGGTGTCCTCAGGCTTTAGCCTTTCTTCTGTAATAATGGCATTAAGATCATGGTCACGCTGCTCCACTACATAGCTTCGCCATTCATTCATGACATCATCAGCATCATTAATGCCCGCAATAAAGGTTTCTATAAGTTGTTTTTTGCTACGCAGCTCTGGACTTGCATCAATTGCCTTGTTAATAGTTATCAATACTTCTTTATCCTCACAATGAGAATCGTGATACTTTTTAACAAGCATAAGAATATAATCAATGTTAATTTCTATCTGACGAATCAGCTCAATCTCAAATACCACATCATCTGTAATATCCGTGCTTTCCTTACGTTTTCCTGACCATTCATCACGTAAATCCTGATAACGTCCAAGATAGTCCTGCAAATCCCGCTCAGAAATCAGCTCATTGCCCTTGAACTCATCAAAAGAAAGCAAGAGGTTTCTCATGCGAAGAATAGCACCAAACAAAGCGATAAAGTCCTTTTGGTTTTGTTCCCCAATAATCTGTGGTTCTGACAGTGGAAACTTATTATTCAAATCTTCCATCATATCCACATATCCCGGCATTGATTTACCATCTACAGACTCATAACCATAATAGTAATCCTTAAAACTCTGAAGTAAAACAATACCTCCGGCATTCTTATCCCCAAATAAAGAAATTGCACTATCCACACGCTTTTGTAGATTTCGGAAGCATACAATATTTCCAAAAGTTTTGATAGAATTCAGAATACGGTTAGTACGGGAAAATGCCTGTATCAGTCCATGCATTTTCAAATTCTTATCAACCCAAAGTGTGTTCATAGTTGTGGCATCAAAACCAGTAAGGAACATATTTACTACAATCAAAATGTCCAGTTCCTTATTCTTCATCCGGAGTGACACATCTTTATAATAATTCTGGAATTTATCACTGGATGTATCATAGTTCGTATGAAATATTTCGTTGTAATCCTTAATAGCCTCATCCAAAAAATCTCTGGATGGCTGATCAAGGGCAGATGTATCTTCTGAATTTTCTTCATCCAGAATACCATCCGATTCTTCCTCATTTGCACCATAACTGAAAATGGTTGCAACTCGCAGTTTTTTTGTCGGGTCTGCTGCCATCTGCTTTTTGAATTCCTGATAATACAGTTTTGCCATTGGTACACTTGATACCGCAAAGATAGAATTGAATCCGCTGATACGTTGCTTCTGTTTGATTTCCTCTACCTCATCACGTTTGGCAGAAGCCACTTCTGCAATATTTGTCAGCGTATTATATATGTATGTTTTGTCCCCGCGATAGGTCTTTTGGTCAAAATGTTCCAGTATATACTGTGTTACAATACGGATGCGCTCAGGAGCCATCATAACCTTTTCTCGGTTGATGTCCCAAACCATCTCATCTGTAATTTCTTCCTCTACATCCATTGTTTTTATATAATCAACCCGGAATGGAAGAACATTTTTATCATTAATAGCATCCACAATCGTATAACTGTGAAGCTGATCTCCAAAAGTCTGACCCGTAGTAAAAAACTCCGGATTTTTCGCTCTACCAGAATTAACCGAAAAAATCGGTGTTCCTGTAAATCCAAACAGATGATATTTCTTGAAATTCTTTACGATAGCAGTATGCATGTCCCCAAACTGGCTACGGTGGCATTCATCAAAAATAATAACAACGTGTTTCTGATACACTTCATTTCCCGGATACTTTTTAATAAAAGTAGCCAGTTTCTGAATGGTGGTAATAATAATATGTGCCTCCGGGTCTTCCAATTGTCGCTTTAAAATGATAGTAGAAGTGTTGCTGTTGGCTGCCCCCTTCTCGAAGCGGTCATATTCCTTCATAGTCTGGTAATCAAGATCCTTACGGTCAACAACAAACAGCACCTTATCAATATATGGCAGCTTTGATGCCAACCTTGCTGTCTTAAATGAAGTCAGTGTTTTGCCAGAACCCGTGGTATGCCAAATATAACCGCCACCCTCGACACTGCCGTATTTCTTATAATTATTTGCAATTTCAATTCGGTTGAGGATTCGCTCCGTAGCCGTAATCTGGTACGGACGCATAACCATCAGCATATCCTCCGATGTAAAAATACAATACCTCGTAAGAATATTTAAAATTGTATGCTTTGCGAAGAAAGTCTTTGTAAAATCAATCAGATCTGGAATTACACGGTTATTGGCATCTGCCCAGAAACAGGTAAATTCAAAACTGTTACTGGTTTTGGTCTTACTTGCTCCCCGCTTTTCATGTTCCTTCTCCGCATTCCGCCTGGTACTGTTGGAATAATATTTTGTATTCGTACCATTGGAAATGACAAAAATCTGAATATACTCATACAGACCACATCCAGCCCAGAAAGAATCTCTCTGGTAACGATTAATCTGATTGAATGCCTCACGAATAGCAACTCCTCTACGTTTCAGTTCGATATGTACAAGAGGTAAGCCATTGACCAATACTGTAACATCATAGCGATTATCATGTTTTGCACCGTTATCTGTGCCAATCACATACTGATTGATAACCTGTAATCTGTTATTATGGATGTTCTTCTTATCTATGAGTGTAATATTCTTGGAAGAACCATCATCACGGGTCAAAACCTGGACATTATCTTCCTGTATCTTCCGGTTTTTTTCCACGATATGCTCATTGGGATTAGCGACGGCGTTTTTGAAAAAGTCATTCCATTCCGTATCTGAAAACTGATAGCTATTCAATTCCGAAAGCTTCCTACGAAGATTGACAATCAAGTCATCTTCTGTATGAATAGGCAGATATTCATACCCCTGTTCACAGAGCAGACGGATAAACTCCTGTTCCAACTCCGCTTCACTCTGATAGCTGTCAGAACGTTTTTTAACCGGTTCATATTCTGTAACAACCGTATTCTCCGATGTTTCTGCTACAATATTAAAATATGGCACTTATCTTTCCTCCTTACACTTTCGTACTTCCTTTACAAATCTTCGTTCTTTTTTATCTAACATATGATTAGAATAAATTTTTTGCTGCGATGATTTTGTTATAGATTTAAATATTTCTTCTCTATCCTCATCTTTAATTGGAAAAAGGAAATTCTTAGGATATTGTTCCTTATACTCATTTCCAAATAAAAATAAGCAGATTTCTGACGTGATTGGGAAAATTACTTTGCTATACTCTTTGATCGTACGCTCTTTCGAATATATAAAAATTGGATTATCAGATGTTACTATTTTTGCCTGCCTATCAACACCAACTCCAAACGACATATTTAACATGGGCTTCAAAAATGTATAAAATAAAACGGCTTCTTTACTATCCTCTTCAAGCGGCTTAAAAAAGGGCAGGCAAAACATCCTGGCTATATTTTGTGCCTGCATGGTATTAATTTGATCTTCCCATGTTTCCAAACTCACGGTTTCCGCTAACTTCAAGATTTGTGGTAACCTCAATATCTGAACTGAAATATAAGTTACCCAAAATACCTTTTCTTTATTTGCAAGAAAGCATTTCGTCTTATAATTATCTTCTATGTATACTTTTCTCTCCAGTTCATATCTGAAATTGCCAAACATTTTTTCAAATGCGGATAAAATCTTTTCTAAGTAATTAGGAAGTACAATTTCTCCTTCATAACCAGTAACTTCATACAGATAATTATTGTAGCAAATAGATTTAATGGGAACCGCTTTCATAATCTGATCCCGGGCTGTCAAATCATGGCAGTAAATTGTATACTTTGAAAGAGGCAAATCCTTATTACCTTTGTGATATTCCGGTGAAAATCCTCTCAAATATACCTGTGGCACATAATGTTGTTTTTTTGTAATTTTGTTTTCTGTTGACACATCAATTCACTTCCTTGAATGACAGTAACCTATCCCTATAGTACTCATATTGTTTATGGCGTGCTTCAATTTCTGCTGGAAGACCTGTAGATAAGTCATTGCAAAGGGTATCAAAACGGTCAAGAATAGATACTATTCTTTTCTGTTCGTCTATTGGCGGAATTTCTATTAAAATATCAAGAATATCACTTTTTCTTAGATTGGTTTGGTCTGTTCCATTATCATATTTTAATAATTGTGGATTTCTATTAAGTATATAGTACAGATACTTTATATCAACCAGATCACTCCTATTTATTGTAAATGCTCCTATTCGTTGATTAAGAGTATATTTATCATTTACATCAACTAAGTAGCATTTTGCCAAAGCTCGTCCATTAGGTAAATCACTCATTACCATAAGAATGTCATTCTTAAATACCGGACATATTTGTTTGTCGGAATACTTTTTAATCTGTCCATCTGTAGAAATAAACTTGGAATTTACAACAATATAATGTCCATCAGACGTTATATTTCGTTCATGCCCTTTTCCATTTCTAAAATCCACAATATCTTCAAGTCGAACTACAGAGTAACCAAACACATACTGCAAAAACTTAATTGCATTCAGATCTGTCTGTCTGTCTGTCTGTCTGTCTGTCTGTCTGTCTGTCTGTCTGTCTGTCTGTCTGTCTGTCTGTCTGTCTGTCTGTCTGTCTGTCTGTCTGTCTGTCTGTCTGTCTGTCTGTCTGTCTGTCTGTCTGTCTGTCTGTCTGTCTGTCTGTCTGTCTGTCTGTCTGTCTGTCTGTCTGTCTGTCTGTCTGTCTGTCTGTCTGTCTGTCTGTCTGTCTGTCTGTCTGTCTGTCTGTCTGTCTGTCTGTCTGTCTGTCTGTCTGTCTGTCTGTCTGTCTGTCTGTCTGTCTGTCTGTCTGTCTGTCTGTCTGTCTGTCTGTCTGTCTGTCTGTCTGTCTGTCTGTCTGTCTGTCTGTCTGTCTGTCTGTCTGTCTGTCTGTCTGTCTGTCTGTCTGTCTGTCTGTCTGTCTGTCTGTCTGTCTGTCTGTCTGTCTGTCTGTCTGTCTGTCTGTCTGTCTGTCTGTCTGTCTGTCTGTCTGTCTGTCTGTCTGTCAACAACGTGCTACCCGTTTCAGCAAATGTCAAGAGTAAATCTCGATAATATTCGTATTGTTTCTGACGTGCTTCAATTTCGGCTGGTAAGCCAATATTCAGGTCTGTGCAGATGGCATCAAAGTTATCTAAAATACTGACAATTTTGTTCTGAATAGCAATGGATGGAACTGGAATTTTTATAGCTTTAATCTCGTTTGCGTTCATATTGGGAACACTACTGCTTTTGCTCTTAATTTCAGTTGTAGACAATGCGTGAAAAAGGAAACGAGTATTTAGCTTGTCATCTTTTGGCATAACAGCTTTAAGCCTAATTATCGGAGTGAAAAATGCTTCTCTATAATATACCGCACCTGTATTCGCACCGATAGACGAAATAACCACAGCATCTCTGTCAATCTTATATGTTTCAGAATACCCATAGACTTCTTTGCCATTTCCCCAAACAGGATATTGGTGTGTTGAATCGCTAATTTCTCCTTTAATACAATCCGTAGGTGGCTCTCCTCCAGTTACAACGGTACAAAGGTCGCCAATAGTTTTAATTTGAGCATCTGATTCAAAGTGAAGTAGCCTATTACGATAAAATTCATATTGTTTCTTCCGGGCTGTAAGCTCGGCTGTAAGCTCGGCTGTAAGCTCGGCTGTAAGTAACGTGAAAGAGTCCAAAATATGGACTATTTCACGTTGTACATCCAGAGGAGGTACAGGAAACTTATACTTCATAACAGCCTCTTTATCACCTCTTGGCATTTTAGCCCCTCTTGAATTTTGTACATCATATAAAAAAAAGTTTTCTGAAGACATTACGTAATACAAAAATTTAGGAGTAATTTTGGTTCGATCATTGATTTGAATTGCTAACACATCCCCATTAGTACCTCCAATGCAATCTGCTAACCATATTTTTTTCAAATATGTTCGAATATTTCCTATCAAAATATCTCCAATTTCAAACTGAATTACTTTACCACTATTTGGTATACTACTAGCGACGGTTTTACCTTGCTTATTTTGAAGCAGATTTTCAACTCCTACATAAGTGTTTTCATCAATTTCGGTAGCATCAATCCTTTTTTGGGCATAATGTGCTATTTCATTCAATTCCCTATACTCTGCTCCATCTGGGCAAAACCTTTCAACTAACTCTGCCAATTTACTCATCGCATCATCTCCGCTATTTGTTCATGTGAATAATCCTTAACTTGCTTTCGCAATATATATTCATCGCTTGTCGTGTACTTATCATCATACTTCGTCTTTGCAATTGGAGAAAAATAATAGCCATAGCTTTCCAATACAGGGCTAAAATCACTTGTAACTGCACAAGTCACCCTTGTTGTGTTCTTTCCTTTATAATCGCCCAAACGTAATGCTACCTCACGAAGTGAAAGTTTTTTAAACCCATGTTCAAAAAATAAAAAGCAAATGCCTCCCGCTTTGGCTTCTGAATAATATGCAAGGCAATCTGGCTTTTCATGTCCTATTTTATCAATAAACTCTTTTTCACTACTGGTCAATTCTTCATGGTTACCAACTTTTTTCAAAATCTTATCAAAGCCAAAATGGACACCATCAATTATCCGGATATTTTCAGCCGGATAAATTGTAGGAATAAAACTGCTCCCATCATCATATGCCCAAAATGTCAAAATATTATTACCTGATCCCCACTTTTTGATTTCTGCCCTTGCCGTTTGCGGACTGTCTGCCCAATATGACAGTTTTTGACCTGGAAAGAGATTTGAATACCTATTATCTTTTCTACTTAATCTCAGATTCCCGCTATGAAGTTCACTTACTGTTTTTTCATAATAGCCATCGTTAAATTCAAGGCATCTAAAAAAATTAAAATCATGTGATTCTATTATCGGCAATTCCTGATGTTTCCATATATCCATTCCCCAGTATTGATTGGGAAATAATTCTCCCATAAATCACACCTCAATTTTTGCAATGATCTTATCAATCTCATCGCGAAGTACCTGCTCACGGGCAACAATTTCCTTAATTTCCGCATTCAATTTCACAATGTCTATTTTCTCTCTGGTATCTTCCGCTTCAACATAGGTGGACACAGACAAATTATAATCATTGCCGGATACTTCTTCATAGCTTGCCAGATGAGAAAAATGTTCTACTTCTTCCCGTTTAGCAAACACATCCACAATATGATCAATATTCTCTGGTGTCAGTTTATTATTGTTGGTAACTTTCACACACTCGCTTGTAGCATCAATAAACAATGTTTTATTGTCTGTCTTATTCTTTTTCATTACCATAATACAGGTAGCAATCGAAGTGCCAAAAAACAAATTACTCGGTAACTGTATAATGCAGTCCACATAGTTGTTGTCCACTAAATATTTTCGTATTTTCTGCTCTGCTCCACCACGGTACATAATACCGGGAAAGCAAACAATAGCCGCCGTACCGTTAGAAGCAAGCCACGACAAACTATGCATAATAAATGCCATATCCGCCTTACTCTTAGGTGCCAAAACACCTGCCGGTGCAAAACGTGGATCATTGATAAGCAAAGGATTGTCGTCCCCAGGCCATTTAATAGAGTAAGGAGGATTTGACACAATCAGCTCAAATGGTTCATCATCCCAATGCTGTGGACTAAGTAACGTATCTTCACAGGCAATGTCAAACTTGTCAAATCCTACATCATGCAAAAACATATTAATTCGGCACAGGTTATAGGTTGTAATATTGATTTCCTGTCCATAAAATCCATTACGGATAGCATCCTTACCAAGAATTTTCTCTGCTTTCAAAAGTAAGGAGCCCGATCCGCAAGCTGGATCATACACTTTATTAATTTCTGTTTTTCCAACCGTACCAAGTCGTGTAAGTAATTCAGACACATCTGCTGGAGTAAAAAACTCTCCACCAGATTTTCCGGCATTTGATGCGTACATGGTCATAAGATATTCATATGCATCGCCAAAGGCATCAATAGAATGGTCTTTCACATCCCCAAGGTTCATTTCCCCTACGCCATTCAGCAGTTTTACAAGCTTTTCATTACGCTTTGCGACCGTAGAACCCAGCTTATTGCTGTTTACATCATAATCATCAAACAATCCGGCAAAGTCGCTCTCTGCTTCGCTGCCTTTCGCAGATTCCTCAATGTGACGGAATACTTGCTCCAGTGTTTCATTTAAGTTTTCATCATTCGCAGCATTGGCACGAACATTGCAGAAAAGCTCACTTGGCAGAATAAAAAATCCTTTTTCCTCCACCAATCCTTCTCTTGCTTCTTCTGCCTCCTCATCCGGCATCCTTGCAAAGTCAAAATCAGCATTGCCGGCATCCGCTTCTCCACTATTTATGTAGCTACACAGATTTTCAGAAATGTAACGATAGAACATTGTGCCAAGAACATAGTTCTTAAAGTCCCATCCATCCACTGCTCCACGCAGTTCATCTGCAATCGCCCAAATTGCACGATGCAGTTCATCACGTTCCTGTTCTTTTTTTGTGTCAACCATTACTGTTCCTCCGTTGTTCGATTAGCAAATATAGATTAAGCGTATCATGAAAAAATATATTTTTCAATTTAAGGCACTCAAAAGACTTTATTTTTATCATTCGACACATAATCTCTGCAAAATTTCAGTATTTTTTTCAGCATTCCTTTTATGGTCTTTCCAAAGTTCATTCGTCTTATCTATTTCATAATTATGTTTCCCATTTTCCTCATCATATTCCAACACCTTTTTATAAAACAATTCGCGTTGTTTTTCAGTCCAAATATAGACATTTACCCAATCTTTGCCATAATTCTCAATTTCTATATATTCAGCAATGTACCACAGAAACGCTTTCCACGTTATGTCTTCCCGTGTATGTTTCCAATAGCATACTTTCTGCTTACTTACCGTATTTCTTCCCTTTACAAATCCATATCCTAAGTCCATTTACACACCTTTCTCCCCTACAAATACGCCTCACAGAACACCTCATCGTCGCAGCCCACGCATACTGTCACGGAATAAATCCGGCAGCCGTATCTTTCTATGATCTGGATGCCCAGAGGATGGGATTCCCCGGCCACTAATTTCTTCTGGCGGATCAGGAAGTCCTCGATTGCTCCACTGTCATTGGGGATTTTACCCCCCATTGTATCGTCTACCGGAAAATAATAGGTTACATTGGTTGTCTGTTCCAGGCACCACATTTCAGCCAGATAGCTCCTGCCGTCTGAGAAGAAACTCTCTTTTACCTGCAGGCTGTCGGGTATATTTTTTCCATGAACAAACTCCGGTGTCATATCTGCATCCTTGGGTGCAGCAGAATGAATTTTCTGAAGGAAATCTTCCGCCTCTTTTAACAGCTTGTCGGAATAACGGTCACCATCCTCAATTCGCTTCTTTAACATGGAGACACAGTCTTCGGCAATGGTCTGCCTGTCTGCATAATGATCAATTTCCTCCGGATAATAGCGAAGCATGCGCAGATAAGCATCCGGGCAGACATAGATATCTTCCGATTCCAGTGCCATTTCAAAGGCTCTCCGGTAAAGAGCATGGGAATAGGCAATATTTTTCTTTAGATCGTCGTTCCGATACATATCACCCAGCTTGTATACAGCAGCAATATCACCAAAAATAGATGCCCTTTCCCAGCATTCCTTTGCCTTTACTTTGTCCACCGGAATACTCCTGCCGTAATAGTAGCAGTAGCCCAGGTTGCTGAGAGCAATCACATTCCCCGCTTCTGCGGCTTTAGTGTAATAGGTAATGGCGGTTTTATAATCTCCTTGCTGATAAGCCATTGCTCCCGTGTTCAAATCCATTTCATCCTGTGTCAATTCTCTTCTATTCTCTGCCATAGTCATTTCTCCCAATCTGCTCATGTAGGCGAACTCTTCGCCATGCTTCTCTTTTCGGTTTCCCTTCTCTCCCAGTATACTCATCACTTGTCCCATAAATCGGTCTTTGTAATCATTTTTCAACATTTATTCTTTTTATTGCATGTTGCCATGACTTACCCACTTATTATTACATTACCATATCCTACATTTTCCGTCAATTTTCACCCTAATTTTATATATTCCGACTTATCGCGTAATCCGACAAAAAAGCCGTACAATAACAGAGTATAATTTAAAATCAAAAAACCGGTACAACATTTCTGTCATACCGGCTTAAGCCTCTCTTTTTACTTCTCTTTACTTCACCAGCACTTCTTTTACCTCATTGTGGTAAGGCAGGACGACGGTAAAGTCGTTGTTTTCTGCCACACGGAGCAGGTCGCCTCTGCTCTGGTGGTGGGGGTACAGAAACTTCGCTGCTTTTCCTTCGGCGAGCAGTTTTTCCGGCAGCTTGCCGGGTCTGACCCTGCCGGTAACGATTACTCTTGCTCCGGCGGCTACTTCCTTTTCCACGAAAGCAGTGTTGTAAGGCTTCAAAAGGTGTGTGTCCGCAAGCAGCAGAATATCATAATCCGGCTGTACGGCATCTTCTCTGGAGAAATCCACACATTCCCCGGAAAGCCGCTCCAGTAATCCACATAATTTGTCGTAGGTATCCTCACAGAACCAGGCTCTGTCCTTCAGGCAACGCAGGCTTTCCCTTACGAAGGCAGCATCCACCATGACTTTTTTATCCGGAAATTCCTTTTCCAGCAGGGCAAACATCTCCATGCCGCGGCCGTATTTTGGTACCGGGAAAATGACCCGTCTCGCCTCCTGCAGATATTTATCCGTCTGTGCGAGCATGTCCTCACGAAGTTCAGCGGCACTCTTGTCCGTTTCATAATGGGCACAATCCACAATGGCAAGCTCCGCTTTCATTCCTCTTGCCGCATCGCAGGCATAGGCAAGGGTATCTTCCTGATAGTCTCCGCTGAAAAAGCAGGTGCCCAGTGCATCCGTGATGAGAAACCACAGGCCGCCCATGCAGTGGCCGGTTCTGCCGAAGGAAACCTGCAAGTCCTGCTGCCGGAAAGCCACCGGCTGCTCCATATCCAATGATAAAATGACAACCTTGTCATAGGTTATATCTGACAGTTCAAACGCCATGGCAGAGGTAACCAGTGTCCCCCGGAAACCTTTTTCCACAAAGTGCATGAATGCACCGCTATGGTCTTTGTGACTGTGCGTCAGAAAAACGTAATCCGTTTTGGCAAGTTCCTCCTCCGTCACATCGGGATAGGGATTGCTGTCGCTGTCCATAATACCGCAATCCACCATATAAAAACGACCTTCTGTACCGTATTCCGTTAAAAAGCAGCTCCGTCCATGTTCTCCGTAACCGCCCTTAGCCAGAAATTTCCTCATAAGCATACAACCTTTCCGGAAGGATTTGGGCGTATCCCGTCTGCTGCTCCTTCAAAAACGTAGGATGAAGCAGGCAGAAGGTATCGCCGCCATCTGTTTCCACCTTAACCCGGTACTGGCCGCCTTCAAATGAGGACATCACCACGCGCACCGGAATAGCATTTTTACATTCTTTTTCTACAAAAATACATTCTTCCGGGCGAAATTTCAAGAGCATTTTTTGCCCTTTTTTAACATTTTGAAAACTTTTACAGACAAGCTTCCGGTTTTGCATGCTGACAACGGCACGGTTTTCCCTGTCGCTGCCATCTGCTGCCTGCTCTGCACTTCCAACTTCTGCATCGTCTGCTCCCGCGGGCCCTTCCATCACTGCGCCGTGCACGCAGTTTCCGGCGCCTAAAAGTCCCGCTACCGTGATGGTGCGGGGGCTTTCGTAACATTCCGCCGGGGTGGCAATCTGGTCAATCACACCCTGGTTCATCACGATAATGCGGTCCGCCATGGCGAATGCTTCGGACGGGTCGTGGGTAACGTGGAATACCGTGGTCTTTAACTGGCGGAAAAGCTGTGCCATTTCCGTTCTCATTTCAATACGAAGCTGCACGTCCAGATTGCAGAGCGGTTC
>FR880836.1:41154-46733 GCA_000434615.1 Clostridium sp. CAG:510
GAGCGGTTCGTCCAGCAGAATAATGGACGGGTTGGTGATAAGCGCCCTGGCGATTGCCACGCGCTGCTGCTGTCCGCCGGAAAGTTCTGCCGGATACTGGTCTAATAGTCCTTCCAGATGCAGCAGTGTTTCCACCTCGTGAAGTTTTTCCTGCATCTGCGCCTTGTCCGTTTTGCGCACCTTCAATCCGTAAATAATGTTGTCCCGTGCCTTCATATGCGGCCAGAGGGCAAAATCCTGAAATACCATGTTCATGTCTCGCTGTTCGATAGGCACCACCCTGTGTGGAGATGACATTTCTCTGCCCCGGACAAATACCTGCCCTGCGTTCAGGGGCAGAATGCCGGCAATGATATTTAATAAGGTAGACTTACCGCAGCCGGAAGGACCGAGCACACTGATAATCTCCCCTTCCTGCACCGTCAGGTTGATGCCTTTTAAGATTTCCTTCTTACCGTAATTCTTCTTTACATCTTTCAGTTCCAAAATCGTTTCCATAATTTGTAACCACTTTCTTCTTAATGTCCCTGCTTTTTCCGGTAACCGGCGTTCAGCACCACTTCCAAAAGCATCATGATGCCCACGATAAAAGCGCCGCCCACCATGGTGGCTGCTGCCGCGTAGCCGAACTTCAAATCGTTGTAGGAGTCGCTGATGTAAACCGGCAGCGTACTGTAATTTGGCGGATACAGAATGGTAGTGATGGCAAGGTTAAACACACTTCCTCCGAATGCCGCAAGTACCGCCGAAACACTGCTGTTGTGCAGAAGCGGCAAAAGAATGGTGCGGATTTTACGGAAAAAGCCGGCTCCCTGCATCTGTGCTGCCGTAAGCAGGCTGCCGGGGATTTTTGCCATGCCGCCCACCAGCACGCGGTTTATCATGGGAATGGCTGCTGCCACGCTGGCAAGTACTAAAATAGACGGCGTTCCGTACAAATGCAGTCCCACTTTTGTCAGCCATTTCTGGTTCCATACGAAAATATAACCGATGCCCAGCACCACGCCCGGCACCGCCATTGCCACAAGCGTCAGCATATCAATCAGTTTTTTCAGCTTAAAACGGGAATATGTAAGCACATACGCCACGCAAAATCCAATCAGGATGCCAAACACTGCGGATATTCCCGCCAGCCCCAGAGAATGTTTGATGCCGCTTACCATGCTGCCCGCAGAGGATAGCACTTCCTTATAATTATCCAGGGTAAAGGTAAATTTCTGCACGCTGACGGAACCTGAAAAGGACATGACCAGTTCGGAACCTACCGGTATTCCCAGTGCTATCAGACAGAACAGCACCGTTGAGGCTGTAAGTAAAACCTGCACCGGTTTTTTCGGAGAAACCACCATCACACGCTCCGTGCCGTTATCTAAGAAATCAAATTTTTTTTTTCCCATGGCGCCGTACTGCACCGCCATAGCGATTACAATCATGACCATCAGGTACAGGGAAAGCACGCCCGCCATGTCAAAACGCACCGGTGAGGAGCAGATGGCGCTGTAAATGGTGTATGGCAGTGTGGGGAAGGAATAAACCGCCGTTATGGTGGAGGACATGCCGTAATCGCCCACTGTGTCCATGAAAATCAACATTGCCGCCGAGCAGTAAGCGGGAATACAGAGGGGGAGCTGCACATTTTTCCATGCCCGGAATGCCGATGCACCGTTCATCCGCGCCGCATGCATCAGGCGGGACGGATACCACTCCATGGAAGTTTTGATGGTCACATAGGCAAGGGGAAATTTGCAAAGAACCATTACACACACCAATCCCCAGTAGCTGAAAACAAAGGAGCCGACTCCTTTTATACCCAGCCACGCACTGGCAATTCCGTTACTGGAGGAAAAATACACCCAGCCCTGCGCCAGTATAAAGGAAGGAATTATCATCAGCACCCATGCTGTAAAGTCCAGAAGTTTTGCGCACGCGAATTTATAATTTACCCGGAAATGAGCCAGTACGGCTGCCAGAATAAGACCCAGCACCGTGGTGCCGCAGCTTAAAAAGAAGGAGTTCAAAAATGCTTTTTTCCACAGCGGTCTTTTAAATACATCCAGTACGAGTGCCAGATTGGACAAATTGAATTTATCGATGGAAAGTCCCGGGCATATAACCTGAAATAGTACTGTCACCAGAGGCAACAGTACTAATAAAATCAGAAGTCCGAGTATTCCTATGCCTGCGGCATTGTCTTTACTCTTCATGTTTTCTCCTACTTCGCGGACATATCTGCAAACCATGCCTTGATGTCGGCTTCGTTTTCCGCACCGAATACTTCGT
Source organism: Clostridium sp. CAG:510 (assembly GCA_000434615.1). Taxonomy (GTDB): domain Bacteria; phylum Bacillota; class Clostridia; order Lachnospirales; family Lachnospiraceae; genus Acetatifactor. The sequence continues at coordinate 43,435 of FR880836.1, forward strand.
CTGCAACGGCTAAGATTGCGTTGGCATCACGCTCTGCCTTTAAGGTAACGCCTTCTACGGAGGGTTCAAAATATCCTTCGTCGCCGGTATCTACAAGCTGCTGCTGGGTCTTGGCATCCAGTAAGAAGTTTACGAAAATCTTGGCGATTTCCAGCTGCTCGGTAGATGAGCTGATGGCTGCCACACGGGTAGATCCGGGAGCGCCTTCCTCGGGCCAGATAATGGAGACGGGTTCGCCGCTTGCTACCATATCGTAAGCATTGGTTTCCTGCAGCATGGCAATGGAGATGTCTCCGCCTGCCAGAGCCTGCACAACCTGGGGATTCTTGGGGAATACCTTCAGACCGTTGTCGAACAGGGTGGTAAAGTATTCTTTTCCGGCATCCAGTCCTTTTTTATCCATGAAATAAGCTGCCAGAGGATAAGCGGGCGCTGCCACACCGGGGTCTGCCATACCAACGGCATCTTTATATTTTGCATCGGTTAAATCATCGAAGGTCTTGGGGGCGTCTGCTTCGCTCCACACGTCATTGCGGTAAACCAGAACGCCTGCCGCATGGATATCGGTGGGGTACATGCACTTGTTATCCGGTACCAGATCCTTGGAAAAGCCGGTTAAGTTTGCGGCATTTTCCGGCTCCCAGTCGGTTACAAGCTCGCCGTCTGCGGACAAATTGTATACATCATACATGGAGTCAATCCATACAACGTCCCACTGGGGATTGCCTTTTTCGGCAGCGATACGGGACATAGTTTCTGCACCGTTTCCGACAACTACCTCTACATCATAACCGGTTGCTTCCTTAAACATATCACCGATTACAGCATCAAAGTCATTTAAGTAAACCACTAAGGGCTTGGTCTGCACGGGTTTTTCCGCTGCATCGGCAGCGCTGTCGTCTGCAGTGGCATCCTTTGTATCATTTGCCACACTTTCCTTACTCTCCGTACTCTCCTGAGCGCTCTCCCCGGAAGCGGCGGTGGAAGTATTTGCTGCCGCCTTGTTCTCCTGATTGTTTGTGTTTCCGCAGGCTGCCAGTGACAATACCATTGCAGCGGCGGTAAGCATTGCGATTAATTTTTTCTTTTTCATAGTTATCCTCTTTTCTGCTTTTTACGCACATTTTGCACGTAATGATTTTTTGCTTTTACGCACATTTTGCACGTAATGATTTTTGCTTTCATCCTTTTTTGTGTACATCGGAATCATAATGCTTCTTGCCGGCTTCCGCTATCACGCTGCCGTAAATCCCATGTAAAATCCATGTGACAGAGTGGGGGTACGCATTTGACGGGATAACCTTTGAATTTCGTGTGGCAGAGTGGGGGGTACGCATTTGACGGGATAACCTTTGAATTTCATGTGGCAGAGTGAGGTGAAAACGTTTTTCGGTCGGGTCTTGATGAATTTTCATATAATTTTGGGAAAATGGCAGGCTGCCGTTGACGATGGTCATCCTTTTGCCTTATACTAAGTACATTATTTGTATTTGCAGTCTCATTTTGAGAATATATTTTACTATGCGATACAGCTGACATTTCAACATAAGATGCAGAGGGGGAAAACTGTGAAAATTAAATGTGATTATTGTGATAGTTGGATTAATGATTTTGACGAAACCTGTCCGAACTGCGGAGCAACCAACAGCCACTACGTGAGACAGTCAGACAAGGTTCCTAAAACGATCGAAGAACTGAAGGCATGGGCTAAGGCAATGAATCTGCCGCTTGCCGACATGCGTACTTTTATCGGCGAGGATTACAGAGGTCCGAAGGCCTTCGGTATTTACAAGGACCCGGACGACGGCACTTTTGTGGTTTACAAAAACAAAGCCGACGGCAGCCGTGCGGTCCGCTACAAGGGCAGCGATGAAGCCTATGCGGTAAACGAGCTTTATATGAAAATGAAAGAACGCGTTGCCGACCAGAAAGCCCGTCAGGCAGGCCAGCCGCGTCCGCAGGGGAATACTTCCGGCAACCGGAGCAGCAATGAACCGACCCGAAAAAACAAACTTCAAAACATTATTACGATTATTATCCTGATTGTAGTTGTGCAGCTGGCAATGCCCTCCCTATTTAATTGCGGCGGTTCCGGACCCAGAACCGGTTACTACACCTACGGCAACAACAATTATTATTACTATCACGGCAGCTGGTATGAATGGATGAACGACGCCTGGACTGCTACTACGGTTGCCGACTGGATGAATGATGATTATTCTTCCTATTATGATTCCAACTCTTATGACAGCAGCGCCGATTATGATGACTTCGATGATTCTCCTTACTACGACCCTTCGTATGATGATGACGACACCTGGGATTTCGACAGCAGCTGGGACTCTGACAGCAGTTGGGATTCCGATAGCAGCTGGGACTCCGGCTCCGACGATTGGGGTTCTGACTGGTAAAGAACAGAATTGAAAGACTTGATTTCATGATAAACTAAGATAAAAAAAACACTCACTATGGGTGCTTTCTTTTCTTTTTGGGGGTATTTACCCAGCTTTTGTCGCCGCCATACCCAATCATATTTCTCCTCTTGGGTATACTACTGCAGAATTGTTGGTACCTGAAACAGCTGCCGGACAATGGTTGCATTGTTCGGAACGATAGGAAATAGCAATACAAGTTGTAGGCAGGTGGCTACCCAGGAGCAGATGGACCGATTTTGAAAACTCTGTATCAATTTTCTTTACAGATAAACTTTGTTCATAGATTTATGGTATAATCAGTTTAAGCGCTTGAATAAAGGAGATGGTTATACCATGAATCTGTTTTGCGAAGAGGTTCATAAACTGGAGGCGGAATTTAAACAATGCCGGAAGCTGCTGAACGCTATCGGGGATGAGAACCGCCAGCACCTTATATGCGTCATGATGAATATGCCGATTGATGGCGGCCTTGTATTGGAGATTGTCGAGCAGACGCATCATCCGGGCTGCAAAATCCTGAATGGTCTTGGTATGTCCAGTTCCAGAGGGCTGCTCAGATCGAATTATGGACCGGACAGAAGGCTCCACTGGATGTGATGCGAAAAGAATTAAAGGAGATTATTCGGGAAGAAAATGAGAAGGCGCAGACGGAATGATTCTGTAATTCCGTCACTTCATGGGAAATAAATGTTATAGTGAATTTATAGTGAATAGAGAAACGTGATAGCGTAGCGTAGTAAGCGATAATTTCAGATGATCCAGGTTTGATCAGAGAGGACAAGAATATGAACAACTATTGTATGATCCAGAACTCCAAAACGTTTGCATTTTCCGCAGAGAATCCAACCGGTGTACGCGCAGGTG
>FR880837.1 GCA_000434615.1 Clostridium sp. CAG:510
GATGCACCATTTTGGGTGGGTCATTCAGGCAAGTTGTGACAGAATTTTATATACTGCTTTAAAGTTATCCATTAGCACGCTCCTTTTGTTTCCATAATGGTACATATTCACCACTCATTACTCTATCGAAATTTTCACCGTAATATTTTTTTCTTCAAAATACGCTTCTTCTGTCATTCCTTCATACACAAATGGATACTCCAACAATCTTGCATCCCAATTATCTATTGTTTTTTTATTCTCCATAAACAATCATTCCGCCTTTCGTCTGCTATTTATCGGCTTATAAGATATATTGTTTGCACACTCTGTATCCATGCCATCTTGTATTTTCTTTTGCAACACCATATCATTAAGTCCCTCAGGAAACGCTGGACATGTATCTGTTTCGACATCATATAAAGCACATGTAAAACACGGGGGATATGTTACCATTTTCTCTGAACCTCCACATACTTTTCTACTAATTTTCTCGCTTCATCCGGTACTTTTAATTTCTTTCTCATTTTTTACAAATGCTTCAGCGATTGTTTCGGCACCATCCCGTGAAATGTCATTATATCGTGATATTCCCGGAATGTATTTCTCTTGTAATTCATCATCAAGAATAACACATTTTTCTACCGTTGTACATTTAGAATATGTAATCGCATGTGCCATTTCATGCCAAGTGGGTTGAACGATGCACCATTTTGGGTGGGTCATTCAGGATATTTTGGCACTAAAAAAGCACCCTGCATCCGCTGCAAAGTGCTTTTTATTCTTCTACAACCTCAAATTGTTCAGGTGGATATAAATAACTTTCACCGGAATCATCATTGATTCTATACCATTCTTTTTCAACCGACAGAACATCATAGATCTTTCCATGTGTCAGTGAAAGAAATTCTGTTTTTCCCTTCCATTTAATCTTCATCAATCCACCTCTTAACCTTGAATTTTACCTTTCCAACAGTTTCTTCCTGAAACCAGTGGACTTCAGCTTTTCGTTCTTCTCCATCAAAGTCAATAACACCATTTCCTTTGCAATGCTGCCACTTTGTTGAACGATGCACCATTTGGGGTGGGTCATTCAGGCAAAATACGCACAATCTACAACCTTTTTCATAAGCAAAGAACTATCCGTCAGGCGTCGCCTCTCCTGCATCTCTTTTGACCCATAGGGTGCGTGGTTGCAACGAAATTTACCACCTCAGATAAACTGAACTTAAACATACATAATTCTTGCACATGATAAGAGAGTATTTTGGTGGGTGTGCCCTTTCCCACATTTCTTTTGACCCATAGGGTGCGTAGCAGCACAATCTCTACTTCAAAACACTCTCTTATTAATGTAAGTTAATTATACATTAATTATTCCTTTTTGTAAATAAGTTGAACGATGCACCATTTTGGGTGGGTCATTCAGGTATTTATGTGATTTTAAGTTCTGATAATTGAAGCTGGAACGTTTATTCAATTTACCACATACTCCCACAGTTATTGCATTTATGTGTTTTGCCTATTTTACTACTTGCAAGACCAAATGTTCCTATTGATATTTCCCTATTAACTGTACTAATTTTAGATGTATTAGTTGAATGACAGTATGGACATTCGATATTATGCTCTGCTAAATACTTTTGTTGATATTCGTTGATTCTATTTTCTTCTGATTTTCTTATTCTTTTTTGTAATATTTCATTTTGTTCTTTGTATAAATTTTTAAAATATTTTCTTTGTCTTTGATCTAAGACAGGATCAAGTTTGTGCCCGATAATCTCTTCTATATATTTATCTCTATCTTCACCTCCGAGGTTATCAATTTTTCTTCCAACAAAAAAAGACACATCCATTAGAGGAATATTACAAACAGGACATATTTGCAATTACCGTTGCTGCCAAAGATACTGCCGTTCCGGTTCTCACGGATATGCGCCGGATTACCATTTACAACGCAGCATCCATTGAGTCGCAGACTTATAATAACACCCTTGTTTCTACCCGGACGGTACTCGATGATTTAGTATACACGCTGTCGCAGGAATCCCACAGCATGAAAATCCGCCAGCAGGACCCGGAAACCAAACTCTGGTCCCTCTGCGAAATCCGCTCCTTCCTTTCCAACGGAGGCGCAAGGTCCTCCATCTGGATACTTTGGAGTGAGATTGATGTCAGCTACGAGGCTCCGACGACATAAGCAAATCAAAAAGGGCTTTCCACATTGGAAAGCCCCCAAAAAATATCTCACTGACAATATGCCACTAATATCTGTTTGTGTTACCTGTTCAGTAATATCAACCTTATGGTCAACTACACCTCTATTACTTCTTTTCCCCCTACGAAACTGTATCCTCTGCAACCATGCCCAGCTCTGTTTCAGATACATATTTATAGAGTTTTTCCTCTTTCTGAGATTCCACGTTATCTGTCCAGAGCTCACACTGGCTGATTACCGTATTGACAGCGAAATCATAATCTTCTGGCGGGTACTTATATTTTTTCAGAAGCCGCTTAACCATCTTACGCATCTGTGCTCTGGCTGTTTCCTTCTTCTGCCAGTCGATGGTGCGATTCTTACGGAGCATTTCTGTCAGTTCTCTTGTCAGGGCAATCAGTTCATCATTCTTATAAAAATCTTTGATATGCTCCGGCTTGGTCAGTGCATCATAAAAGGCCAGTTCTTCCTGCGACAGTCCGAGCTTTTCACCGTTCTTATAAAGCTCAGCAATTTCCTGGGCTGTTTTCAGTAATTCTTTAATCACTTCTTCATTGGTGATCAGCCCATTATAATAGGAATTCATCAGCTGCGCTATCTTCGCAGAAAATTTCTGTGACTGTACCACATTCGTTCTCTTGTAGAGCGTTATCTGCTCAGCCATAAGTTTTTTCAGAATCTCGACCGCTATATTCTTTTCCTTCATTCTTGAAATTTCATCCAGAACAGCCGGATCAAACAAGCTGAAGTTTTCTCCACCAGTCTTACTACTGTCAAATAAGCTGATAACACCTTCACTCTGCACTGCTGACTTCAAAAGTTCATTAATTTGGGCATTAATTTCCGTAAGTGACAGGTTCTTTCCATTAGCGCCCCCATAAGTAATCTTTATCACTGTAGAGCGCAACGCTTCCATATAGGCTGCTTCGTGACGTTCTTTCTCTGTTGTCATGCTGGAGCAAAGTGAATGTGACTGCTTCAAAAGCATTGCTTCCTTTAAGAACAAATCTTTTCTGTCAGGAACACTTGCATCCAGGATAAAATTCACGCCACCTGTGATGAGCTTTGCCATCGTAAGCGGAGAGCCGCCGACAAATCCACTGAAATCAAATCCATGCAATAAATCCTTGCAAACCTGTAACTTTTCCCGAAACTTCGGATATGCCATCTTGGCAATATTCATGTCACCATATTTAGACTGATCCCGCTTCGTATACTCTTTCATCGCGGTCTTTAAGGCTGATGCAATTCCAACATAGTCTACAATCAGTCCACCTTCTTTATCCTTGAATACACGGTTAACACGGGCAATCGCTTGCATTAGGTTATACCCGTGCATTGGCTTATATACATACATGGTAGCCAAAGAAGGTACATCAAAACCAGTGAGCCACATATCGACCACAATGGCAATCTTCATCGGATCATTATTATCCTTAAATTTCCTTGCAAGTTCTTCTTTATGAGCTTTCGTTCCGATGATCTCTTTCCAGTCCTCCGGATCATTATTGCCGCCAGTCATAACTACACCGATTTTTTCTTTCCAGTCTGGGCGGATTTCCAGGATACGTCGATAAATCTTCATCGCAATCGGACGCGAATAGGCTACGATCATTGCTTTTCCGGTCAGTAAATTTGCTCTATATTTCTCATAATGATTCACGATATCATCGCAAAGCGATTCAATGGTAGAATCCGCTCCCAGCACACTTTCCATCTGTCCAAGCATTTTTTTACTCTTCTCAATGGTCTGCGCATCGGACTGTTGCTCCAAAATATCATAAGTAGAATCAATTAATGCCAGTGTATTCTCATCCAGTTTCAAATGTACAACACGGCTTTCGTAATAAACGGGTCTCGTAGCACCATCTTCCACGGCCTGCGTCATATCATAAACATCAATGTAATCGCCAAAAACCTCACGGGTATTCCTGTCCTTGGCAGAAATCGGTGTACCGGTAAATCCGATAAATGTAGCATTCGGTAATGCATCATGAATAATGCGGGCATTACCAATTACTGTACGTGCTTCCTTTTCACCGTTCTCATTCTCTGACAGAACAATTTTCTCATCAAATCCATACTGACCGCGATGCGCTTCGTCTGCCATAACCACAATATTTCTACGTTCCGAAAGCGCCTTCTCTCCTCGCTCAAACTTAAACATTGTAGTAAATATAATTCCGTTAGCACTTCTACCATCAAGAAGGGATTTCAAATGTTCCTTGCTCTCTGCCTGCACCGGTATCTGCCGCAAGAAATCTGCACACTGTGAAAACTGCGCATAGAGCTGATCATCCAAATCAATACGGTCTGTCATGACCACAATCGTCGGACTGTCTAATGCCTCCTGCAATAAATGTGCATAGAACACCATTGACAATGACTTACCGGAGCCCTGCGTGTGCCAGAACACTCCACCCTTTCCATCGGTCTTTGTTGCTATTTTAGCTTTTTCAATTGCCTTACGAACCGCAAAATATTGATGATATGCCGCCAGCACCTTGAATCGGCTATTACTTGCACCGGAAAAAAGAATGAAGTTCTTCAGGATATCTAAGAGACGTGCCTTTTGGAACATCCCCTCATAAAATGTTTCAAAGGATGCATAGGCGGTATCTTCATAATTGCCATCTTTCGTCTTCCATTCCATGAAACGATCAAGTCCGGATGTTATAGTTCCAGCCTTATTCGTGGACAAATCACTAATTACACAAATCGCATTGTAATAGAAAATGGATGGAATATCCTGCATATAATTACGAATCTGATGGAATGCATTCTCTGCTCCAACTTCATCCTTGGCCGGGCTCTTTAATTCCATCAAAACAAGAGGCAATCCATTGATGAACAAAATTACATCCGGGCGACGGTTATTCCCATTTTCAAGAAACGTAAACTGATTTACCACATAGAAAGAGTTGCTCTTTTCGTTTGTGTAATCAATCAAACGCACAATCGACGACTGTTCCTCGCCCTTCACAAATAATTTAACCGTGATGCCATTTTGCAGATAATCCATAAAAATGATGTTCTTCTGCAGCAGACTTCCGGTATCGAAATTCTTCAGTTTGGAAAGTGCCTCATCTATTGCTTCTACAGGCAGACCACGGTTAATACGTACCAGACTATTACGTAATTCAGCATCCAATAGAGGACTGCTGTAATCACGATCTAGGTCCGGTGCGTAGAGGTGATCATAGCCCATATTTTCGAACAGTTCTATAATAGCCTGTTCATATGTATCTTCTGTAAATAAACTTGGCATATTCATCCTCCTGTATTTTTCGTTATGTTTCTATGATAAACAATAATTTAGTGGCTTAAAGGTCGATGTCGGAGACATCAAGCTCACCGGACATTAAACGAGGAAGCAAGGTATCACGAATATCCTGTAAACGGCAATTTTCATCGTAATTATTGCGAATGGTTAAATCCATTGGTGCTACAATCCTTTCAAATTCGTCCAAAATATCATCAGACGGTATAAGAATTGGCATATCATTCAACGAATTACGATTGATAGAACCAAAAACCGTTCCCTCGCCATTGAAAACATCTAACTGTTTTTTAAGCGAAAACATCGTGTAAAGAACAAAGGATTGATGATGGGATTTAGAATGAATGGCAGCAAGTCCACGACCAATGCAGCAATCCATATGAGCGACATTTAAGTCGCCTACTGGTGCTCGAACGCTCATCAAAGTATCATTTGACCGTGCCATTCGTTTAGGTTCAGTGGTGTATAGACGAACTGACGGAAATCTAAATCCAA
>FR880838.1:0-4755 GCA_000434615.1 Clostridium sp. CAG:510
CCCAAAGTGGGGGTCAGGTACCGCTTCCCTTAAAAAATATCTCACAGATATCATACAATATTATATGCAAAAATTCAAGGATTAATCCTAATAACCTGAATGACCCACCCAAAATGGTGCATCGTTCAACTTCGGTTATCAATATATCAGAACAGGAAGGCAAGCATTATATCTTGCTGGAGGAAAAATAATATGGCGTTGACGGCAAGAGAGTGGTTATTATTGCCACAAGAAGAGGCGGAATTGAGACAATCAGAACTTTCCAAAGAAGAGTGTGCTAAGTTGCGGTTAGAGCTGTCTATGATACATTTTACTGAAGATGAAAAACGCAAGATGACTGCAGAGCATAAGTACCAATTTACACATCCGAAGGAAAGAACGGCGCAGGAAAAAGCTGATTTTAATAAAAAAGCTGCGGAAATATTCAGAATGATGCAGAAGAAATAGTTGCGATATTGCACGAATAATTTTAATAATCAGAACACCTTTAATGGGGTGTTCTTTTCCTGAATGACCCACCCAAAATGGCGCATCGTTCAACTGAAATTCTAAAGGGAGGGGAAAATGGTTGACATTAAAGGATTACTTGAAGATATAAGGGATTATAATAAAAAATATACAATTTCAGAACATTCAAGTGATGCAGAAAAGCTTATTGCAAAAATGCAGGATAAAGATATATGTACAGAGCAACAATATTTCGATATAGAAAAAGAAGTAAAGTTTTTTTTGAAATCGAACGCCCCACAAACGGATAAACAAAAGGTACTTGGATATGCGGAATCACTTTCTATGATTTGCGCGGCAATAAGGGAAGGAAAACTCGTAATTGCAAAGCAAAAGGAGAACGACAATGGATAACTTCAAGGCAGTTTACCTGAATGACCCACCCCAAATGGTGCATCGTTCAACACAAGGGCGTTGACATTAGATTGGCATCATGCTCTACTGGTGCAGGTGATAATTCTTTTGCACAGCAGTTATCCAAGGAACTTGGAGTTAGAGTCATGGCGCCTGATGATGACTTGTATTATGTTCCAGATGAGGGAACAGTATTTGTCGGGGCCCCAAATCATAACGTTGGAGTGTGGCGTATTTTTGAAAATGGAGTAGAACAATGAAGTATATAGGTTTTTTTAGTGAGATGAAGTTGTATGAGAATACCGGAAGTGTAAAAGAATACCTTGTGGAAAAAGTTAATTATGATAAGCAGAAGGTCATCGAGTATTTGGCAAAACAAAAGCGTATAGCCGGGTGCCCGAGAGAAGGTATTGACTGTGTTACCGGTGAAACAATATCCCCCAGCTTTTCTGTATATAATGATGGGGAATATGAATGGTGCGATTTCCTTGCATACCATATTAAGCATTATAACATACGACTTCCAGAAGAATTTATAAAAAAAATAGGAGTATAAATAATCTTGATAATCAGAACACCCTCAACAGGGTGTTCTTTCTCCTGAATGACCCCCAAAAAAATGGTGCATCGTTCAACGAAATGACACATTTTTACTATCAGATTGGAAACTGCCAACATGCCGAAGCTGTATGTTTCGCGATGGAGAAAATGCATCTGTTAAATAGAGATTATCTTACAGAGGACGAGTGGAACCAAATGGTCAAACTCGCTGTGGATAATTACCCCGAGTATGAATGGGAGGATGGTGGATATGGAAACTTCAACCAATTTAACTTTGTCAGAGGAAATGCTGAATAAGGGAGAGGTTAAATGTGACAAGTGCAATAAAGGTTTTTTAAAACCGTTCAATCCTAATTATGCAATTAATCACAGTTTCCAATGCGATTACTGCGGAGAACGTTTAATAATAGAGCCCAATATAGAAGTACAGTAATCATGGTCAGAAAAGGAAGGGTATTGAAAAATTTTTACAAGACCTGAATGGCCCACCAAAAATGATACATCGTTCAACAAAAAGGAATTCTATCAGAACAGAAGCAAGAAGCATGATGGCTGATGAAGAAATGAGAAAGAAATTAGAAACTGAAAGACCGAATAAAACCTTTGAAGAACTTGTCACATCCAAGATGGAAAGAAAAGGAATGACAAGGGAAGAAGCAATTCAGGATGTTTTTGATACAGCTACAAAAACAAATTCAAATGAAAACAAGGAACTTGGGTTGGGTGGTGAATAAAATGTATAAATACAATATTCATAAAAACGCAGATGAAGAAAAATTCAATAGTGTATGCAATAAGATTGAAAGCACTGTTGAAGGTTTACACAAAGAAGAAACTATCATGGATGTTGATGGTTCTGCTATTCAAATTTACAAAAAGAATGGCAAGTCTATAAAAGTTTTCAATGATTATGAAGTTGATGCTGTTTATATTGATTCAGAAATAAACATTGATGACATAGTAGCATAGAAAGCACTTTGCCCTGAATGACCCACCCCAAATGGTGCATCGTTCAACTTATTATTCACATCTAAATGTTTCTTTAATATAATAATGGCGTGTTTATTGTACCAAAAAATCAGAAAAGCATATTATTGTAAAGTGATAAGAGAGACTGAATTTTATAATAATATGCTAAATCGTAAGACTGAGGAAAGGAGAGGGCATTTGTGGGCATATAGGGGCACAGCGTAGGCAATTAAAGGAAGGTATATTATTTGGAGGCACTTTGGAGAGATTTGAAGTGTTTTTTTGTGCTCATTTTAGAAGGAGGAAGAAATGAACAAGGAAAATGTGATGACAACAAATGAACAGGAATAGAGAAGGCCTTTTTTCAGGATTCCAAAGGCGATTTTGACAGATGAAAAGTATGCGAGCCTTTCTGAGGGCGCTATGCATTTATATGGTATTCTACTGAATCGCAAATCCCTATCGGAGAGAGTAGATATCTCAGCATCATCTGCCTGATTTGGAACCACTGTAAAAAGTACAATTCTAGAACTGCCATTTTGACAGTCAAGAAGTATGAAAAGCATACTTACAGACCGCTGATTTTCAGTAGTACGGAATCGTGCCATGTGGAGACAGTTGTTCTTTTGTCCCAACTAAAATAAAAGCCGGATGATTACACTAATGTCACGATTGAACTTGATGATGTGGATATAACATCTGCAGAGACTAAGGCAACAACTGTCTTTTTGTTGTTCCAATAAATAAACAAAAGTAGTTTTATCACGCAGAATTTGTTATAATAGAACATATTTGAAAGAGGAAGGGAGAATTTACATGCAGGAATATGTAATGGGAAATGGAGCGATTGCGCTTGGTGCATTGGCGGCAGGTGTCAATCTTGTGTCCGGATATCCGGGAACTCCATCTTCCGAAATTGTGGAAACAATATCCAAGTACCCGCATGACGGGGTGCATTTGGAATGGTCAGTAAATGAGAAGGCAGCGATGGAGGTTGCTGCAAGTGCAGCATATGGTGGCGCACGGACGATGGTCACGATGAAGCAGGTGGGTCTGAATGTGGCAGCCGATCCGCTGATGTCGCTTGCGTACGTGGGCGTAAAGGGCGGTATGGTCGTTGTATCAGCTGATGATCCGGGACCGATTTCTTCCCAAACGGAGCAGGATACAAGACGGTTCGCAGACTTTGCACGTATTCCGGTTTTTGATCCATCTTCCCCGGAAGAAGCATATGAGATGATACAGGACGCATTTGCATATTCGGAGAAATATAAGACACCGGTTCTGTTCCGTCCGACGACACGTGTCTGCCATGCGTATGCGTCGATTGAGAATCCGGCCAACAATGGACCCAAAGCATATGATGGCTTCGTGAAGGATTCAAAGAAATGGGTCATCTTCCCGCGGTTATCATACATGAATCATGCGATGATCGAGCAGCGGAATGTTGAAATCGGAAAAGACTTTTCTACATATAAATGGAATCGTGTGGAAGGCGGAAATTCCAAGAAGGCAGTGATCACGTCAGGAATCAGCTATGCTTATGCAAAGGAATATCTGAAAGACCACACCGATATCAAGCTCATCAAGCTTGCGACTGCGTACCCTCTGCCGGAGGATTTTCTGCTTCAGGCACTCGAGGGCGTGGAGGAACTGCTCTGTGTGGAGGAGTTAAGTCCGTATATTGAAGAACAGATTCTGAAGCTTGCCGGGAAGCATGCGCTCTCCATCAAGGTGTCAGGAAAATTAGATGGAAAAGTGCCGGCAAGTGGCGAGAACAGTTCGAATCTGGTCGCAGATATTTTGAGTGAGTTTCTTGGTACGGAGAAGCTCGTGCGTGGGTATGATGGCAGCGATGCACCATCTCTTCCGATGCGTCCGCCGGTATTGTGCGCAGGATGTCCACATCGCGCATCGTTCTATGCAGTGAAGCAGGCGATGAAGGGAAAGAAAGCGTATTTCTGTGGCGATATCGGATGTTATACACTTGGAAATGCGATGCCGCTTGATATGGTTGACACATGTCTTTGCATGGGCGCCGGAATCACGATGGCACAGGGCTTCCACTGGATTGATGGGGAAGGCACATGCTTTGGATTCGTGGGCGATTCGACATTCTTTGCATCGGGTATGACGGGTGTCGTAAATGCGGTGTACAACAACGCAGATATGATTCTCTGCGTGCTGGATAATTCGACAACGGCGATGACCGGCCATCAACCGCATCCGGGAATCGGACGGAATATGATGGGACAGTTTGTGGATAAGGTAGACATCGCGAAGGTGTTAGAGGGAATCGGCGTGCATAAGATTATAACCGTCAATCCGTTGGATCTTGCTGCGTCGGTGGCTGCTGTGCAGGAA
>FR880838.1:4767-6946 GCA_000434615.1 Clostridium sp. CAG:510
TGTGGCTTCTGTGCAGGAATGCGATAAGCTTCCGGGCGTGAAAGCGATTATCTTCAAGTCGCCGTGTATTGCGATTTCCAAGCCAGACGGCAAATGCCGGATATCGGAACAGTGTATCAACTGTAAGAAATGTATTCGTGAGATCGGCTGTCCGGCACTTATTACCGTAGATGGAAATGTGACGATCGATGAAAACTTATGCACCGGCTGTGGCTTGTGCAGTCAGATCTGCCCGGTTCATGCCATTGGTGACGATACTCAAAAAGGAGGTGCCATATCATGAAGAAAGATATATTGATCTGTGGTGTCGGCGGGCAGGGAACCGTGCTGGCATCCAAAATTATTGCGGCATCTGCGATGGATGAAGGCTCGGCAGTTCATTCGGCAGAGACGATTGGTATGGCACAGAGAGGTGGTTCGGTAACGAGCCATGTGCGTATCGGGGAGGCATATGCACCACTGATTCCACAGGGGGCGGCAGATATGATTCTGGCGTTTGAGCCGGCGGAGGCTGTGCGGAACTTAGGGTATCTGAAAAAGGATGGAATCGTGATCGTGAATCGTGTACCGGTAAAACCGGTGACAGAATCTTTGCAGGATACCGGGTATGACGGCACAGAGATGATTGCGTATCTGCAGAAGAAATGCAGCTGTATCGTAATCGATGCAGAGAAAATCTGTGCACCGTTTGGCTCGTCGCGATATTTCAATATCGCTATTCTGGGTGTGGCAGTTGGAAGCGGACGGCTTGGCATCAGCAAGGAAACCGTGCTTGCAGAGCTTGAAAAGCGCGTGCCGTCAAAATATGTAGAGACAAACAAAGCAGCATTTTACGCAGGTGTTGAAGTGGGAAGCGGAAAAACGCTGTGATAGAGAAAACGACGTATAATCAGTCGATATTATAAATCGTATTTGGAGGAGGAACCAACCATGAAATTAACAGAGTTACAGTTGTCACAGGTAGACGCACAGATTAAGCGTCTGCTCCGGACAGACAGTTATTATGGCAGAATTTATAAAGAAGCAGGAATCACAGGTGTTTCAAGTCAGGAGGAGTTTGAACAGCTTCCGTTCTCCAGCAAGGCAGATCTTCGAAATGCTTATCCGCTTGGAATCCAGGCGGTACCGGATGAGGAGGTGGTACGAATCCATTCTTCGTCCGGAACGACAGGTAAGCCGGTCATCATTCCTTATACAGCAAAGGATGTGGATGACTGGGCGATTATGTTTGCACGCTGCTATGAAACAGCAGGCATCACAAACAAAGATCATATTCAGATTACAGCCGGTTATGGTCTGTGGACGGCGGGAATCGGATTCCAGGCAGGCTGTGAGAAGCTTGGCGCAATGGCAATTCCGATGGGACCGGGTAATACAGACAAGCAGATTCAGATGATGATGGATCTGAAATCGACCGTTCTTACTGCGACCTCTTCGTATGCATTGCTTCTGGCGGAGGAAATCAATAAAAGAGGAATCTGCGATCAACTGTATCTGAAGAAGGGCATTTTTGGTTCCGAGCGCTGGAGTGAGAAGATGCGTGAATACATTAAAAGGGAGCTTGGAGTTTCTCTTTATGATATCTATGGCCTGACGGAGATTTACGGACCGGGCATCGGGATCAGCTGTGATGAAAATGCGGGTATGCATTATTGGGATGATTATGTATATATTGAGATTGTTGATCCGAAGACACTTCAGCCGGTTCCGGACGGAGAAGAAGGAGAGATTGTTATAACAACACTTGTCAAGGAAGGCGCACCGCTTCTGCGATTCCGGACACATGACATCTCTAAAATTATTCCGGGTGAATGTGCATGTGGCAACAAATATCCTCGTCTTGATATAATTAAGGGACGTAGTGATGATATGTTCAAGGTGCATGGTGTCAATATGTTCCCGAGTCAGGTAGAAGAAATCCTTGGCATGGTTGATGGTGTATCCAGCGAATATAACATTAACATCGCACATGATGAAGCACATAACCGTGACATCATCATGGTGACTGTTGAGGCGGAAGGCCGTGTGGACTTCGAGCAGACAGGTCAGACGATTAAAAATCTGTTCAAGTCGAAGATGAGTGTCACACCGAAGATCAATGTTGTGCCGGTTGGAACATTACCGCGAACAGAGAAGAAGGCAAAGCGTGTGATCGATCACCGCGAGGTGTAGTGAAAAG
>FR880838.1:6962-51685 GCA_000434615.1 Clostridium sp. CAG:510
GAGGTGTAGGGAAAAGTATCTGATTGAAAGAAGAGAACAAAGGATTTTTGTTCTCTTCTTTTTTTCCGGAGAAGGCAATTTCGCCCTTGCTTTATTCGGAGGACTATGATAAACTATCTTTCGGTAACAGACAACTGTATTTGACACAAAGACATATGGAAACAAATGTCTGCGTTAAACAAACAATTGTCTTTAATGGAAAAGCATGGAGGAAAAATGGACAGAGCAACCGGTTATTATGTGGTAAGGAGCAAGGCAGTACCGGAGGTGCTTTTGAAGGTGGTGGAAGCCAAGCGGCTTATAGAAACCGAAAAGGTGCGCTCCGTACAGGAGGCTGTGGACGCCGTAGGTATCAGCCGGAGTTCTTTTTATAAGTACAAAGAGGATATTTTTCCGTTCCATGAGGATTCGCAGGGAAGCACCATTACCCTGACGTTCCAGATGGAGGATGAGCCCGGACTGTTGTCGGAGGTTCTGGGGATTGTGGCAAAATACGGAGCCAATATCCTGACCATCCATCAGAGTATTCCCATCAACGGCATGGCATCGCTGACCTTGAGCATTCAGATTTTGCACACCACGCAGGATGTTTCCGGCATGATTGGAGACATGGAGCGGACAAAGGGTGTGCACTATGTAAAAATTCTGGCGAAGGAATAAGATGCAGCAAAAGAATAAAGAAAGCAGAGGAAAAGACATGATTAAAATTGCAGTACTCGGATATGGTACCGTAGGAAGCGGCGTAGTAGAGGTTATCGAGAAGAACAAGGACATGGTAAACAAGAAAGCGGGCGAAGAGCTTTCCATTAAATATATCCTGGACTTAAGAGATTTCCCCGGAGACCCTTACGAAAACAAGGTAGTACATGATTACCAGACTATCGTAAACGACCCGGAAATCCAGATTATCTGCGAAACCATGGGTGGCACCGGTGCTGCGTATGAATTTACCAAACAGGCGTTGCAGGTGGGAAAAAGCGTATGTACATCCAATAAAGAGCTTGTTGCGGCACACGGACCGGAGCTTCTTACCATGGCAAAGGAACATAAATGTAATTATCTGTTCGAGGCCAGTGTAGGCGGCGGTATTCCCATTATCAGACCCTTGAATTACTCCCTGACAGCAGAAAAAATTGAGTCCATTACCGGTATCTTAAACGGTACGACCAACTACATTCTGTCCAAGATGGAAAAAGAAGGAGCGGACTTTGACGCCGTATTAAAGAGAGCACAGGAAAAAGGCTATGCGGAAAGAAATCCCGAGGCCGATGTGGAGGGGTATGATGCCTGCCGCAAGATTGCTATTCTTTCTTCCCTGATGCTGGGTGAAAATGTAGACTACCGCAAGGTTTATACAGAGGGTATTACGAAAATTACCGCAACGGATTTTGCCTATGCAAAGGAAATGGATATGTCCATCAAGCTTCTTGCCATGAGCAAGGAAGTGGGAGATGAAACACTTGCCATGGTGGCGCCGTTTATGATTTCGGCGGATCATCCTCTTCATATGGTAAACGGTGTGTTCAATGCGGTGTTTGTTCACGGCAACATGCTGGGCGATTCCATGTACTATGGCAAGGGAGCAGGAAAACTTCCCACCGCCAGTGCGGTTGTCTCCGATGTCATCGACTGTGCAAGACATATCGGCAAGGTGATTATGTGCTTCTGGGATGCGACGGATGCCAAACTGATGAATGTAGAAGAGGCGGAAAATAAATTCTTCTTCCGTGTAAAGAGCGGCAACGGAGAAAAGGTAAAGGCTGTATTCGGTGAAGTGAAGTCCGTAAAGCTTTCCGGCATGGACGAGGAAGAGGCATTTGTAACCTCCCTTATGAAGGAAAAAGATTTTACGGAAAAATACGAAAAAATCGCAGACATCTGTGTCGGAAACAGAATCCGTGTAAACGCAGATATGCAGTAATAGAAAATGAGGAATATGAGGAGAAAAATGCGAAAATAAAGTCGCAGGAAAGAAAGGTTTGGAAACTATTATGAAAAAAGTTGTAAAATTCGGTGGAAGTTCCTTAGCCAGCGCGGAACAGTTTATTAAGGTCGGCAATATTATCCGGGCAGATAAGGAGCGTGCTTATGTTGTGCCTTCCGCACCCGGCAAAAGATTTTCAAATGACACCAAGGTTACCGATATGCTGTACGGCTGCTATGCATTAGCAGATGAGGATAAGGATTTTTCCAAGGAGCTTGCCGCTATTAAGGCAAGATATCAGGAAATTATCGACGGTCTGCATCTGGAGCTTTCCCTGGAGGAGGAGTTCAAGACCATCGAAAAGAATTTCAAGGCGAAAACCGGAAGAGATTATGCGGCTTCCCGCGGCGAATACTTGAACGGTATTATCATGGCAGACTATTTAGGCTATGAATTCATTGATTCCGCAGAGGTTATTTTCTTTAAGGAAAACGGAGAATTTGATGCGGACCTTACAGACGAAGTGCTTTCCGCAAGACTGGAGGAATGTCCCAATGCGGTCGTTCCCGGATTTTACGGCGCTTACACAGACGGCAGGGTAAAGACCTTTTCCAGAGGCGGTTCCGATATTACCGGTTCCATTGTGGCAAAAGCGGTAAAAGCCGATGTGTATGAAAACTGGACGGATGTTTCCGGTTTCTTAATTGCAGATCCCCGTATTATCAAGGATCCGCAGGTCATTGAAGTTATCACCTACAAGGAACTCCGCGAGCTTGCCTATATGGGCGCAACCGTTCTGCATGAAGATGCCATTTTCCCGGTCCGTCAGCAGGGCATTCCCATCAATATCCGGAATACCAATGCTCCCGCAGATGAAGGTACATGGATTGTGGGCAGCACCTGCCAGAAATCCAAATACATTATCACGGGTATTGCCGGCAAGAAGGGCTTCTGCGCGGTAAATATTGAAAAGGACATGATGAACTCCGAAATCGGTTTCGGCAGAAAGGTTCTGCAGTCCTTTGAAGAAAACGGTATTTCCTTCGAACATGTGCCTTCCGGTATCGATACCCTGACGGTTTTTGTACATCAGGATGAGTTTATGCACAAGGAACAGAAGGTGGTTGCCGGTATTCACAGACTGGCAAATCCGGATTCTATTGATATTGAGTCAGACCTGGCGCTGATTGCGGTCGTGGGACGCGGCATGAAATCCATGCGCGGTACAGCGGGCAGGCTTTTCTCCGCACTGGCGCATGCCAACATCAACATTAAAATGATTGACCAGGGTTCTTCCGAGTTAAACATTATCATCGGTGTGGCAAACGAAGACTTTGAAAATGCCATCCGTGCTATTTATGCGATTTTTGTGGAAACACAGTTATAAACACAGTTTCTTTAGGAACAAAAAAAGAGGCATCGCCCCATGAATGTTCATGTGACGATAGCCTCTTTTTTAGGTGGAACCCGGATTATTTCATGGATTCTTCCTGCTTCTTAATCATTCTACGAACCATTTCACCACCGATGGAACCTGCTTCACGGGAAGTCAGGTCACCGTTGTAACCTTCCTTTAAGTTTACACCTAATTCAGATGCAACTTCGGTTTTGAAACGGTCAAGAGCTGCTTTTGCTGCAGGAACTTCTACTCTATTAGACTTTGAGTTTGCCATAGTTTTTCACCTCCTGATTTTTTTGCGGATAAGTGGATGAAAACCACTTATCCCGTTTTTGTGCCGGTCTTAAGTGTGTTTTTATCACTTATCTTGGTCTTAGTATGAGCAGAGTCCGGGAAAATATAATGGTAAGTTTTGCTAATGGGTGAAAACTTTTGCGGATGGTTTTTCTATTTTTTTATATAATAAGAAGAGACACAGAACATTCGGCAGAACCATCACCGCATTGATAAAATCCGTGAAACTCCAGACAATTTCCATGGGCAGAATGGCACCGAAATAAATCATGACAATGTAAATAAGATGGTAGGATTTTACCGCTGTTTTTCCGAAAAAATAAGTGACGCCTTTTTCTCCGAGATAGCACCAGCCGACCAGTGTGGCGAGGGCAAAGGCCATCAGGGAAAGAGAAAGAAAAGCATCCCCATGCGGTAAAAAGGTAAAGGCGGCAGTGGTAAGACCGGCATCACTGTAGGCTGCAGCGCTGCCGGGATGCGCGAGCATGCTGCTGATAATGGTAAATCCGGTGAGTGTGCACATGACGATGGTATCCCAGAAAACAGCGGTCATGGAAACAAGAGCCTGCCGCATGGGATTTTCGGAGGCAGAGGCACCGGCGGCGATGGCGGAGGTACCGATACCGGCTTCGTTGGTAAAAAGTCCCCGGGCAATGCCGAAGCGTGCCGCCATAAGAAAGGTACTGCCGCAAAATCCGCCCACAGCGGCTTTTTTCGTGAAAGCAGAGGATAAAATCAGCTGCAGGCTTTCGCCTAAATAACGGTAATTTTTACCCAATAATAAAAGGCAGGCGCCCATATACAGGATACTTAGGGGCGGTCCCAGGCGGCTGCAAAAACTGCCGATGCTGCGCATGCCTCCCAAAATCACAAATCCGCAGAGAACGGCGGCGCCGATGCCGATGACATGCGGAGACAGGTGAAAGGTACTGAAGGCGGCATCCGCCATGGCGGAG
The DNA here is from genome assembly GCA_000434615.1 of Clostridium sp. CAG:510. Lineage (GTDB taxonomy): Bacteria > Bacillota > Clostridia > Lachnospirales > Lachnospiraceae > Acetatifactor. The sequence continues at coordinate 11,536 of FR880838.1, forward strand.
GACTGGGTGGTGCAGCCCACACCGAGGGCGGCAAATATCACGCACAGTGCATAGAATTTCCCTAAAAGTTTATTATGTAAGCCGTATTCCATCACATACATGGGACCGCCGCAGAGTTTGCCGGATGCATCTTTTCTGCGGTACAGGCAGCTTAGATAGCATTCACAGTAGGCAGTTGCCATGCCTAAAAGTCCGGTTAAAAAGCACCAGAACAGGGCGCCCGGTCCTCCGAGGGCGATAGCGGTGGAAACGCCCACAATATTGCCGGTGCCAAGAGTGGCGGCAAGGGTGGTGGCAAGAGTGGCAAAACTGTTAAGACCGTGTCCGGTGTGCGCATCGGCTGGCTGTCTGTCCGGTACGGCGGCATTGTTTTCCCGTATGGCATTTTTTTCGGGGCGCAAGGACAGGCGGATGGCCTTTCCAATATATTTCTGGGGAAAAAATTTACAGGAAAAAAACAGATGAGCGGCGGACAATAAAAAAAGAAGCGGTCCGTTCCACAAAAACAGATTGACCTGTTCCAGACAGGCGGTTATATTTTCCATATAGAAATACCTCGTCTTTTGGTTCTGTACTAATATATATATTTTTTTTAGAATTTATTTATAATTTGTATATTGTTTTTCATGAGATATGTGTTATAGTGTATATATAACAAAGAAAGGGAGGAAGACTATGAACATTCAGAAATTTACACAGAAATCTATGGAAGCTGTGGAAGGATGCCAGAAGCTGGCATATGAATACGGTCATCAGGAGATTGAACAGGAACATCTGCTTTACAGCCTTCTGACCATAGAAGACAGCTTGATTTATAAATTGATTGAAAAAATGGAAATCAATGCGCCCCATTTCCAGAACAGGGTGGAGCAGGCACTACAGAAGCGCCCGAAGGTACAGGGCGGCGAGCTCCGTGTGGGAGCGGATTTGAATAAAGTGCTCATCTGCGCAGAGGACGAGGCAAAGAGACTGGGGGACGAATATGTTTCCGTAGAGCATCTTTTCCTGTCCATGATCCAGTATCCCAACAAGGAAATGAAGGCGATTTTTAACGAATACGGCATTACCAGAGAGCGGTTTCTGCAGGCTCTTTCCACTGTAAGGGGCAACCAGAGGGTGGTCAGCGACAATCCGGAGGCTACTTACGACATTCTGACCAAATACGGTCAAGACCTGGTGGAAAAGGCAAGAAGCCAGAAGCTGGATCCCGTTATCGGCAGGGACAATGAAATCCGTAACATTATCCGTATCCTGTCCCGTAAGACAAAGAACAACCCCGTTCTTATCGGTGAACCCGGTGTCGGTAAAACCGCCGTTGTGGGGGGGCTTGCCCAGTAAAACCGCCGTTGTGGAGGGTCTTGCCCAGCGTATCGTAAGAGGCGATGTACCGCAGGGACTGAAGGATAAAAAGATTTTTGCACTGGATATGGGTGCACTGGTTGCAGGTGCCAAGTACCGCGGTGAATTTGAGGAACGTCTGAAAGCCGTTCTGGATGAAGTAAAGAAGAGCGAAGGACAGATTATTCTGTTCATCGATGAATTGCATACCATTGTGGGTGCCGGTAAAACGGACGGCGCCCTGGATGCCGGCAATATGTTAAAGCCTATGCTGGCAAGAGGGGAACTGCACTGTATCGGTGCGACCACACTGGATGAATACCGGCAGTATATTGAAAAGGATGCGGCTCTGGAACGTCGTTTCCAGCCGGTTATGGTAGCGGAGCCTACGGTGGAGGATACCATTTCCATTCTCCGTGGCTTAAAGGAAAGATACGAAGTATACCATGGTGTGAAAATCATGGACAATGCGCTGGTAAGTGCGGCAGTGCTTTCCAACCGTTATATCACGGACAGATTTCTGCCGGATAAAGCGATTGACCTTGTGGATGAAGCCTGTGCGCTGATTAAAACAGAGCTGGACTCCATGCCCACCGAACTGGATGAATTACAGCGTAAGATTACCCAGCTTGAAATTGAGGAAACCGCGCTGAAGAAAGAAGATGACAGGTTAAGCCAGGAAAGACTGGCAGAATTGCAGAAGGAACTGGCAGAGCTTAAGGAAGATTTTGCCGGCAAGAAAGCCCAGTGGGACAATGAAAAGGCTTCCGTTGACAAGCTTTCCAAGCTGCGTGAGGAGATTGATGCGACCAACAGTGAAATCCAGATTGCACAGCGGGAAGGAAATCTGGAAAAGGCAGCCGAGTTATCCTACGGCAAGCTTCCTTCCCTGAAAAAGCAGCTGGAAATCGAAGAGGAAAATGTAAAAGGCAAGGGTATGTCTCTGGTGCATGAATGTGTATCCGAGGACGAGATTGCCCGCATTATTTCCCGGTGGACGGGTATTCCGGTAGCGAAGCTGACGGAAAGTGAAAGAAATAAAACCCTTCATCTGGATGATGAGCTGCACAAACGTGTGGTAGGTCAGGATGAAGCGGTTACCAAAGTGGCAGAAGCCATCATGCGTTCCAAAGCCGGTATCAAAGACCCCGGCAAGCCGATTGGCTCCTTCCTTTTCTTGGGGCCTACCGGTGTCGGTAAAACAGAGCTTGCCAAGACACTTGCACAGGCATTGTTTGATGACGAGACCAATATGGTGCGTATCGATATGAGTGAGTATATGGAGAAATATTCCGTATCCAGACTGATCGGAGCGCCTCCCGGATACGTTGGCTATGAAGAGGGCGGTCAGCTTACCGAAGCTGTCCGCAGAAAACCCTATTCGGTCGTTCTTTTTGATGAAATTGAAAAGGCGCATCCGGATGTATTTAACGTACTGTTACAGGTGCTGGATGACGGACGTATTACGGACTCCCAGGGCAGAACGGTTGACTTCAAGAATACCATTCTCATTATGACCTCCAATATCGGTGCTCAGTACCTGTTAGACGGCATCAACGAAGACGGCACCATCAAGCCCGAAGCAGAGCAGATGGTAATGGAAGATCTGCGTGCCCACTTCAGACCGGAGTTTTTGAACCGTCTGGATGAGACCATTCTCTTCAAGCCTCTTACCAAGGACAATATCAAGGGCATTGTTTCCCTGATTATTGCCGGATTGAACCGGAGACTGTCCGACAGAGAGCTTACCGTAAAACTGACGCCCGAAGCAGAGCAGTTTGTGGTAGACCATGCTTACGACCCGGTTTACGGCGCACGGCCTCTGAAGCGTTACATCCAGAAGTATGTGGAAACCCTGTCCGCTAAGCTGATTCTGGCTGACGGAGTGGAAGAGGGCGACACCATCCTGATCGAAGTAAAGGACGATGCTCTTTCCGCAAGAGTGGAGAAAGGCAACAGATAAAAAGACCTTCAAATTTAATAATTAGGTTCTCGGAAAATCCGGTGACATTTCGTCACCGGATTTTTTTAGCAGATACTGTTCGGAACACTGTTATAAAGAGAAATGTTTATAAAATAAAAGCGGTTGTACAGAATGAAAATAAAAGATATAATAAAGCCAGGTAGAATGTTCTGCACGAAGTGCGAAAGTGCTTGAAAATTTGCAGGTAGGTTTGCAGGTAATGGAAAGGCATGGTGATAGAATGCTGACAAACACAATGAGGAAAGAACTGGTGGAAGGTCTGTTAGGAATATTTTCCGATAATATTTTACAAATTATCCTTTATGGCTCGGTAGCAAGAGAAGACAATACATCAGAAAGTGATGTGGACATTGCCATTGTGATTAAAGAGGATATGGATGACAGGACAAGGGAAAAATTTATCATATGGTCAGCGGATATGGACCTTCGCTATGACAGAGTTTTTTCCATAGTGGATATTCAGGAAAAAAATTTTGAAAAATGGGGAAGTGTACTTCCGTTTTATAAGAATGTGCAGAAGGAGGGGATTGTTCTTTGGAAGGCAGCTTAAGGGAACTGGCCGGCTATCGGATGGAAAGAGCCAATGAAATGCTTGAGGCCGCAAAAAAGAATTTGGAAATAGGTCAATATAAAACATCTCTTAATCGTTCTTACTATGCAATTTTTCATGCAATGAGGGCTGCCAATATTTTGAAAGGCTTTGATTCGTCCAAACATTCCGGTGTAATTGCCTATTTCAACAGAGAGTATTTGAAAAGCGGAATTTTAGAAAAAAGTTTGTCTGTGATAATAAAAAACAGTGCATTTCTCAGAGAAAAATCGGATTATGATGACTTTTTTATTGCAAGCAGGAAAGATGCGGAAAAGCAATTAGAAGATGCGAATGCTTTTGTTATGGTGATTGAACAATTTTTGAAATGTAATTTATAATAGAAAATTAAGAAAATGTAAGGAGAGATACCTATGATACCCAACGATCCGGTTATGTTATTAAGTTTTATCAACCTGAAACTGCGGGACTTCTATGGCAGTCTGGATGCCCTCTGCGAGGACCTGGATGTGGACAGAAAATCCATAGAGGAGAAGCTGGAGGGGATTGATTACCGGTATGATGCCGGTAAAAATCAATTTGTGTAAAATAAACAGATAATGACAGGCATGTTAAAATCATGTCGTATAAGACAAGCGGAAGCAGACATATACTCACACTAAGGAACAGCATAAACAGGGTGGCAGCTTTCATGAAAAAAGAGGAAGTGCACTTGATTTTGTGTATTCTTATCAGCATGGGAATGTGTCTGCTTCTTGTTTTTTGCGGACAGCATATAAAAAGGGCGGAGCTGACAGCCCGGGCAATGGAAAATGCGGGCATGGGAAAAAGAGAAAACGATGAGGAAGCGGAAACCACGGAGATAAAAAAGATAGCGCTTACCTTTGATGACGGACCACATCCGGTGTATACTCCGAAACTGTTGGACGGACTACAGAAAAGAGGCGTAAAAGCCACTTTTTTTGTGACAGGGGAAAATGCGGAAGCCAACCCGGATATCATAAAAAGGATGCAGGAAGACGGGCACTTAATCGGAAACCATACATACAGCCATATCCAGCTTACCCGCAGCAATCGCGATACGTTTAAGAAGGAACTCATTAAAACCAATGAAGTGATTAAAGAGATTGCGGACGTGGATGTTGTTTATGTGCGCCCGCCCTACGGTTCCTGGGATAAAAAATTTGAAAAAGAACTAAATATGTTTCCGGTTCTTTGGAATGTGGATCCGCTTGACTGGTGTACGAACGATGCGGACAAAATTGCAAGGCGTATCCTGAAAGATGCAGAAGAGGGAGATATCATCCTGATGCATGACTATTACGCAACATCTGTTACAGCAGCGCTGCAAGTGGTGGATGTTCTGCAGGCGGAAGGCTATACCTTTGTCACCGTGGAAGAAATACTGTTCGACTGAAAACGAGAGCAGGTACGGAAGTGAAATGGGTACAGGAGAGAAAAAATGATGCCAGTACCCAAAAGAAATTCAAGTCTCCCGCAGAAAGCTTTGCGGGTAGACATATTTCCCAAAGAAAGGTATAATTCATGGAAGAAAGCTCCCATGGAAGGAAAATACCATTCGCGGAGGGCCACCGGAGGCAGTTATGGATTTATTTGAATATATGAGACAAAATAATATGGAGAAGGAGTCTCCGTTAGCGGCAAGGCTTCGTCCCACGACGCTGGACGAAGTGGTGGGACAGCAGCACATTATCGGCAAAGATACCCTGCTGTACCGTGCCATCAAAGCGGACAAGTTAAGCTCCCTTATTTTTTACGGCCCGCCCGGAACCGGCAAGACCACGCTGGCAAAGGTGATTGCCGGTACGACCAGTGCGGATTTTATGCAGATTAATGCGACGGTAGCCGGGAAAAAAGACATGGAAGACGTGGTGGAAAAAGCAAAGAACAACCAGGGAATGTATGGGAAAAAGACCATTCTGTTCATTGACGAAATTCACCGCTTTAACAAAGGGCAGCAGGACTATCTGCTTCCGTTCGTGGAGGACGGCACCCTGATTTTAATCGGCGCCACGACGGAAAATCCGTATTTTGAGGTAAACGGCGCTCTGATTTCCCGCTCGCTGGTGTTTGAGCTGAAACCCCTGAGCCGGGAAGACATTAAGACTTTGTTAAACAGAGCCGTTTATGATAAGGACAAGGGAATGGGCTCCTACGATGCTGTGATTGAAGAGGATGCGCTGGAGTTTTTGGCGGAGCTTTCCGGCGGAGATGCCAGACATGCCCTGAATGCCATTGAGCTTGGTATTATGACCACCAACCGGAGTGAGGACGGCAAAATCCACATTACCCTGCAGGTGGCGCAGGAATTCATCCAAAAACGGGTTATGCGTTACGATAAAACCGGGGACAATCATTACGATACCATTTCGGCATTCATTAAAAGCATGCGGGGTTCGGACCCGGATGCGGCGGTGTATTATCTGGCGCGTATGCTGTACGCCGGAGAAAGTGTAACGTTCATTGCCAGAAGAATGATGATTTGCGCTTCGGAGGATGTGGGAAACGCGGACCCGCAGGCTCTGCAGGTGGCAGTCAGTGCGTCTCTGGCAGTGGAGAGAGTCGGCATGCCGGAGGCACAGATTATTTTATCCCAGGCGGCAGCCTACATTGCCACGGCGCCGAAGAGCAATGCGGCAAACAACGCCATTGCGGAAGCCATGCAGACAGTGGAACAGACGGGAAATCTGGCAATTCCTGTGCATTTGCAGGATGCCCATTACAAAGGAGCGGCAAAATTGGGACACGGAACCGGCTATAAATATGCCCATGATTATAAAAACAATTATGTGAAGCAGCAGTATCTGCCCTATGAGTTAAACGGCAAAGAATTTTACCGTCCGTCGGGCAACGGCTACGAAGTAAAAATCAGGGAACACATGAAACGCATCAAAAAAGAGGCGGAAGAGCAGGAATAAAAGCCGGGAAGCAGAAAAGCAAGAGACCAAAAGAAAAGCAAGAACCGGCAAAAGAAGCGGAAGAGCAGGAGTAAGAATGAAACGGGAAAAAGCCAAAATATTAGACAATAAGATTTTTTTGTACCTTACGGAATTCTTTTCGGGAATGTCCGTTATGGCGGTAGAGCTGGGAGCCAGCAGATTGCTGGCGCCGTATTTCAGTTCCTCCCAGATTGTCTGGACTATTGTTATCGGCACCATTATGATAGCCATGGCGCTTGGCAACATCTACGGCGGCAAGAGTGCGGATAAAAATCCCAACCCGGACAAGCTTTACGGCAGAATTATCATTTCCGCCATATGGATTGCCTTAATTCCGGTTGTGGGCAAATACATTATTTTAGGTGTTTCGGCACTGCTCATTTTTACAGTAAACAGCAACTTCTTAATTATTGCAGCGTTTGCGGCATGTATGCTGATTTTCGTATTTCCGCTGTTTCTTTTAGGAACGGTAACGCCTTCCCTGGCAAAATATTCCGTGGAAAATCTGGAAGAAAGCGGTAAGGTCATCGGTACGCTGGGAGCCTACAATACCATTGGCAGCATCATCGGTACATTTGTGCCGACCTTCATTACCATTCCGGCAGTGGGAACCTCCTTTACATTCCTAATCTTTTCGGGCATACTGCTGGTACTTTCCGGTATTTATTTTATCAGTGCACGGAGGGGTGCCAGGCGCCTGATTGTTTCGGGAATACTGCTTGTGTTATGCTGCGTCCTGGGACATTCCCAGTCCTTTGCTTTCTGGGAAAATGACCTTACCTATGAAGGAGAGTCTATTTATAACTACCTGCAGGTAAAGGAAAATAACAGAAGTGTGATTTTGTCCACCAATGTTCTGTTCGGTGTACAGTCCGTTTATATGAAAGAGGACGGACTTACAGGCATGTATTACGACTATGCCATGGCGGCACCGCTGATGGTGGAGGACAAAGAGCTTTCCGATATGAATGTGCTTATCCTGGGGATGGGAACCGGCACTTATGCCACGCAGTGTAAAAAGTACTATGGGGATATGTCTATAGAAGGTGTGGAAATTGACGGGAAAATCACGAACCTGTCCCGCCGGTACTTTGCACTGCCCGACAGCGTAAAGGTTACTACCTACGATGGCAGGGCATACCTCAACGCGGACAAGGAAACCTATGATGTGATTATGGTGGATGCCTATCAGGATATTACCATTCCTTTCCAGATGTCGTCAGTAGAGTTTTTTACTCTTGTGAAAGAGCATCTGAACGAAAACGGTGTGATGGTGGTCAACATGAATATGCGGGGAACGGAGGAAGGAAGCATCAATGAATATCTGTCGGATACCATTGCTTCGGTATTCAGCACCGTAAAGACCGTGGATGTAAACGGCAGTACCAACAGAGAGCTTTTTGCTTCCGACAATGCCGATATGCTTGCCGTGATGAAGGCCAACACGGAAAATCTTGCCAGCCAGGATTTGAAACGGCTGATGAATCACGTTTCTTTAAGTATGGAAGATTACCGGGCGGGCGATTACCTGATGACGGACGACAAAGCACCGGTAGAGCTTCTGGGCATGCGTGTGATTGACAGCCTCATTCAGGAGGAGGTCAGCTACTACAAAGACATTTATAAAGAGCAGGGCATAGAGGGACTTCTGAATAATTTATAGAACAGGCAAAAAAAGCTGCTCGCCACATAGATGGGTGTACAGCTTTTTTGAACAAAGTTAAAACAGGGAAGCTGCCAGGTACTGGTAGATTTCCTGATTTTTTTTCTGCCAGTTGTCACAGATGGAGGCGGCGATTTCTTCCGTGGGAACGGAGAGGGTCAGCTCCATTAAATTGTTTCCTTTTTCCTTGGCAATCAGATGGGCGGCGTATTCGCCGTTTACGGATTTATAGTAATCGCCCTGAATGGAAACCTCGTCCCGAAGCTCCAGTTCTTTTTCGGACAGATAATTGTCGATATCCTTTTTGATGGCATCGCTGACACGGTTTTCAAAGAAACGGAGCGTTTCCAGCCCTTCGTCTGTGATGTCTAACAGCGTGCGGTTCCGGACCGTTTTGGCGGTTACCAGACCGGTATCAATCAGCTCCGCCATTACCTGCTGCAGGGTAAAAAAGTTGGTGTATTCCTTTTCCTGGATGAAATCCGTAATCTGGTTGCGGGTGAGAGGAAAAGTCACACGGTTTAACATATAAAGTACAATCAATTTATATAAAGTCAAAGGATCCTGCGTCATATATGCGATTTCATTCCTTTCCTGAAAGGCAGACGGGAACGTGCCTCATCTGCAGATAAAAATTTATCTTTCATAGTACTTTCCCTGGAAACTCTGCCGCTCCCGCATGGTGCGGTGCAGCGTGTTTAATACATCTCTTTTCTGAAGGCTCCAGAGCGGAGCAATCAAATCCTTTCTGGCGCCGTCCCCCGTTACCCGGTGAACCACCGTTTCCGGGGAAAGAAGCTCCAGATTTCTAATCAGTATATTCATATATTCTTCCTTGGAAAGAACGGTAAAACCGGGGAGTTCTCCCTTCGTGTACATATCTCCCAAAGCAGTGTTTTTCAAAATATGCAGTAACTGAAATTTTATCCCGAAAGGGGAAAAGGCATTCAGGTACCGGGTGGTGGCATACATATCCTCAGCCGTTTCAAAGGGCAGTCCCCAAATCACATGGACAATGACCGGCAGGGAGAGCGCCTGCAGATTTGCCATGGCTTCTTCAAAAACAGGAAGAGGGTAGCCTCTGCGGATAAAAGCGGCGGTGTGTTCATGCATGGTCTGCAGTCCCAGCTCTATCCAGATAAATTTCCCGGGGAAGCGTTCCTTTAGCTCAGCAAGCAGTGAGAGCACTTCGGGGCCGAGACAGTCTGGTCTTGTGGCAACGGAAATGCCGGCAACCTCCGGCAGGATAAGGGCAGCCGTGTAGATTTCCCGCAGATAAGAAACAGGCCCATAGGTATTGGTGTAGGCCTGAAAATACGCAACAAATCTGCTGCCGGTATATTTCCTGTGAAGGATGTCGCTGCCTTCCCGGAGCTGTGCCTCTATGCAAGAGGCGGTAGCGGAAACCGCAAAGTCCCCGCTGCCGCCCACACTGCAGAAAATACAACCGCCGCTTCCGGTGCGTCCGTCCCGGTTGGGACAGGACAGACCGGCATCCAGAGCAACTTTATAACATTTTTCGCCTAAGGTTTTCTGAAAATAGGCATTTAAGGAATAGTACGGCTTGTCAAGCCAGTAATCCGGTACTTGGTACATAGTTTTCTTTCTGAACATGTCTGCCGCAAAAGGCAGGCTCGGCAAAATTAGTTGTGGATGTGGGATTTAACGGCTTCGGCAACCGCATCCGCTACCTGGGGCATAAAGGCTTCCGGCATGATGTTGTCGTCGGAAAGCTCGTCCTCGGGAACTAAAGATGCAATGGCATTGGCAGCCGCAAGCTTCATTTCTTCGGTAATCTGGGTAGCGCGACCTTCTAAAGCGCCCTTGAAGATGCCGGGGAACGCTACTACGTTGTTGACCTGGTTGGGGAAATCGCTGCGTCCGGTTCCCACAACGCGGGCGCCTGCTTTCTTGGCAAGGTCCGGCATGATTTCGGGAACGGGATTTGCCATGGCAAACAGAATGGCGTCCTTATTCATGGAAGCAACCATTTCTTCCGTTACAATGCCGGGAGCGGAAACACCGACAAAGATATCGGCGCCCTTCATGGCATCGGCAAGAGAACCGGTTTCGTTCTTCGGGTTGGTAACCTCCGTCATTTTCTGCTGCATCCAGTTTAAGCCTTCGGTATCCCTGGAAACGATACCCACCTTGTCACACATGACAATATAGGGGAAGCCGTAGGTCAGAAGCAGCTTGGTGATTGCCACACCGGCGCTTCCGGCACCGTTTACGACCACTTTACAGTCTTCTTTTTTCTTGCCCACTACCTTTAAGGCATTGATGATGCCGGCAAGTACCACAATCGCGGTGCCGTGCTGGTCGTCGTGGAATACGGGAATGTCCAGGGTTGCTTTTAATCTTTCTTCAATTTCAAAGCAGCGGGGAGCACTGATGTCCTCTAAGTTGATGCCGCCGAAGCCGGGAGCTAAATAGGTAACGGCCTTGATGATTTCTTCGGTATCCTGGGTGTCAAGGCAGATGGGAACGGCATTGATGCCGCCGAATTCCTTGAAAAGCACCGCTTTGCCTTCCATAACGGGCATGGCGGCGTAGGGACCGATATTGCCGAGTCCCAAAACGGCGCTGCCGTCGGAAACAACGGCTACGGTGTTGGCTTTCATGGTATATTTATAAGCGGCTTCTTTATCCTGTGCAATCACCTTACAGGGCTCTGCAACGCCGGGAGTATAGGCAAGCGCCAAATCCTCGCGGGATTTTACAGGGGTCTTACTTACGGTTTCCAATTTTCCGTTCCATTCTTCATGGAGCTTCAGTGCTTTTTCTGCAAGTGTCATGACTTTTCCTCATTTCTTTTTATTTTGAAAATAATTTACGAAAAATATGTACGGGAAAATCCCGAAGTCTTTTCTATCATAGTATATTTTGCGGGGAAAGACAAGTTACCGGGAGGAATTTTTCCACTCGTAATATTCGTGCACCAGACTGCGGTAGCCCAGTGCCTTGATTTCCTCATAGCGCACCCGGTAGTTGCCCTTGTAGTGACGACCGGTTTTTAAGAAGCGCACATAGGACAGCAGGTAGGCGTCCAGCTTTGCCAGTCCGTCCGTGCAGGTAAGAACCGGGAAAAACCAGCGGCTCCAGGTAAAACGGTCTTCTTCGGCTTCGTCAAAATATTTCCGGTTGAAGGTTTTTAATAAAATGCGGGCGCTTTCTTCAAAGGTAAGCGGCATATTCTTGCCGTTGTTTTTCTGCCTGCGGTAAAGAAGGTGCGCCTTTCTTTTGATTTTGTTTTTCATTTTCCGTAAGGCGGCTTCGGATAAATCCACCTTTCCACCGGGCATTCTTTTTTCGGGACAGTCCGTGCCCTGAATAGAAAAGCCTAAGAATTCAAAGGCATCGCCGGGATTGGTGACGGAAAGCTTGTCCGGATTTAAGGAAAGCCCTTTTTCTTCTATGAACTTTGTGGCTGTTTCCCGATAGGAAAGCAACTCCTCCGGGGAGTCAGCCAAAATCAGGATATCGTCCGAATAGCGGAAATAGGGGATGCCTCTTTCCGTAAAATAATTGTCTGAAGAAAGCAGATACACATCGGCAAAAAACGCGGAAGTGGGGGTGCCCGCCATGGCGCCTCTTTCTTCCGTAATCAGTCTGCCGTGCTCGTAAGCTTCGTTTGCCGTAAGCATCCGTTCAAAAAAGGAATACAGAAAAGGGTCATCCGCAAGGATTTCCTTCAGTACGTGTAGCAGGGAGGAAATCGGCATGGAATTAAAATAGTTGCGGATGTCCATTTTTAAGACGTATTTTCCGGAAAGCCCGGGAACGGACAGAATATGGGAAACAGCATCCTTCACCGTGATGTTTTTCCGGAAAGAATAGCAGGCGGGACTTAAACAGGCGTCATAGCGGGACAGCAGATGTCCCAAAAGCTTCAACACCATGGACTCTTTTTCAGGGAAAGAGTAGACCACGCGCTTTTTGCCCGTATTGCTTTTGTTCACACTTAGTTTAACCGGCACGGACAAAGAAAAATCCGGTGACAGGATGCGGTCGGTAACGGAACGGTACTGTTCTTCTTCCACGAATTTTGTCCAGTACCGGGCATCCTTACGGGATAAATGCTGTTTCTCTTTTTTATAGGAAAGAAATTCGTCCCAGACCTCCTTTTTCCCCAGAAGGGGAAGGAGACCGGACACCTCCTGCTTATTTGGCTGCAAAACGGTTCCCCTTTCTTCAGGCATAAAACTTTCTTCAGGCATAAAAAAAGAAAGAGAAAAAAGCTTTGAAAATTAAGCTATGCTTAATTATACGGGATTTGAACAGAAGCCGGCTGCCTGCAAAGTCATAACAAGGCCGCTGCTTAATCCGCCGCAGGCGCAAAAATGCATTTCTCTTTCTTTTCTGGCAATATAAATTTTACAGATACTGATGAAGTCTGTTTACGATGTAATCCATTCTGTTTTCAAACGCAGCAACAAAATTGATTAAGGTGAAGCCGTTTGCTTCGGAAAGCTCGCGGGAGCGTTTGTAAGCAGCGGAAACACAGGTGTTGTGGGACACAATCATAATGATAAGCTTAGGATTGCGCGCCTCATCATAGATCATATAGGAATAAGGCATGTAGGTATCCAGGCCGCCGAATGCGGTGGCACTCACTTCCCGTTCCACGGTATACTGCGGAAACTCTTTCGCAAGTACGGCATCTAATTTTTCTTCCACCATGGCATTTCTCAAATGCTCATAGCCGGGCAGCATGCCGTCGTTACCTTTTTTCTTAAAAAGACTGTCTAAAAAGCCCATCTGATGTCCTCCCCGGGTAATTACTGTCGTTTTTGTAATGGTAGCATAAATAAGAAGAAATCGCAATGGTTCATCCTTGCAAAAGCGGAAAGATTGTGATATTTTGTGGTGAAGGACGGAGAAAAGAAGCCGGCATGTGCGCCGGATGGGGACGGTGCAAAATATAGTAAAATTATTAAAGAAAACAATTGACAACCGCATCTGGATGTGGTACTATACATAAGCATGTGAGTGCAACAATCAAGCAGAGTATCCACTCTCACCTTACAGCAGAGGCTCGTAAGCGTTAACAGTTCGGTACCCCCAAGGGGCATGGCATCAGAGATGACATTGTGCGGATTATGAGTGGATAGCAAAGCTATTCACTTTTTTTATTATGGAGGATACGACCATTAGCGAATTGATGATTAACGAACAGATCAGAGACAAAGAAGTACGTCTGATTGGCGAAAATGGCGAACAGCTCGGCGTGATGTCCGCAAGGGAAGCACAGAAGCTGGCTGAGGAAGCAGGACTGGATTTAGTTAAGATTGCTCCCACCGCAAAACCGCCCGTATGCAAGATTGTCGATTATGGAAAGTTCAGATACGAACAGGCCAGAAAAGAAAAAGAAGCCAAGAAAAAGCAGAAAGTCATCGATGTAAAGGAAATCAGACTTTCCCCCAACATTGACACCAACGATCTGAACACCAAAGTCAATGCGGCAAAGAAGTTCCTGACCAAAGGAGATAAGGTAAAGGTTACCTTAAGGTTCAGAGGACGTGAAATGGCACACATGAATAGCAGCAAGCACATTTTAGATGATTTTGCTGCAAGCCTTTCCGATGTAGCGGTTGTGGAAAAAGCACCCAAGGTGGAAGGCAGAAGTATGACAATGTTTTTAACTGAGAAGCGTAGTTAAGCTTGTGAAGTTAAAATAGAGAGAAAGAATGAAAGTTTAGGAGGAATTTGTTATGCCCAAAATGAAGACAAGCAGAGCAGCAGCGAAGCGTTTTAAAGTGACAGGAACAGGTAAATTAAAGAGAAGCAAAGCTTATAAGCGCCATATCTTAACCAAGAAATCCACCAAGAGAAAACGTAATCTGAGACAGGCTGCTATGACAGATGCAACCAATGTTAAGAATATGAAGAAGATTTTACCCTATTTATAATCGGTAAGGAGGAGAATGAGACATGGCAAGAATTAAAGGTGGCTTAAACGCCAAGAAAAAACACAATAGAGTATTAAAGCTTGCAAAAGGTTACAGAGGAGCAAGAAGCAACCAGTACAGAGTAGCTAAGCAGTCTGTTATGCGTGCACTGACCAGCTCCTATGCAGGCAGAAAAGAAAGAAAGCGCCAGTTCAGACAGCTCTGGATTGCACGTATCAATGCAGCAGCAAGAATGAACGGTCTTTCCTACAGCAGATTTATGTACGGCTTAAAGCTTGCAGGCGTAGATATGAACAGAAAGATGCTTGCTGAGATGGCTGTAAACGATGCAGACGGTTTCAAGACCCTTGCAGAGCTTGCAAAGAGCAAAATTGCCTAAGTATTTACGGACGGAAAGTCATATACGCAAAGAGCAAAAGATACTCCCCGGAAGATTTCGGGGAGTTTTCCTTTTCACGGAAAAGAATTTCCAATCAGAATATTTTGTAATATAGAAAAAAACTTTACAATTCTTTAAGAAAAATTCCCTTTATTAAACAAATGGAGTGTAGTATAATGTTTTGAAGTAAGAAAAGACAGAATGGAGGAGTATCATGAGTTTAGTACCTTATGTCATAGAGCAGACAGGAAGGGGAGAAAGATCTTACGATATTTATTCCCGCCTTTTAAAAGAAAGAATTATCTTCCTCGGAGAAGAAGTAAATGAAGTAACCGCAAGCCTTGTAGTGGCACAGCTTCTGTTTCTGGAGGCAGAGGATCCGGAGAAGGATATCAACCTTTATATCAACAGCCCCGGTGGTTCCGTAACCGCAGGTATGGCAATCTACGATACCATGCAGTATATCAAGTGCGATGTTTCCACCATCTGCATCGGTATGGCGGCCAGCATGGGTGCATTCCTGCTTGCAGGCGGCGCAAAGGGCAAGAGAATGGCTCTTCCCAATGCCGAGATTATGATTCACCAGCCTTTGGGCGGTGCGCAGGGTCAGGCTACCGAAATTGAAATTGCGGCAAAGCATATTTTACAGACCAAGGAAAAGTTAAACAAGATTTTAGCAGCCAACACCGGCAAGCCTTACGATATCATTGCGGCAGACACCGAAAGAGACAACTGGAAGACTGCGCAGGAAGCTATGGAGTACGGCCTGATTGACAAGGTTATCACCTCCCATGTAGCGGAAGAGAAATAAGGCAAAAAATATAGGAAAGAGTAGAGATTGAAGTTATGGCAGGAAAAAATTCCGGCAGTGATGTCAGATGTTCTTTTTGCAACAAATCCCAGGATCAGGTTAAAAAAATGATAGCCGGTCCCGCAGGCGTATACATTTGTGACGAATGTATTGAAATCTGCAGCGATATTCTCGAAGAAGAATTCGATCAGGATACAGAGGACAACGCAGAAGCAACACCTGATTTTAAATTACTGAAGCCCAGGGAAATCAAACAGTTTCTGGATGAATATGTTATCGGTCAGGAGGTAGCCAAGAAGGTGCTCTCCGTTGCCGTGTACAATCATTACAAGCGTGTAACCGCCAAGAAAGAACCGGATGATGTGGAGCTTCAGAAGAGCAATATCATCATGATTGGTCCCACCGGCTCCGGCAAGACCTATCTGGCGCAGACACTGGCAAAGGTTATCAATGTTCCGTTTGCCATTGCGGATGCCACAACGCTGACAGAGGCAGGTTACGTGGGCGAGGATGTGGAAAACATTCTCTTAAAGCTGATTCAGGCAGCCGATTACGATGTGGAGCGTGCACAGTACGGTATTATTTACATTGATGAAATTGATAAGATTACCAAGAAAAGCGAAAATGTATCCATTACCCGTGATGTTTCCGGTGAAGGCGTACAGCAGGCGCTGTTAAAGATTATTGAA
Source organism: Clostridium sp. CAG:510 (assembly GCA_000434615.1). Taxonomy (GTDB): domain Bacteria; phylum Bacillota; class Clostridia; order Lachnospirales; family Lachnospiraceae; genus Acetatifactor. The sequence goes on from FR880838.1 coordinate 27,822, forward strand.
GGAACCGTGGCAAGCGTACCCCCTCAGGGCGGCAGAAAGCATCCCCATCAGGAGCTGATTCAGATTGACACATCCAACATTCTCTTTATCTGCGGCGGTGCATTTGACGGTCTGGATAAGATTGTGGAAACGAGATTAAACCGCAAGACCATCGGTTTCAATGCGGAAATTTCTGAGAAATCCGGTCTGGAAATCGGAGAAATCTTAGGAGAGGTTACCCCGCAGGATTTGATGAAGTTTGGTCTTATCCCCGAGTTTATCGGACGTGTGCCCATCAATGTGGCACTGGAGGGACTGGATAAAGCAGCCTTAATCCGTATTCTTACCGAGCCGAAGAACGCTCTGATTAAGCAGTACCAGAGATTGTTTGAGATGGATGACGTAAAGCTTACCTTTGAAAAGGACGCTGTTGACGCTATTGCGGAGCTGGCACTGGAAAGAAAGACCGGAGCAAGAGGTCTGCGTTCCATTATGGAAAATACCATGATGGATGTCATGTACCGTATTCCTTCCGATGATACGATTGAAGAGGTTATCATCACAAAGGGTGCCGTCAAGGGCGAAAGCAAACCGTTGGTTGTAAGGAAAGAAGCATCCGTAAAACAGGCAAGATAATATCAGCGCCGCACCAGATAACAGTGCGGCGTTTTCTACTATTGAGGGAGAAAAAAGTATGGTTATAAAAAATGTGAGTCTGGAGACCGTGTGCGGTATTACCAGTAAGCTGCCGGACAGTAAATACCCGGAGGTGGCCTTCGCCGGAAAGAGTAACGTGGGAAAATCCTCCCTGATAAATGCCCTGATGAACCGGAAATCCCTGGCAAGGACAAGCGCCCAGCCCGGAAAGACCCAGACCATCAATTTCTATAATATAAACGATGCGCTTTATTTTGTGGATTTGCCCGGATACGGCTATGCCAATGCCAGTGAAGAGGTGAAGGCAAAATGGGGCAAGATGATTGAAGACTATCTGCATAAGTCTAAGAAGCTGAAGGCGGTGTTTTTACTGATTGATATCCGACATGCACCGGGCAATAACGACTGTATCATGTATGACTGGATTGTAAAACAGGGTTATGAACCCATTATCATTGCCACCAAGCTGGACAAGATTAAGAGAAGCCAGATTGCAAAACAGGTGAAACTAATCCGTGAAACCCTGAAAATGAAAAGTGAAACCATTATCATTCCCTTTTCTGCGGAGACAAAACAGGGGAGGGATGAGATTTATACAGTGATAGATTCCTATATCACAGAGGAGACGGTATGAATACTTCCGCAAAAAAATATCTGAAAGCAGTCATAAATCTGATTGTAGCGGCAATTATTGTATTGTTGACGGTTTTGCTGCTGCCGCGTGTGCTGGTATTTTTCATGCCTTTCGTCATAGGCTGGATTATCGCCTGGATAGCGGCGCCGTTAGTCAGCTTTTTTGAAAAGAAGCTGAAGGTGAGGCGGAAAGCCGGCAGTGTGTTTGTCATAGTGGTGGTTATCGGACTGGTGGTGCTGGCAGGCTATCTTGTCGGCTCAAAGCTCATCCGTGAAGGCATCCGTTTTGTAGAGGATCTGCCGGAAATGTGGGCGTCCACACAGGGAGACCTGGACAGAATTGCGAAGAAGTTCAGCATTGTTTATGAAAAGCTGCCGGTTGATGTGCAGAACACCATGAACAATTTCGGCAGCCAGATTTCGAATACGGTGGCAGCGGCAATCGGAAAATTAAGCAGTCCCACCATTGCGGCTGTGGGCAATTTTGCCAAACAGCTTCCCAGCATTATCATCGGCATCATCATGTGCCTGCTTTCTTCTTATTTTTTTGTGGCGGAGAGAGACCGGTTCCGGAGTTCCGTTGCCAAATACCTGCCGGAAAGCTTTGTGGGGCGTTTCCGGCTGATTAAGCAGAGTCTGATTAAGGCAGTGGGCGGTTATTTCAAGGCGCAGATTAAAATCGAAATCTGGATTTATCTGCTGCTTGTAACGGGTTTTTTCATCCTGCAGGTGGATTATGCCCTGTTAATTGCGCTGGGCATTGCATTCTTAGATTTCCTGCCATTTTTCGGTACCGGCACGGTAATGGTGCCCTGGGCGGTTGTGAAATTCTTAAATGCGGAATATCCCATGACCATAGGGCTTCTGCTTCTATGGGGTGTCAGCCAGCTGGTGCGGCAGATTATCCAGCCTAAGATTGTAGGCGACTCCGTGGGTATGCCTCCCATTCCAACCCTGTTTTTACTCTATATCGGGTACAAGGGTGCCGGAGTGTTTGGTATGATTGTGGCAGTTCCCATCGGTCTGATTTTGTGGACCATGTACGAAGAGGGACTGTTTGACACCACCAAGAACAGCATTCAGATACTGGTGGCGGGCATCAACAGCTTCCGCAGGCTGACCCCGGAGGACAAAGCATTTATTTCTTCCTATGAAGAAGAGTGCGAACGGGAAATCAACAGCGAACTGAAGGAACAGGAAGCCGAAGCACAGGCAGAAGCGGGAAGCGCAGAGGCAGGACAGGAAGCCGTAGGAGCAGAACTGAAAGCGGCGGAAGAAAGAGAACAAAATGAGCGGGCAGGAAAAACAAAGAAGAAATTTTAAGTTTATTCTCCAGTACGAAGGCACCCGTTATCAAGGCTGGCAGAAGCAGGAAAGCACGGAAAATACCATACAGGGGAAGTTAGAAGCACTGCTTTCCAAAATGTGCGGAGAAAAAGTGGAAATACAGGGCAGCGGCAGGACGGATGCGGGAGTGCATGCGTATGGCCAGGTAGCCAATGCCAAAATGCATACGGACAAAACCCCGGCAGAGGTACAGGCATACATGAACCGGTACCTGCCGGAGGATATCGGCGTAATCAGCGCCGAAGAGGTGGACGACCGGTTTCACAGCAGGCTTCTTGCCAAGGGGAAAACCTATTGTTACCGCATTATCAACAGTGACATTCCCCATGTATTTGACCGGAAAACCGCCTGTGTTTATCCGGCGCCCTTAAATAAAAGGGCAATGGAAGAGGCTGCTTCCTATCTTTGCGGCACCCATGATTTCGCAGCGTTTACTTCCGCAAAGAAAAGTAAAAAATCTACCATAAGAAATATAGAGGAAATCCGTATCGAAAAGGAAGGGGATATCTGGTCCTTTTATTTTTCGGGGGACGGCTTTTTATTCCACATGGTCCGGATTTTGATGGGAACCCTGCTTCTTGCGGGCACGGGCGAAATAGAGCCGGAGGAGGTAAAACGCATCCTGCGCTCCGGAAAAAGAGAAAATGCCGGGCCACTGGTTCCGGCGCTGGGACTTTCTCTGATTGAGGTAAGATATTCATGATAAAAAGAAAATATATGAAATTGCTTTTTGCGCTGTATCTTCTGGTGCTCTTAAAGGTAATCGTATTCAAATACCCTCTGGGCATACTTAGGGAGATTGCGGGCACATGGAGCAAAGAAGTGCTCTGGGAAGGACTTTCCGGAGCTAATTTTGTACTTTTTCGTACCATAAAAATGTATATACGCCACTGGAACAACAGAGGTCTGAACAGTTTTGGAAATTTAGTGGGCAATGTGGTTACTTTTATTCCTTTGGGCTATTTTCTGCCGAGGCTCTGGAAGCCCATGCGTCATGTGCTTTTCTGCCTCTTTACCGGGCTTATCTTTATCTGCGGGATAGAGCTTTTCCAGTTAATCAGCGCTTTCGGTGTCTTTGATGTGGACGATATTCTGCTAAACGGCATGGGTGTTCTGGGGGGATTTCTGGTGTTCCGGGCAGCGGAAAAAATTTTTTTGAAAAATTTGCAGTAAAATAAAAACATACGGGATATTCCATATGTGACAACAAGGGTAAGGTCAAGACCATGGACAAGGGACAAGCCGAGAAAACGATAGAGGCTTACGGTGCCATGCTCTACAAAATCGCACTGGTCCGGTTAAAAAATACGGATGATGCGGAGGATGTGGTGCAGGAGGTCTTCTGTCAGTACATTAAATCAGATAAAACATTTGATAGCGACGAGCATGAGAAGGCTTGGCTTATTAAGGTTACCCTGAACGCCTGCAAGCGGTTTTATCGTCTTGCCTGGAACCGTCACAAAGGAGAAATCTCCGAAGAGGATTTTCTGAAAATCGAAGCAGACAGCGGACATCCGGAAACGGAGTGCCTGCAAAAGGAAACGGAGCGGAAAATCCTGCAGGCGGTTTTGGAACTGCCGCTTAAATATCGAGATGTGATTCACCTATTCTATTACGAAGAAATGTCTGTCAAAGAGATTGCCGAAGTACTTCACAGACAGGAATCTACGGTTACATCCCAGCTCACAAGAGCACGAGGCATTTTGAAGAAGAATTTAGGGGAGGAATATCAGTTTGAAGAGTTTTAAGAAAGAATACCGGCAGGCTATGGATGCCATACAGACACCGCAGTTTGACCCGGAAAAAATGAAAAAAGCAGAAAAACGGTATAAGAAGGCCGTTATCCGCCAGTGGGTTACCGTAGCGGCATCGGCAGCAGTCCTGCTCGTACTGTGTTCCGTCGGCTCACAGGCGGCTAAAAATTACAGTAAAAGCTTTATCTTTGCCGATGAAAACGGGTTTCGTACGGCGGATGAGCAGACGGCACTCGAACGGTCTGCGTCATCGGATGACGAAGAGGCTATGATAGGAACCTTGTCGGAGCAGGCAGCGGAGTATGACGGGGACGCCCCGGAAATTACGGACGGCGCGGACATGGAAATCGATACGGTGCAGTACAATTCGAGAAAGGATCTGTTAGCAGCGGGCATTACCTGCAGTCTGCCGGACAGATATCTGTTCGGAGAGATTACCAGGGAGCGTTACTATGTGGTGAGCGATGATTACCTGATGGTCAATATTGAAAGCGGCGACAAAACCTTTTATATGGACCAGTCCTATTTCGGAAACAGTTCGGGGCATGCCACCAGTACGGTTTACGGAGAGAAGCTTACCAACAAGAGAAATTTCGTCACCAAAGACGGCTATCTGTATGTGGTAGCGGATACACCGGGAGCGGAGGACTCCCCGAACGGTATCCATGCTGCAATTTCCGTAGGCGACTACGAGCTGATTGTGGATTTCTACGGTTACAGTGAAAAAGAAGCGTTTGAGATATTGGACCATCTGGATCTGAGTGTTTACCAGTAATGGCAGCTTAGGAGGAATTATGAATTACATTTTGGTGTATAACAACAGTACCGGTGTATTGAAAAGCTTAAAACCTTTGTTTTCCATGGAGGAATATGGGCTGATAGAAGTAAAGAGTTTTCAGGAAATGAAGTGGCAGGTGCGCACGGAAAACGTGAGACTGCTGATTACGGATATAGAGCTTACGGACGGGGACGGCATAGAAGCCATCCGGCAGATCCGCCGCTGCAGCACCATTCCGGTGATTGTGCTTTCCAAAAACGACAGCGAATGGATGAAGGTGGAGGCACTCAATGCCGGAGCGGACGACTACGTGGTATACCCCTGCAATCCGCTGGAGTTGATTGCACGTATCAAATCCCAGTTAAGAAGATATCTGCAGTTATCCAATATCTCCGAAAGCTTAGAGAATATTTACCGGGTGGACGGTCTTGTGATAGACGATGTCAGCAGAAAGGTATTTGTGGACGATAAGGAAGTCAGGCTGACGCCCATCGAATACAAAATCTTAAAGCTTTTAGTGCTGAAAAAGGGAAAGGTGCTTTCCGTGGAGGAAATTTACGAGTCCATCTGGCATCTGAGAGCCGTTGGTGCGGACAATACCATTGCCGTGCACATCCGGCACATCCGGGAAAAGATAGAAGCAAATCCCAAGGAGCCCAAGTACGTGAAGGTCGTATGGGGCACCGGTTATAAAGTAGGCTGAAACAGCAAAGTCCCCGTAGAAAACGGGGACTTTTTTGAATTCAACTGCGGAATTTGATTTCGCCGGTAGCGGCGTCCATACTTTCGATAACCGCAAGGGACTCCAACCGGATGCCCTTTTCCCGAATGAGCTTTCCTCCCTGCTGGAAGCCTTTTTCCACGGCAATACCGACACCCTCTAAGGTGGCGCCTGCCTCGTTGATTAAATCAATCAGTCCCATCACGGCGCAGCCGTTGGCAAGGAAGTCATCGATAATCAGTACATGGTCATCCGCGGACAGGAACTTTTTGGAAACAATAATATCGTAAACTCTCTTGTGGGTGAAGGACTCCACCTTGGAGGTATACAGATCGCCGTCGATATTGACGCTCTGGGATTTCTTGGCAAAGACTACGGGAACGTGAAAGCTCTGCGCCACGATGCAGGCAATGCCGATACCGGAAGCCTCAATGGTAAGAATTTTATTGATGGGCTTATCCGCAAACAGACGTTTGAACTCCTTTCCCATTTCGTTAAACAGTTCCACATCCATCTGGTGGTTTAGAAAGCTGTCCACCTTTAAAACATTTCCTTCTTTTACAACACCATCTTTGCGAATGCGTTCTTCTAAAAGTTTCATGGTCTTATATACAGCCGGACACCGGCTCCTCCTTGTGAAAATGTAATCTGAAATTCTTATCTGTATGGTAGCATATCCCGTCATAAATTGCCATAAAAAATTAGTAAGAAGCGGATGATGTTAAAAAAAGAAGAAATGTGTTTGCAAAAAGAATAATATCAGTATATAATAGCGAAGTAATTGTTAACAAAATTGCTGAAAGCAAAATGGAGGAACATTATGAAAAAAATGAAAAAGGTACTCAGTCTGGTACTTGCCGGCGTAATGGCACTGATGCTTGTTGCCTGCGGTAGCACAGACACAGCAGGCGGTTCTGACAACGGCTCCGCAAACGAAAGCGGTGCAGAAGTAAACGCAAACGTATCCAACATCAAAATCGGTGCGGTTATGTTGGGCGACGAAACCGAAGGCTATACCAAAGCACACATGGACGGTATCAAAGCGGCAGCAGCGGCACTTGGTATTCCCGACAGCCAGATTGTCTGGAAGTACAAGGTAAAAGAAGACTCCGGATGTTATGATGCGGCAGTCGACCTGGTAGCACAGGGCTGCAACCTGATTATTTCCAACAGCTACGGTCATCAGACCTACATGGTACAGGCAGCGGAGGAATATCCCGATGTTACCTTTATTGCCATGACCGGTGACTTCGCAGCAATCTGCGGACTGTCCAATTTCAAAAACGCATTTACCGCAGTTTACGAATCACGTTATGTATCCGGTGTGGTTGCCGGCATGAAGTTAAAAGAACTTCTGGATGACGGTACCGTTACCGCAGAAAACATGCCGAACAGCTTTGATGCGGACGGCAACGTAAAGATTGGTTATGTCGGTGCATTCAACTATGCGGAAGTTGTTTCCGGTTACACCGCCTTCTATCTTGGCGTAAAGAGCATTGTTCCCAATGTAGTAATGGAAGTTATGTATACCAACTCCTGGTTTGATATTGATAAAGAAGGTGCGGCAGCAGAAGCACTTGTTGCAAACGGCAGCGTAATCGTATGCCAGCATGCCGACTCCACCGGCGCTCCCGCAGCCGTACAGAAGCTGCAGGACAACGGCACCGTATGCTACTCCGTAGGTTACAACATTGATATGCTGGAAACAGCACCTACCGCAGCATTAACCTCTGCAACCAACAACTGGTCCGCATACTACAAGCATGCATTTGAAACCTTTATGAACGGCGGCGAAATCGAGTCCGACTGGGCAAAGGGATATTCCGATGATGCGGTAGCCATTACGACACTTGGACCTTCCTGCGCAGAAGGAACCGCTGAAAAGGTAGCAGAAGTAGAAGAAGCTTTAAGAAACGGCAGCATGCATGTATTCGATACCTCAACTTTCACTGTTGGCGGCGAAACCGTTACATCCGCTCCTGTTGACCTTTCCTTCATGGACTGGTCTACCATGACCGCTATTTACCAGGGTGAAACCGTAGAAGCCATTGAAAACGGTTATTTCGCAGAGTCCACCTTCCGGAGTGCTCCTTACTTTGCACTTCGTATCGACGGCATCACAGAGGATGCAGACCCTGTTCAGTAAAGAAAGTTAAATTCATACAGCACATCAAAGAGGACCACAAAACGTCCTCTTTTGTGCTTTTCAGAGAACACATTTCCACATGTATTTTGTGAAAAACACAAGGTATGTAATAGAAAAAAGAAAGGTATGGTATTTGTATGGAGTGCGCCATCAAACTGAAAAACGTAACCAAAACCTTTGGCAGCGTTGTGGCAAATAAGGACGTATCCTTAGAGATACGAAAGGGAGAAATTTTAGCGCTGCTCGGGGAAAACGGCAGCGGTAAGACCACTCTGCTTAATATGATTGCAGGTATTTACTACCCGGATTCCGGCGAAGTGTTAGTGAACGGAAAACCGGTGGAAATCCGTTCCCCCAAGGATGCGTACCGGCTGGGCATCGGTATGATTCATCAGCATTTCAAGCTGATTGATGTTTTCACGGCAACGGAAAATATTGCCCTTGGACTGGAAAAAAATGAAAAGTTTGACTTAAAGGAAGTCCGCAAAAAAGCGCAGGCAATCTGTGAGAAATATCACTTTGACATGGATTTCGACCAGAAGGTTTATTCCATGAGCGTATCCCAGAAGCAGACCCTGGAAATCATCAAGGTGTTATACCGCGGCGCGGACATTCTGATTCTGGACGAGCCTACGGCGGTGCTTACCCCGCAGGAAACGCAGAAGCTGTTTGAAGTCATGCGCAACATGAAAAAGGACGGCAAAGCGGTGGTAATTATTACTCACAAGCTTCATGAGGTGCTGGACATTTCCGACAGGGTAAGCATCCTTCGGAAAGGAGAATATGTGGGCACCGTGGAAACCAGGGAAGCCTCCGAAGCCCTGCTTACCGAAATGATGGTGGGTCATAAGGTCGAACTGAATATCAAGAGAGAAGAACCGAAGAATCCCAGGAAGCGTCTGGAGGTCAGACATCTTTCCGTTCGGAACGAAGAAGGTATCGAAGTCTTGAAAGATATTTCTTTCGATGCCTACGGCGGAGAAATCCTGGGTATTGCCGGTGTCTCCGGCAACGGACAGAAGGAGCTTCTGGAAGCCATTGCCGGTCTGCAGCCTGCACAGGAAGGCAGCAGCGTACAGTTTTATAATAAGGAAGAAACCGACAAGCCTATGGAGATTATCGGAAAAAATCCGAGAGTCATCCGCAATGCCGGCATCCATATGTCCTTCGTGCCGGAGGACAGACTGGGCATGGGACTGGTCGGTTCCATGGGTATGACGGGAAACATGCTCTTAAAGAGTTATGAAAGCGGAAAGGGTCTTTTCATCAACAGGAAAGGCCCGAAGGATTTAGCGGAACAGATAAAGGAAGAATTAGGGGTTGTGACACCGGATATCAATGTGCCGGTATCCAGACTATCCGGCGGCAATGTACAGAAGGTTTTAGTCGGACGTGAAATTGCGGCGGCGCCCATTGTCCTGATGACGGCTTATGCGGTAAGAGGTCTGGACATCAACACTTCCTATACAATATACGACCTGCTGAATAAACAGAAGGAAAAAGGCGTGGCGGTTATTTATGTGGGCGAGGATCTGGATGTGCTTCTGGAACTTTGCGACAGAATTATGGTGCTCTGCTCCGGTCAGGTCAACGGCATTGTGGATGGCAGAACGGCAACCAAAGAGCAGGTGGGTCTGCTTATGACCAGATTACAGAAAAAGGAAGGTGAACGCAGTGAGTAATGTACAGGTGAAAGAACCTTTTGTCAGAATGGTAAAGCGTGACCATGCCTCCATGGGCCGCAAAATCACGGTCAGAATTCTTGCCGTTTTACTGGCACTCATTCTGGATGCCCTGTTTATCTTTTTTGTAACAGGGTTAAATCCTTTTGCCGTTTACGGCGTTATGTTCAAGGGTACCTTCGGCTCTTCCATCCGCTTTTCCTGGGCGATGCGAGACCTTGTTACCCTGCTGTTGATCGGTGTGGCGCTTGCACCGGCATTCAAAATGAAATTCTGGAACATCGGTGCGGAAGGCCAGGTGCTTATGGGCGGCCTGATGACGGCACTGGTTATGGTAAACTTCGGCAATACCCTGCCGGCACCCGTATTAATGCTTCTGATGCTTCTGTCCAGTATTGTGGCAGGCGGTATCTGGGGGCTCGTTCCCGCTTTCTTCAAAGCAAGGTGGAAGACCAATGAAACCCTGTTTACCCTGATGATGAACTATGTGGCAACCAGTATTGTGGCATGTGCGGTCAATGTCCTGAGAGGACAGGCTTCCAGCTTAGGTAAGCTCAACATGTCCACCCATGCGGGATGGTTTCCAAGGCTCTGGGGACAGACCTACAACACCAATATCATTGTGGTGGTAATTCTCACATTTGTGATGTTTTTATACCTGAAATACACGAAGCAGGGCTATGAAATCAGTGTTGTGGGTGCTTCCGAAAATACGGCAAGATATGCCGGCATCAACGTGGGAAAAGTAATGATGCGTACCATGGTGATTTCCGGTGCGCTCTGCGGACTTTGCGGATTCCTTTTAGTAGCCGGAAGAGACCAGACCATTTCCACCCAGACGGCGGGCGGCAACGGCTTTACCGCCATTATCGTGGCATGGCTTGCCAAGTTCAATACCTTTTACATGGCACTGATTTCCTTCCTTCTGATTTTCTTACAGAAGGGTGCGGGAGAAATCGCTTCCGCGTACGGCTTAAACGACTATGCCGCGGACATTATTACCGGCATCATTTTATTCTGCATTTTAGGCAGCGAATTCTTTATCAATTATAAAATGATTTTCCGTTCCGGAAAGGAGGGCAAAAAAGATGAGTAATTTAATTGCATGGATTATCAGGGCAATTCCCTTCGGAACCATCATTATGTACGGAGCCATGGGCGAAATCGTAACGGAGAAATCCGGCAACTTAAACTTGGGCGTTCCGGGCATTATGTACTTAGGCGGCTTTGCCGGTTTTGCCAGCGCCTTCCTTTATGAAAACAATGCCGCAAATCCAAACAGGTTTATCTGTATTCTGATTTCCCTTGTATGCGCGGTTTTAGCTTCCATGCTGGGCGGTCTGATTTACAGCTTTTTAACTATTACCTTAAGAGCCAACCAGAACGTAACCGGTCTGGCGCTTACCACCTTTGGCATGGGCGTGGCAAACTTCTTCGGTGTATTTATCTTAAACGGCAAGAGCTATACGGCGGCTCCTCTGGCAAACAGTGCGTATACCGCTAAAATCCCGCTGCTTTCCTCCAAACTCGGGGTAGTCAGCGAAGTGCTTTTCAGCTACGGCTTTCTGGCATACCTTGCCATTGTGCTGGCGATTGTTTTATCCTATTTCTTAAATAAGACAAGAGTGGGACTGAACCTGCGTGCCGTCGGCGAAAATCCTGCCACGGCGGATGCGGCGGGCATTAACGTTACCAGATACAAATATCTGGCAACCTGCATCGGTGCGGGCATTTCCGGTATCGGCGGTCTTTACTATGTACTGGATTACAACCGCGGCATCTGGGCTACCACGGAGCAGATTGAAGCTCTCGGCTGGCTGGCGGTGGCGCTGGTAATCTTTACCACCTGGAAGCCGCTTAATGCCATCTGGGGCGCCTATCTTTTCGGCGTGCTGTACTGGCTGTACCAGTTCTTGCCCAGCCTGCTCGGCATCACCGTGGCAAGCCACATTACGGATTTAATCCAGATGGTGCCCTATGTGGTTACCATTGTGGTTCTGATTGTCATCAGCTTAAAGAGCAAAAAGGAAAACCAGCCACCCGAACATCTGGGACTTTCTTATTTCCGTGAGGAACGATAACTTGCGTTTCGGCGCATTTTATATTATACTATCTGTATTCTGATGAAAATTACTTTGCAGCTGCGGCACTGACAGGCAGGCTGCGGATTATGAAAGGATTGAATTACTATGGCATTGATGGAACAATGGAGAAAGACGGCATACGATGAAACCTTAGGCAAGCCGGCTTTACAGAAACTGTGGAACGAATATTTTATGAAGGAAAGAGATATTTACGCAGAGCTCTTAAAGAACCCGGATGAGGTTGTGACCGGCACCGTAAAAGAGCTGGCAGAAAAGTACGGCGTGGATATCATGACCATGACCGGATTCTTGGATGGCATCAACGACAGCTTAAAGGAAGCAAACCCTCTGGACGAGCTGGAAGAGGACACCGTTGTAAATCTCGGCTTTGACAAAGAGCTTCTTTACAAGAACATGGTTGCCGCAGAAGCTGACTGGCTGTACAATCTGGAAGCATGGAACGACATTTTTGACGAAGCCACCAGAAAGGCTCTTTACAAGGAGCAGAAGGCTTCCTCGACCATTCACAAGGCACCCAAGATTTATCCCAACGACCCCTGCCCCTGCGGCAGCGGCAAGAAGTACAAAAAATGCTGCGGCAGAAACAAATAGGACAGGAAACAGACAGCCTTAAAAAACAAAACAGAAAATGAATAAATAAGACAAATTTCAGCCATACTAAGTCTGACCATACAAAAAAGGAGGACTTACTATGGCTGAATTATTATGCAGAGTGGAAAATTGTACCTATAATCAGGACTGTCTGTGCTGTAAGGGCGATATCAGTGTGGGCGGCGAGCATGCTTGCAGAGAGGATGAGACCTGTTGTGAAAGCTTCCGGGAAAAAGGAAGTACCATGACAAGCTCTCTTTCCCATCCTTCCGCTACCATCACCATCGACTGCGAAGCCGTGAAGTGTGTTTACAACGAAGATTATAAGTGCTGTGCAGAACATGTGGACATCAAGGGCTGCGGAGCCTGTGACTGTAAGGAGACCGCATGCGCTACCTTCAGAGAGCAGTAAAGAGAAAAAATTGCAGACCCGCCGGGTCTGCATTTACATAGAAAGGTGTTTTTTAAAAAAAGTTGCCAAGTGAGCAGGAATTGACTATAATTTGAAGACAGATAGAAAAAGTAGGTTTGTTTGGGGACAGTGGACTTGATGAGGGAAAAAAAAGCAAAGCTATTAAAATGGATTCCTTTTTTTACAATGCTTGCGATTCTGCTTGCGGGATACACAATATTGATCTTTCAGATTTCCAAAGATAAGAACAGGGAAGTCTGCATTGAGGTGGATAATGCCGTCGACAGGGACGAAACGGTCGGTGTGGAAATGCACATTGTAAAAAGCTGGGACGATAAAAGAAAATACGGCTGGGACAGCAGCGGCGCCCAGTATGACGGCACTATTGTCAACAAGAGCAATTATACGCTGCGGGACTGGCGGATTGTTCTTCTGATGCCGGGAAAGAGCCACATTGACAGCTCCTGGAACGGCACATACACTTACGAAGGCAACGACATTGTCTACATACCCGATGACAGCATCGGCATGAATGTGCTGCCGGCACATGAGAGCAATACCTTCGGCATGGTCATGTACTCCCATGGTCTGATGAATATTTACCGGTTTCAGGTCATAGGCTATCTGGACAAGCAGCTGACGGATTATCCTCTTTTTTATGTGATGCTGTGTATGACGGCGGTTTTTCTTGCGATGATTATCGGGAATATGGTCGTCGTGCTGCGAATGCGGAAGTTAGAGCAACGCAGGATTATGGATGAAAAGATTATTATCGATACCCTGCAGATGCTGGCGAAACTGATTGATGCCAAGGATTCCTACACCAACGGACATTCGGACAGAGTGGCGGAGTATGCGGTGCTCTTAGCAAAGGAAATGCATATGAAGTCTGATGATATCCGTTTCATGCGGTACATGGGACTTATGCATGACTGCGGTAAAATGGGTATTCCCGACAGCGTTTTAAATAAGCCGGACAAGCTGACACCGGAGGAAATGGATATTATCCGTTCCCATACGGTACTGGGCGGTAAGATTGTGGAAAACTTTACCGCCATGCCCGGCGTCCGGGAGTGCGCCCTGTACCATCACGAGCGCTACGACGGCAAGGGCTACCCGGAGGGACTTAAGGGTGAGGAAATTCCTCTGTTAGCGCGTATTATCTGCGTGGCGGATTCCTTTGATGCCATGAACAGTGACAGATGCTACCGGAAGCGCCTGAAGAAAGCGGTAATCCTGGAGGAATTGAAAAAGAATGCAGGCACCCAGTTTGACCCGCAGATAGCTAAGCTGATGGTCAAGCTGATAGAAGAGGGGAAAGTCAGGTGCGATGAATAAAAGACAGGAGGTATCCAATGCCTAATTTTACCCAAAAGGCAATTAAAGAGTCCTTTATTAAATTATTGAATGATAAACCTTTGCACCAGATTACGGTGAAGGATATCGTGGAGGACTGCGGAGTCAACCGTAATACCTTTTACTATCACTTTACGGACATTCCTACCCTGCTGCAGGAAATCATTATAGAAGAGGCCGGACGTATCATGGAAGAGTATCCGACCATCGATTCCATGGAACAATGCCTGGATGTGGCTATTTCCTTTGCCATGCAGAATAAAAGGGCGGTTTTACATATTTATCATTCTGCCAACCGTGATATCTACGAGCAATATCTGATGGATGTGTGCAACCACGTGGTGACCGCTTATGTGAATACGGTTTTAGAAGATAAAGTCATTTCCGGAAAGGACAAGGAAATAATTGTCCGTTTTTATAAATGCGAATGCTTCGGTCAGATTATGGACTGGATGAACCAGGAAATGAAAGAGGATATCAGGGAGCCTTTCAGGCGTCTCTGCGAGCTGCGCAGGGGTATGGTGGATGAGATGATTTCCCGTTGTGTGACGGATGCGGCGGCTAAATAAGGAAACAGAAAATAAAAGACAAAGGAATTTAGGCATTTCGGAAGAAATGTCTATTTTTTTTACATTCTTTCCGGAACAACCCAAATTTATACATTGCAGAGGGCAAGCCTGAAAATTTAACAGTGCCGTTTTTATGACCATTTTAAGAAGGAACATCCTGCATTATACTGCCTATATCAAAAGAGATGAGGAGGTGTTTTGTATGCGTTCTGTAAATTCCTTAAAAACAGCGAAAATCGCTTACATCGGCATATCGGTTTTATTTTGTGTTTTAGGTATTTTACTGATTATATTTCCGGGTATCTCCGAAAAGGTGATCGGTATTCTCTGTGGTATCCTGATGATTTTGTTCGGTGTTGTGAAAATCCTGGGTTATTTTTCCAAGGACCTGTACCGTTTGGCGTTCCAGTATGATTTAGCCTTCGGTATCCTGACGATTATCTTAGGTATCATGCTTTTTAAGAATCCCTCCAACCTGATGAATTTTATCTGTGTGATTTTGGGGATTGCGGTGCTTTCGGACGGTCTGTTCAAGATGCAGATGTCCCTGGATGCCAAAAGATTCGGCATCAGGGAATGGTGGCTTATTTTTGCATTTGCCGTCATTGCCGCGGCATTTGGCATTGTACTGATTCTAAAACCTGCCGTCAGTGCATCCTTCCTGACCGTGCTTTTGGGCATCTGCCTGCTACTGGAGGGCATCTTAAATATCAGCACAGCCATTACGGCAGTAAAAATTATACGCTATCAGCAGCCGGATATTATTGACTGAGTGATAAATGTAAGACAGAAAGTGAGGAGTAAAACATGCGTTTCTCAAGAGCGGTGGTAAAGCATCGTGTGGCAATCGTAATCATAACGGTGCTTCTGCTCATTCCCTCCGTACTGGGAATGGCCGGCACCAGAATTAACTATGATATGCTCAATTATCTGCCCGGGGATATGGACACGGTAATCGGACAGAATGAACTTTTGGATGACTTTGGAAAGGGAGCGTTTTCCCTGCTCATTGTGGAAGATATGACCCCGAAGGAGGTTTCCGCCCTGAAGGAAAAAATCGAGGGCGTGGAGCATGTGGAGTCCGTTATCTGGTATGATTCCTTGATGGATGTTTCCGTTCCCATGGAGCTTCTTCCCGATAAGATTTACAACGAATTTAATACCTCGGATGCTACCATGATGGCGGTTTTCTTTGACAGCGCCACATCGGCGGATGTGACCATGGATGCCATAAGGGAAATCCGGAGCATCGCCGGAAAGCAGTGCTTTGTATCCGGTATGTCCGCTCTGGTTACGGACTTAAAGGATTTGTGTGAAAAAGAAGAGCCCATTTATGTAGGCATCGCCGTAGCCCTTGCCTGTGTGGCAATGATTGTTCTTTTGGACAGCTTCCTGGTACCGTTTGTATTCTTAGCCAGCATCGGCGCCATGATTTTAATAAACCTCGGCAGCAACTATTTCTTTGGAGAGATTTCCTACATAACCAAAGCTCTGTCGGCGGTCCTGCAGCTGGCCGTTACCATGGACTATTCCATTTTCCTGTGGCACAGCTACAACGAGCAGATTACCCATTATGATGACCATAAGCAGGCGATGGCGGTTGCCATTCACGAAACCCTGGTTTCCGTTGTGGGCAGCTCCTTAACCACCGTAGCAGGCTTCATTGCCCTCTGCTTTATGTCCTTTACCCTGGGCCGTGACCTGGGCATTGTTATGGCGAAGGGTGTATTGTTCGGCGTTATCGGCTGTGTAACGGTGCTTCCGTCCCTGATTTTGATGCTGGATAAGCCGCTGCAGAAAACAAAGCACAAGAGCCTCATTCCCAATATGGATAAGGCGGCGGGCGGCATCGTGAAGATTTTCCCGGTATTTTTGATTATCTTTGTCATTCTGATGCCCATTGCCATTTACGGCAACAACAAGACCAACGACGAAGTGTATTACGACATGGGTCAGTGCCTGCCGGAGGATATGGAGTATGTCATTGCCAATACGAAGCTTTCCGAAGAGTTTGACATTGCTTCCACCCATATGGTCCTGGTAGATGCATCCGTATCTCCCAAGGATGTCCGCTCCATGACGAAGGAAATGGAAGAGGTGCCCGGTATTAAATATGTGCTGGGACTGGAAAGCGTGGTAGGCGCCCAGGTGCCGGAGGAAATGCTGCCGGACAGTATTGTCAGTATCTTAAAGAGTGACAAGTGGGAGCTGCTTCTGATTAACTCCGAGTACAAGGTAGCAAGTGATGAAGTGAACGAACAGATTGACTCCCTGAATACCATATTAAAGAAGTACGACCCCACCGGCATGTTAATCGGCGAGGCGCCCTGTATGAAGGATATGATTGAAACCACAAACCATGACTTCCAGGTCGTCAATGCGGTTTCCATCGTTGCCATCTTTATCATTATTTTAATCGTGGAAAAGAGTATTTCCCTGCCGGTTATCCTGATTGCGGTTATCGAGCTTGCCGTATTCATCAACTTAGGGTTGGCGCACTTTATGGGTCAGTCGCTGCCGTTTATCGCACCTATCTGTATCAGCACCATCCAGTTAGGTGCAACCGTAGACTATGCGATTTTGATGACCACCCGTTACAAAGCGGAAAGATTATCCGGAAAGACCAGGAAGCAGGCTGTTTCCACAGCGCTGGCTACGGCAATTCCTTCCATTATTGTCAGTGGTATGGGACTGTTCTCCGCCACCTTCGGCGTAGCGGTTTATTCCGATATCGATATTATCAGCTCCATGTGTATGCTGATGGCAAGAGGCGCCATTATCAGTATGCTCTGCGTTATCTTTATTCTGCCGGCACTGCTGATGCTCTGTGAAAAGGTAGTTCTGGCTACGACACTTGGTATGAAGTTAAACAAAAAGGAGGAAACATCATTATGAAAAAAATGTGGGTAAAATCCCTTGGAATCGTTTTAACGGCTGCACTGCTGGCAGGCAGTGTGGGAGCCGGTGTATATGCCGCCGGCAATAAAGGCACGGAAACTGCCATAGAAACAGAAAGCGAAGAAAGCACGGAAACGGATACTTCTTCCCTTGATAAATTAGTGGAGGACGTCAAGGACACTTCCGTATCCGACCTCATCCGAAAGGTAGAAGAGGACGGCAAAATCAGTAAGGATGAAACCGTTTACGTCATTGCCGGAGCAGACGGCAAGGCATCCCGCATCATTGTCAGCGACTGGATTAAAAATCCGGAAAACAACGATACCGTTTCCGACAAGACAGAGCTTTCCGATGCGGAAATCACCAAAGGCAATGCCACCTATACCATGGACAAGGACAATATGAGAGTCTGGACCACGGACGGCGAGGATGTTTATTACCAGGGTACTTTCGACAAGGAGCTGCCGGTTATCTTAAAGGTGACTTACACACTGGACGGTAAGAAGGTAACAGCGGAGGAGCTTGCCGGCAGGAGCGGCCATGTGGTCATTCGTTTCGATTACGAAAACAACCAGTATGAAAATGTGGAAATCGACGGTAAGGAAGAAAAAATCTACGTTCCCTTTGCCGTGCTGACCGGCATGATTTTGGACGATGATGTATTCAGCAATGTGGAAGTGACGAACGGACGTCTCATCAACGACGGCAGCCACGAAGCGGTTGTGGGCATCGCCCTTCCGGGACTTAAGGATAACCTTGCGCTGGATGACGACAAGTTAAATATTCCCGATTATGTGGAAGTGGAGGCGGATGTGAAGGACTTTTCCCTGACCACCACCATGACCATTGCCACCAATGAAATTTTCAATAAGGTGGAAGTGGAAGATGTGGATACCGATTCCTTACGGGATGTGGCAGACCAGATTACCGATGCGTTTGAACAGCTTTCCGACGGATCCGAACAGCTTTATGACGGACTCTGCACATTACTGGAAAAATCAAAGGAGCTGACGGACGGTATTGACAAGCTGGCAGCAGGCGCCAAAACCGTGAAAGAAGGCATGGCAACCTTAAATACCGGTGCGGCCAAGCTCGCAGGCGGGGCTTCCGAATTAAACAACGGTCTGCAGAAATTAAGCGCCAACAGCGCTGCCTTAAACAAAGGCGCCGAAACCGTATTCAACAGCTTGCTGGCACAGGCAAACAGCCAGCTTTCCGGTTCCGGTCTGGGACTTCCGGCGCTGACCATAGGAAACTACTCCCAGGTACTTACGGACGCCATTACCAAATTAAACGGTGCGGCAGGCATGTCCAGGGAAGATGTGGAGAAACAGGTAAGAGCCAACGAGCCCCAGTTCCGCGCAGCGGTAACCGCAGCCGTTAAGAAGTCCGTTACCGAAAGTGTTACGGCACAGAACCGTCAGGGCGTGGAAACCGCCGTACTTTCCACTTACGGATTTTCCTCCAAAGAGGAATATGACGCCGCAGTGGCAGCAGGCAGCGTGGACGAAGCAACCCAGACAGCCATAGAGAGCGCCATTGATGCGGGCATGGCATCCAAGCAGAGCGAAATCGATGCCATGGTAGCGGCTACCATGGAGTCCGATGCCATCAAGCAGAAGATTGATACCGAAACCGAAAACGCTATGCAGGCTAAGATTAACGAAACCATGAATTCCGTAGGTCAGGCATCAGGTGCCGTCACCCAGCTTAAGTCCTTAAAGAGCCAGCTTGACAGCTACAACCAGTTCTACACCGGATTAAAGACCTATACCGCAGGTGTGGATGCTGCCGCTAACGGAGCCTCCACTTTATACAGCGGAGCCAATGAACTTGCCGCAGGAGCCGGAAAACTGGCAGACGGCACCACAGAACTTTCAAGCGGTCTGGATACCATGCAGAAGTCCGCTCCCGCACTGATTGACGGCATCACCGAGCTCCGGGACGGCGCCGGAAAGCTTTCTGACGGACTTTCTACCTTAAATGAAAAAGGCATCGGCGACTTAACCGAGTCCCTGGGTGAGGATTTAGACACCTTTGCAGCCCGCCTGAAAGCAACGGCAGATGTATCGAAGGATTACAACAACTACGCCGGCATTGCCGATGACATGGCAGGACAGGTGAAGTTCATTTATCGTACGGAGGGAATAGAGAACTAAAGTTCTCAGAACAAATAAAATAATTAAGAGTTTTTCCTGTGGCAATGCCTATTCTTTTATGATAAGATATTTTACAGAGAAAGAAGCTATCCGGTAAATACCGTATCAGATAAAGAGGGAATTGCAATATGAGGAAGAAAATAAAAAAAGGCAGTCAGAACAGCATACAGAGGGGCATGGCGTTCGCCACCGTTTTATTGTGCGGAGCCCTGTTTGCCGGCTGTGGCGCAAAGACTGCCGATACCGAAATACAAAAGGGAATGCAGGCTGTTGCGGATATGGATTATGAAGAAGCAATGGCCTGCTTTTCTGCTGCCGAAAATAACGGGGAGGATGCCCGGCTGATTGCCCGGGGAAGGGGCATTGCCAGCATCGGTCAGACCAACTACGAGGATGCCGTTACTTATCTGGAGGACTGTCTTGCCCTGTCGGACGGTGTGGTGGAAAAAATGGATGTGGATGTCAACCTGTATCTGGCAACCGCATACCAGAAAATAGGAAATAATGAGAAGGCAAAGGAAATTTACGATGCCATTCTGGAGCTGTATCCCAACCACACGGATGCCGCCTATTTACGCGGTTATGTGGAGCTTGTGTTAAACAATTACCAGGGGGCAAGAGCCGATTTTGACCGGGTAATCAGATTAGAGCCGGAGAACTACGACAGACTGATTCATGTCTATGAGGTGCTCCGCGACAACGGCTACCGGGAATGGGGCGAAGAGTATTTAAGCCAGGCGCTGACGGAGCGTTCCGCAAAAATGAGCGCCTTTGACAGGGGACGGATCAATTATTATCTGGAAAATTACGAAACGGCGCAGCTTGATCTGGAAGAGGCCAAAAATGCAGCTCCGGGTGATTCCGGCGTCTATTTGTATTTAGGCATGGCGTACGAAGCCACCGGCGACTACAACTATGCCATTACCAACGTGTACACAGCATATCTGACACAGAAGGACGGCACCGCAGAGCTTTATAACCAGCTGGGACTCTGCTATTTAAAACAGGAGCAGTATGCACCGGCGCTGGATGCGTTCCAGAAGGCAATGCAGATACCGGACAACGGCATGATGCAGACCCTTTCCTTCAATGAAATCGTGGCATACGAATACCTGGGAAATTACAACCAGGCAGCCGCACTTTTGCAGAATTATCTGGCTATTTACCCGGATGACGAGACCGCAAAGAGGGAATACGGCTTTTTGTCCACCCGTTAGCCGGTAAAAAGTTTAAAAGCCCCAAAATGCCGCAAATATGCATATTTTGCGATTGTGAAATAATTAACCCACAATATCTTGTGGGTTAGCATTGACTTCCCTAAGACGAGATGATACTATAAGTGCATAGCGTTTGAAAGGGAGGGACTTTCGTGTTACAGGTTATTAAAAGAGATGGTGAAAGGGTGGACTTCACATTAAGCAAGATTAACGATGCCATTATGAAGGCATTTACGGCTACGGAAATGCAGTACTCAAACGACATCGTGGACCTGCTTTCACTTCGTGTGTCTGCGGACTTTCAGGACAAGATTAAGGACGGAGCTGTCAGCGTGGAGGATATCCAGGACAGTGTGGAGAAGGTATTGGGACAGGCCGGCTATGAGGATGTAGCCAAGGCTTACATTTTATACCGCAAACAGCGGGAAAAAATGCGTACCATGAAGTCCACAATCTTAGACTACAAGGATGTGGTCAACAGTTATGTAAAAGTGGAAGACTGGCGTGTAAAAGAAAACTCAACCGTTACTTATTCCGTAGGTGGTCTTATCTTAAGCAATTCCGGCGCGGTAACAGCCAATTACTGGCTTTCCGAAATCTACGACCAGGAAATTGCGGACGCACACCGCAATGCGGATATTCATATCCATGATTTGTCCATGCTCACAGGCTACTGTGCCGGATGGTCACTGAAACAGCTTATCAAAGAAGGACTCGGCGGCATCACCGGCAAGATTACCTCTGCACCGGCAAAGCATTTATCCGTGCTCTGCAACCAGATGGTAAACTTTTTAGGCATCATGCAGAACGAGTGGGCGGGAGCGCAGGCTTTCTCCTCCTTCGATACTTATCTGGCGCCTTTTGTCAAGGCGGACAATTTGGCTTATCCGGAAGTAAAGAAGTGCATAGAAGCCTTTATTTACGGTGTCAATACCCCCAGCAGATGGGGTACCCAGGCACCCTTCTCCAATATTACGTTGGACTGGACGGTTCCCGATGACCTGGCAGAGCTTCCGGCTATCGTAGGCGGCAGGGAAATGGATTTCAAATACAAGGACTGCAAGAAGGAAATGGACATGGTCAACAAGGCATTTATTGAGACCATGATTGAAGGCGACTCCAACGGACGCGGCTTCCAGTATCCCATTCCCACCTATTCCATTACGAGGGATTTTGACTGGTCCGACAATGAGAACAACCGTCTTTTGTTTGAAATGACTTCCAAATACGGCACCCCGTATTTTTCCAACTATATCAACTCCGACATGCAGCCTTCCGATGTACGAAGCATGTGCTGCAGACTGCGTCTGGACTTAAGAGAGCTTCGCAAAAAGACCGGCGGTTACTTCGGTTCCGGCGAAAGCACCGGCAGTGTGGGCGTTGTTACCATCAATATGCCCCGTATTGCGTATCTGTCCGCCAATAAGGACGAGTTCTACGCAAGACTGAATCGTATGATGGACATTGCGGCGCGTTCCTTAAAGATTAAGAGAGGCGTAATTACCAAGCTTCTGGAAGAGGGCTTGTATCCTTACACCAGAAGATACTTAGGCACCTTTGACAACCATTTCTCTACCATTGGTCTGATCGGTATGAACGAAGTGGGACTGAATGCCAACTGGCTCCGTGCGGACATGTCCGACAAGAGGACCCAGGAATTTACCAAGGAAGTGCTGAATCATATGAGAAACCGTCTGTCCGATTATCAGGAGCAGTACGGCGACCTTTACAATTTGGAAGCGACACCGGCGGAAAGTACCGCATACCGTCTGGCAAAGCACGACAGAAAGCGCTGGCCGGCAATCAAGACCGCAGGCAAGCCGGGAGATACCCCTTATTACACCAACTCATCCCATCTGCCCGTGGATTACACCACCGATATTTTCGATGCACTGGATATTCAGGATGATTTACAGACCCTGTATACCTCCGGCACCGTATTCCATGCGTTCTTAGGAGAAAAGCTTCCCGACTGGAAAGCGGCCGCAAATCTGGTAAAAACCATTGCGGACAACTATAAATTACCTTACTATACGCTTTCTCCTACCTACTCCATCTGTAAGGAGCACGGTTATCTGGCAGGAGAAGTGGCAGTATGTCCTCACTGCGGACAGCCTACCGAGGTTTACAGCCGTATTACCGGCTACTACAGACCGGTACAGAACTGGAACGACGGCAAGCTGCAGGAGTACGCAAACCGTAAAGAGTACGATGTGGACCATTCCGTTCTGAAGCGTCCCGTAAAGACCATGGTAAAGCTGACCAACTATGCGGACGAGGTAGAAGTTTCCGTAGAGGAGCCTAAGGATGTGAAGTACCTTTTCACCACCAAGACTTGTCCGAACTGCAAACTTGCCAAGGAATACTTAAAGAATGAAAAGTACGTGGTAATTGATGCGGAAGAAAATATGGAGCTGGTACAGCGTTACGGCATTATGCAGGCGCCGACTCTCGTTGTGGTAAACGGCGACCACTTCAAGAAGTATGTCAATGCCTCCAATATTAAAAAATATGCAGAAGAAGCCGCTATGATGGTATAGGCTTCCTGTAGAAAAAGATAAGAAAAAAGACTGTTCCTGCGACGGATACCGGAGAAGGGTATCTGCTGCGGGAAATAGTCTTTTTTATTTTTCGTAAATTTATGCTTGCACAATCAGATAAACTAAGATATACTCTTTTTCATAAGCAGATACTTCTTTTTTCTAATTTTCTTTTGCCGGCGCTCGCCGGTGTCTAAAAATTCAAGAATTCCTGCTTAGAACCCAAGAACAACAAAATAATCTAAGGAGGAAAACGTGATTAGAGAACTGAAGAATGCAGTAAGTGCTTCCGGGAAAGAAGCGCAGTACGATGAACATGC
>FR880839.1 GCA_000434615.1 Clostridium sp. CAG:510
TAATATTGCAGAAGAAACCTCCGTGGAAAAGGCAGCTGAGCTGACAACGGATATTTCCGTTTATTATACCTATCAGGAAACGGCAATCCCGGATGCATGGAGTTCACTGCCGGATCTGACGGAAGAAAGTTATTACCGGGGTGGGGATTATGTCCTGAAAAATGGGAAAATTTATTTATGGTCGGTTCTATGTGAAAAATCCCAGTGGAACGGTCAGCTCATGGAGACCTGGAAAAAATATTATCTGCAGGAACTGGATACGGCAGAGAAACCGCTGTCCTGGAAAAACTCTGACATCTCGGAAGATGTCAGTTACGCGGGAAATACCTATGCAGTGGTAGTTCCACCGTTTTCTTTTACTGAAAATGGAGAAACAAAAGGTTTTGTGAAAACAGCGGATGGAGAATGTTTTGCTGCGAGATGGGAAAACGGCAGTATTGCAGAAGTCTATGACGGAAAGAAATTCAGCGGTTCCGAAGTAGAAAAACTGCAGGATATCAGCAATGCATGTGATAAAGAGAACAGAGTGTATTTTTTCCAGGAAGGCAGTTTAGAGGTGACGAAATATGAGAGCACCATGTCAGAAAAAACAGACATAAGTCTGCCGGGGCGCATCTATGGAATCCTGCAGGCGGAAAGCGGAACACCGGTATACTGGTATGGAACGGGAGCGGGAGGAAAATTTTGCGTGAAGGATTTACTGTCGGGGGAGGCACTGGCGGAAGATCTTGCTCTTAACGGGAATAGCTTTGCGGCAGCACTTGCCATCGACGGAACTTTGTATATAGCGGACAAGGATGGGATTTACCGTTATGAAGAGGGGCTGCAATTACTTTATCCGTTAGGCGACGACTATCCTTTTTATAAAATATACGGAATGGAGATATCCGATGCCGGTGATATTCGTATGCTGGTGGAAATGGACAACAGTACGGTACTGCTTATCTTTGAAAAACAGGACAGTCCCGTAGACCGGGAAAAAGAAGAGATTACGATAGCTTTTCTTTTACGGCAGAGAGCATTGGAAAAAAGCATCGCACGATTTAACAGACAAAGCAGCAAATATCATATAGAAACAACATACATAGAGGATCCTTTGTATGGTGATTATGCAGAGTATCAGAACAAGATCAAGATGGCAGTATCTACGGGAAAAGGTCCGGACATTCTGGGAAGTGATCTGGTTGCAGATGCAGAGCCTTATATAAAAAACGGTTATATAGAATGCGTGGATGATCTGGTACCTGCAGGGGAGAATTATACCCGGGCTGCATTTGAAAGCTGCAACATCAACGGAAAAATATACGGAATTCCTTATGAATACAGCCTGAGGTTTGCCGCCTACAATGCGGACATGGTAAAAGGGAAGAAAAGCATTACCTTAGAGGAATTAATGCATATAGTGGAGAATTCCGGAGCAAGTATTCTGCAACCGGGGCTCGGAGGAGTTGGCATTGTCTATTATTATGGATTGTACGATGAGGAAAATCCTACTTTTATTGACTGGGAAAAGGGAGAAAGCCATCTTACGGAACAACCGTTTCTGGAACTTCTTGCCTTTGCAAAGAAGTATGCAGATACGGGGGAATATGGGGATAATGAGGCAGAGCTTTTAGGAAAGGGAACAGCATTCGCCATGGCTGTAAACATGGAAGAATTTTC
>FR880840.1:0-15663 GCA_000434615.1 Clostridium sp. CAG:510
TTTTTAAATTAGACATGGAACGATTAGGAATTGCTGCTAAGAGAAAGCCTGCAAAGGTAATTGATTTCAGTCAGTATATAGAAAGCAACCGTGGTATTAACCATTAGTACCACGTAACTTTTTCTTGCAGAAATATCGGCTGGAGATTATAATTTTCATAGGTGGACAAGCAAACTGACAGAATATTATTCTGAATAGTAAACGAACTTGCAAGCCACCGGAACTACACACAATAATGAAAAATGCAATGGTACTGGATTGGTATTAAAAATATGTGAAACGAAAGATAGTTGATGCAGGCTTGCTTGTAAGAAACTATCTTTCGTTTTCTATTTATTCGACGACAGCCGAACATGGGGATGAAGCAAGGAAATTGATAGAAAAGTATTTGCAGATAAAAAAATAATTTTATAATTGGAACAACAGTAAAAGTCACAGTTGATAGACTATTATGAAGTTGGAGGTGATGATTTGCCTTTTCAGATTATCAGAAATGACATAACAAAAGTAAAAGCAGATGCCATTGTGAATACGGCAAATCCTAATGTTACCGTTGGTGGTGGTGTAGATTCTGCTATATATAAAGCGGCCGGTAAGGATAAGCTTCTTGAAGCACGCAAGAAGATAGGTGTTCTGATGCCGGGGGAAGCAGCAATCACGGATGCCTTTGCTCTTGATGCAAAGTATATTATTCATGTAAGTGGTCCATGGTGGACGGATGGAAGCAAAGGAGAGGAAGCATGTCTTCGTACTTGTTATGAGAAAGCTTTGCAGTTGGCAAAAGACTGCGGATGTAAATCCATTGCTTTTCCGCTTCTTGCTACCGGTACCTATGGGTTCCCGAAGGAACTGGGAATACAGATTGCCGTTGATACTTTTACAGCTTTCCTGGAAGATAATGATATAGAAATTACGCTTGTTGTATTTGGTAGTGAGGATGTAACCATTTCCGGTAAACTGGTAGAAGATGTCGCCGGTTTTGTCGATGATGGATACGTGGCGACAGCTCTTGCAGAGGAATACAGAGATGACAGCTATTCGCGAGAGAAAGGAAATAACCCGGAGAGCAGAGTTGGTTCTATATCAAAGTCTATCCATATTCCATTATTTCTGCGAAGAGAAAACAGGGATGAAATCAGGGATGAGGATGAAATTATCTTTGAAACACCGTCATTAGAGGATGCATTAAAGAAAATCTACACAGATTCCTTTGAGAAGCATTTACAGCAGCTTATCAATAAGAAGGGGTTAAAAAACTCCGAAGTATATGCTGCGGCGAATATTTCCAAGCAGTATTTTTCAAAACTGCTTAAGGGACAGGTAAAGCCTTCAAAGGAGAAGATGCTTGCACTTGCCGTGGGTTTACGACTTAATCTTGACGAGACGATTGACTTTCTTAGAATTGCCGGGTATGCGCTCTCACCGATATCGCAGACGGATAAGATTGTCGAATACTTTATAGAACATGAGGACTACAATGTGCTGAAAATTGATATTGTACTGTTTGATTACGGACTGGATCCGCTGTCAAATCAATAACTTTGAAAGGTCGCCTCAGGGTTGACCTTTTTTCTTTACTTATGGGTTATTATTACATCACAACAAGGAAATGCCTCACTGCAGGGAGGTCAGTAATAGATAACGGAGGTAGAGAATAATGAGTAAAGGTTTAACAGAAATCGTTTATATTTTGGATAGAAGCGGGTCTATGGGAGGACTTGAGGCGGACACTATCGGTGGTTTCAATTCTATGATGGAGAAGCAGAAAAAAACCGGTGAGAAAGCATATATATCTACGGTGCTGTTTGATGATAGATGCGAAGTGCTGCATGACAGAGTTCCGATTGATAAGATTAAGAAGATGACGGATAAAGAATATTACGTTCGCGGATGTACGGCTCTTCTTGACGCTGTAGGTGGAGCAATCCATCATATCGGCAACATTCATAAGTATGCAAGACCGGAAGAACGGCCGGAAAAGACCATCTTTGTAATCACCACGGACGGAATGGAGAATGCCAGCAGGCAGTATTCCTATGATAAGATTCAGAAGATGGTAAAGCGCCAGCAGAAAAAGTATGGCTGGGAGTTTATCTTTATTGGAGCTAACATTGATGCATATGCTGAGGCTCAGCGTTTTGGAATCAGAAAAGAGCGTGCCGTAAATTATGTACATGATAATATTGGTACCGCTATGGTATATGAAGGTGTGTCTAAGGCAGTATGTTTTGCGATGAAAGCAAGTACTGCGGAAGACATGGAAGACTGCCTTAATGACAGTGGCTGGGAGGTTCCGATAGAAGCGGATTATCTGACTCGTTCAAAGCCGAATTATCATCAAAGAAGCGAGTTGAAAAGGAAGTTGCATTAGAGATGCTGCAGTACGTGTTGAATAATTACGAAGAGAAATAAGGAAAGCCCCCACCCCTCATTCATGAGGGGTAGGGGAGCTCAGAGTGCCGTAGGCACTTTTGCTGTTTAACTAAGGGGATTTTATGCCTTCTTTTCCTCCTCATACTCTTTAATCGTTTCTTCCAAAATATCGCATGCCGTTTCCACGGTCATCTTGCAGCGGTATTCCGGCTTGAAGGACTGGGGCTTGATGTCCTTGCACAGGGTGGAACCGTATTTTGCATTGAATTTGCGCATCAGCTTCATGACAACGGGGCGGATGTCCTCACTTTCGTGAGCCTTGGCTTCCACGTACTTCATGGATAAGACGGAAGCGGCGGCAAGTACGGCACCGCAGGTGTTTCCACACTGGATACCGGCGCCGTAAGCGCCGACCATAATCATATCCCTGTCGTGAAGCTTCAGGTCATAATAATCATTGGCAGCCCGGAGCAGGGTCTCCGCGCAGTTGTAATTCTGCTCAAAATAGTACTTCTGGTAAACATCTTTTAACATAAACATTCTCTCCTTTTTCTTGATGTATTTAATTGAATATTAAATTACCTTATGCTCCAGCCATTTCCGGGAATGGAACCGAATGGTAAAGATAATGGCGCGCAGGCTCCAGTCGGCGAACATGCCAATCCACACGGCAATGGGACCGAAGCCCCAGACACGGCAGAGGTAAATGCACAGGCTGACACGGCAGAGCCACATGGTACAGCAGGAAGTAATCATGGAAAACTTCACATCCCCGGCAGCACGCATGCCGTATGCCGGAATAAAGGAAAGCACCCAGGAAATAGGCTTGGTAATTGTAATGAAAATAACCATGTTGAAACAAAGCTTCGCACTTTCCGCTTCCATACCGCCGAGCATGGTAATTGGTTTCGTGAGCGCAAGGACAATGAGACAGCTTGCGATAATGACGATTTCCGCCAGCCGGGAAAGCTTCTTTATATAGTAAACGGCTTCGTCTTTTCTGCCCGCTCCCAGGCATTGTCCCACAACGGTCATCAGACCGATGCCGATGCCCATGGCAGCTACACCGTTTAACATTTCCAAAATGTTGGTCATGGCCTGGGCGGCAATGGCGATGGTGCCCAGTGTGGAAACCGTGGACTGAATGGCCAGTTTGCCAAACTGGAACATACTGTTTTCAATGCCCGAAGGAATACCGATATACAGGATATTTTTAATTAAGGAAAAATCCGGCCGGATGGACAGATAATTGCGGACGGAAATGGGTTCCTTGTCTCCGCGAAGTTGCCAGATAACGACCACGGCACAGAAAATCCGGGAAATCAGAGTGGAAATGGCAGCACCGGCAACGCCCATATTCAGCCCAAAAATAAGTATAGCATTTCCGCCGATATTTAGAAAGTTGGAAATGACGGATATAATCATGGGTCTGCGGCTGTCGTTCTGCGCTCTCATAATGGAAGCTCCCGCATCGTACAGACCGATAAACGGGAAGGAAAGCAGGGTAAACAAAAAATAAGACTGGGAGTTTGCCATAACGTCGGCTTCTACTTTTCCGAAAATAAAGTGCAGCAAGGGGACACGGAAAAGCAGGCAGAGCAGGGAAAGGGCTGTGGAAAGCACTGCCATTACCAGCAATACCTGCCGGGCAGCATGATTGGCGCTTTTTTCGTTGTGGCTTCCAAGATACTGGGAACAAAGTATGGCGCCGCCGGCAGCCAGGGCAGAAAGCGCCTGGATAACCAGCACGTTTATGGAGTCCACAAGAGACACGGCGGAAATGGCGGCAGAGCCCACGTTGCTTACCATCATGGTGTCCACGGTTCCCATCAGGCAGCTTAAGAGCTGTTCCACAATAATGGGAATGAGGAGCTTTTTAAGGTCCAGATTGCTGTATATATGGTCGGAGTTGTTCATAGGTAAAGCTTCTTTCTGTGACGTTTCTGCAAATGCAGAGGTATTATAGCACGATTCCTTGGAAAATCATATCCCCAAATCTTCCATAAAACAATAGCGGAAAACACTTGCGAAGAGCCCCTGTTTACGTTACATTTACATTAAAGAAAAGAAACTCAGGAGGAAAACCTATGGAAATCAGTGCAAGTGTAAAATATGTAGGAGTGAATGACCATCAGGTGGATTTGTTTGAAGGACAGTACCGGGTACCGAACGGTATGGCATACAATTCTTATGTGATTATGGATGAAAAAACAGCGGTCATGGATACGGTTGACGGCTCCTTCAGCGAAGAATGGCTGCAGAATCTGGAAACAGTATTGGAGGGAAAGACACCGGATTATCTGGTTATCCAGCATATGGAGCCCGACCATTCCGCCAGTATACCGGCATTTTTGGAGAAATACCCGGAGGTAACGGTGGTTTCCACGGCTATGGGTTTTAAATTTATGGAGCAGTTTTTCCCGGAATATTTTGCCAGGGCAGGCATAGAAAAGAAACTTGTAGCAGCAAACGGCGGAACACTGGAACTTGGTGAACACACCCTGCATTTTGTGTATGCACCCATGGTGCACTGGCCGGAGGTTATGATGACGTATGAGTCCGCAGAAAAAATTCTCTTTGCAGCGGACGGATTCGGAAAATTCGGAGCTCTGGATGTGGAAGAGGACTGGACGGACGAAGCCAGACGTTATTATATCGGGATTGTGGGAAAATACGGCGCACAGGTGCAGGCGGTCTTAAAAAAGGCGGCCACACTGGATATCCGGACAATCTGCTCCCTGCATGGCCCGGTATTAAAAGATAATCTGGGATTTTATCTGGAAAAATATGATAAGTGGTCTTCCTATCAGCCGGAAGAGGCAGGCGTTGTGATTGCCTATGCGTCCGTTTACGGAAATACCCGTAAGGCAGCCGAATATCTGGCGGAAAAACTGGCAGAGAAAGGACAGAAAACGGTTCTGTACGATTTGGCAAGATGCGACAAAGCAGAAGCCATAGCGGATGCGTTCCGTTATGACAGACTGGTGCTGGCGGGAATTACCTATAACGGCGACCTCTTCCCTTGCATGCGTGCCTACATCGAGGGGCTGACCGAGCGCAGTTACCAGAACCGTAAGGTTGCGGTTGTTGAGAACGGAACCTGGGCGCCCCTGGCAGAAAAAATCATAACGGGCATGTTAGAAAAGAGCAAAGACATTACCTTTGCCGAAACGAAGGTATGCATCCGCTCCGCCATGAATGAGCAGAATAAGGCAGAATTGGAAAAATTAGCCGAAGAACTGGCAATTTCGCTCTCTTAGAAATAAATCAATAATCCCAATAGAGCGGCAATCAGCACCGGTATGGAAATACGGATACCATAGCTGATGTACTTGCGGAAGGAAAAGGGAATGCCCATTTTGTTTAAGATGCCGGACCACATAATCCCGGCAAGGGCGCCGAGCGGCGTGAAATAGGCGCCAATGTTGGAGCCGATGATGCTGGCATATGCCGCAGGCAGGCGGTCGGCTTCCGGCAGGTGGCTTACAATGGAGCTGAATGCCACGGACATGGGAATGTTATTCATGACATTGGCAGCTAAAAAGGAAGCTATGCCGTACTTCCAGACAAGATGGTCCGTGCCGAAAAAGTCGCTGATTATGGTCGTTACCTGATAGCGGTCAAGGGTTAAAACCAGAAGGAACATGGACAGCACGAAGGGAATCAGCTCCCAGGGGGCACGCATGATGGTGTGAAGGAGGACACGCTCTTTCACACCTTTTTTCTTTTTATAAATGGTAACACAAAGAAACAGGCTTACGGCAAAGCCTAAGGTGATGTACCACATTTCCAGCCCGATGTAGGAGGATAAAATCAACAGAATGGTGCAGAAAACAAGGTGCAGCAAGCCGATGATGACCAGCCCTTTGTCACGGATTGCCGGTTTTTCTTCCTTTATGGAAATAGGCTGAGACAGCGGTTTTCGGAAAATCATCAGTAACAGAAGAAAAGCTGTTATGCCGGCAAAAAGTGTGGGAAGCAGCATGTGTGCCGTATAGGCACCAAAGCCGATGCCGTCTGCCGTAGCCAGGTAAATATTGGTAGGGTTGCCGATGATTAACATCATGCTCCAGGTGTTGGCGGCAACAAATTCACCGAACAGATACGGCATGGGGTCAATTTCCGCTTTTTTAGAAAAATAGCAGATAAAAGGCGTAAAAGTTAAAATAATAATGTCGTTGCTGGTAAACACCGTCAGCACGGAAACCAGCAGAAACAGGACACAGAACAGCCGGAGCTGGCTGGTTTTGGCAAATTTTAAGGAAATGCCTGCAATGTAGGAGAAAAAGCCAACCTCATCCAGATAAATGGAAAGCGTGGTCATGGAGATGAAAAGCGTCAGAATTTTCAAGGGGTTGATGCTTCCGGAAGAAGTCAGCCCTTCCCACATGACCGGAAGAGGCAACAGGCGGAAAAGCAAAAGGGCAATGCTGCCAAGAACCGGAGCTGTCCAGTAAAAAATGCGGATATGGTATTTTCCTATATTTATGGATGGATTGGTCAGGACGGTAAGCACAAGAGCAACGCAGACCAATCCGGCAATGATACATACGGAGTACATGTTTCCTCTCTTCCACAGCTCAAAAGGAAAGCTGCAAGGTAAAATATTTTCTTTTATATTTTAAGTTTTATTTCAAAAATACAAAGCTGCACAGTTCAAATAAGTTCCTGCCCCGGAACATTTCGCCCATCCAGCCCACGTATTCCGTGGTGATTTTGAAAAATACGGCATGCCGGCCCGTTACACTTTTTACAATCGTGTGAATGGCAGAACTGTCATGTCCAATCCGGCAGCAACCGATTTCTTCACCGTCTTCCCCGTCAATCAGTATGTGCATTACGGCATCGCAGCCCATCCCCAGGATTTTAGCAGAAAATTCCATGGTCATGCTGCCAAAGTCATCACCGAAATCATAGTATTTATAGCCTATGACACTGCCGTCCTGAATATTTGTGACAACTCTGTCAAATACATTCTTCTCGGTAACAAAAGCACCGCCCTTTAAGACGCAGGCAAGGTCTGCGGGTGTGATTTCATAGGGATTTAAGCTATCTTCAAAGCCGAGGGATGTCATTTCTACGGGAGGAATGGTGCCATCGGGAAGAATGGTGATTTTTTCCACGCAGCCGCGTCGGGACGCAATGGTACCGTTTGTCATGCGGTGGTAGAAAATATACCACTGACCATTGATGCAGGCTACGGAACCGTGATTGTTTCCACCCGGATAATCCACCCCGTTATCAACAATATAGCCCCGGTAAGTAAAAGGACCGGTAGGGGACTTCGATGTGGCATATGCCAGCCGACTGCCACGTTTGGGGGAATAAATCATGTAGTAGGTATCACCGATTTTCCGGGGCGAGCAGGCTTCAAAAAATAGCTTGTCATTTTCATCAAATCCGCCATCCGCTGTGGGTTTACAGGGAATAAAGTGCTCAATACAGGTGTTGTCCAGCACTTCGTACATGTTTGCCCCGTTGATCTCCGCCAGAAAAGAGCGTTCAAATCCGCAATATATATAAACTCTTCCGTCGTCGTCCACTAAAACACCGGGGTCAATGAACCAGCCGTTGCAGCAGATCTCATCGGAAATGGTGTATTTGTAAGGGGCAATCAGCTCAAAAGGACCTTCCGGTCTGTCACTTACGGCAACACAGCCTTTGGCATTTACGATATAAGCATACAGATAATATTTGCCGTCCTTTTTCACCACATCCGGCGCATAAAGTCTTGTATTTTCTGCATTCCAGTCAATATCGGAGGCATGGTCACGGTCGGCTTTTGTGTGAAAAATATCTCCGTGACAGGTCCAGTGATTTAGGTTATCCAACGGCGCACTCCAGCATTTCAGCACATAGTCGCAGAAATCCTGTGAGCCGGCCTGGTCGTGCGAACCGTACACATACACTCTGTTGCCGAAAATGCGCGGTTCTCCGTCCGGTATATATTCCCAGTTTGGTAAGTAAGGATTTGCCATAATATCCGCCTTTCTTTGCCTGCCGCAGCAGACATCCTGTTTGCAAGGAATGTTATTAAGAGCATTGTACCACAGTCAAAGAAATGTTAGAATAAAAAAGATAATTGCGCAGGGAAATTTTCGGTAGAATTATAATCACGAGAGATACAAAGTATGGGGTAGAAAGATGAATGCAACGGAAGAATTACGATGGGGATTGGAAACAGCTTATATTGATCGAACGGTAGCCTCTAATATGTCATTTAAGCCGCAGTTTGTTTCCAACAATTATAAAGAAGGTAAAAAAGTTCTTTCATCTATAGAAGAGGAACTTTTGGCATGTGAACAATTTCAGATTAGTGTTGCGTTTATCACTATGGGCGGAATAGAGCCATTATTACAAACGCTAAAGGAATTGGAGAAAAAACATATTCCGGGGCAAATTCTTACCACTAATTATTTGAATTTCAGTGAGCCTAAGGCACTGGAAAAGCTGCATGCACTTCAAAATATTACCTTAAAAATGTACGATGTAGAGAGTGCGGAGGAAGGGTTCCATACGAAGGGATACATTTTTAAGAAGGAAGAGATTTATCGGATTATTATAGGCAGCTCCAATATGACGAAATCTGCTCTTACCACAAACAAGGAATGGAATACCAAAATTATATCAACAGAGCAGGGAGAAGTCGCCGGAGAGATTATAAAGGAGTTTGATGATTTATGGCATTCGTCGTATGCTTTAGAATTTGATACTTTTTATGAAAATTATAAAGAAAAATATAATATTATTAAACGTCAGCGTGAGATTGCCAAGCAGGAACAGGTTACTTCCTTAGAAAAATATAAGTTGCAGCCAAACAGTATGCAGGTGGGATTTATTTCTAATTTGCGTAAGATACTGGAGTCGGGAGAAAAGAGGGCTCTTTTAATTTCAGCAACCGGTACCGGAAAAACCTATGCATCCGCTTTTGCTATGAGGGAATTAGGCTTTAAGAGAATTCTTTTTCTGGTGCACAGAGGACAGTTGGCAAGGCAGACTAAGAAATCTTACGAAAAGGTATTCGCAAACACCGTATCTATGGGTTTGGTAGGAGCGGGATACCACGACTATAATAAAGACTATATTTTCGCAACGGTTCAGACTCTCAATAAGGATGAACATCTTATGGAATATAAACCGGATGCTTTTGACTGCATTGTTTTGGATGAGGCACATCATACTTCTGCAGATACCTATCAAAAGGTGATGAACTATTTTACTCCCAAGCTCTGGTTGGGAATGACGGCAACACCTGATAAGCGTGATGACAATATTGCAGGAAGAAATATATATGAAATATTTCATTACCAAATAGCATATGAAATTCGTTTGCAACAGGCTATGGAGGAAAATCTTTTATGTCCGTTTCACTACTTTGGAATTAGTGATATAGCCATGCTGGGCGACAAACAAGTTAATGCAAAAAAGATAACAGACAGAGATTTTAATATGCTGACAGGAGAGGAAAGGGTAAAACATATTGTAGAACAAGCGCATTATTTTGGATACAGTGGAGAAAAGGTAAAGGGGCTTATATTTTGCAGTCGGATTGATGAGGCGGCAGTTTTATCAGAGAAGTTCAATCAGACAATAAATCCGGAGACAGGCAAAGTTTTCAGGACTATGGCACTGAGTGGAAAAACTTCGGAAGAAGAAAGGCAGAGGGCTTTTGAAAGACTGGCTATGAATGAAGAAGAGGCCGATGAAAGTAATATACCGCTGGACTATATTTTCTCAGTGGAAATCCTGAATGAAGGTGTGGACATTGTGGAAGTAAACCAGGTTATTATGCTTCGGCCGACAGAGTCTCCTATTGTATTTATTCAGCAATTAGGTCGTGGTCTTAGAAAGGCAGCAGGAAAAGAATTTGTTGTTGTGTTGGATTTTATCGGCAATTATAGCAATAATTTTATGATTCCCATTGCTTTATCCGGAGACCGTTCGTATAATTCGGATACCATTCGAAAATATGTAATCAGCGGGAACAATACTATTCCGGGAGCATCCACGGTGCATTTTGACGAAATCGCCAAGGATAAAATATTTGCGTCTATAGACAAGATAAAGGGAATGAAAACAATCATTCGAGACAGCTATGTATCTCTGAAAAATCGCTTAGGCAGAGTTCCCTACCTTCTGGATTTTTATGAAAATGGAGAAGTAGACCCACTGGTAATTATTAGAGAGTATAAAACGTATCAGGCTTTTCTGGAGTCCATGGAAAGGGAAAATTATCAGGGAAAGCTTACCGGTGATGAGATTACGACATTGGAATACCTGTCCAAAACGGTGTTGAGTGGCGCACGTCCATATGAATTGGAGATATTAAGAAAGCTGTTGAAGGAGGGAACTGTCAACTTTGAAAAGTTCGACAATGATTTTGCAGTTACATATGGCTATCATGTCAATTTAGACTCCTTTGATAATGCCGTGGAAGTGCTTCAGGGAAAATTTGTTAGCAAAGAGGAGGAATATCAGAAGTATTCTCATATGGATATTTTGTGCAGAGAGGAAGACAGAAGGTTAAAAAGGCTGATAGGTTTTGCAAAAAGGCTTGAAAATGCAGAATTCTTAAGACAGGTTGACGATATTGTAGAGGTGGGATTGAAACGATATGCGGATAAGTATGAAGCAGGTGTAACCGAAAAATTCCCTTTTGTCATATATGAAAAATATTCCAGACGTGATGTAAGTCTTCTTATGAATTGTGGAAAAGATTTATCTTCTACTATGTATGGAATGAAACGAATTGGGGATGATACCTTTATTTTTGTAACCTACCATAAAGAGGAAAGTACAGATGATAAAAATTATATAGACGGAAAACCCGATTATGCGGATGCTTTTGAGGATAACATGATATTTCTTTGGGATTCCCAGATGGGACGAGGCACCGAAAGCTCGTATGTGGAGGACGTAGTTCAAGCGAAACGCAAACATCTTTTTGTGAAGAAAAGTGATGCAGAAACCGGCTTTTATTATATGGGACAATTTGATGTAATGGATGTCAAAGCAGCAAAGAAAAAGGATAATACCGGAAAAATGAGGGACATTGCAAAATTACGGATGAAAATGCACCATGCGGTGAGAGAGGATTTGCTGCGGTATCTGCAAAGTAATATACCGACAATGGAGGAAAAAGTACAATGAAAATAATCAGAGTAGTGGCGGCCGTGATAAAGGCTGTAAATAAAGAGGGCAGTCCCATTATTTTTGCGACCCAGAGAGGCTATGGGGAAATGAAGGACGGCTGGGAGTTCCCCGGTGGAAAAATCGAAGAGGGGGAAACTCCGGAGCAGGCATTAAAACGGGAAATCATGGAAGAACTGGATACGGAAATAGCTGTGGGAGATTTTATAGAAACGGTAGAATACGATTACCCTGCGTTTCATCTTTCCATGGACTGTTTCTGGTGTACCATCGTGAAGGGGGACCTTGTCTTGAAGGAGCATGAGGCGGCAAAATGGCTTACCAAGGAACAACTTAACGAGGTTGCCTGGCTGCCGGCAGACATTACTTTGGTGGAAAATATAAGGAAGGCACTGTAGACACTATCTATACAGGAAAATCAAAATTGGACACCGTTTATTTTGCAAGGAATACCCTCGGTTACAGCTATTTCTTTATAATGACAGGCATTGGCGGTATCTATTAACAGATTGCAGTTGTTTCTTGCGCAGGATTTCAGTATGGATTTCTTGTGTGTACGGTCGTAGATATATTCTTTCTTGCGGATAAGTTTTGAGGTGTTGTCAAAAGCAAAAACAAAGCGAATGAGTTCCACATCCTGATGCGGCATGTATTTTTCTTTGCTTTGCTGAATACCGGCACTTTCGTCTATCCAGGTGCATATGCAATACTTTTCCATGGTAATATTGGCATTAACGGAAATTTTGTTGTTGGATACCCAGCCGAGCATATAGCCGGTGTTGATGTCAGTAAGAAGAATGTCAACATTATTGAGTTTGGTGGAGCTTAGGGATGGATTGTAATTGAGTGTCAACGGCCCGCTGTTTTTCCAAAATATATCCGTACTTTTGGTAAAATTCAGAGCTTTTTTGTACATTTTGGAATTGGGAGATATGTGATTTGGAATAATGGATGTGCTTATAGGATTTCTGCCGATGATGTCATTGAAGAGATACTGCGGTCTGTTATAACCATGTGACCGGTATGTGTTATTTTGAATACCCATCAGATGTGGAAAATTAGCTTTCTCACCAAGGAGAATAAAGCTATTTTCATTATAGGTAATGACAAGATAAAAAGTCTTCAAGTAATTTACATGGAAGAAATCCGCACATAATTGAATATCGGTAAGATTCATATGTGTATCATTTCTCCTTTGAAAAACAGAAGCTCCTGGAATTATCCAAGAGCCTTGTTACCGGCAATCGTTCACGATTATTTTTTTATCAGGGGAGTGCCCGGAACAGCCGATATGTTTCCCTCAGCAAGTGAGCCTGATTTGTTTGTAAAACATATTATACACAATTTTAGAAAAATGTCTACTATAAAATGAAAAAATAAAAATGTATACATAATAAGCAAGGAAAACATTATGAACCCTACATTAAAAAAGCAATTAGCCATCGATTTCTGCTGTACAGAGGAAGCGGTGGAGAGGAAAGAAAACATATTTACGGAATATACGCCGCTAACAGGAAGAAGAATTTTCAAAGAGGGAGAATGCTTCTTAAAGGCTGCGTGTGTACAGGGGAAAATTCTGGCAACGGGGAACCCGGAAATTATAAAATGGATGAGTACAGGATATGCCCATAGAAGCGGTGCCTGGTTTATGGACTATGAAAGCCTTCGGGAATTAGATGAAAAAATGCGGGAGTTTGGCTGGCGCATCGGGCAGGCACATCCTTTTTACATTGCAGAGAAGAAAACGGAAGTAAATACGGAAGGCTTTGTTATCCAAAAATTCGTTGGGGAAGAAATCGAACAATTCCGCGGAGATAACCGTCTGGGAGAGGCATTCCTCTTTGAAGAGGTACCCAAGGACGAAATAGGAATAGCCGCTTATAAAGACGGAAAACTTCTGGGGATGGCGGGTGCCACCAGCGACAGCGACCGGATGTGGCAGATTGGCATAAATGTGATGCCGGAGACAGAAGGAATGGGCGTCGGTTCCATGTTGGTAACACTGCTTAAAAATGAAATTCTGGATTTGGGAAGATTGCCGTTTTACGGAACTGCCATGTCCCATATAGCGTCCCAGAAAGTAGCGCTGAAGGCGGGATTTTATCCGGCATGGGCGGAACTGTGTTGTGAGAAAATATGTGAAAAATAAAGCAAAGCGAGGACAGAATTTTGGAAGAAACAAATCACAAGCGCCGCGTGCGCTACGCTGGAAAATATCCGAAAAAATTTGAGGAAAAATACAAGGAACACAGTCCGGAGAAATATGCGGATACGGTGGCGAAGGTCATCGAAAAAGGCTCCACACCGGCGGGCATGCACATCCCCATTATGGTGCAGGAAATCCTTGATTTCCTGGAAATAAAACCGGGGCAGCAGGGGCTTGACTGCACGCTTGGATATGGCGGTCACACCGGCAAAATGCTGGAACAATTAGGGGGACAGGGCAGGCTGATTTCCCTGGATGTGGATCCGATTGAGTCGGAAAAGACCGTAAAAAGACTGCGTGAGGCCGGCTTTTCGGAAGATAATTTTATCTTCCGGCTGATAAATTTTGCCAATATTGACAAGGTGGCGGAGGAATGCGGCAAATTCGATTTCGTACTGGCGGACCTTGGTGTTTCCTCCATGCAGATTGATGACCCGAAGCGAGGATTTTCCTATAAAACGGAGGGACCATTAGACCTGCGGCTAGACCCCACCCACGGGGACAGTGCGGCGGAGCGGCTGCATCAGATTACCCAGAAGGAATTTGCGGGCATGCTTACAGAAAATTCAGATGAACCCTTTGCGGAAGAAATAGCGGCTAAGGTTTTCTTCAAGATAAAAACCGGAGCGCCCATGAACACCACTACGGAGCTGCGGCAGGCGGTAGAAGAAGCGCTTCTTAAAATCCCTGCAAAGAATTTCCCCGGAGAGGACAGGACGGAAGCAGTGAAAAAATCCTGCGCCCGCACGTTTCAGGCGCTGCGCATCGATGTAAACAGCGAATTTGAGGTGCTTTACAGCTTTTTGGAAAAGCTGCCGGGCATTTTAAAGCCGGGAGGCAGGGTTGCTGTTCTGACCTTCCATTCCGGCGAAGACCGTCTGGTAAAAAAAGCATTTAAGGAAGGAAAGAAAGCGGGAATTTACACGGAAATTTCGGAAGAAGTGACCAGGCCCTCCGCAGAAGAATGCCGGAGAAATCCGAGGGCAAAATCCACGAAGCTCAGATGGGCTGTCGGCGGTTTCTGCTTGACAGACAACAGATAGATTTGGTAAAATAGGTGTAGTATCATGCAACCAGGGGAAAAGTTGTGTAAGGACAGGGATATTCTATGAGAAAAAGACGCAGGGCACTAAATGCCATTATAATGAGTATTGTTATGACGGTAGGGTTGTTCTTCGGAATGGAAGATACTTTGACGGTCTATGCGGAAGTGATTACCGTAACGAACAATATGACCATCAATACGGAGACGGAGGACGACTACCATCTGAGCGGCGATAACCAGCTTAATGTCGGAAGTCAGGGGAAAGTCAAAGGAAAAATCTACTGCTCCGGCGGCGTTGTGGTAA
Organism: Clostridium sp. CAG:510; assembly: GCA_000434615.1. Classification (GTDB taxonomy): domain Bacteria; phylum Bacillota; class Clostridia; order Lachnospirales; family Lachnospiraceae; genus Acetatifactor. Next base: position 15,079 of record FR880840.1, read on the forward strand.
ATGAGGGCTATGTCCGTGCGGTGGAAAGCAGCTTTGCGGACTTCTATAATGAAAGCGGGGCAACTGTGGACAGTATCCAGGCAGGATACGGTACGGTTGTCAACAAAGGGGATATTACAAATCTTGGACTGGCTGCCAACAGTTCCACGTATGCATCTGTTCTGGAAATGAACGGAGGCAAAGTGGGTACGGTCAGTAGTAACGGCAGTATGGGTCTTCCTCAAATAAAATTATCTTCGGGAACCATTCAGAACCTAAATGTCAGCTGTGACCTGCAGGCATTGGGGACAGCTAACGTGGACAATCTGGGAGGTTCCGTCACATTAAGCGGCTCCGGTACGGTTCATGTCGGCGGGACATTGAATCTTGCGGGGGATTATTCGGGCACATCAGCTATTCTCAGTGTTGATAAAAATACTCAGATTACCATTGCTGCGGGAAGCAGGATAAAAGTTTATTACAACAATCATGCCTATGTGCTTGGCACCCCGGGAACCGGTACCCTGACAGAATTGGCGGGTCGGACGGTTAACGTGGCTGCTGAGCTGGAAGATACCATAGACTGGAGCAGCAGTACGTCTTTCC
>FR880840.1:15697-37876 GCA_000434615.1 Clostridium sp. CAG:510
TTTCCCTACAGGAAAATTCCTTTTCGGGGATAAGGTTACAGCGACCTTTACGGCAGCAGACGGCTATTGCTTCCCAGCGGGGTATGCGGCATCGACGAGTGGAAGCGGAAGTATATCCACCAAAAGAAACAGTATGACAAAAATTACCGTTACCTATATTTTTGCAGAGGAAATGGCGGATACGGTTACCGTGACACTTCCTCCCGCAGAAGAAAAAACACAGCCGGAGACGGAAACCGGGACCGGAAGTGTGACGGTAGCGGATTTGTATTACGGTACACAGCCTTCGCCCAGAGCGGAGTCATCCACCAATGGGACAGAGGGAGTTATCTATGAATATAAAATCCGCGGAGCAGCGGATTCCACATATTCGACCAGTGTGCCGGAACAGGTAGGGGCATATACCCTGCGGGCAACCTTTCCCCGCAAAGGCCATTATACAGAGACCACGGCAGTATGTGATTTTTCTATTTATTATCTGCCGGTACCGGAGAATCCGTGCACAATTTCCGGAAAGATCGGAAAAAATAATTTTTACATATCCAGACTGGAGGTTACGCCACCGGAGGGCTATAAAATTGCAGCCACCGATGGAGGAGAATACAAAGACAGTATTCTTGTGGGGGACGAAAAGGCACCTGCGGCAATTTACCTGATGAGGCAGAAGGATGGGGCGAAAACAGCAGCCATACCCTTCGGAACATACAAAATAGACATTACACCGCCCCGGATTGAAGCGGAAAACGGAAAAGAGTACTTTGCGGATTATAAAGAGATAAGTATTTCCGACCTGCGTCTTGACGGTATCAGTGTTAATGGGGAGAGGGTAGATTTCGGGGGAACATCCTGTACGGCGGAGCTTTCTTCCAATGACGAGAGCACGGAATATGTAATCCGGGCGGTTGACGAAGCCGGAAACGAAAGTACGGTTACGGTTATTATCTCAGCAGAATGGCTTAAAACAGGTATCGTACCGGCAGACAGAGTTCTTAAGCTGAATCCGCAAAGAGAATATAAATTAGGGAACGGCTCATGGAAGGTCAGCGGAGACAATAATGTTTACAATGGCGGACAGACATTCTATGTGGGCAGCAGGGGCAGTTATACCTTTACCGTGAATTAGACAGCCTGCGGTGCAGAAGGAGAACAGGATGAAGAAACTCGATAAAAAACGCTTGCTTATTGCTCTGACAGCAGTGGTGTTAGCGGTCATTGGTTTTACTGTATTTTTTTTCCTGAGGAAGGATACATACCGGATTATCAAGGTTTATGAAATAAATGGTACATCCAGGGTGAAGAGAGGAAGTCTCGAGGATCTGGAGCCCTTTGCCAACATGCTTTTACAGTCGGGGGATACCGTGAATGTGGATACGGGAACCATGACTTTGCGGCTGGATGAAGACAAATATGTGTATGCGGAAGAAAATACGGAGTTTTCAATAGAGGCAGCCGGGAACAGTAAAGAAGGCAGAACAACCATAGAATTAAAGAAGGGCGCCATCGTAAATGAAATCCGCCAAAAGCTTGGTGAGGGCTCATCTTATGAAGTGAACACACCCAATGCTACCATGTCCGTAAGGGGCACAACCTTCCGGGTTGAAGTAACGTATGATCAGAACGGAACCTGTTATACAAGGATTACCGTGACGGACGGCAGGGTGGTTACCCGGTTAAAATATGAAGACGGAAGCGTGGCGGAGGAGGAAGTAGCGGTAGAAAAAGATGGGGAAGTCATCATCTATCGTGACAGCACCACAACGGACTATGTAAAGGATATTCCGGGAGAAAATACCGGGGAAAACAATAACGAAGAGTCAAAGGCAGACGGAACCGATGCCTGCACCGTTACCTTTATGTACGATGGAGAGGTATTCTGCACGCAGACAGTACAGAACGGAACGTGTGCATCAATGCCGTCTCTTATGCCGGAGAAAGAAGGCCGGTGGGATTATGATTTTACAAAGCCTGTGGAGCAGGATATTGTAATAAAATGGAAATAAGCTTCAGAAACGGAATATACGGTGAAAATCCGGAAAGGTAAGGGAGCATATCTTGGATATCGGGAAATTAAAATCAGTCAGAACAATCCGGGAGTTCTTTGAACTGAAGGATGGAACAGAAATAAAGGAAGGAACGCGTTCCTTTCTGGAAGCCATGACGGAAGTGAGGATAGACCCGGGCTGTGACATTGTTACCGTAGGACATGACAGTGAGGACGGCATGTACATTATTTTAAGCGGGACAGCAGATGTTTACAGTGCGGAAAACACCCTGATCAATACTCTTTCCGAAGGTGATTTTATCGGCGAACTGGGTCTTATTAATGAGGACTGCAGGAAGGCTACCGTGCGTGCAAGGGATGAAGTGGTGTGCGCCAACATAGCCAAACCGCTTTTCGACAGACTGGCAGCCGAAAACCGTAAGATATACGGCACCTTTATGAATATGCTTTATAACAAAACCACGAAGCTGGTAACGGAGAGGGAAAGAATCCGGTCGGAGCTGGCAATCGCCACCCGGATTCAGACAGGATGCCTGGAAGATGATTTTACCGTATTTGAACGGCTGCCGGATGTGAAACTCACGGCCCGTATGCGTCCGGCAAAGGAGGTTGGCGGTGATTTCTATGATATGTTTCTGATTGATGAAAACCATCTGTGTTTTCTGATTGCGGATGTATCGGGTAAAGGAATACCGGCTGCTCTTTTTATGAGTATGGCAAAAACCCATATCAGAAACTATGCGACATTGGGACTGCCCCTTTCCGAAGTGGCGTACCGTGCCAACAACCAGCTCTGCTATAAGAATGAAGAGTCCATGTTTGTAACGGTATTTATCTGTGTACTGGATCTTACCTCGGATACGGTGACATTTGTCAATGCAGGACACAATCTTCCTTTTCTGCAGAGCGGAAACTCGGATTTTGTCAAAATAAAGGCAAAAGCCAATATGGTTTTTGGCATGATGGAAGATATGCCATACAGAGAACAGACATTTACCCTGAAAAAGGGAGACTGTCTGTATCTGTATACGGACGGTGTGACAGAGGCATTGAACCCTTCCGGTGAATTTCTGGGTGACGGCAGACTGGAAGAGATGCTGAACCGGAACAGGGACAAGACCGGATCGGTAGATGATTTTACGGACACCATGTACCGGGAAGTAGACAGCTTTGCGGATGGAGAAATGCAGGCAGATGATATTACCATGGTGTTTGTGAGCAGGCAGTAAACAGGAAGGAATAGATTGCAGAGGGGTTGCATGAAAAAAACAGTCAGAATTATTGCAGAATGTTTCGTAGTCTTTGTGTGCGTTTTTTTGTTGACGGTGTGGAATCTATTTTCCCCGCTGGATTATATTTTACGGGATGGGCTGTATCAGAGACCGAGAGGCGTTTCCGGTGATATTAAAATTATCGGGATTGATGAAAGAACACTGGAGAGACTGGGACCTGTCGGCACCTGGTCCCGCAGCTGCTATGCAGATTTGCTTGACAGGCTGAATGAGGATGAGGAAACCAGACCGCTCGTAATCGGGTTTGATATTATCTTTTCCGGAAATGTGGACGAAGAAGGAGATCAGGCATTTGCAGACAGGGCAGAAAAGGGCGGAAATGTGGTAACGGCGTCCCAGCTTTTATACAGTGAGAAAGCGGAGATGGATGAAAACGGAATCCCATATTACAGGATAACAGGCGAAGTGCTGCCTTATGAGGCCTTGAGAAAAGCCGCAATAAGCGGTTATACAAATGTGGCACAGGATTCGGATGGAACGGTCCGCCGCATTCTGGTGGAGCAGGATTACAAGGGCGAAAGCAGGATGATGTTCTCGCAGGTAATTTATAACAGGTACTGTGATGAAAAAAAGATAGAGCCCGAAACGGTAAAACAGGACAAAACCAGAAGAACGCTGATAAATTATTCCGGAAAGCCCGGAGACTATGAATACATATCCTTTGTGGATGTGCTTGACGGAAAAATTGACACACGGATTTTTAAGGACTGTATTGTACTGGTAGGGGCATATGCAGCCGGGATGCAGGACAATTTTCATGTGCCGAACGGTCACAGCAGGCAGATGTTCGGAGTGGAAATTCATGCCAATATCCTGCAGGCATTTATGCAGGGAAGATTTTCCGTAAACGGAAATCCCTATATAGCGGGTATACTGGCGGGACTTTTCTGTGCCCTGGTGCATTTTCTGTTCCGGAAAATGAAAATAGCCAGAGCGACTATTCTCCTGGCGGCATCCGTTTTTGCAGGGCTGGCAGTATGTACCGTGCTCAACAACAACGGTATCACCGTCAGTATTCTGTACGTGCCGCTTATGCTTACCGTTTCCTACATATACTGTCTGGTATTCCGTTATCTTGCAGCAAAGCTGAAGCAGCGAAAGGTATTGAACGCCTTCAAAAAATATGTGGCGCCGCAGGTTGTGGAGGAAATCGCAAAGAAGGGTGATTTCCGGATAAAACTCGGAGGGGAAAACAGGGATATAGCGGTTCTCTTTGTAGATATAAGGGGCTTTACCACTATGTCAGAGGCATTAGAACCGGAACAGGTGGTGGAAATACTGAACCAATATCTGGAGCTTACCACCGAGTGCATCTTCCGGAATAAGGGAACACTGGATAAGTTTGTGGGGGATGCTACCATGGCAGTGTTCAATTCCCCGTTTGATCTGGAAGATTATGTATATCATGCGGTCTGCGCAGCCATGGATATTGTCAATGGCGGCATTGCCCTTGAGGCGGATTTGAAAAAACGTTTCGGCAGGAGTATTGGGTTTGGCGTAGGTGTCAACTGCGGTCCTGCGGTCGTGGGAAATATCGGATGTGAATTCCGTATGGATTTTACGGCTATCGGGGATACGGTCAATACGGCCGCCCGGCTGGAAGCCAATGCCGGGAAGGGACAGGTGCTTATCAGTGACGAGGTGTACGAAAGACTGAAGGACCGGATAGAAGTGGACACTGTCGGAGAAATCCCGTTAAAAGGAAAAAGCAGAAATGTATTTGTTTATTCTCTGAAAGCAATAAAAGGAAAAGAAGATGAGCAGAAGTAAATTACTGATAATACCGGACAGGAACAGGATAGCGGAATATGCAGGACTGGCAGAGCAGTACCGGCTGGGGTTTGAATACAACGATTTTTTCTCTCCCGGTCTTCTGGAAGACGAAGAGGCGGTAGAAAGGGTCATTGAAGAATACCTGAGGTCGGACAGACAGCCCGGCTATTGCACGGTACACGGAGCTTTTCTGGATATAACGATTTTTTCGGATGATCCGCTGATTTATAAGGCTTCGGATTACCGGGTGGAGCAAAGCCTTTGCATAGCGGAAAAAATAGGAGCCGGAGCCGTTATCTTTCATACCAATTACATTGCAAATTTCAGGAATGCGGAGTATAGGGAAAGCTTTGTGAGCCGGAACGCAGCTTACTGGACAGAAAAACTTTCGCAGCATCCCGGACTATCCATATATGTGGAAAATATGTTTGACGATACGCCGGAGCTTCTGGCTGCTCTGGGAGAAAAAATGAAGGAGCATCCCCGCTTCGGCATCTGCTTTGATTATGCCCATGCTCATGTATTCGGGGACGTGAACCATATAGAAGAGTGGGTAAAGACATTGGCTCCCTATATCCGGCACGTTCATATTAACGACAATCATTGTAAAACGGACGAGCATCTTGCAATAGGGGATGGAAACATAGACTGGCGGCGTTTTCTGCTTTATCGCGAAAAATATTTTCCGGAAGCCACCATACTCTTAGAAGTAAAGGGAATGGACAAAATAAAGAAATCCATGGAATATCTGAAAAGCCTGACAAACATAAAAAGCATAACGGTAAAGGCAAAGCTTACGGCTCTGGATGAACTCAGGAAGATGGTGGAAGAAGAGCTTTCGGGGAAGCATTGTCCGCCGGGATTTATCCGGAAAATAATGGTATGTGTGGAAGAATTATTCGTTAATATCACAAATTATGCCTACACGTCAGAGGAGGGCTTCTGCCGGGTGGATATGCAGACGGCAGGAACAGAAAATGCCGGATACGTCCGGATAACACTGCGGGACGGCGGAGTGCCGTTTAATCCTCTGGAGAAGGAGGAACCGGATATATCCCTGTCTGCGGAAGAAAGGCAGATCGGCGGTCTGGGCATCCTTATGGTAAAGAAAATCATGGATACCGTGACCTATGAATATAAAGATAAACAGAATGTTGTAACGATGGAAAAAAGATGGCAGGCATAAAGCTGCGGAAAGAGGTATAAGTATGGAAATCAGGAAGAAGCAGGACGGAGAAAAATTAGAAATCTGTATAGAGGGCAGACTGGATACCAATTCAGCACCGGTATTGCAGAAATCCATGGAAGAACTGCTGGAGGAGCCGGTACGGGAGCTTGTACTGGATATGGAGGGCTGCGATTATGTGGCAAGCTCCGGACTCAGGGTTATTCTCTGCGCACAGAAAAAAATGAACAGCCTGTCGGGAAGCATGGTTGTCAGAAATGTTCCGGATGAGGTGATGGAGGTTTTTGAGATGACAGGCTTTTCGGACATATTGGACTTTGCATAAAAGAAGGGGTGGTTACATGGATTTTCAAAATATAATCGGGAAATTTATGACGGAGAAAGTAGGATATACCGTTATTGTCTGCAGCGACACATCGGAAATTGTATATACGGATTCCCTTTATCTGGAAAAATGCGGAGAAGATATAACCGGGAAAAAAGTGAGGGAGGCATGCGGCTGGCATCAGGAATGTCCGGAGCTTATTACGGACGGCGATGCGGTGGAATGGGAATATATTGATGCCTCGGACAAAAAATATTACAGCATAAAATCCGCACGCTTTTCCGAAGAAAAAAGAGAATATGAAATACATCTGCTTACGGATATTACAGGATATATGAGCCTGAACCGGGATGTTACAAAATACATGGGATTTTTTAAGAAACTTTCAAAATTCCAGACGGCGGTACTTGAAAAGCTTTCCGACACATATTATGAGCTGCTGCCGCTTGTTGCCGATTATCTGAAGACTGACAGGACCTGTTTTCTGCTTCAGAGAGGAGACAATGTAGAAATTATTACCTTTGACCGTAAGGAGAAAAACTACAGCAACGAAAGAGTTTCCCGGAAAGAGGCGGAAAAACAAGGCTTATTTGCGGAAGACAAAGAAAAGGGGCAGGCCGGGGATACCATGCCGGCATCCGGCGATTATATACTGATAAGCGGGGAAATTTCGGGAGACCGTTATGCAGTGACCGTACATAACGGACCGGGTACAGACGGAGATGCCTTGCGGGAACCGGCCTTCAAAAGTGTAATAAGGCTTTACATAGAAAATGGCGTTATGAGGGAAAAACTGGTTTATGAAAGTGAACATGACGGATTGACAGGTCTGCTCAACAAAGGAAAATACCTGTCCATGGCAGAGAAAAACTTTGTCGGTCTGGACTCCATTGCCATATTTAATTTTGATGTGAACAATCTGAAAAAAATGAATGACCTGTTTGGACATGAAGCCGGCGATAAATTGATTATCAAGTCCGCCGACAGTATCCGGAAGGTGATTAACAATAAGGTACACGGATTCCGCATGGGAGGCGATGAATTCTTAATGGTAGCGGAAAATGTTACCAGAGAGGAAACAGACACCATAAAAAAACGTTGGGAGGAAGAGCTTGCCAGACTTAATACGGCAGATGACGGCATAAACTGTGTGATAGCCCTGGGAGTTGCCTATGGGGAAAAAGGCTATGACTACGCAGCACTTCTGAAACTCGCGGATGAACGCATGTATGAGGACAAGAAATCAAAGAAAAAGCCGGGAGAAGAAATCCGCTAAACGCAGTAGCACAAATGCATAGGAAAGTGGTATAATAGCAGATGGTTATAAAAGTGGGCAGTGCTCACGAAGGAAAGGCGGTTACAAAAGATGGTTATTGATTTTAAGAACATAGAAGAGCAGGCGCTTCCTGCCTTTAAGGGCGGCAAGGGAGAGCTTTGCGTGAAAAGACATGTGGACGAAAAGTGCACTATTATGTATGACAGACTGACACCGGGGTCCTCCATCGGTTTCCATGTCCATGAGGGCAATTGTGAGATTATCTACATTTTAAGCGGAAAAGCTGATTTCATTTACGATGAAGGCACGGAATGCGTGGAAGCCGGCGGATGCCATTACTGTCCCAAGGGGCACGGTCATTCCATGATTAACAATGGTACGGAAGATATTGTTTTCTTCGCTGTGGTACCGGAACAATAAACCGTTGTACGGTGCAGGCGAAAGGGGATATCGGATTGTCTATGTCAGAACATACAAATAAACATATGGAGCAGCTCTTTCTATCCCAGGTAAACAGACCGGATGTAAAGCAGTTTGCCCAGAAAAAATCCATGCCATACCGGGAGCTTATGTCTTATTACCGGTGTGCCATGATGGAGGTAGAAACAAAATTCAGTGTTCTTAATGAGGAATTGTCCATGCAATATGACCGCAATCCCATTGAGACCATAAAGACCAGGCTGAAATCACCGGAAAGTATTCTTGAAAAATGTTACCGGAAGGGCATCAGTGTAACTACGGAAAGTATCGAACAGAATCTGTTTGATATTGCCGGTGTGCGTATCATCTGTTCCTTCCCTTCCGACATTTATATGCTTTCCGAGGCATTCTTAAAACAGGATGATATTGAGCTGATTGCGAAAAAGGACTATATAGAGCATCCGAAGGACAACGGTTACCGCAGTCTGCATCTGATTGTGGAAACGCCGATTTTCCTTCACAACCAGAAGAAGCTCATGAAGGTGGAGGTACAGTTCCGCACCATTTCCATGGACTGGTGGGCGAGTCTGGAGCACAAAATCCGCTACAAAAAGGACTACACCATCACGGAAGAAACAGCCCATGATCTGAAGCAGTGCGCGGAGGTCAGCGCCATGCTGGATGCCCGTATGGAAGCCATCCATAAAAAGGTGGAGAATACCGGAGATTGATGTTATTTAATGCAAATATCTAAAAAAAGTATTAAAAAAAACTGTTGACAAATGCTTTTCAAAAGACTATTGTATAGTCAATTCAACAAGCAAATGCGAGGAACAGGAAATGACTTCCCCTTATCACCGCTTACAGAAAGCCGTAAATTGTGAGAATCGGCAGCAAGGAATGGGAGGGCCCTCACCTGCGAGCTGCTTTTATGAAAGACGCATCATTCCGTGAGAAACGTCAAAGCTTTTACCAGCCGTCAAAGGAATGCTTGATGTATCGTGTCCAGTAGTGAAAGCCGGTATCCACCGTTAAAGGGACATGTCTTCTGACAGATTTGATGTTCAGGTGACAGGAGAGAGGTCGGGCAACCGGCAAACAAAGTGGTAACGCGGAAGTAATGTAAATGATAAACCTTCGTCTTTGTACAGAATCCATGGGATGATGTATGGGACGGAGGTTTTTTATTGCTTTATATAAGCAATAAAGCCCTCCGGGCAGGAGCGCCCTGCGGCGGAGTGGAATTATGTCGCTGAAGCGACCCACCGCAGGCGGAGAATCCTGCAAAGCAGGATTCTTCCTTAATAAAAAGAAAAGAGGAGAAGTAATTATGAACACACTTGTAATCGTATTAATCGCAGCAGTTGTTTTGGTAGCAGCGTATGTATTTTACGGACGCTGGCTGGCAAACAAATGGGGTATTGATCCGAAAGCAGAAACACCCGCTGTCAAGTTCAAGGACGGCAAAGACTATGTACCTACAAACGGGTGGACCGTTTTCAGCCATCAGTTTTCATCCATCGCGGGCGCAGGCCCTGTCACCGGTGCCATTCAGGCAGCAGCTTTCGGCTGGTTACCGGTTCTGCTCTGGGTTCTGATCGGCGGCGTATTCTTCGGTGCCGTTACCGACTTTGGTGCCCTGTATGCATCTGTTAAAAACGAAGGCAAGTCCATGGGTATGCTGATTGAAAAATACATCGGCAAATTCGGACGTAAGATTTTCCTTTTGTTCTGCTGGTTATTTACTTTGATTGTTACCGCAGCTTTCGCCGATATGGTAGCCGGAACCTTCAATGCGTATACCGTAGTGGACGGAACCACACAGTTAGCCGACGCCGCAAAGACCAACGGCGCAGCCGGTATGGTTTCCATCATGTTCATGGTATTCGCTGTTGTATTTGGTTTAATCCAGAAGAAGTTCAACCTTTCCGGCTGGAAAGAGGCAGCGCTCGGTATTCTTTGCATCATTGCTTCCTTTGCCATCGGTATGAACTTCCCGTTAATCTTCAACAAAGATACCTGGAGCTACATCACCTTTGTTTATATTTTCTTCGCAGCCGTACTTCCTATGTGGCTCTTAAAGCAGCCCCGTGACTATATGACGACATTCATGTTTATCTGCATGATTGCCGGTGCGGTCATCGGACTTTTCGTAGCACATCCTACGATGAACCTTCCTGTATTTACAGGCTTTACCAACGATAAATTAGGAACTCTGTTCCCCATTCTGTTTGTAACCGTTGCCTGTGGTGCCGTTTCCGGTTTCCACAGCCTGGTTTCCTCCGGTACTTCCTCAAAGACCGTTGAGAATGAAAAGGATATGTTAAAGGTTGGCTACGGCGCCATGGTTCTGGAAAGCTTACTGGCTGTACTTGCCCTTTGTGTTGCCGGTGCGGCAGCCGCTGCAGACGGAACTGCAGCAGCAGGTACTCCGTTCCAGATTTTCAGCCGCGGTGTTGCAGGCTTCTTTGAAATGTTCGGTGTGCCCGTTTATGTGGCAACCGTATTCATGACCATGTGTGTATCCGCTCTGGCTCTTACCAGCCTGGATGCTGTTGCACGTATCGGCCGTATGAGCTTCCAGGAACTCTTCAGCGTAGACGATATGGAGCATGCCGCTCCCTGGAGAAAGCTTTTATGTAATACCTATTTCTCCACCATCGTTACCCTGCTTTGCGGTTATGTGCTGACCAAAATCGGCTATGCAAACATCTGGCCGCTGTTTGGTTCCGCAAACCAGTTATTAAGCGCTCTGGTACTGATTACCCTCTGCGTATTCTTAAAGGTAACCGGCCGCAGCAACAAGATGCTGTTCCCGCCCCTTATCATTATGCTTTGCGTAACCTTTACCGCTCTGGTACAGCGTCTTATCGCTATGGTTAAGGCCATCCAGAATGCGGCAGCCGTTACCATTCCCGCAGGCGAAACCACCTGGGGCAAGGTATTCATTGCCAACGGCTTGCAGTTAATCATCGCTGTCCTGCTTATCGTTCTTGGTCTTATCATTGTCGTAAACTCCACCAAGAGCTACGCCAAGAGCAAGAAGAACTCCGAAAAGGCAGCTTAAAAGCAAAAGACTTAAGAGCAAAATCAGGCAGGACACTGCCTGACAGACTTAGCTTTCTTGTAATCAATATAGAGGCAAAACCCCGGTTTCGTTTCAGGTGAGACCGGGGTTTTGTTTTGCCGTGGATTAGGGTGTTCTGGTTAAAAACTATATCATATAAGGAAGAACATCGGAAATGAATTTGTCTAATACGGAAAGCTGACTGGTTGTAAGAGGTTCTATATCATGTATGATTTTCTCTAAAAGTTCTGAATTGTCATTAACGGAAGTGTCTTCGATTACAATAATGTTTTCAATACCGACATGAAATATGGTGCATGCAAGAATAATCTTTTCGATTGTAAAGTTTCGTTCTCCCCGCTCCAACTGCGCATAATACTGGGTATCCAGATACAGGGCGTTAGCCAGCTGTTCCTGTGTCATATTATTTAATAAACGGTATTTTTTTATGTTCTGTGCTATGGAATTTGTGGCTTTATTTTTCATGGCATCTACCTCATCTATTAAATAACATATCCGACAAAAATAATGTTTTGCAGACAATCTATGCTATATATACCCTTGCAAATAGCTATACCTTGCTATATAATTCTTGTAAAAGATACAAAGATTGACATGAAATCAGCAAAATAATTAAAAAATAAGAGTATATATGTACTATTTCGGAAGAAGTCAGTACATAACTGACAATATTTGTCTATGTCATTTGCTACAATGCCTTTATCAAAGCTAAACGGAGGTCGCCTGATGGAGTATGAAGGTAGTGACAAAGTAAATCGTGTTCTTGGCATTTATACTAAGCTACTGAACGGTGCAGTGATTAACAAAGCGGAAGAAGCGCAATGTTATGGTGTAAATGAAAGAAGTATCCAACGCGACATTGACGATATAAGAGACTTTCTGGATACCCAGTCAGTAGAAAAAGGTGAAGTAAATTCTGTTATTTACGATAGAGTAAAAAAGGGTTATTGTATGGAGACCATTTATAAGGTTAAGCTGACCAACAGTGAAATTCTTGCACTCTGTAAAATTCTACTGGACAGCAGGGCTTTCACCAAAGAGGAAATGACAGGCATGCTCCAACGTATGATTGACTGCTGCGTACCCAAGAGCAATCAGAAACTGGTGAAGGATTTAATCTCCAACGAAGAATTTCATTATGTGGAACCAAGGCATAAAACGGAATTTTTAGATACCATGTGGGACATCGGACAGGCAATCCGGTCCTCTAAATACATAGAAATCGAATATACCAGAATGATGGACAAGAAGACGGTGAAACGAAAAATTAAACCCGTTGCCATTATGTTTTCTGAGTACTACTTTTATGTCACCGCTTTTATTGATGACGAAAAGGTACGGGAGAACTTCGATGTGATTAACGATTCTTTTCCTACCATTTACCGTATAGATCGCATTCAAAGCTTGGAGGTATTGGAGGAACGATTCCATATACCGTATGCCAGCCGGTTTGAAGAAGGTGAGTTCCGAAAACGCGTGCAGTTCATGTACGGCGGTAAGCTGCAGAAGGTACGTTTTAAGTATTCGGGACCGGACATAGATGCCGTTCTCGACAGACTTCCCACTGCAGTAATTGAAAGCGAAGAAAATGGTATTTATACCGTGAAGGCGGAAGTGTTCGGCAAGGGAATCGATATGTGGTTCCGGAGCCAGGGGGAGAATGCATTTGCCATTCAATATATAAAGTAAGGAGACACAGAAATGTTCGAAAGATTAAAACTTGATATGAGTAAAGTATATCCTACATTGGTTGTATCTACTATGAGCAGTGGAAAATCAACACTTATCAATGCATTGGTTGGAACGGACTTATTACCCAGCATGAATAGGGCCTGTACAGCCAAAGCGGTTGCTGTATTGGATAATGACCTAAAAACGCAGTTTGCAATTCATGCCGTAGATGAAAATGGAAATTACTCCTATATAGAACAGGCTACGAAGCAAGTCATAGCCGAGTATAATAAATCGAACAAAACATCTGAAATGGTAGTAGAAGGAGAAATTCAAGGCATAAGAAACAGTAAAAAATCAATGCTTCTCATAGACACACCCGGTATAAATAACGGCATGGATTCGGCACATGAAATGATAACCAGACAAGTTTTAGAAGACTACTCGGAAGGGTTAATACTGTATGTTATTAATGCACAGCAGATAGGAACGAACGACGATAGCTTATTTCTCACATACATTGCACAAAAGCTGAAGGAAAGCCCTGAATTTAGTATTCTGTTTGCTGTGAATAAGATGGACTTAATTGACCCTGAAAGAGAAAATCCAGAGGAATTAATAGAAAATTGTAAAAATTATATTGAATCAAAGGGTATTTCAGCTCCTATTATAATTCCAATATCAGCAGTTAGTGCGCTATTGTTCAAGAAAGTATTACAGAATCAGCCACTGTCAAAAAAAGAAGAGAGGGATTTTATTAAAAATTATAGGCAGTTCCGAAGAAAAGGATTTTCACTACAGGACTATGTAGATTTATTAAGGGGGGGAACATTAAGTGAAAGGATAGAAATTGGCGGAGAAATATATAAACGGGCACAGATATATGCTGCATTGGAAAATACGGGAATTTCATTCCTTGAAAAACAAATGGATGAAATTATGACAAAGTCATTTCATATGTCTGCACCTAAGATCAGCTTCATTAAAGAAAATGATAATCCTGATATGGCATCGAAAAAAGAAACACAAGTAAATAAAGAAGGAGATAAAGATATGGTTAAGGTACAAATAAGTTATAATCCATATACCGTAAGAACGGATTTGCTGATTAATGGAAAGAAGATGAATGAGGAAGTTTCTCCATTGTCTTATATCAACGGCAGAAGGCTGCAGGAGTGGATTGAACCCAGGGAAAATTGGCCGGGGATTTTCAAAACTCTCAGAACAAGTGTCGGCGATGGACAGATTACCATCGAATTTACGGGAACGTCCGGTGATTTTCAGGATGTGGTTTATGCAAAGGATAATTTTGGAACACAGTGTTTTAGTAAAATAGAATTAATTCATAAAAATAAAGAAACAGCTCAAAATTCGGATCCGTACAGCAAAATTATTAAATTAAAAGAATTATACCAGGAATTACAGGAGGGACCGGTTGAAGAATTCAAAACACCGGATATTCAAAAGAATTTTGAAGCAGCAATGGATTCTGAATTCAAAATTGTAGTAATTGCACCTATGAGCAGTGGTAAGTCTACCCTTATTAATGCCATTATTGGGCGAGATATACTTCCGGCAGTAAACCAGGCTACCACGGCCGTAATTACGGAAATAAAAGATAATGACAACCTTCAGGATTTTATTGCCAATGCGGATGATAAGTATGGAAACAATGTTGTGGAAAATCAAAAGGCGACAAAGGAGCTGATATCCGAACTAAATTATAGAAAGGATCCTAATGACCCGGAGGGTAAAGAAGCGCTGATTCATTTGGTAAAGCTGGAGGGGCCGATTCCAGGTCTTCCTTCAGATGTATTAAGTACTGTTTTTGTGGATACTCCGGGAGGAAACAATTTCCAGAACAAAGAACACGAGCTTATGATGGATGAATCTATAAATGATGAGAATAAAAGTTTAATCCTTTATGTGTTTAATGGAGCACAGCTTGGAACGAATGATAGCAACATTATATTGAAAAAAATTGCTAATGCTATGAAGAATAGTACCAATGGAAAACAGTCAAGGGATCGCTTTTTGTTTGTTGCTAACCGAATGGATGAGTATGATACAGAAAAAGAGAAATATGAAGATGTGATTGAACACACAATTCTTGAACAATTGAAACATTGTGGGATTACAGAACCTAATTTGTTTCTGGGATCAGCACAGACGGCTAAATTGATACGTATGCTTGAGAACGGAGAACAGCTTTCGAAAAATGAAAGACTTAATTTGCGTACGCTTGTGGAATGTTTTAACAGTAAAGAATGTATGTTATCGAAGTATGCTTCTTTATCCACTTCTGTAAAAAATGAGCTCGAAAAAAAGGCAGAACAGTATGCAGAAATGGGGAAAAAGATAAGAGAGAAAAATGATACAAAAGAACCAAATGAAAGCGAATATAAAGCTGCTGAAATCAATAGCGGTATTCCGGCAATTGAATTGGCAATCAAGGAATATCTGGAAAAATATGCAATTGCCATCAAAATTAAAACGGCGCATGATACTTTCATGAAAAAAGTTATTGAGAGAAATATGATTAATAACTGTGAAGCGGAGTGGGCAAAGTCTCAGGAAAGTTTCGATGCAATTAAGGAAGAGCTTCAGCAAAAACAGGAAAAATATGATTACAGTAAAAAACAGGAGGAATTTAGGGATAAAGTTGAACATATCGAATTAGATACACAATTTATCGAGAATGAGAAGGCAATAATAATTCAAAAAATTGATAAACTGGGGTGTGATGGTGATGATGAGATAGAGCTTGAAAAGGCAGATTATTATCTAGAAAAGTTTAGGCAGGATGTATTCAGCATAGGTGAAGAGGCAAAGGAGGTTCTGGATAATGCATTCAATAACGGGGTATTAGCCGTTTGTCAAATTATAATTCAGGAATATTCGCAATACATTCAAGAATTAAATCAGGATGGAGTTTTTAATGTTGGTAACTATGATATGAGACAGACAGAAGTGTATGAAAATTTCAACCTGAAAAAAGTGGATGATTTACTTGGAGAACAATACAAGGATACGAAGGATGTATTAACAGGCCAGAGAAGAGAAAAAGTAAAGGGGCTTCGAGCTGGGATAGCTCGTTTGTTTGGAAAGGAAAAAGCCTTTGGGGTTGAGGCATATAAGACAATAAATATATATACGAAAAAGGAATTCGTTAATATTAAAAAGTTAAAGCAAGATCAGATCACAGAAATACAGCATTCTTTTGACAAGGAGATAAAAGAAAATATTGAGTATACAGAAGAAAAAGTGGGTGACTTAAAAAAACTGACAATGGATAAGCTTAATGGACTTTCCATAATGGTAAAAGAGCAGCTTGATGAAATAAATGAACTGCTTGTAAGTCAGGAAGAACTGGAGAAAAAAGTAGCCGCTAATGCTGAAAAAGCAAAATGGATTGAAGACTTTATGAAGAAAGTTGATGATTTACTTACAGTATAGGAGGAATACAAATGTCTACATCAGAATTTACACCAAGTACTATGTTAAAGCGTTACTTAGAAACGGACAAACGGGACATGTATGATATCGTGGGAGCACTAATGGGATATATCAATGCAGATCCCACGTTTAAGACAACAGATTTTGACCAGGCAGTGCAATATGTACTGAATCATGGAGTAGAGGAGAAAGAGCTATTTGCAGCATTTGATGAAAAGTTAAAATATGAGCAGGATCCTTCTAAATGGGATGAGGAATACTATGCCTATGCAAGAGTGTACTTAAAAGAAAATTTCTGTAAGAAGCGTATAGAGCATGTAAAAGCAGTAGCACAGAAACTGTATCCGTCAAACCGTGCAAAGGGCTCTACGACACCTATTAAAACTAAAGAGGAAGAAAACAGTAATAAGGGAAAAAAATTCAAAAGCCAGCAGAAGGAAGTAAAACAAGGAGGCTTAGTGACGCTCATTGTGATAGTAGCGGTAGTAGTAATTCTGCTGGCTGTGCTGGTAAAAGTAATTGTACAAAAGTAGTATCAAAACAGGAAAAAAATATGGCGGACGATGCAGTGGAGAACAAAACTCTAAACGAACATCCCAAGCAGAGTTCCAAAACGGAAGAAAAAAAAGACATAAAAAAGCAGAGAACTCAAAATTGCAACAATAGCAAGGTGGAAAAAGGTGATAAGCAGCAGGATAAACTTGCAGAAGATGCCCAAAGAATATCGGAACGCCAGGGAGGAAAAAAGAATGGCAGAGGACTTAGTAATAAAGAAAGAGCACAGACCACTTGAAGTAAGAGAACTCTCAGAATTAGATAAGGCATTTGATCTTGCAGATAATATTGTGACCAAAAATTATTTAGCCAGGTTGAATGAATATCAGTTGATAAAAACGGATACTTCACCGGTATATGAGAGTGCCAGCTTGTTCCGAGTTAAGAAGATTGTTTATGACAGAAACGAGAATAATCTGCAAAAGCTGATTAATACATATGCTTCTACAGCGGGATTTAACGGAAGTATCGTTATGGTCATAAACAGCAATGGGAAAAATGTGGAATTGTATTTGGGAACGACCGGTGCCAATACCATAGATGCGGCAAGGGCAAGTGCAAAAGCGCTGGCTAATAATCTGATGGGAAATTTTCCGGGAAGTTTATCCGCATATGAAGATATTGTATTGGACAATCAACCACTCGAAGCTTTAATGAATGATTGTACCAAGAATTCATACACAAATATAGTAAGTGTTTCTGGTGTTGGGTCCTCCCGGGAAAAAGAGGATGTAGCTAATGAAAACTACATTCAGGGTATTGAAAAAATGATAGATACCATGCAGGGAACGGCATTTTCGGCAGTATTTATTGCCAATATCCTGGATGAAGATAAGTTATTGGATATAAAGGCAGAATATGAATTGCTGTATTCCAAACTGGTTCCATTCTTAAAAAGTGAGTTATCCTTTAATGAAAGTTCGGCTGACGGAGTCACAAGGACATTATCAAAGTCACTTAGCACTACTCTGTCAAAAAGCAGGTCCAGTGCATTATCTGCCGGTACATCGGAGAGTAATGCGCATACAGAAGGTCATTCTGTGACTAATACGGATTCTGCAAATATAAGTCACTCGGAGGGAATCAGTAAAGGTGTGCATATGGGACTGGCTGGAAATGGAGCCAGTCTGGGCCATCAAAGTTCTACATCGTTCGGCTATTCGCATAGTATATCCAGAACGAGAAGCTTTTCGGACACAACTACATTTGGAACTACGAAAACACAAACTAATACGATAGGAGATTCCGAGGCAAAGGGTGAAATTGAGAGTACGGCGGATGGTAAGTCTTTGACGGAAACAACCGGGCGTAGTTTGCAGATTACATATATCAATAAAACAATTCAAGGTCTGTTGGATCGAATTGATGAACAACTGGAAAGACTCAAGGAAAGCAAAAATTATGGTGTTTTTGCTACAGCAGCATATTTTCTTGCAGCTGATTCAATGACAGCAAAAATGGCGGCAAGTTCCTACAAGGCGTTAATTAACGGAAATTGTACGCATGTTGAAACAGCACATATTAATTCATGGCAAGATGAATATAGTGTTTCTGTTATAAAAAATTATCTTAGAAAACTGGAGCATCCTGTTTTTTCTTTTACAGATGGAAACGAGATTACGCCCGCATCTATAGTAAGCGGAAGAGAACTGGCAGTTCAAATGGGGTTACCTCAAAAGTCAATTCCCGGAGTATCGGTAATAGAAACTGCTGCATTTGGAAGAAATATAGAAAATGATACAATAAAGGGGCACCGTTACATTGAGCTGGGTAATCTTTATCATATGGGACGTGAGGAAGAAGGAACGAATGGCAAGATTCCAGTTAAATTAGATATGGACAGCCTGACAATGCATACTTTTATAACAGGATCTACCGGTAAGGGTAAATCAAATGCCATATATTCCATACTTGAGCATGTAATGGGCAGAGGTATGCAAGATGGGGAGAAAGAAGTTACTTTTCTTGTTATAGAACCGGCGAAAGGAGAGTATAAGGATAAGTTTGGACACTATGCAAATGTAACGGTATACGGAACCAATAAGAAAAAAATGAATCTGCTGAGAATCAATCCGTTTAGTTTTCCGGAAGATATTGACGTACATGAACATATTGACAGACTGATAGAGATTTTTAATGTATGTTGGCCAATGTATGCCGCCATGCCGGCTGTATTAAAAGATGCTATTGAACGGTCTTATATCAATGCTGGCTGGGATCTGACGGAATCAGAGTGCAAATACTGCAAGGTATTTGGAAGGAATATGTATCCTTCTTTCATAGATGTCTTAAAAATGATTAACGTTGTAATGGAAGAGTCAAAATACTCTGCCGATAGTAAGGGCGACTACACGGGAGCATTATGTACTCGTGTAAAATCTCTTACGAATGGTATTTACGGACAGATTTTTTCGACAGATGAGTTGTCAACAGAGGAATTATTTGATTCTAATGTAATTATAGACTTAAGCAGAGTCGGTTCCGTAGAAACAAAGTCTTTAATAATGGGACTTTTGATTATGAAAATGCAGGAGTACAGAATGTCTGCGCATACGCAAAACAATAGTGGTCTTAAGCATCTTACGGTTTTGGAAGAGGCTCATAATCTATTGAAGAGAACATCTTCAGATCAAGGCTCGGATTCTGCTAATCTTCTTGGAAAATCTGTTGAGATGTTAGCCAATTCAATTGCTGAAATGCGTACATACGGAGAAGGATTTATTATTGCGGATCAGGCTCCGGGGTTGCTTGACATGGCAGTTATAAGAAACACCAATACAAAAATTATTCTGGGACTGCCGGATATATCCGACCGTGAATTAGTTGGCAGGGCAGCATCCTTGAATGATAACCAGATTGTAGAACTTTCAAAACTTAAAACGGGTATTGCTGCAGTATATCAGAACAACTGGCTGGAGCCGGTTCTTTGCCATATTCATCCATGCAGAGATGATGAGACACCCTATTTATTAAAGGAACATACGGAAAGAACTGACGACGGCAAAATGAAAGAAGAGGTTATTGATTATCTAATGTTGCCGGCTCCTAAAAAAATGGAGATTAACAGCAATAAAATTGCAGAACTGGAAAAGTCTGTGTATAAGCTTCAAATTGCATCGGATACCAAGATAGACATAATTAAGTATTTCAGGGAGAAAAATCCGGATAAGATTCAGGAGTTAAGAAGCAGGATTGTTTATAGTATGTTCAATTCGGAGACAGCTCTTGTTTTATCCAATACGGAAAGGCATGATATACATTCCTGGTATAATATGATGCTGGAAAAGCTGGAGCCGAATATAGAGAACTTTTCACAATTGGATCAGGATAAGATACTGGCTATTATTGCAAATGAGCATGCGGAACGTATTAAAACACAAGATGCTGCAGAAATCAGGGAAGAACTCTTGAAGTATATTAAGAGTCGGGAGCAGGTGTAAACACATGGATATGTTTAATGAGAAAATTGAAACACATGTAGATAATCCCAAGGGTAATTTATTATCTAATATGAGTCAGGAAGTAAAGTCAATATTAAGTGCAATTTTTCGGGATGATTATGGCGGTGAGAAAACAGAAAAAACAACAGAAAATATGCCAATAGATGTAAAAGGTGAAATGACTCAGTTGTTTTCGGATGATTATACCGGAACGAATAACTCTGATGTTTCAACGGAGTCAGTTGATTTCACAAAGCAATATGAATCTAATTCAAAATTTAAAGTGGATGGATGTACTTATGAGACGGATGACAGAGGATATATTTACAAAAAAAATGGGTATGAGCTGATTCCTGGTTGTGAATATAAAATAGAGGGCGTTACCTATAATACTGACAATAAGGGAAGAATTGTCTCCTGTGATGGAGCCGCAACATCAACCCCAGAGGGAGAGAGGGATAACAGAGCACAGACTATGGCAGGAGGAGAAGACAGAAGAGAAGGCGACCAGGGGGGACATATTTTAGCAAGAATATTCGGAGGTGCCAAAGGAATTGAAAATATGCTTGCAATGAGAGGCTCTGCAATTAATCAAAGTGTATACAAACGTATGGAAAATGAAATAGGCAAAGCATTAGAGGAAGGAAAGGATGTGCATGTCCATACGGATGTGGAATATGAAGGAGAGTCCAAGAGACCTTCTAAAATTACGGTAAGGTATACCATTGATGGCAAGGAGACAGTTGCACAATTTGATAATGACGAAGGCTCAACGGATTTATTGGAATCAGTGATGGATAAGATAGATAAAGAAGAGTATAATGATTTGAAGCAGGAAATAGAGGAGGCCAATGAAGATGGCTGTAAAATTTCAATTGTTTCTGTTAAGACGGAATATGATATACGTGTAAGGGTGTCAAAAGTTATCGTCACAATCAGAGATGAAAATAGCGAGCATGCTGTAAATGAAGACAGAGTGTTTGATTCCAGGGAGGTATCATAATGAAAAATCTTGATGATGTTTTTGAATTAGTAGATGATGTGCTTCCGATCGCTGCGCAAAAAACAATTGTATTCTGTGAAATAGAGCAGAAGTCATATGAAATTTTCTATTATTCTTATTTTGCGGATGGCAGTTGTAAACAGTGCTATGAAATTGAGTCAGAAGGAAATATTGATTCGACAACACTGAAAAAAGGATTTGAAAAAATTGCCTTATTTCTTCGCAAGTGCAAAGAATATGAGGAAGACAAGCGAAATGTAATTACAGTATATGTAGATGCTTTATCAAGAAAAGTTGAAATACAGTATTTCGAGAAAAGTATTGGCTTGTATAAGATAAAAAAAGAATGGAAAACGGAAAATCTGGTACAGAATACAGAAATATAATTTTGCTTTCTGAGTATTTATTTTAAGGCTGTGGCATTTTATGCCACGGCTTTTTACCTTTTGGGGAAAAAGAATGCAATGCAGTGATAAATCAAAATAAAATTGTTTTCAGAATGACATATCCTGTCCATGTGTTTTGATAAATTAAAACTACCAAGTGAGCCAAGTACACGGGAATAACAAAAGAATGTTCAACAAAATCAAAGGAGGAACGTAATATGTGTAAGGTAGAAAATGTAGAAACAATGGTTCAGGATGATGAAACAATGGTGTCGGAAGAAGCGGGTCAGGACACGGAGAAAGAGG
>FR880840.1:37917-73205 GCA_000434615.1 Clostridium sp. CAG:510
CAGAACAGGAAGAGAGCAAAGAGGGTCAAAAGAATATATATGAGCTTCTGGAGGAAGAGATAATGAAGCTGGATATTCCCGATGGAGAAAAAGCAAAAAGATTGTCGCGGCTGATTAAGGTCAGAAACCAGAAAGTAAACATTATGCTGACAGGTTCAACCGGTGCCGGTAAAAGTTCGACAATAAATGCGCTTTTTAATATGGAAGTTGCCAGCATTGGAGTTGGTGTAGATCCCGAAACTTCCATTATCGAAAAATATGAATTGGACAATCTGATTATCTGGGACACTCCGGGACTTGGCGATGGCGTGGCCAATGATGAAAAAATCAGTCGTTCCATTCTGGAGAAGCTGAACGAACTGGATGAAGAAGGAAAGCCGGTAATTGACCTTGTGATGGTTATTCTTGATGCCTCATCTAAGGATCTGGGAACTTCCTACGACCTGATTAACAACATTTTGATTCCGGCTTTGGGAGAGGATGCGAAAGACCGTATTCTGCTTGCACTCAATCAGGCTGATGTAGCTATGAAGGGTACACATTGGAATGAAGAGGAAAATATGCCGGATGAGGTACTTGAAAAATTCCTTGAAAAAAAGGCAGATTCTGTTCAGAAGAGAATTGAAGAAGCAACAGGTTTAAGTATTCGCCCGATTTATTATTGTGCCGGATACAAGGAAGACGGCGGAAAACAGTGCAAGCCGTATAACCTCACCAAGCTTTTGTATTATATCATTAAGGCGATTCCGAAGGATAAAAGACTTGCATTCGCAGACAATATCAATGATGAAGAAGATAACTGGATTCACAATGATAAGGAGAAGGACTACAAAGAAAGCATTAAACGCAGCTTTGGCGAGACCGTATGGGATTGCATTACAGATGGCGTTTGGTCAGGAATTATTATTGGAGAAGAAATACTGGGAATTCCCGGTAAAGTAGTCGGATTTGCAGTAGGTGCCGCAGTAGGATCGGTTAAGGGAGTATTTAAGGCGCTTGGCAGTATAGGAAAGAAAACTGCTTAAGGGTATTAATTTTTCTAAAATTGTTTTTGTCATTTGTCCTCCATGGACGCGGGGGTACTTGTCATAGTGCAGGCAGCAGCCTGACTGGCAAGCCTCGCGTCTTTTTTTAACGTTCATCAATAGCGTTACAATATAAAATCGTACCCTATCGGGTACAAAAACAAGCATATATTTCACATTTACACCCTATAAGGTATAAAACAACATAAAACACTTTACTTTATACCTTATAGGGTATAAAATGAATAATAAAAACTGAGAATAAGGAAATAATAGCAATGAACAGGATAGCACAATTTGTAAAGGAACATAGAAGGGCAGCGGGGCTTACTCAGGAGGAGTTTGCCATGCGGTCCGGTCTGGGACTCCGGTTTGTGAGAGAATTGGAACAAGGCAAGGAAACGGTTCGGATGGATAAAGTTAATATTGCACTTGCCATGTTTGATTATGAGGCGGTGCCGGGCAGAAAGGATGAACGCTGATGGAAATATTCAGAACTGCGTATGTGTATGTGAGAAATGTATATGCCGGACAGCTCAGTGAAACGGACGAGGGCTACCTCTTTACTTATGATGATGACTATATGGAAAAAACGGATGCCGGTGCGGTTTCTCTGACAATGCCCTTAAGCAGAAAACAATATACATCCAATATTCTGTTTCCGTTTTTTGACGGACTGATACCGGAGGGGTGGCTGCTTGATGTGGTCAGCCGTAACTGGAAAGTTGACAGGAATGACAGGTTTGGACTACTGCTCATTGCCTGCAGGGACAGCATAGGAAATGTAAGTATCAGAGGAGAAAAAGAATGAAATGCTTGTGTTGCGGAAAGGAATTTTCATCGGAAAATTTGCAGAATGGATGGCATAAAGGATGCATCCGAAATTTCTTTGGAACCGATAAACTGCCGGTACTTGAAGTAGATAAGGAGCATCTGGAAATTCTTGCGGAGAACGGTGTGCAAAAAGGTCTCACGGTGCCGGGAGTGCAGAAAAAAATGTCACTGCATTTATTTTCGGATGCGAAAAAGCCGAGACTTACGCTGGTGAATTATCCGACCGGTTATATTTTGAAGCCGCAGGTGGAAGAGTTTGAAGCAATACCGGAAGCGGAACAGCTTGTGATGAACATGGCGGATAAAGCGGGTATTGCTACGGTGCCCCATGCTCTGATGCCGTTACAGGATGAATTGGCCTATATTACCAGGCGAGTGGACAGAAGCTGGAAAAAGAATGGAGTTGCCATGCTGGCAATGGAGGATTTCTGCCAGTTAGACCTCAGACTTACACAGGATAAATATAAAGGTTCTTATGAGCGATGTGCTAAAATTATTGAAAAATATTCTTCCACCAAAGGGCTCGACAGAGCGGAAATGTTTATGCGTCTGGTATTTTCTTTTATGGTGGGGAATTCGGATATGCACCTGAAAAACTTTTCCCTGATAGAAAGTGAGGAGGGCAGCGGGGAATACCATTTATCCCCGGCGTATGATCTTCTGCCGGTAAATGTGGTTATGCCGGAGGATAAAGAGCAGTTTGCACTGACGATGAATGGAAAAAAGTTGAATATACGGAGAAAGGATTTCTTTGTGTTTGCGGAAGAATGTGGTTTACAAAAGGTATCTGCAGAAAAAATGATAGAGAAATTTATTTCCATGAAAGAATTGTATACCGGTATGTGTGAGCAATCCCTATTGCCGGAATATATGAAAGAACGGTTTTGCAATTTAATAGAAGGAAGAACGAAAATCCTGCAAGGTAACTCATGACTGCAATGTACAAATTATATGAAATATGAACTTATAGGATCCCTGTAGAGAAAAGAAGCAAATCTTTCAAATGAGAAGATATGCTCCAAGAAAGTAGGAAGGAAAAGAAGCAAATCTTCTAAATGAGAAAAAATGCTTCTGGAAATTTAAAAGAAAAAGAAGCAAAATAGAATAAGATAAGAAAATGCTTTAAAAAGTGTGAAATAAAAGGAAGCAAAAAGGCTATAAATGATATAATGCTTTAAAATGTAAAGAACCAGAAACAGCAAAAAAGCCTTAAATAAAAAAATGCTTTAAATCATGGGAAAAAGTGAGCAGCAAAAAATAATATGTATGTGATTTGCTTTAAAATGCGGGGTATGGAGTGAGGAATAGAGTGAGATACAGCTGTAAAAAACACTTGCATATTATTGGGCGAAGAGGTATGATAACTGGCAGAGACAAATTTATGCAGAGAACAAATTAGAAATGATTTCAGGGAATGAAGTTCTCCCTTGGGAAACCTAAACCGCTTAGTAAGCTGATGACTTCTGTGATGCAATGTCGCAGAAATTGTCAGCTTTTATTGTTTATAGGAAATTTCGTTGAATTTTCCTATAAACAATAAAGCCCTCCGGGCAGGATCGCACTGCGGCGGAGTGGAATTATGTCGCTGAAGCGACCCGCCGCAGGCGGAGAATCCCGCGAAGCAGGAGAAGCGACCCGCCGCAGGCGGAGAATCCTGCGAAGCAGGATTCTTTCTCGAGAGGAAAAGAATTTGCATATCAGGAAAGGAGCTTTTTATGTTAACATCACTTGCACTCATCTTTTTGGTCGGATTGTCCATGGCGGCAATCTGTCAGAAATGCAGATTTCCGCGGATTGTGGGAATGCTGCTCACCGGTATCGTATTAGGACCTTATGTACTGGACTGGTTAGACCCTTCGATTTTGTCCATTTCGGCGGAACTCCGTAAAATGGCACTGATAATTATTCTTTTGAAAGCCGGACTTTCACTGAATATAGCCGATTTGAAGAAGGTGGGGCGGCCCGCGGTGCTGATGTCCTGCCTGCCTGCGAGCTTTGAAATTTTAGGATATTTTCTGTTCGCACCATATCTGCTTGGCATAACCCGGATTGAGGCGGCTGTCATGGGAGCGGTTCTGGGAGCGGTTTCACCGGCGATTGTGGTGCCCCGTATGGTACAGCTTATGGAACAGAAATACGGAACGGAAAAAAGTATTCCGCAGCTTATTTTAGCGGGGGCATCCTGCGATGATATTTTTGTCATTGTCCTGTTTACCACTTTTGCAAATATGGCGCAGGGCGGGCATGCCAATGCCATGGACTTTATAAATATTCCCGTTTCCATTGTGCTTGGCGTGCTGCTCGGCGCATTGGCGGGTTATGCGCTGGCGCTGTTTTTTGAAACGGCGTATGCCCATAAAAACTGTGTGCGGAACAGCACGAAGGTGGTGATTGTGCTGGGCGTTTCGTTCCTGCTGATTGCGATTGAAGAATGGTGCAAAAGCATCGTATCCGTATCCGGGCTGCTTGCCGTTGTCAGCATGGCATGTGTGCTGAAACTGAAAAGCACGGAATTTGTGTCGAAAAGACTGTCGGAAAAGTTTGGAAAGCTGTGGATTGCGGCGGAGGTTATTTTGTTTGTGTTAGTGGGAGCCGCAGTGGACATCCGCTACACGCTGAGCGCAGGCGGAGCGGCAGTAGCCATGATTTTCATTGCGCTTGCCTTTCGTTCTGTGGGAGTGCTTTGCTGCCTGATTGGCACGAAGCTTTCAGGGAAGGAACGGTTATTCTGCGTGCTTGCCTATCTGCCCAAGGCTACGGTGCAGGCTGCCATCGGTTCCGTGCCTATGGCAATGGGGCTTTCCTGCGGAAAAATCGTGCTTTCCGTGGCAGTGCTGGCTATTTTAATTACGGCTCCGCTGGGGGCGTTTGGCATTGATGCCGGCTATAAGAAGCTGCTTGTGAAAGAAATCTGCGAAAGACAATTTGTGAAAAGAAATTTGTGAAGGACAATTTGTGAAAAGAAATCTGTGAAGGACATTTTGTGAAGGAAAATAAAGAACTTATGGAAACAAATCCGAAAACCGTGTAGAATAGAACATGGTATTAAAGAATATGGAAACAACAGGAAGAAACAAACGGAAACTATAGATGAACAAACAGAAGCTATAGGCGTAAAGAAACAGAGACTATAAACAGAAAGAAATAGAAAGGAACAGAAACTATGGCATGTACAACAATATTAGTAGGAAAAAAGGCCTCTTATGACGGCTCTACCATGATTGCAAGAAACGATGACTCCGGGTCGGGAAGCTACACCCCGAAGAAATTTCAGGTGATGCATCCGGAGGAGCAGGCAAAGGTGTATAAATCCGTGATTTCCCATGTGGAGATACCTCTGCCGGGCAATCCCATGCGTTATACTGCAGTGCCGAATGCACTAAAAGGCAAGGGCATCTGGGCAGCCAGCGGCGTCAACGAAGCGGGCGTGGGAATGACGGCAACGGAAACCATTACATCCAATCCGCGGGTGCTGGGAGCTGACCCTCTGGTGGAATATATTCCGGCGAAGAAGGATACAGCATTCGGTGAGAAAGCAACAGGTGAAAACGATACAGCACTCGGTGAAAAAGCAACGGGTGAAAACGATGTGACTTCCGGTGAAAACGGCACCGAGATGGGGAAAGAAATACCCGGCGGAATTGGGGAAGAGGATATTGTTTACTTAGTGCTTCCGTACATTCACAGCGCCAGGGAAGGTGTAAAGCGCCTGGGCAGCCTGCTGGAACAGTACGGTACTTACGAGATGAATGGCATTGCTTTCCAGGATGTGAATGAGATCTGGTGGCTGGAAACCATTGGCGGACATCACTGGATTGCCAGAAGAGTGCCGGACGAGGCATATGTGGTGATGCCCAACCAGCTTGGCATCGACTGGTTCGATATCGAGGATGCCCTGACGGAACAGAAGGAATATATGTGCTCCGCGGACATGAAGGAATTTATGACAAAGCATCATCTGGACCTTACCATCCGCACGGAGGGAGAGCTGGAGAATATTTTCAATCCGAGAGATGCGTTCGGCAGCCATGACGATGCCGACCATGTATACAATACGCCCCGTGCATGGTTTATGGAGCGGTACTTAAATCCCGGCACCTGCATCTGGGACGGCGAGGATGCCGATTATTCCCCGTATTCCGATGACCTTCCCTGGTGTCTGATTCCGGAGAAAAAGATAACGGTGGAAGATGTAAAATATGTACTTTCTTCCCATTTCCAGGGCACGCCCTACGATCCGTATTTGTCCTACGGGGATAAATCCATGAAGGGAGCATTCCGTTCCATCGGTATTAACCGGAACGATTTTATGGCGCTTATCCAGATGCGTCCCGACAGGGCGGAGGATTTCCGGACCTTGCAGTGGATTGCTTTTGCGTCCAATGCTTTTAATGTGATGCTGCCGTTTTATGCGGATGTGGAAGAAACTCCGGATTATGTTTCCAATACGACGGAGGATGCGTCCACGGACAATTTCTACTGGGTAAGCCGGATGATTGCCGCCATGGCAGACGCTTCTTACAAAAAATCGGTGTTCCATATTGAGAGATACCAGGAAAACGTACTCTCTAAGGGACATGAGCTGATTAACCAGTATGATGAAAAGTTAGCGGCAGTGGAAGACGAAGCAAAGAGCGGCGCCACCGAAAAAGAAACAGACAGCAAAAAGCGTATGGCACTGAAAAAAGAAGCCAACGAAGCAGTAGCCGAAATGGCAAGAAAAGCCGCGCAGGACACCCTTAACAAGGTTTTGTATGAGCTTAGCAATGAAATGAAAAACGCCTATTCCCGTTCCGATGCGTAAGGAGGTATAAGTATGCAGCTTCTTATTAAACAGAGAATTTTTTCCTGGACAGACACCTATGACATTTATGATGAATGGAACAACCCGAAATATTTTGTAAAAGCGGAGTTCTTTTCCCTGACGCATCAGCTTCATGTGTACGACAACAACGACCGGGAAATCGGAATTATCCACCAGAAAATGTTTACGTTTCTGCCCACTTTTGAAATTGAAGTGGACGGTGAGACCCGGGGCATTATCAAGAAGAAATTTTCCTTTTTCCATCCCCAGTACGAAATTGATTACCGGGGCTGGCATGTGGAAGGGGACTTCCTCGGCTGGGATTATGATGTTTACGATGCCTGCAGTTCCGTGATACATATTTCAAAGAAACTCCTCACCTGGGGCGACACGTATGTGATTGATATTGCAGACCCGGAGGATGAAATTGACGGTCTGCTTCTGGTGCTTGCCATCGATGCGGCAAACTGTACGCAGAACGAGTGATAACCGGGACAATAAGCAGGTCATCCTATTCATTTCTGGATAATGGCGGATTATGCAATTTCTGTTCGGACAGAAAAGTTTACGCAAAATATCAAGAAATTACAGGGGGAACAGGGCTACAATAGACTTACGATATCGTAAGGAAGGGGAAACGGCGTATGGAGCATTTGCAACTTCTGACAAGGGCACTGCAGTATATAGAGGAAAATTTACAGGGCAGCCTTAAGACAGAGGATGTGGCGGCATATTGCTATTGTTCCAAATCTTCCATAGAAAAGCTTTTCAAAAATGTAAACAACATTTCCGTTCACGATTACGTGGTGCGGAGAAAAATGGTGATTGCGGCAGGAAAACTGCAGAAGGAGGACGTCAATATCTTACATCTGGCGCTTTCTTTGGGTTATCAGTCCCATGAGGCTTTCACCAGGGCATTTAGGCAGGTCTGGCACTGCAATCCGTCGGAGTATGCAAAGCAATACCGTTTTACGGAGCTTTATCCGCGGTTTGCTGCCGTACCTATGGAGGGAGCAATTTCTATGAAGAAAAATGTAGACATCAGCGAATTGTACGATTTGCTGCAGGAAAGAAAAAACTGTTATTTTGTGTGTTGTGATATCTGTCATCTGATACCGATTAACGAGATTTCCCGGAAGGCGGGGGACCTGGCTATTTTAGAAGCCATGAAACGGATTTCGGAGGCGGCGGGAGAAGAGGATGTCATGTTCCGGATTGGGGGAGATGAATTTGTACTGCTGACCAATTCCGGGGATGAAGCATACGCGCAGGAAACGGCAGCCGCCATTCTGCGGCGGAACGGAGAAACGGTTTCGTTTGAAGGCAGGGAAATTCCGGTATCCTTGTATGCGGCGGTAACCAGAGTGGAGATGCAGCCGTTAAAGTATCAGGATTTATTTGTCAGCCTGCATGCGGCGATTGACGGGCAGAAAGAGAAGGCAGGTATAAACGGAATACCTGTGAACAAGATGTAAAATATATGTAAAAACAATTATTATATTACTATAATATGGAATAAAAACTTGCATCTGCTTTGCTGTCTGTGATACACTGATGGCGAAGCAGATTTTGTATACAACGGGGCATCGGAGGAAAGCCATGGGATTGTTTTCGGATTTAAGAATGAAGGGAAGAAAAGTGGTGGCAGAGCCGGACGGCGCTGTTTTATTTAAGGGAGCGGTACTGATGGCGGTGGGAATTACCGCCGTATCCCCAGTGCTGACGGAATTTGATCCGGCGCCGAAAATGATATTTGTGATAGTGGGCTTGGTGTGCGCCGTCTTCGGGGTACGGTTTGTTCTGCAATACATAAAAGACTACAAAGCGTTCAAGAAATTTGTCACGGTGTGGGACACGGGCAGAGGCATATATGATAAATTTGCCATTGAACTGAACAACTGGCAGCAGGGCGGACAGGTACCGAAGTGCTGCGACGGCGATACCGCTTATTATCTGAAACTGCAGAGGGAAAGACTTAAGAAAAAAGGCATACAGATGCAGGACAGCATCATGCCGGTAAAAGGAACCGGCTTTGGTACGGCTACTTTGTCCAGAAAATCGGCATGGTATACCACGGATATGACCTACGAGAACATTCACCGGAAAATGGCCTTTGTAGGTGCCCGGGGGACGCTCTATGAGCGGGAAGTGGACCAGGTCATGTACGAAATCATTGCCCATACACCCAATGATGCGCAGACGGAGAATATTACCGTAACTTGTCCGAACTGCGGCTCATTAAGCCCGGTAAGCGAACTGGAAGAGGGCTGCCGTTACTGCAACACCCGTTTTAAGATTACGGATCTATTCCCCAGAGTGGTGAACCTGTATTTCTTAAAAAGCTATTCTATCGCCAATACCAAGCTGATTTTACAGAATACTATGGTGGCTACGATGCTGGGGATTTTTCTTGTGTTTGTGCTTGTGGGTATTGTGAAAACACAGACACCCGGGGAAATACCGGGATATCTGGCATCCACCTTTTTCGCCTCCTTAATCCTGGGCGGATTTTTAGGCTACATTTTAGGAGGCTTCCGGATGATTGCCGTCCAGTTTGACAGGGATGGACAGAAGAGGATATCCGCGTTTAAGTGGGCGCGTACCAAGAGTAAAATAACCAACACCCTGAACAAATATGACCCTGCTTTTTCTTATGATAAATTTGAGGGACAACTGGTATCCCTTATCCGTATGGCAGTTTTTGCGGAGCAGCCGGAAGAACTGGCATGCTATCGGGGAGGGGAAAGGGATGCCCGCTTTGCGGATATTCTG
The DNA here is from genome assembly GCA_000434615.1 of Clostridium sp. CAG:510. Taxonomy (GTDB): domain Bacteria; phylum Bacillota; class Clostridia; order Lachnospirales; family Lachnospiraceae; genus Acetatifactor. The sequence goes on from FR880840.1 coordinate 47,353, forward strand.
GAAATGACCTATACCAATGGAACGGTGCTCAATAAGGTAAGACAGGATGGCAATAAGCTTCAGTTATCCTTACGCACCTGGTGGGTAAATTACAGCGAAGAGAACGGACAGGTGAAAAAGACGGGTGACTGCATTGATGTGGTAGTGAGTCGTGATATGACGAGACAGGAGGCTCCGGGATTTTCCATTACATCTGTACAGTGTGAAAGCTGCGGGGGTAGCTTTGATGCGGTAAGACAGAGAAAATGTCCTTACTGCGGCAGTGAATATCACATGGAAAAAGAAGGCTGGGTAATTGAAGACATGAAACTGGTGCGATGAAAGGAAAAGCATCTATTATATTCAGATGAATATAGAAGTTTGGGTATATCGGACACAAGAGTCAGATATATACCCAGAGAAAAAAACAACTTTGGGTATAGAGAAGCAAAAGCAATAAGAATACCCAGAGAAAGAAAAATCTTTGGGTATAAAGAAGCAAAAAGCAGTAAGAATACCCAGAACAGAGAAAAACCTTGGGTATAAGGAAGAGGAATTAGACTGTATACCCAAGCGGAGAAATGTGATTGGGTATAGAGGAGACAAAGTTGAGAAAATACCCAGAGAAGGCAAAAGGCTTGGGTATAGGAGAGATAAAAGCCGGACATGAGCACCGGCTACTCTTCTCAAAAGTATATTGCTGGAGCCATCCACAACAGGAGCCTTCTACAACAGAAAAGGGCACATGAAAAGAAAATTTTCATGTGCCCTTAAATTTTACTTTGTCATAAGAAACAAACAGACTGGCAATATGCGGTTAAAGTTTAACATAATATGCCGCGTTGTGATGCTTCTGCAATTAGTTTGCAGCAGTTACGGAAGTGATGTGAGGGTTTACACCTTCATACCAGTACAGGAAGCCTTCCAGGTCGATTACATCGCCGATAGAAAGGTTCTTAACGGCTGCGTATACATCGGAGTCCTTGTCGCACAGATAAGACTCAACGGTGAAGGAATAGGAAGCGCCGTCCTTGGAAACGGTGAAGTATAAGTCGTCACCGTCGGTACCGGAACCGTCCCAGTTGTAAAGAAAAGCAACGTCATTGCCTGCATCGTCCTGACCTGCTGCTTCTACGGTCATACCCTTGAAGGATACGAACTGGTTCTGGTAGTTGATTAAATCGTCGCTTGCAAGCTCTGCGGTAACATCAACGGGTTCTGCAACATAGCTGCCGTCTTCGATTTCAAAGGTTGCGTCGATGATTTCTACTTCGCCGGACCATTCGGACTTGAAACCGGTTACTTTAATCTTGGTACCCTTTTCCAGCTTAGCATAGTCCTCTTCGGAGCAAGCCATGTTGTAAAGGAAGTAGCCGCCGTCGTGATCCTGGGTGTAAACGGTAGCCTTGTTGTCCCACCAGGACTGCTTAGCCTGTACGTAGGTTTCAACGGTTACTTCGGTATCCAGGTCTGCTGCTACATATTCTGCATAAGTCATAACACCTTCGGACTTAACGTCTTCTGCGTCGTCAGCAGGAGTGGTTTCTGCATCATCGGTAGCTTCGGTAGTATCTGCTACAGTGCTTTCTGCAACAGTGCTCTCGGTGGTAGCAGGTGTGGTTTCGGTGTTGGTGGTGTTGCCAGTAGCATTGCCGCAGCCTGCGAATGCAACGGTAAGGGTCAGTGCTAAAGCCATTACTAATGTTTTTTTCATAATTTCTCCTCTTTTCTGAAAAAAATTAAAAAGTTACCTGTCTGACCGGCACCCCGGTCAAACAGGTATATTATACAATAAAAACTATATAAATCAATGTTTTTTATCAATTGTTTTCTTTTTTTTCAGATATTCGACACTGACATAAAGGATAATCAGCACCCATGCAGTGATAAGGGAAGCAAGCAGAACTACAGCTTCCATGGGAAGTTTTCCTAAGTTTTTTTTGCCGGAAATACTGTCGGTTCCCTGTCCGAGACGATATAGGGACTGCACATCGGTAAAGAGCTTTTCCATGTAGGTATCGTCTATGGTTTCCTTGCGGCGGCAGGACTTGGTGACATTTTCGATAAGCTGTCCGGCGGCATCACGTAAGGAAGCAGAGCCGTTGAATACCGGTGTGACAAAGGTATCGTCCACATGCTCGAGTAAAAGCTCGGATGCCTTTATTTTTACGTCATAGTGCGTGCCGTTGTCCTCTCCGCAGCGGGAAAGATAATCCTGATAGGAGGGATCCGCCTGTGCTTTTACGGTAACCGGCACATAGCCTTCCGTTTCTGCATAGGCAATCTGCACCTTGTTGGTCAAAAGGTACTGGGTAAACAGCCAGGAAGCCATGACCTCGCCGGAGTCCTTTTTATTGAAGATACAAAGGGAAGGTCCCTGGGAAATCATCTGCGGGTTTTCCGGGTCCGCCTGCGGTATCATGCGTACGGCGGTTTCAAAATCTACAAAGGCTTCTTCGCTGATGTCGGACAGGGGAGCATGTGTGCCCATCCAGGTTGCGCCCGCCGTGGAGTCAATGGCAAAGACGCACTGGCCGGCATTCAAAAAGTTAGCCGGATAGCTGGAGATCTTAAAGGTGGAGAAAGCGCCGCTTTTGGCATGCTCCGCAATGGTGAAAAGCAGGCTTCTTGTGGTGTCGTTAAACAGTTCGATAGCCCCGTCCGGGGTGGAATAACCGGCATCAAGCTGCTTTAACATCTGAATCATCATATTGTCGGTGGACTTGTAAATAAAAGGTATCATAACCTTTTGCCCGTTCAGAAGATATGTGCCGTCGGCATCTTTTTCGGCTGCTTTTTCCGATACTTCCCAGATAAAATCCCAGGTTACCACATCGGGCAGCTCGTAGCCCAGCTTTTCCACATAGGTTTTGTTGACATACAGGGCTTCCGTGGAACGCATGTAGGGTACGGCGTAGTAGTGTCCGGCAAAGGAGCATTCCTCTAAAAACTGGGGGATGATTTCTCCCGGTGTTTCAAAATTCACGTTGCTGCCGGAAAAACCGTACTCTTCGTCCGTCATCAGTTCATCCAGAGGCACCACCACGTTGTTGCCGGTCAGATACGTGGCAATGTGGTCGGGATAGGTGATGCAGACATTGGGAGTGGTATCCGTGGCAATGTTGGTGATAACATCGTTGTAAATCTTGCCGTAGTCGGTATAAAGACGTAAGTTTACCTTGATGTTGGGATAAAGACTTTCAAAATCACTGATTGCCTGCTTGTAAATATCGGTCTGGGTTTTGTTGGTATCGTTCTTTGCCCAGAAAGTAATTTCATAGTTTTTGCCAGTGTCAAAGGTATCGGGAACGGTAAATTCCTTCGCACCCTTAGAACCGTGGCAACCGGTCAGCAACAGAGCGGAAGCCGCTCCTAAAAGGAAGGGCAGGGCTTTTTTCCATACATGTTTCATCCTTTGGTACCTCCTCTTGCCACACCCGCCATGATTTTCCTGCGGAATACTAAAAACAGAATGATAAGGGGCAGGGAAATAACCACCACAGCCGCCATCATGGCAGGAATGTTTTCCCGGCCGAAGCCGTTTTCACGGATTTCCTGAATGCCGTTGGATACTAAAAAATAACGGGAGTCGTCCGTAATCAGACGGGGCCACACATAGGAGTTCCAGCATTCGATGACCTTTAATATGGCAATGGTAATCAGCGTGGGCTTGCAGATGGGTATCATGACCTTCCACAGATAACGCAGGTCCGGCGTACCGTCCACCTTTGCCGCGTAGTAAAGCTCATCCGGTACCTGGGCGAAATTTTCTTTTAACAGATAAATGTAAAATACCGAGGTGACGGAGGGCAGTATCAGGCCCGTGAAGGTATTGCGCAGGTTTAAGTTGGTGATGGTCACGAAGTTGGTGATGACCACCAGTTCGTTGGGAATCATCATCAGGGATAAGAACAGGGTAAAGGCCAGGTTCTTGCCCCTAAATTCCAGACGGGCAAAGGCAAATGCCGCCAGGGTGCTGACAACGACCATCAGCGCCGTGGTAATCACGGTGAATAAAAAGGTGTTCAGCAGATACTTTCCCAGAGATACCGTGGTAAATGCATCCACATAATTCTGCAGTGTGGGTGACAGGGTAAAAAAGGAAGGAATGTATTCTGCGTTGTAGGAGCCGTAGCTTTTTACGGAGGTTAAAATCATCCAGTAAAAAGGAAACAGCACGATGAGTGCCCACAGGGTGAGCAGCACATAAATGAGGGTTTTCTTCAATTTTCCCATAGTTTCGACCTCCGCTATACATAGTGTACATGCTTCTTGCTGACGAGCAGGTTGATACAGGTGATGGTCAGCACAATGGCAAACAGAATGATGGCAGCCGCAGAGGCATAGGAGGGATAACCACCGCTGTCTCCGTAGAGCATATCGTAAACATAACCCACGATGGTGTTCATTTCCGCCGCGTTTAAGTCCGTGCCGAACAGAGCCACCGCGTCGCTGTATGCCTTGAAGGCGCCGATAAATCCCGTGATGATAAGATAGAACAACATGGGAGAAATCATGGGCAGCGTAATCTTGTAAAAAATACGGAAGGGAGAAGTGCCGTCCACCTTTGCCGCATTGTAGTACATGGGATTGACGGAGGAAAGGGCGCTTGTCAGGATTAAAATCTTGAACGGCATAACGACCCAGATGGTGTAAAAGCACAGGACAAACATTTTTGCCCAGTAGGGACCGTCAATAAAATCCACGGAGGGACCGCCGAACCAGTTGATAAGCAGGTTGATGAGACCTTCCGAATAGGCTGTTTTCTTGAATAAAATCATAAATACCAGACCGACTGCCAGAGTGTTTGTCACATAAGGCAGAAAATAAATGGTCTGGAACAGCTCCCGCAGCTTCTTAATGGAACTTAATGCCGCCGAAATGAGCAGGGCAAACAGGGTGGAGAGGGGAACCGTAATAATAACTAAAAGGAAGGTATTTTTCAGCGCCTGCAGAAAATACGGGTCATGCAGCACGTAGGAATAGTTGTAGGTGCCGGTGCCGAAAAAGGTCTGGGACGCCGAATTGTAGCCCTCTTCAAAAGAATATACGAAAACGTCAATCAAAGGATAAATCATAAATACGCCGAGAAACAGGAATGCCGGCAAAAGATAGAGCCATCCTTTTCCATTTTGTTTTTCCATAGATAACTATACCAGCCTTTCTCCGCTTTCCTTCTCGAATAAATAAACCTTGTGGGGCTTTAAGGAGAAGCTGACGGTGGGGGAAGTGACGTCGATTTTCACATCCGAGCCGATAATGGAGCGGATAACGGCATTCTCACAGTCCTCATGGGTGGAAACCACGCTGACGTCCCTGCCCATGACTTCCACACGGGAGAGATTGCAGACTAATTTGCCGTCCGGGTCGGGAATAAATCCTTCGGGACGGATGCCTACGGAAACCTCCCTGTCGGAAATTCCTCTGGCGGGAAGAACCGCATCCTTTCCTATGTAAAGAGTTTCGTCCTTTACATGGCCGGTAAATACATTGATGGGCGGTGTGCCTAAAAATTTGGCAACAAACAGGTTGACCGGGTTGTCGTAGACATCCTGCGGCCTGCCAATCTGCTGCACCAGTCCGTCCTTCATGACGACGATTAAATCGGAAATGCTCATGGCTTCGTCCTGGTCGTGGGTAACGAAAACCGTGGTAATGCCGGTCTGCTTCTGGATACGGCGGATTTCTTCACGGGTCTGCAGACGGAGTCTGGCATCCAGGTTGGAAAGGGGCTCGTCAAGGAGAAGTACCTTGGGCATTTTAACCAGTGCCCTGGCAATAGCGACACGCTGCTGCTGTCCGCCGGAAAGCTCGCTGGGCTTGCGGTCCATAAGACCTTCAATCTGGACTAACTTCGCAGCCTCCAGGGCACGCTTTTCCATTTCCTCTTTGGAAAGCTTGTCCGCCCCTCTTAAATTTTCCAGAGGGAAGGTGATGTTTTTTAAGACGGTCAGGTGGGGATAGAGGGCATAGTTCTGGAAAACCAGACCCACACCGCGCTTTTCGGGCGGAAGATTTGTGACGTCTTCTTCACCGAAGAAAATCTGTCCGTCCGTGGGCTTTAACAGACCGCAGATTAAATTCAGGGTAGTGCTTTTTCCACAGCCGGAAGGTCCCAAAAGACCGATGAGCTTACCGTCGGGGATTTCAAAATCGAAATTGTTTACGGCAATGACATCTTCGCTTTTTCTGCCCCTGCCGGGGAATTTTTTGGTAAGATTTTTCAAAATAATTTTCATGTGTTTCTCCTTGCAAAAAGTGTTCCGTAAGACAGATACCCTGCGGCTGTTACAGACCGTAAGAGTTTTTCAAATCGCTGGATATATGGTCAAGGTCGGGATAGATGAAGCCCTCCGTCATGCCGAATACGCGAAGGCTGTTGATGAAGTAATCCTTCCGGTAGCCGGGAATAATGATTTTATACAGGGTGTTTTCATCGCAGATATCCTCTAAGCGGCGCAGGGAATTGTGGATGGTAAAGCTTGCCTGCTGGTAGTACATACGCAGGTTTTTCTCCGTGGAGTGACAGGCAAGAATTTTGTCCACCAGAGCCGGATTGTGGTGCGTGTGTTTGAAAGCGGGCAGCAGCATTTCCTGGCTGGTATCCGCATCTATGGGGAAAATGCAGCGGCCGAAGCCCTCCTGCTCATTTAAGATATCCGGAGCTAAAATCCAGATGCCGGCGTCCATGTCGTAGGTGGTCTGGTAGGTTTCCGATGCAAAGAAGGAAGCAATCAGGGGTGACTGGCTCCAGTCTAACATCCTGGTGGGCAGACCGTAGTGCTGCATGATGGAAACCCAGGCAGCATAGTTGTGCTTTTCCGGCGGATTGTTCAAAATCTGCTTGGCGCGGATGTAAAAATCGTTGGTAATGTAGCGTTCCTTTTCCAGACGCTTTTCGCTCCGCTGGATGGAAGGAACCAAAGACAGGGAAGCATCGTCCACACCGCGGTACCAAAGCCGCAGACCGTGCTTCTGATACAGACCGTTGACGAACTGCAGAAGCTCATCAATGGTACGAATTTCTTCAATAATCATTTCAGTATGCCTTTCTGTATTGATGTCACTTATTATAGAAGATTTTTTCACAGGGTACAAGCTAAGGATAGCGATTTCAAAAAAAATATGCTACAATGCCTTTGACAGAATGTACATGCAAAAGAGAAACTGCGGTTTTGGGTCTGCAATTTTTATGGAAAGGGTTTGTGACAAACGTGGAAAACATCAAAAAGAATTTCGGCTTCGGTCTGACCGCCATGCCCGGTTCCGCCATGCTGCCCTTCATGATGCTGGAGCTTTTCTCCTACGGTCTTCTGGCAGGGCTTCTTAAGGATGTGAAGCTGCCCTCCGTTGTAAAGGTGCTTGCCGTACAGGTGGGCGGACGCGCCATCCGTGCGCTGGCTATTTTATTTGCCGTATATGTTATCGGCTCCGACCGCATTCCGGCAGCCGTTATTATAAACAGCATCAGGACCGGCATGATTGGCATTGTGCTTCAGTGGGCGCTCATTCCGTTAATTCTTTACCGCGTAAACAGTGTTTCCAAAGAGCAGTAAAGGGAGTTTTACCATGCATTATTACACAAAGTTAGCGAAAAAGCTCATGGAAGAGGACCGGTATACCTGCGTCATCTGCGGGGAGGGCATCACTTATTTTTCCGAAGAAAGCGGTGTGCGACCCCTGATGCAGTGGACGGCGGAAAAAATCAATGTAAAAGGGTGCTGCGCTGCCGATAAAATCGTAGGAAAAGCGGCAGCCCTTCTCTACGTGGGACTCGGCGTAAGGGAAGTGTATGCTTCCGTTATGAGCAGACGGGGAGAAGAAACCCTTAAAAAACACGGCATAGAAGCCTTTTACGGGGAGCTGTGCGAGGACATCCGCAACCGCACGGATACGGACATCTGTCCCATGGAAAAAGCGGTGCGGGAGGCGGAAACACCTGCGGAAGCGGTGGAAGCCATTAAGGCCGCCATCAAAGCCATGCAGGCTCACAGAGGATAAAAAACCGCATGATGCAGTCATGCGGAAATACGGATAAAGGATTTATTTTATGAGAACTTGCCTGTATATTTTAATAGGGTATCTGAGCGGCAGTATTTTGTTTGCCAATGTATTTTCCGCTCTGTTTCACGAAAAAGGTGCCATAGAAGAAAGTAAGGACAAAAACCCCGGGACCGCCAATGCCTTTTTGTACGGGGGCTTCCGGTGCGGCGTGCTGACCCTTATCTGCGATTTGGGAAAGGGCATACTGCCGGTGCATTTTTATCTTACGGGCAGCCGCCCGGAAGAAGCGGCGGCACTTTCCCTGGCGCTGGTGCTGGCGGCACCGGTCGTGGGGCATATCTGTTCCGCGTACCACAATTTCAAAGGAGGAAAGGGCATTGCCGTAACCTTTGGCAGTCTTCTCGGCATGTTTCCGGATTTGCGTCCGGCTCTGTTGCTTGCCTTTTTCTTTCTTTTTTATTCGCTTATTCTGCGGATCACACCTCATTTTTACCGTACACTGGTGACGTATCTGTGTACCATGGTGGGACTGTTTTTTGTCCCCTGCCAGCCGGGAGTGCGAGCCGGGTTCTTCCTGATTTCCCTTGCCGTACTTCTGCATTTTCATTTCAGTAAAGAGGAAAGAGAGCAATTTCAGGTTAAATTATTATGGATGCATTGATATTATCATGCGGTACCGGAGGCGGACACAATGCCGCCGGCCGTGCCATTATGGAAGAACTGCAAAGAAGAGGGCATCACGCGGAGATGTTCAATCCCTACAACCTGGTCAGCGACAGACTGGCGGAGGAAGTGGACAAACTCTATATTAAAATGGCACAGAAGACACCCAGGGCGTTTGGCTTTGTATACCGGTTGGGAAATCTTTACCGGAAGCTGCCGGTGAAGTCCCCCGTTTATCATGTGAATAAAAAGATGGTGCCGGTGCTGGAGCGTTATCTTGCGGAGCACCCGGCGGATGTGATTTTTATGCCTCATCTGTATCCGGCGGAAATCATTACCCAGATGAAAAAACAGGGCAGCAGCCTGCCGCTTACCATATTTGTGGCAACGGACTATGTCTGCATACCCTTTACGGAAGAAACAAACTGTGATTATTATGTCATCCCTGACGAAGAACTGAAGGATGATTTCATAAAGAGAGGCATCCCGGAGGAGAAGCTGCTTCCTTACGGCATTCCCACCTCCGCTGCTTTTTCGGAAGAAAAGAGCAGGGAAGAGGCAAAGGAGGAGCTGGGCTTACAGAAGGACAGGCATTACCTTCTCATTTCCGGCGGCAGCATCGGGGCGGGACAGCTCTGCAAGGCGGTTCGTGTTTTAAAAAGACACTATGCCGGTACGGACAAGGAGCTCGTTGTCATATGCGGCAACAATACCACCTTGTATGAGGAGCTGAAACGCGAGTATGCGGCGGATAAGGACATGGTACACATCCTGATGCATACGGACCGGATGGCGGACTACATGAAAGCCTGTGACGTTGTGCTTTCCAAACCGGGTGGACTTTCTTCCACGGAGGCGGCGGTTTCGGGGACGGCGCTGCTTCACATTACCCCCATTCCGGGTTGCGAAATCCTGAATATGAAGTTTTTTGGGGAGAGGGGCATGGCGGTGCCGGTGGAGACGATTGATGCCAGACTGGGAAAAATCTGCGATAAGATGCTGAAAGAGGAGCGTTACCGGAGGATGGCGGACAGACAAAAGCAATACAGTAACCCGCATTCGGCGGCGGATATCTGTGACTTTGCACAAAAGTATGCAAATTTCGCAAAAAATATTTCAATATAAGAAAAAATAGTGTAAAATAAGCGCAAAGCAAAAGGGAAAATGAGGAACAGCATATGTATGTTTTCTTTCTGACCGTTCAATACGTGGGGATTGCGGTATTGATTACGGAGATGATGTTTATATTAAGCAAGCCGGCTTCTAAATTACAGATGACCCTGCTTGTTATGACAACGGCGACATTACTGAATTTTATCGGCTACCTGATGGAGATTACGTCGACTTCCATGGAAACGGCACTGATGGGTGTCAAGGTGGAATACCTTGGCAAACCCTTTATTATGCTGAGTCTGTTCTTTTTTGTGATGCATTACTGCCATATAGAAATTCCCAAGATTGTATCCGGGTTTTTCATGATTATGCACATAGGCATTACCATGCTGGTGTTTACCTGTGATGACCACAATCTGTTTTTTGACAGTCTGAGCTTTACCACAGAGGGCGTTTTTCCCCATCTCTTAAAGGGACAGGGTCCCATGTGTATTTTCTTCATGATAATGACCGGATGCTTTGCGACCATCTGTATTTTCTGCGCTGTAAGGGAGTGGCACATAGCGGAGACAAAGCTTGCCAGAAAACAGGCAGCATACATTCTGCTCATGATTGTAACCCAGGCAATCGGATTTGCCTTGTATTTAAGCGGTATTACCGGCGGATACGACACCATGAACATTGCATATCTGATCAATGTTATTCTGCTGGCAGTTTCCATTTTCCGCTACCGTTTGTTCGAAGTGCTTACCCTTGCCAAGGAAAAAGCGCTGAACGATTACCAGGACGGCCTGATAGTGCTGGACAACCGCAATACGGTCATCTATTCCAACTCCCTTGCCAAGGAAATCTATCCGGAATTAAAAGGAGAGGATTACCAGGGAGTGATAGAGCGTCTGGATGCTTATATGAATCTGGAAGAGAAGCTTTTTTATAAAAATAAAGTATTTCAGATTAAAAGACAGCCTATTCTGCAGGAGGGCATGGAGTACGGCAGGACCTACAAGATTATCGATATCACGGACAGCTACTATTATGCAACACGTCTGCAGAACGACGTAGAGGAAAGAACCAAACAGATTAAATCCATGCAGAGCTCTGTTATTGAGAGTTTTGCCAACATGATTGAAGCAAGGGACGGTATTACCGGACAGCATGTGAAGCATACAAGCGCCTATGTGCGAATACTTATTTATGGACTGAAGGAAACGGGACTTTACAAGGATCTGCTGACGGATGAATATATAGCCACGGTCATTGACGTGGCGCCGCTTCACGATATCGGCAAGATTGCCATTATGGATCAGATTCTAAAGAAAAACGACAGACTGACCGATGAAGAATTTGAAGCCATAAAGACCCATCCCCAGGTGGGAGCCGTCATTGCGGAGGATATCCTGAGAGGCGTGGAAAGCGACTCTTATATTAAGGTGGCTCACGACATCATTCTGTATCACCACGAAAAATGGGACGGTACCGGTTATCCTACCGGCTTAAAGGGCAACAAAATTCCGCTTTGTGCCCGTATTATGGCGGTTGCGGATGTGTATGATGCCCTGCGTTCCAAGAGAAGCTACAAGGAAAGCTTTTCCAAAGAGAAGTCAAGAAAGATTATTGTGGAAGGCGCAGGCGTACACTTTGATCCGGATATTGTAAGAGTATTCCAGGAGCATATTGATGAAATTGAGAGGGTTGAGTAAATAAGGACCTGTGTGTATGGAGCAAGATAAGAAATCAGGCAACAACGGATACGAACTTAGGAAAGCAGCCGGGCTCTATTGGCTGCTTGATTTGCGCCAGGGCGGAGAGCATTACAAGCCTCCCCTGGCAATGAATGAAATGGGGGCTGAGATTTTTAAATATCGGCAGTTTGGGGACAGCGAAGAGGAGATTATCAGAAAAACAGGTAACACTTATGATGCCGATGTGGAGACCATAAAAAGGGATGTAACATCTTTTCTGAAGAAGCTTAGGGAGTATGAAACAGAGTAAGAAAGGTGCGTTGAGAGGATGAATGTTCTGTTAATAGGGGGATGCAGCAATGTTATTAACAATCTTATCATCAAATTAAATAAAGAAGGACACAGAATCTATCTTCTGACAGGCAGCCGTTATGAAAAGCAGCCCTATCAGAGGGTATTTGAAAAATATCACTTCCCGTATGATGCCGGCTGTCTGAATGAAATTTTTGAAAGCATCAATCCCGACCTCACGATTTTTATGGGAGCTTACGATACGAACTTCCACTGGGACAATGAGGAGTCCGAAGCGGTGCGGTATTCCGCCTGTGTGATGAACATCCTGATGGCATATGCCATGAAGAATAAGGGACGGTTCATCTATCTGTCTTCGGATGAGGTGTATCAGGGGGATTTCCCGGAGGACATTTCCGAAGAAACGCCTGCGGCGCCCCAGGGCTTTAAGAGCATGGTGCTTTCCCAGACGGAGGAAATGTGCGAAAGCTACGGCAAAAACTGCGGCAGGGATATTATTGTTCTGCGTCTTGACCATCTGTATTCTATGCCGGATACCATGGCAGATGTCACCGATATCTGTACAAAGATGTGTCTGGAGTCTTTAGATAAATACATTATCACGGTAGATGACAACGATACCTTTTCACTGCTTTATGTTACGGATGCGGTGGAATATCTGTACCGGCTTGCCGTCTGCGAAACCCACAAATACCATTTATACAATTTATCTTCCGAAACACCCGTTACCGAGCGGCAGCTTGCGGAATTAGTGCGCAAAAATATGTGGTTCAACGTGGAAATTGTGTCCGTGGGAACCAATACCAAACGGAAAATATTGTCCTCCGCCCGCTTTGCGGAAGAGTTCAAACCCTCGTTTCTGTGCGACACACCCCATGTGGTGGCAAGAATTGTTGCCCGGATGAAGAAGTACCGACATATCTTTTTATACGGAGAAAAGCGGAAGAAAACCATAAGGGAAAGAATTCTGGAACGGGCGGGCTGGCTTATGAAAACAGCGATACCCTATATCGAAAACGGCATCTGCTTTGTGATTTTCTTTATGTTAAATAACAGGGCGGTGGGCAGTAAATATTTCCACAGTCTGGATTTTTACCTTTTGTATGTACTTTTATTTGCCATTGTGTACGGCCAGCAGCAGGCAACGCTTTCCGCGACGCTGGCGGTGGCGGGCTATTGTTTCCGGCAGATGTACGACCGGAGCGGTTTTGAACTGATGCTCGACAGTAACACCTATGTGTGGATAGCCCAGCTTTTTATTCTGGGGCTTGCGGTGGGCTACATGCGCGACTACATTACCAAGCTGAAAAGGGAGCACGGGGAAGAAAAGGAATTTTTGAGCCAGCAGCTTGAGGACATCAAGGAAATCAACGACAGCAACGTGCGCGTAAAGGATGCGCTGGAAACCCAGATTGTGAACCAGAACGACAGCGTGGGCAAGATTTACAGCATTACCTCATCCTTAGACCAGTACAGCCAGGAGGAAGTGCTTTTCTATGCGGCGGAAATGATTGCCCGACTGATGAAAAGCAGGGACGTGGCGATTTACACCGTATCCGGCGGCGAGTACGCCAGACTGTTTTCCGCAACCTCGCCCAAGGCAAGAAGCATGGGAAACTCCATCCGCTACAGGCAGCTTGGGGAAATGTACGAGGTACTGGGAGAAAAAAAGGTATTTATCAACCGGAGCTTAAACGACAAATACCCACTTATGGCAAATGCCATTTTTGAAGAAAATGAAATACAGATGATTATTATGATCTGGGGAATCCCCTGGGAGAGCATGACACTGGGGCAGGCAAACCAGCTGGTGGTAATCAGCGCCCTCATCCACAATGCGGTGGTGAGAGCGAATAAATATCTGGAAGCGCTGGAAGAGGAGCGTTACATTGACGGCACCAAAATCCTGGATGACGAGGCGTTTACCACCCTTATCAATGCATATCTGGCGGCGGAAAAGAAGGGACTTACCGAATGTATTGTGTTAAAGGTGGAAGCGGCGCCGGACATTACCTACAAGGATCTTGCCATGCGGATTTCAGTCAGGCTGCGGCATCAGGATTACGTGGGACTTCTGTCGGACAACCGCCTGTATGTGCTGCTTTCCAATGCCAGAAGACAGGATGCGGTGCCGGTTATGGAACGACTTTCCGCCATCGGCTGCAGGAGTGAGATTATGGAGGAATATGAGCAATGAAGCGGCGGTTGAAGAAAAGCCATATTTTTATCCTGATTGTCATGCTCATCTGCCCCGTGGTGGGACCGCTTTTTTTCCTGCTTGCCTGTCTGTGGTATAAACTGTTCTTTTCCGAACCGGTGGACCTGGACGATGTCATTTTCAGCAAGGAAAGGGTAAAAGCTTCCGTCCGCGCAGAGGAGGAGCAGGAGAGGAACATGGTTTCCTTAGAGGAAGCCATAGAAGTCACCAATGAGTCGGATTTACGGAACCTGATGATGAATATTGTAAAGGGCGATATCCGTAAGTCCTTAGCATCCATTTCTCTTGCCTTAAACAGTGAGGACACGGAAACGGCGCACTATGCGGCAAGCGTGCTGCAGGATGCCCTGAACGATTTCCGTATGACGGTGGAAAAGCAGAAAAAGCTTATCGAAGAGGGCGGCGCCGACAAGACAGTCTATGCGGATATGCTCCTAAACTATATGAATGACGTCTTGAAACAGAAGGTCTTTACGGACATGGAGCAGAAAAGCTACGTGGCGGAAATGGACTATGTGGGCGAAGTGTTGTATGCGGAAGCACCGGATGCCATGGGCATTGAACAGATGGAGGCGCTGATTCTGCGTCTTTTGGAGATTGACAATTTTACCGACTGTGAAAAATGGTGTGAACGTGCCAAAGAGAAATACCCGAATACGCTGGCGGCGTATACCTGCCGGCTCAAGCTGTATTTCAGCAGCGGGCAGAGAGAAAAATTCTTTGAAACCATCGAGGAGCTGAAACAATCTCCGGTGGTGGTGGACAGAGAGACCCTGGAGCTTATCAGAGTGTTCCGGTAATAGAGGTGGAAGATGATATCCCGCAGAAATTTTTTGATCATCCTTCTGATGATGGGCGTACTGTTGTTTATGTTTCAGTTCTCCCAGTTAGTGAAGGAAAACGGCAACGACTACGAGACAAATGAATATTACGGCACCGGGCTTCTTTCGGGAGAGGATGCCTGGCAGCCGGCGCAAAAAGAGTCTGCGTTTGCTTCTCTGGAAGGCTATGCCCTTTTTGTGGGAGCTACGGAAGGCAGTGTGGCAAAGACTGTGGAAGAATGGTGCCGCTATGTAAAAAAAGACCTTCTGTGTGAGGAACATCTGACGGAAGGTAGGACACCGGGACTACTTTTAGTGGACGGCGCTTCCATTGACTATGAAAAAGAGGAAACCGCCATTCTGTCCTATGCCTTAGAGGGGGTGCCCATTGTTTTCTGCACACTGCCGGAGGCCTCCTGCATTGAGGAGTGGGAGTCCCTGCAGGCGCTCCTTGGCATTACGGAGATAAAGAATGAGGAAACGAAGGTGGACGGCATCCGCCTGTTTGACGGCTTTCTTTTAGGCGGCGAGGCGGTATACAAAGCGCAGAACGACAAGGAGGCAGAGGAACTGCAGGACTTTACCCTGACCATGCCCTGGTATGTGACGGGCAAAGGAAGCAAGACCTATATGGTGGGGCTGAAGGACGAAACGAGGGTAGAGAGGGAGGAGTTTCCGCGTATTCTCTGGCGAAACCGCTACGAGGACACCTTCGTGTTTGCCGTAAACGGTGACTATCTGACGGATATTGAGGGACTTGGCATTTTAGACGGCTTTCTTTATGAAATGCAGGAATTTACCGTGTATCCGGTGGTCAATGCCCGGAATATCAGTGTGGCGGACTATCCCAGTCTTTCTTCGGAAACGGATGCGGTAATGCAGGCATATTACAGCCGGACCAGCCGCAGCTTTGTGCGGGATGTCATGTGGCCGGGAATTTTAGCCATGTCCTCCCGGCAGGAACTGAAAATGACCTGTTTCCTAAATACCGGCTATGAAAGAACCAGCCTTGCCGGTATTATGCCGGAGGATTTGATTTTCTACCTGCAGCAGTTCAAGGAAGCAGGAGCGGAAGCGGGCTTAAGCATGAACCGCACCAGGGATGTGTCTGTAAGCGAGCAGATTGCCGAAGAGAGAGGTTTTTTAGGCAGAATGGACTGCGGGTATTCCTTCGGTGCCGTTTATGAGGAAGCCGTGTCGGAAGAACTGCGGGAAGCTATGGAGAAAAATGCCTATTTTTCCGGCATTCATACCCTGACCTGCAGGGACAGGGGAGAAAATTTCCTATTGTCCTATTATACCGGCGATGTGACCCTGCAAGGGGTGACAGCGGAGGCGGAAGCATACAGCTACCGCACGGATTTCAGGAACAGGAGTCTGGCAACGGCGCTTGCCTATTCCAATACACTGCTTGACATGCACCGGATTATGTGGCCGGAGACGGAAGATGACCGCTGGGAAAAGTATTTTAACAAGGTGTTCAGCAATGTCAGCACCTATTTCCATAATTTCACGTTCATGGAGGACACCACCCTTTCGGAAAGCGACAGCCGTGTGCGCTCGCTGCTCAATCTTTCCTATGAGATTGAAAAAGAGGATGACGGCATTGTGGTATATGCCACGGGTATCCGGCAGGAAGCGTGGTTTTTACTGCGCACCCACGGACAAAAAATTGCCGACATCACGAACGGTGACTATGAGCAGGTAGAACAGGATGCCTATCTTGTGAAGGTGCAGGTGGGCGGCACCCATATCCGGCTGACACGGGCGGATGAGGTATTGCAGTATAAGGAGCCTTTCATGGCGCCCTGACGGGACGAAAGGCAGCAGTAAAGGAGAACAGTCATGAAAATCTGTATGGTGGCGGAGGGCTGCTACCCTTACGTGGTGGGCGGTGTATCCGGCTGGATTCACAGTATGATTAAGGCCTTTCCGCAGCATGAATTTATCATATTGGCAATTATCTCCGACAGAAAGCAGAGCGGGAAGTTTCAGTACGAAATGCCGGACAATGTGTCGGCTGTGTATGAGGCTTACTTAAACGATGTGGACTGGTCAAAGGGAAAGCATAAAAAAATAAAATTAGATAAGAAGCAGTACCGCGCCCTGCAGAGTGTGATTCTGGGATACAAAACAGACTGGGATACTCTGTTTGCCATGTGCCAGAAGAAAGAGTTTTCTATTGATGCGTTACTGATGGGTGAGGATTTTTTCCATGTGGTGGAGGAGTGCTACGAAGCGAAGTATTCCCAGATTGTATTTTCGGATTTTCTGTGGACCATGCGCTCCATTTACCTGCCGCTTTTCTTAATCCTGCATACGAAAATTCCCAGAGCGGATGTGTACCACTGCGTGGCTACGGGCTATGCGGGCGTTCTGGGTGGCATGGCAGGCTATTTGTACCATTGCGGGCTTCTGGTATCGGAGCACGGCATATATACCAGGGAAAGGGAAGAGGAAATCCTGAAGGCTTCCTGGGTCAGCGGTATTTACAAGGATATCTGGATTGAGCAGTTTAAGAAAATGTCCCGGCTCGCCTACGACAGGGCGGATGCGGTGACGGCACTGTACGGTCACGCCAGAAAGCTGCAGACGGAGCTGGGCTGCGATATTTCCATCACCCATGTGACACCGAACGGCATTGACGTAGACAGCTTTGCCAATATTCCCGGCAAACAGCCGGAGGATGAGGGCTTTATTAATATCGGTGCCGTTTTACGTGTGACACCCATTAAGGATGTCAAGACCATGATAAGGGCATTTGCCTTTGCGGCGGAGCGTGTGCCCAACCTGAAGCTCTGGATTATGGGACCCCGCGACGAGGATAAGGAATATGCGGAAGAGTGTTACGAGCTGGTAGAGGTATTGGGACTTGAAAATGTGATATTTACCGGCAGAATTCAGGTAAAGGAATACTTGGGAAGGATGGATTTTACCATTCTTACCAGCATCAGTGAGGGACAGCCGCTTACAATTTTAGAGAGCTTTGCGGCACATAAACCGGTTATTGCCACGGATGTGGGAAACTGCCGGGAGCTTATTTACGGGGAGGAAGGGGACACCTTCGGAACCGCCGGAATCCTGACACACATTATGAACACGGAGGAACTTTCCGGAGCCATGATAAAATTAGCCCTTTCTCCACAGATCCGGCAGGAAATGGGAGAAGTGGGTTACCAAAGGGTACATACCTATTACCGGATGGAACAGATGCGGGAAAAATTTGACAGACTGTATAAGAAAGTCTATCCCTGGATGGAGGAGTAAGGATGGCGGGAATCGGTATCAAGCTAAACAGAATATACAGTAAAAACACCATCGTAACCAACCTGATGGGCTTCGGTTACAGTACGGTCATTACCATAGCTCCCATGTTTCTGGTGATTGCGGCAGTCATTATTATGCAGATTTTACTGGGCTTTTCCTCCATTGGCTATGCGCAGAGGGAGCTGTATTCCTGTACGGTGCTCTATATTTTTGTGTTCGCCCTGCTGACGGCTTCGCCCTTCAATGCGGTGCTTTCCAAATATATGTCGGATGTGATTTACGAAGAAAAATACGAAAATATCCTGCCCTGCTACTATGTGGGACTGCTCCTTAATACCCTGCTCAGTGCAGCACTCGGTATACCTTTCTGTATTCATGAATATGTGGTGGGCAAGGTGGATATCTTCTTTGTCTTCTCAGGGTACTGTGGATATATGGCGCTGATGTTTGTTTTTTACTCCATGCTTTATCTCTCCATCTGCAAGGTATATAAAAAGATATCGGCATTTTTCCTGATAGGAATGGGAACAACGGTGATGCTTTCCCTGCTTCTTACCAAGGTTTTTCATGTAAGTGTTATTTATTCCATGCTGATTTCCCTGGATGTGGGCTTTATGCTGATTGCCAGCCTGGAATATGCGCTGGTGCGGAGCTATTTCCGTAACAGCAGCGACCGCTATGCGGATGTACTTCGGTATTTTAAGAAATACTGGCCCCTCGTGGTGACGAATTTCCTTTATACACTGGGGCTTTACATGCACAATTTTGTGTTCTGGGGCACGGAGGAGCATCTGGTGGTGGCGGACAGCTTTGTGTGCATGCCCACCTACGATATGGCGACCTGTCTTGCCATGTTTACCAACATTTCCGCCAGTGTCATTTTTATTTCCCGTGTGGAAATGTATTTTCATGACCGTTATAAAAAATATTCCGAGGCGGTTATCGGCGGCAGGGGCATGGATATCCGCATAGCGAAGCAGAGGATGTTTGAACAGCTCTCCGATGAACTTCTGAATCTGGTGCGCATCCAGTTTATCGTGTCGGTAGTGGTATTTTTCCTATGCACGGTCTTTCTGCCGCAGCTTGGTCTGGGCGGGTTAATCATGCAGATATACCCCTGTCTGGCAGCCGGATATTTTATTCTGTTTATTATGTATGCCGCCATTATTTTCCTGTACTACTTCAATGACCTTGTGGGGGCAGTGCTTACGGCTGCAAGCTTTACCGTGGTTACACTGTTAGGCAGTCTGTTTTCTTCCACTCTGCCTGTCATCTGGTACGGAATGGGGCTGGTGGCAGGCGCTCTGACGGGTTTCTGTGTGGCGTATGACCGTCTGCGCACCATGGAAAAAAATATGGATATACACATTTTCTGCAAAGGCAGTCTGTTGAAAAAGGGAGAAGGCAAATGTCCTTCCAACTGTGTTTATGAAAACAAGGCTGCGGAGAGGAGTCGGTAATGGAACCGGGTTTAATGCTTCAGATTATCATGATTATAACAGGAGTCTACCTGCTTGTAAGAACCATATCTTCCCTGGCAAAGCGGCGGATGACGGAGCCCTTCTGCCTGACCTGGGGACTGGTTGCCATCGGCATTATTTTAGCCGGCTGTCTACTGCGCCCGGCGGGCTGGAACCAGTACATCAGCTATACGGGCATGGTGCTACTTCTTTTGATTGGCTTCTGCCTTCTGTACGGCGCTTATTTCATAAGTTGCCGGGTTTCTGAGCTGATGCGTCGGAACAACGAGCTGGCGATACAGGTTTCTTTACTAAAAGAAGAAGTGGGCAGACTGCAGGAGGAAAGGGCACATGATCATAACGGTGTATAGAATTCTGTTTGTTATCAATACCTTAGGGCAGGCGGGCGCCGAGACGGCGCTTCTTTCCCTGCTGCAGACACTGGCAAGGGAGAAGGGGGAAGCCCGGTATGAGATTTCCCTTTATGTGCTTACGGGTCAGGGAGAAATGGCGTCCCGGCTGCCGGCGGATGTGCGGCTCTTAAATAAGAAATACAGGGAAGAGTCGGTGCTGACGGCTAAGGGACGGAAATACCTGAAAAAAACGGTTTTGAAGGCTATGTTTACCAGAGCAACGGTAGTTAAGCTGTTTCCTTATCTGGTAAAAAATACCTGCGCCATGCTGGGCAAAAAGAGGCTTCTTCCCGATAAATTGTTGTGGCGCGTTCTTTCCGACGGTGGTATGGTATTGCCGGAGGAATACGATCTGGTGGTGTCCTATCTGGAGGGCGGAGCGGCTTATTTTGTGGCGGACCATGTAAAGGCGGCAAAGAAAGCGGCTTTTATCCATGTGGACTATGAAAAGGCAGGTTACACAAGAGCCCTGGATAAGGACTGTTATCTTGCATTTGATAAAATATTTACTGTATCGGACGAAGTGCGGGAGGCGTTCTTAAAAGCTTACCCGGAGCTGCCGGATAAAACGGAGGTATTCCACAATATCTTAAATAAAGAGGAGATTGTAAGACGTGCCGAAGAAGGAGAGGGCTTTACCGACGGCTTTACCGGCATGCGGCTGCTTTCCGTGGGCAGGCTTACCGCACAGAAGGCGTTTGAGGTTTCCGTGGATGCCATGAAGCGGCTGAAGGATGCGGGAAAAAACGTAAGATGGTATGTCCTGGGAGAAGGCGACCAGCGCAAAAAACTACAGGAACAGATAGATGCCCTGGGGCTGACGGAGGATTTTATCCTGTATGGCGCCGTAAACAATCCCTATCCGTTTATGAAGCAGGCAGACATTTATGTGCATGCCAGCCGGTTTGAGGGAAAAAGCATTGCCATACAGGAGGCGCAGATTTTAGGGAAGCCCATGGTGGTGTCGGACTGCAGTGGCAACCGTGAACAGGTGTGCCATGGCAAGGACGGTCTGATGTGCGGTCTTACCCCGGATAGCCTGGCGGAAAACATCATGCTTCTTTTGGAAGATGAGGCACTGCGCGGAAAATTAGGAGCTGCCGCAGCTAAAAAAAATGCGGACGCCGCAGAGGAGATACAAAAATTACTTTCCATGCTGAAAGGATGATTTTTGATATGAAAAAGGAACTTTTAATAATTATTCCGGCTTATAATGAGGAAAAAACCATAGGAAAGCTTTTGGATGCACTGCAGAAGCCGCCGGTTTCCGAAATGGCGGATATATTAGTCATGAACGATGCTTCCGTCGACGGGACGGAGCGGGAGGTAAAAAAAAGACAGGTACCTGTTGTGACGCATATTTACAACTTAGGCTACGGAAACGGATTGCAGCTCGGTTATAAGTATGCCTTAAACCATGGCTACCGTTATGTGATACAGATGGATGCGGACGGGCAGCATGACCCTTCCAATATTCCGGCGATTTATGAAAAACTGACAACTAAGGATGCGGATGGCCACTGCCCGGACATTGTACTGGGTTCCCGTTTTATAAAAGGAGCGCCAAAGTATCCGGCGGGTGTCTTAAAACGGATGGCATGGGCTGTTTTCCGCTTTTTTATACGGCTGGGAACGGGCAGAAGGATTACGGACCCGACCACAGGGCTGCAGGGACTTGGCAGGAAGGCCTTTTCCTATTATGCGGGCTACCGTCATTTTGATGACAGATACCCGGACGCCAATATGATTTTACAGATGCTTCTTTTAGGTTTCCGCATTGAAGAAGTTCCGGCGCTTATGCATGTGAGAACCACGGGAAAAAGTATGCATTCCGGCTTAAAACCGGTGGCTTATATGTTCCGCATGACCTTTTCCATGCTGGCGGTATTTATCAGAATCAAATGGCTTCGGGTAGATTTGGAGGCAATAAAGGATGAAATTGTTTAATCGAAATTTTCAGAAGGGGGATTTGACAGAACAGACTAATCTGCCGGGCAATCCGGACAGGGGCTGGTATCGTTTATATACGTTTTCGCTTGACCAAGGAGTGGATTTACAGGTGCTTCAGGAAAGCATCAGTGCGGATGACAGTCTGGCGCTTATAATGTTTGACATCGGCTGCTACCGGGACAGGGATCTGGATGATGCCGCCATGCAGTATATGCGGGGCGTGCTGTCCTTTTTTGTGGCGATGGACAAAGAAATCATCCTGCGCATTGCCTATGACCATGAGGGCAAGGCACTGGAGAGGGAGCCGTCCCTGTTTGCGCAGGTCAAGAACCATATGCTTAAGGTGCGGGAGCTGATTGCCGAGTTTGACAGCCGCATTTTTATTTTTCAGGGTGTGCTGACCGGTAACTGGGGCGAGATGCATTCTTCCCGCTTTCTGGAAAAAGATAAGCTGCGGGAGATGACCGCCATTTTAACCTCCGGCATCCGGGAGGATACGTTTTTCTCCGTGAGAAAGCCGTCCCAGATAAGGTGTATTTATACGGAAGCGGCGCTGTTCAGCCGGGGTAATTTTCAGGATATTCACGGAACGGTGCGGCCGTTTGGACTGTTTGACGATGCCATTCTGGGGTCTGAAACGGACTACGGCACCTATGCCGGCAATACCGCCGGAGACATGGACTGGGAAAGTGCATGGAGCCGTGACAAAGAGCTTGGCTTTATCGAAAAGATAGGCAGGGAGGCGCCGGTCGGCGGGGAAGCCATTTACGGAGAGGGCTACATAGACAGCATCTCCCAGGAAAGACTTTTAGCGGAGCTTCGCAGACTGCATGTTACCTACTTAAACAGTATGTACGACAGGAATGTGCTGGACAACTGGGCAAGGCACAACTACAACGGCAGGGGCCCCTGGATGGGCATTAACCTGTATGATTATATCGGAGCGCATCTGGGTTACCGCTTTTTAATCCGGGATGTGAAAATTTCATTTCTGGGCAAATCCGAGGGCGAAAGAGCCTGCGAAGTGACGGTTGACATCGAAAATGTGGGCTTTGCCAATCTGTACCGGGAGGCGGAGGTCTACTTAAGCTGGCTGACCGGAAGCGGAGAAAAGGGCAGCAAGAAAATAAGCTGCGATTTGCGGCTTCTGGATGCCGGAAAGAAGGAAAGCTATACGGCTGTGGTCGGACTGTTCGGAAACGCAGGCACCAATTATGCATTTTACCTGACCATCCGCAGAAAGCAGGACGGCAGGGTGATTTATCCTGCCAATAAGATGATGGGCGAGAGCGTTTATCTGGGCTATATTAAATAAGAATTTTAAGGAAAGGAGGAAACATCATGACAGCGTTATACTGGGGACTGGAATTTACAAAAGTACTGGGCGCCTATTTTGTCCTGATGATTGTGTATCCTTCTTTTCTGTGCAGAAGGTTTTTGAAGGGGAAATCCCTGACCTTCCGCTTCGGCTTCTGTACGACCGCATCGGTGCTTGGCATCAATACGGTGGTGCTTCTTTTAGGACTCATACATTTCTTAAATCCCTGGGTGGTGCGGATTTTGTTTTACGGTCCCCTTGTATATTTTATTGTAACAAAAATTATGTCCGGGAATGCAGACCTTCCCATGCTTCTGCGTGTGCTGAACGGCACCTTCGGTATCCGGCAGTTTTTGTTAAAATGCGGAAAATGGCTGCAGAGAAAAAGTGCCGGTATCTTAAAAAGAGGCTTTCAGCGGATAAAGGGGCATTTTGTGGAATACGGACTTCTTTTTGTGCTGCTGGCGTTCGGCTGCATGTACTTCAGCTACGGCGCTTTTCAGGATTATTCCTATGGTTTCGGCGATATTTATCCCCACAACCAGTGGATTTATGCCCTGACGCAGGGGCAGATTTTCTCGGACGGCGTGTACCCGGAGGGGATGCACTGCTTTATCTACGCCATGCATACATTGTTTGGTATCCGTATTTACAGCTGTATGCTGTTTACTCAGGGCATTCATGTGATGGTTTTTCTGCTTTCGGCATACCTGTTTCTGAAAGAGATTTTCCGGTTCCGCTTTACTCCTCATTTTGCACTGGCATTGTTTCTGACGCTGGATGTGGTGTGCATTGACAGTGTGTTCGGCATGTCCCGTCTGCAGTGGACCATTCCGCAGGAATTCGGTATGTATGCCATGTTCTTATGTCCGGCTTTCCTGATACGGTATCTGAATACGCCCAAAGAGGAAATCAGACTGCCGCAGAATAAATGGGGTAAAAAACTGCAGTTTCTGAAAAAGGCTTACTATAACGAAAATTTACTGGTATTTATGCTTGCCATTGCCGTGACGCTGGCGGTGCATTTCTACCCTACCATTATGGCTTTTTTCCTGTGCGTGGCATTTGTACCGGTTCTGTTTTCAAGGATTTTCAAGTCCACCCGTTTTGTATCCCTTGTGGGCGCTGTACTTGTGGGCGTGCTGATAGCGGTGGTTCCCATGGCGGGGGCACTGGCTTCCGGTATTCCGTTCCAGGGCTCCATTAACTGGGCGATGAACGTTATCAACGGCGTGGAGGGCGCCGCCTCCGGTTATATGGCGCCGGACGGGGAAACCGATGCCGCAGGCAGCGCAGACGGACAGGGCAGCGGCGGTCTGGAAAATGGCGGCAACGGCAGCAATGCAGGCGGCGGATCCGGTACCGATGCGAACGGCAACCGGGGAGCTGACGGAGAGAATAACGGCAGCGACGCAACCGTCACATCAGGAGCGGACGGAGAAAACAGCGGCACCGGCAATGCAGACGGAGAGAACAGCACCGCCGGCGGGAAAACACCCCAGCCGCCCAAGGAGCCATTGCTTACCCGGCTGAAAGCATTTTTTTTGAAAGAGGCAGACGCCCTGTACCGGGCGGGCTACGTGACCCTGTATAAGGAACAGCGGGCGGACGGCTTCCTAAAAATGACGGCGCTGGCACTGGCGTTTTTTGTATTCTGCCGTATATTAGCCATGCTACTGCGGTTTGTTTTCCACAGAAAGGGCATACAGGCGGGAATGTTTGACCATTATCTGTCCCTGACACTTTCTACGGTTATTTTCATTGGCATGTACTGTGCGGAAGCGCTGGGTCTGCCCGCACTGATTGCGGGAGCCAGACTCTGCTCCTCCATACAACTGCTTCTGACTGCCATGTGCATGATTCCGGTGGATGCAGCCTTTACCCTGCTGGCGGTACTCCTTTCCGGGGCGGTTATGAAAACGGCGGCGCTTCTTTTTACCGGTGCGGTTTATGTATTTACCAACATGACGGGAACCTTCCACGGCTATTTATATTATGAGCTGACACGCTTTAACGGAGCGGTCATGAGTACCTACCGGATTACGGAAACCCTGCCGCACAACAGTTATACCATTGTGTCGCCGGTAGATGAACTGTATCAGGTTATTCAGTACGGTCTGCACGAAGAGGCGGTCAATTTTGTGAACGAATGTACTAAGGACGATTACACCATCCCTACGGAATATGTCTTCTTATTTGTGGAGAAGCATCCGCTGGGCTATGCCCAGAGCCATTTCTTCGGAGGTCCGTCCTGGCTGGCGGCGGAAAAATATCCGGCTCTGTACGAAAGTAATGTAAGCCAGTGCCCGGCTATTATCACGGCAACGATTTCTCCTGAGCTGGCGGAACCGCCGTTTTACGCGTTCCCGATTTCTTCCGCGGCGTATTCGGATCTGCTGTCCCGTACCGTGGTGGAATCCCGTCTGCAGAAATGGTGCGATTCATTTGAAAAGCTTTATCCGGGTGAATTGAAAACGTATTATGAAGATAAAAATTTTGTATGCTACTATTTCCGGCAAAATCCGGCATGTCTGTACCAGCTGGCAATAGAGGATGAATGAAAGGGGAAAGAGTTTGGCACAACAGGTGAAACGCAGGAAAAACAGAATAAAGACGGCGCTGCGTTTTACGGCAGGGATGCTGTTGCCTGCCC